>JAJYMC010000062.1 GCA_021787335.1 Bacillota bacterium | reverse complement strand
TGACGGGAAGTTGATGTACCACTGCTCGCTCTTCTTGCGCCGGATGAGTTGGACCTTAGTCGGGTAGCCCATGGGAAAGCCCCCTTCCTGTGTCTAGTCACATGACTAGTATACCACAAAAAAGGAAGGCCGAGGATAACCATTTCCCTCAGCCGAGATGAGTGTTCTATATCTAGTTAAGTGCCAAACTCGAAAGCGACGAGGGGGTCCCCCCCTCGTCGCTTCTTTCTTTTGGCCGGGCGACCTAAGTCACGAGCATCTCGGCCTCGCCGGCGACGACCTTCTCGTCGCGCTGGTTGAAGCACTCGGTGCGGAGGGTGAGCCGGCGGCGCTCGACGTTGACCGCGATCACCTCGACGACCACGCTGATGGTGTCCCCGGCGTTGACCGGCTTCAGGAACTTCGCGTCCTGTCGCAGATAGACGCCGCCGGCCCCGGGCAGTTTCATCCCCAGGGCGGTCGAGATGAGCGAGGCCGTCAGCATCCCGTGGCCGATGCGCCCGCCGAAGCGGGTCTTCTCCGCGTAGGCCTGGTCGAAGTGGAGCGGGTTGTAGTCGCCGATGAGCCGGCCGAAGGTCTCGATGTCCTCGATGGCGATGATCCGCCGGTAGACGGCCTTCTGGCCGACGGCGAAGTCGGTCATCGGGCGGGGTTCGGTCGGCGGTTCGGCCGCGCGCCGGACCTCGTCGATGAAGCCAGTGACAAGCCGGACGAACTCGTCCGGCTTTTCGATTTGCGGCGAGTGGCCGCAGTCGGGGATGAAGGCCACCCGGGCCTGCGGGATGAACTCGGCCGTGCGGACCATCGGGGTCTTGGCGATGAGCTGGTCCTTCTCGCCGATGACGACCAGGGTGCGGAGGCCGACCTCGTGCAGGCGGGCGGCGACGTTGAAGGTGTCCATCTCGTCCGCGTTGTCGACGTAGACGTGCTGGTCGGCGGCGGCCGCGTCGGCCACCAGGAGTCGGAAGAAGTCGTCCCGCGGGGCCGTCGTCATCGCCCGACCGACCGCTTCGGTCAGGGCCTCGAGGTTCTCCTTCAGATGGGCGAAGAGCTCCTTGCCCGCGCGTCCGACGCGGAGGCCTTCGGCGGGCACCGGGTCGACCAGGACCAGGGCCTCGAGGCCGGCTGGCCGGCCGAGGGCGAAGGTCTGGGCCACCGCCCCGCCCAGGGAGTGGCCGATAAGGATGTACGGCCCTGGTTTGGCCGCGTCGAGCAGGGCCTTCAGGTCGGCCGCGTAGCGTTCGATGCGGTAGCCCGCGGCCGGCCGCGAACTGCGGCCGCAGCCGCGGAGGTCGGGGGCGATGACCCGCCAGCCGGCCGGGAGGCGGTTGATGAACGGCCGCCACCAGGCCGCCGAGGCCAGGTCACCGTGGACCAGGACCAGGGTCGGGCCGACGGGCGCAGGGGCGCCGCCGGTCGTCTCGTCGACATAGTGGAGGGTGAAGTCGGTCAAGGATAGCTCCGGCATGGCTCAGGCACCTCCCGGCTTGGTCGGTTCGTCCTGCTTCGATCCATCCCGCTTCGGCTCATCCCCCTCCTGCTCGCGCAGGAACTCAAGGAAGTCGCGCAGGGCGAGGAGGATGAAGTCGTTCTGGGACAGCCCCAGCTTCTTTGAGTACTTCTCGATTTCCTCCTTGAGGTCCGGGGGGAAGCGGACCAGGAAGGTCCGGTCGGCCGGCGGCGTGTCCCCGAAGATTATCTCGTCGTCGGTCAGCTTGAGCAGCGGCCCGCCCCAGAGCAGGGCCGCCCGGAAGAACCGGCTGACGTTGCGCGAGTGCTTGGCGCCCTGCGGGAAGTAGGCCTCCCCGAACATCTCCCGCCTGAGGACGATGCGCGGCCCCCAGAGGCTGATACCGTCGCCGGTCGCCTCCTCGATGAGGCCGGGATTGGCTTCCTTGATGAGGTCGACGAGGCGTCGGGCCGCCCCGCGCTTACCCGAGACTTTGAAGATGGCCATGGATATCCCCTCCGGTCTTCGGGGGTTCAGCGGGTTGGAGCGGGAAAACGTAACCTTGGTCCATTCGATAGACTCGGTCCACCCAGTCCGCGCCGCCTGAGTCGTGGGTGATAAGGACGATCCCGACGGGCTGTCCCCGAAGCCAGCCGATGAAGCCTTCCCGGGAAGCGGCATCCACCGAAGAGATGGCTTCATCGAGGATGAGGAACCTGGGGTGCCTGAGGACGGCCCGCGCCAGGGCCAGTTTCTGTTGTTCTCCGGCCGAAAGGCTGGCCCCTCCCTCGGCGATACTGGCCCCAAGACCGCCGGGCAGCGAGGATACGAAATCATCCGCCCGCGCGACTTTGAGAGCGGCCCACAGGGCCTCGTCGTCGAACACGTCGCCGAATTCGAGATTCTCGCGGATGGTCCCGGCCATCAGGAACGGCTCACGTCCCACGTAGAGGCATCCCCCGGTCTCGATCTCCCCGCTCGACGCGGTCAACAGCCCGGCCAGGATGAGCGCCGCGGTGGTCTTCCCGGAACCGTTGGGGCCGACAAGGGCGATCTTCTCGCCCGGCGCCACCGAGAGGGATACATTGCGGATGGCGGTCTGATCCGAGTCCGGATAGGTGTAGGTCACGCCGCTCAGGCGTAGGGCGGCCGGGCAGGTGGCCGCTCCGCGAGGCCCCGGCGTTTCGGTCCGCACTCCGGCCTCAACCCGAAGCGCGACCTGCGTGACGACCTCGTCGATTCTCGCCATGGCCACCCGCGTGACCCGCAGTTTGGCCAGGTGCCGCGTGGCAAGGACGATCGGCCGGACCAATCGGTTGGAGTACATGTAGAAGGCCATCACGTCGCCGATGGTCAGGTGGTCCGAGAAAGCCAGGGCTCCGCCGAGTCCGAAGACCAGCCCGAACTGTACGAAGGCGGCGAAGACGTCGGTCGCCCCGGGCCCGACGAACTGAAGCGTGGCCAGTCGGGTCGTCGCCCGGGTCAGGCGGTCGAGGCTCGCGTGGAAGCGTTTCAGGAAGGCCGGCCCGGCCCCAAGGGCACGGATGGTCTGGGAACCCCTGATGACCTGAGTCACCGAAACGAAGAAGGCCGAGTCGGCCCGCCGCTCTTCCTCGGCGGCGCGGTCGAGGCGACCGGACACGAGCTTGAAAAGGAAGGGCTGGATGGGAGTCAGGGCGACGACCAGCGCGGCCAGTCGCCAATCCAGCCAGACCATGATGGCCACGCAAACGATGACCATCACCAGATCATGGATGCCTTCCGGAACGGTGTCCGAAAGGAAGTCCTCTACGAGTTTCGCGTCCTGGGTCATTCGGGTAACAAGATCGCCGGTCTCCAACGTCCGTACCCGCCCGGGGTCACCTTCGAGAACCGCCCGGGCGAAGGTGCCACGGAGATCCCTCGCCAACCGCAGGCGGGCCAGCCCGCGCCCGACGTGCGCGGCGCCCTCCCCCACCGTCCGCACGGCCACCAGGGCCACGAAGGCGATGACCCCGACCCAGACGGCTCCAGCCCGTTTGGCCCCCAAGCCCTCGTCAAGAGTGTAGCGAAGGATGATCGGGTCCGCCGCATAAAGCAGCGACTGGATGGCCATCAAGACGCTCAGCGCGAGAAGGGTCGTCCAGTTCTTTCTATAGAGCCATATGAAGCTTCGCCGGCTGGTCGGGGGCAAGTCGGTAACCTCCTCCCGGTCGGGTGTTTGAGTCTGATTATATCATCTCCTGATATCACAGCCAAATATCGCTATGACCGCCCGCCGGAACGGGCAGAATACCGCCGAGGAGGGATGTCTCTTGACAAATCGCGTCTTAACGGTGGTTCTGGCCGTCGTCGCCGTCTTGTTCCTGGCCTGGATCGTCGTCGGCTGGCCGGCGGCCATGTGGGGGCCTGGGTCGGCCGGGCTTTACGGAGTCCACCCCTGGGCTCGCTGGATGATGGGCTATGGACGGGCCGGCTTCGTCGGTCGAGGGTGGCCGCTGGGCTTCATGGTCATCTGCTGGGCACTGGTCATCGCCGGCGCGTACCTGCTAATCCGATGGCTGGTCGGCAACAGCCGAGCGGCCGCGACCGGGCCGAGCAGGGGCGGCGATCAGTCCCTGGCCACCCTGCGCGACCGCTACGCCCGCGGGGAGATCAACGATGAGGAATATGACCGCATGCGGTCACGGCTCGAAGGGGGGGCGGGGCGATGAAGCGGAAGTTCCCGGTCATCGGGTTGGTCCTGCTGCTGGTCGGACTGGCCGGCATCGGCCTCTTCCGATTCTACACGGTGCGGTACTACCGGCCGCTGGGCAGCGCCTATGGGCTGGCCCGCGACGGCAACTACGGCCTGCCGATGCTGCCAGGGCAGGGCGGGCGCGGATGGGGCACGGCCACCGGGCCTGACATCGGGACCGACGCGGCCAAGAAGGCGGCCACCGACTTCGTGGCCTCCCTGGGCAACGCCGACCTGAAAGTGACCGACCTCTGGAAGTTCAAGGGCACGCCCTACTACGCCCAGGTGGTCGAGAAGAGCACCGGGCGCGGGGCCTTCGAGATCCTCGTCGACCGCACGTCGGGCCGGGTCTACCCGGAGATGGGCCCGAACATGCTCTGGAACCTCAAGTACGGGACGGCCTGGGGTTATGGCATGCGTTGGATGATGGGCGGGGCCGGGACGGCGGGCGGCGCCGGAGGACCGGCCGGCGGGACGGGCCCCGGCTGGGGCGGCTTCGGCATGATGGGCCCCGGCGGACCGCTGGGTAGCGGCGGCGTGCCCGGCACGCCGGCCACGCCCGGAGCACCCGGCACGACCGGCAACGATGGGACGACGATGACCGTGACCGAGGCCGACGCCCGCTCACGAGCCGCCTCCTTCGTCAAGGCCAACGCCGCGGGGATGACCATCGGCTCAGGCGCCCTGGCCTACTACGGCTACTACAACTTCACCGTCCAGAGCGGCGGCAAGCCCTACGGCGTCCTGAGCGTCAACGGTTACAGCGGCCAGGTGTGGTTCCACGCCTGGCACGGGCCGGTGGAACAGGTCGTACCGATGAGTTGAAGGACCAAAAGCAGAGACCCACCGCGCGACGCGGTGGGTCTTCTTTGCTATTGGATAGCGAGGACAGACCCGGCCCGGCTATCAGAGAGTGACGGCCACGACGATGACGCCGATGGCGATGATCAGCCATGCGCTGATCTGTTCCCCGTGTTGCTCGAGGGCCTCAAGCTTGACGGCCTGCAGACCGAGGAGCGACAGCCAGACGACGGCGACCATGGCCCCCACGGTGACGATGGCCCAGGCGGCCACGGCCCCGAGGGAGGCGAAGACGCCGCGGGTGCTGGCCGCCAGGAAGATGGGGATGGACTCGGCGCACGGCCTCGCCCCCAGGATGGCACCCAGCCGGAAGTCGGCGGCGGCGGACCCGTGCTTGTCGTGGGCACGATCGTGGCCGTCTGAGTGGGCATGATCCTGGCCGTCTGCGTGGGCATGGTCATGGTCGTGGTGCCCGTGGTGATGACCCAGGCGCGCCTTGCTCGCCCACAGCAGATAGAAGCCGATGGCGATGACCAGGATGCCGCTGAAGAGCTCGGCCCGGCGGCCGAACCGCACCGTCGTTTCGGCCCCGACAAAGACGATGATGAGGCCGAGGATGGTCGTCGCGAAGAGGTGGGTGGTCGCGCCGGCGGCGGTGACGCCGAGGGCCCGGCGGGTCGACCAGCCGCGCCCCTTGGCCAGGAGCACATAGGGCAACCAGTGGTCCGGAGCGAGGCTGTGGATGCCCGCGGCGACGGCCGCCGCGGCGATGACCGCGATCTGTTGCAGCAAACGAATACCCCCCGTTGGTGAACGGGGGGTTCTTCTTGCCTGGGCCCATCAATTCCTGCTTGACGAGGGTCGGCCGACCCTTCCCGGTCGCTCCCGCCGGCCGTCAGCCTGACGCCGGCCGTCAGCCTGGCGCCGGCCGTCAGGCGGACGCCGCCCGCCCCTCCTTGACCAGAGCGGCGAAGGACTTGCCGAACTCGCGGGCCTTGGCCAGGTCCTCCTCGGAGGGGGCGAAGTTGACCTTCAGGCCCGGCAACGGGACCTTCAACTGGAGCCCTTTCATCCGCTCCTCGAGCAGCTTGACGGCCTCGCCGCTCCAGCCATAGGAGCCGAAGGCCCCGGCCGGCTTGTTCCGGTTGATGACCGCCGAGACGTGGCTCAGGAAGGCCCAGGCCGGCGGGACGGCGTCGCGGTTCATGGTCGGCGAGCCGACCAGGAGGCCGTCGGCCATGTCGACGTGGCGCGCGAGGGCCGCTGGTTCGAGTCCGGTCATGTCGTAGACGTGGGCCACCACGCCCCCCACCTCGCCGACCCCCTTGGCGATGGCCTCGGCCAGCTTCTTTGTGTAACCGTAGGCCGAAGCGTAGGCGATGAGGACGATGGGCGCCTCCTTGCGCGGTTCGGACGCCCAGTCCTCGTAGAGGTCGATCCAGTGGCGCGCGTCCTTCAGGTGGACCGGGCCGTGGGCCGGGCAGATGACCTCCACCGGGAGGTCCTTGAGCTTGGCCGTGGCCTGCCGGACCTGGGGGCTGAACGGCCGCATGATGGCGTCGAAGTAGTCGCGATAGGCCTTGGCGTAGTCGCCCCCCCCGTCCTCCCCGATGTCCCCGGCGAGGTGGGCGCCGAAGGCGTCGCCGCTGAAGAGGAGCCGCTCCGACTCGAGCCAGGTGAAGATGCTGTCGGGCCAGTGCAGGAAGGGAGCGTCAATGAACCTCAGGACGCGGCCGCGGCCGAGGTCCAGGGTGTCTCCCTCGCCGACGATCTGGACCGGGAAGTCCGCCTTGACGATTTCCCGGGCGAACCTGGCCCCCGCCTTGGAGGCGATGACCGTGGCCTTCGGCGCCGCGCTGAGCAGCCTGGCCAGGGACCCCGAGTGGTCCGGCTCGGTGTGGTCGAGGATGATGTAATCGATGGCCGCCAGATCGGTCAGGCCGCCGAGGTCCTTCAGATACCGGTCGGCCATCTTCTCGTCGGCGGTCTCGATGACCGCGGTCTGGTCGCCCTTCAGGACATAGGAGTTGTAGGTCGTCCCGTAGGGCGTCGGCATGATGATGTCGAACAGGCGGCGCTGCGGGTCCTGGGCGCCGACCCAGTACAGGTCGTCCCGGATCTTGAAGCCTGGAGCCGTCAAAGCCATATCCCCCCTGGTGTTTCAGCCTCGAGGCGACGGTCGCCGTGAGCTGGGCGGCCCGGACAGCGGTTCCGGCCAGTACTCCTCGGGCGAATCGCCGGGCCTGGATCCTTCCTTACCACCGGGCCCCGGCGGAGCCGCGTTGGGTCTACCCCGCCGGCCGGGCCCCCGCCCCGGCTGGTCCGGCCTCGCTTCCTCGATCACGAAATCGTCGGGCGAATCGAGATCGACGAGCGAGTCCGGGTCGCCGGGCACCGACGGACCGCCCACGGGCGGCCGCGTCGTGAAGACTTCGCCACCGGGGCGGTTGCTTTCGTCGCAAAACATGGGCTGCCATCCCCTTTCAGAGGTAGCATGCCCTGATGCGCCATTGCGAAGGTAGGTCGAGAAGTGTCGGTTTATGTCGGGCGGAATTCTCCTCGATTCCAATCGGTTCGGTAGGAAAAACAGTTTGCTCCATATAATTCCTCAACTGGATGGTGCATACATGTCAGCTAATTCCTATCTTGTTGTCAGGCGTCAGGCGCTTGACGAACTCAGTCAGACGAAGGTGGTGAATCTATGGGAGGTTCAGTGGTCATTATCGTCACCCCAGATTACATCATCATCATCGGACTACAGGAATAGACAGCAAACCCTGGGAAGGCCCGATTAGGGCCTTCCATTAATAATCGGGAGGCTTCAGGAATGCCGGGCAAACCCCAGGGACAGAACGAAGGGGCTTTACCAGTCAGGCTGTTCCGCCGGGGAGTTGGCGACCTATCCGAATCCACAATGCCCTTTGAAGGTGTCGCTTCATTCTCAATCGGCTCAGTTACAGTCGACGTGGAGCGCGGAGTTGCTTCGAGCAAGGTCACCGAGGTCAGACGGTTACTTGCTAAGGTGGTTGACGCTTTCCACAGTACCGTTACGCCACCCATGGTAGTAAACCCTTCTCACCTGTTGATGACTTCGAAGACCCAGGTTTACGGGTTCATCGGTGTGTTCAAATCATTTCAGCGCGTGGTCTTGTGGCGTCCGGAGCTTGACTTAGCCCGTAACGTTTGGCACTGCGCCCACGAATGGCTTGAGATGGGCCTGCTCTCGCTCGGGCAGCCCTTACCTCGCTGGGCTATCGAAGGGCTGGCCCAATTGGCGGGCTACCATGTAGTCAAGTCAGTCTTCCCAGCCCTGGTGGAGGAAGTCAGACACGCCTATGGTCATGGGCTCGCCATCGACCTGGACCAGCTCATGGCTTGGGAGCTTCCCCCAAGCCAAGTTTCGGGCGATGTCGACCACGGCAATCGGGCTCTCGATGAGGTCATAGCTTTTCTGAACCATACTCACCCCTCAGAAGGGCCCTTATACGGGGCAGTACTGGAAGCAATGGTTGCGTGGTCGGCGCCCCTCTCCGACCCACTGAGAACTATACTGACTGCGCTGATCGCGGAGCCCCGGGTAGAGTTCGACCGATTGATGGCAAGGCTTTGCGGTCCGTTCCCACGGGGGGTAGCCCGATGATGGTTCAGTTGGAACGAGTCGTCAAGCGCCGCGGCAGAGATCACGTCTTGAAAGGAGTTACCCTGCGGCTGGACCCCGGCCAGGTGATCGCCCTATCGGGCCCCAACGGGGCAGGCAAGACAACCCTGGCCGAGATAATCGGCGGACTGATCCCCGTGGATGGGGGCAGGGTTCAAGTTGGTGGGCGCGACCCGTTCCGGGACCATCGGGCGAGGAGGCTCGTTGTCAATGTGTTTCAGCAATCCTTGTTCGACCCGCTCGAGACCCCGGCCGGGGCCCTCGGTTTGTATGCCCGTATCTATGGCATACCGCACGCCCTGCGCAGGGTGGCCGGGGTCCTCGATGACCTGGGAGTGAAGCCCGGGAACAAGCGTCTATTCCAGCTATCCGGGGGCAATCTCAAGAAGGTCGAGGTGGCTAAGGCTTTCCTCCGCGAGGCTGAGGTCTACGTGTTGGACGAACCGACTGCGGGACTCGACCCATCGTCAAGAAGGCTGGTCTGGGGACGTATCAGGGAGCTGGCTGAACGCGGGGCGGCGGTCCTGGTGATCTCGCATGACGCTGAGGAAGTATCAGCCATTGGGGCTGAGCCCTATTTGCTCAGCGAAGGCTTGGTTCATCCGAGAGAGGAGGTCCCCACTATGACCCATACGGGCAGGGCACGAGTGGAAATCCGAGTGGCCGATTGGCAGCGGTCGATGCTTGACGAACTGAGGGCTCTGCCGGGAGTGGTCACGGCGGATGCGCTCCAGGTTAAGCCGAACACGGAAGAGCTCATCGGGACGCTAAGGGCGCGGGGAATCGCCCTGCCGGCAGACGCCAATGCCAAGGTGGTCTGGGTCGATGGTCAAGAGGCCTCTGACCTGCTTCAGAAACTGGGATTGGATGCCTCTCAGGCCACAACCATACCGATGCCGCCAGGACCGGCAGATCTCACGGTCATTGCCGATGATCTGCAAGAGCTGTTGCCCCGGCTTGTCGCTTGGATTTCCGACAAGGGCTTGAAGATCCTGCGGCTTGCGGCCGAGCGGGGGGCATGACCCGTGGATAGCGTGATCGTCCTGTGGACCCACGACCTGCGCGAAAGCCTGCGACGCTGGACGGTCATCGTGCCGAGCCTCTTCTCCAGCTTGCTTGGCTTGGCCGTGATGGTCTACGGTTTTCGGGCCACCTTTCGCGACTCGACTTACTACCTCACCTTTGCGACCGGCTGGATCGCCTACGCCATGGTCCTGACCGGGGTCACCGCCAGCATCGTCGCTACGGTTGACCTGACGACGACAAGGGTGCGGTATCTGCTCAGCCTTCCAGTGCCGACGGGAGCGGTCGTCCTCGGGAAGCTCTGGGGAGCATGCACCGTAGCCCTCGTCATCTCCCTTGTCCTTCTGGGCGTCAGCGAACCGCTCATCCTTCACCTATCATTGAGGGCCCTCCTGGTCACTCTCTTGGCTTTGGTCATGCAGTCTATCGCCGTCGTGGGGTTGATCACGGGCCTGACTTACCTGGCCAGGGATATCAGCCGGATGAGCATCATCAGCTCCCTCGCCGTGGGGGCTCTCAATTACATCAGCGCGGTCTACTTTCCACCTGAGACGTTCCCTCCGGCCCTTCGCTGGCTGATCTACGCCAACCCGCTCACCCACTCGGTCGGTGTGATTCGGTCTCTCCTCGCCGGTTCTCCTGATTACACGGAGCTGTGGGTGTTGACTCTCATCACCTCAGTCCTGTTGGTCGTTGGGTATCTCTCCATGTTGCGAACCATCCGAAGGACGGCGGCTTGATTTCAATCTGAAAGAGCAGAGGAGACGGACGGGGGCCCCGGCGCAATCGCCGCGGCCCCTTTCTCGCTGACCCTTGTCAGCCCTGGATCCCCATCTGCGATACGGTCTGGCTGAACTTCTGCTCCGCTTTCTGGACCTCCTGAGTCGAGGCCTCAGGGGGCTTGTACCATCCGTGGGAGTTCATGTGGTTGTATATCTCGTCCTGGTCGCGCAGGCACTCCGTGTAGAGCTTGTGGAATAGGTCACGGAGTTTGGGGTCGGCCGATTCCACGGTCGCCTTGCTGTAGGAGTCGACCAGGTACTTGTGGGACATCAGCAGGTCGGTGATGATGGTCTTCTCGTCAAGTGTCCCGCCGGTCGTGCCGCCGCCACCCTTTGACGTGTTGGGCAAAACCTACACCTCACCTTTCTTTCCCCTTCATGGGTTGGTCACCTGGGTCGGCCCGGGCCGGCCGGGTCATTGCATGGTGGTCGAGGACTTCACGTACTGCGCCAGGTCCTGGATGTGGCGCTCATGCTCCTGGCAATGGCGTTTGATCATCTCCTTGCCCTCCCGCTCCTGGACCAGACCGGCGAAGAACTCGCCCTTCTTGACGATGATCTCGTTGACGGCCATGCAGTCCTCGAGGCTGTGCAGCTCGCGTTGAGTGATGTTGCCCTTGGGCACTCATCTTCCTCCCTTCCTGATGGTCTCATTCCTGCCCTATTCTCTCCGGGCGCCAAACGCGGGATACGGCAGGAATCGCGCCCCAGCGCATGGAATGGAGGGTGCCATGGACCACGCCAACGCCACACCCAAGGAACCGCCCAGCGCCGGACCACGGCGTGGCGGCGACACCCGCCGCAACGTCGCGGTCATGGCCGCCACCACGGCCTTCAACGTCGGCTCGATGACCCTGTGGAGCCCCATCCTGTCGCTCATCATGCGGGACCTGGGGGCCTCGGACTTCCAGATCAGCCTATCCGCGGCGGTCTGGGCGGCCGGCTCGGCCCTCGTCCAGTACCAGGGCGGGCGCTGGGGCGACCGGCACGGCCGCCTGCCCATCATCGTCTACCCGACCTACCTGTGCGCCCTGGCCATCGGGACGGCCGCCCTGATGCGGTCGTGGGTGCCTTTCGCCTTCGTCCTCATCTTCTGGAACGTCTTCAACGCCGTTCAGTCCCCGGTCTTCTCGCCCTTCGTCGGCGAGTCGGTGCCGCCGGCCGAGCGCGGACGGGCTTTCGGGATCCTCGAGGGGGCCATCAGCGTCGCCGTGGTCATCGGACCGCTCCTCGGCGCGTGGCTGCTGCCGGTCATCGGGGCCAAGGGACTCCTCCTCATCACCGCCGTCGTCCTCGTGGGGACCGGCGCGACGCGACATCTATTCCTGCGCGAGACCCGGCCGGAGACCATCGGCAGCAAGCCCTTCGCCTTCCGCGACGTCCTCTCCGGGCGGCTGCGCCTGGTGCTCCTGGCGGTCATCCTCTACAACGCCATCCTCTCGATGACCATCTGGGGACCGTTCCTATCGCTTCACGCCAGCGACGCGATGACCCTCAGCAAGCCGACCATCCAGCTCTTCGCGGCCCTCGGGTTTCTCCTGGCGGCCCTGGCCAGCCCGCTGGCCGGGCGGGCGGTCGGGCGGTTCGGCCCGTACCGCGTGCTCGCCCTGGCCGGCGTCGGCCTGGGGATGGCCGCCCTCCTCTGGTCGGCGCAGCGTGGCCTGGTGTCCATCGTCCTTGGCTACTCGGCAATGGCCGTGGGCTTCCAGTTCGTCATGGTCTCGTCGGACGCGTTCCGCGTCCATGCCGTCGACGATGCCATCCGCGGCGTGGCCCTCGGGGCCATCGGGACCATCACCAACCTGTCGACGGTGGTGTTCGTGCCCTTGGCCGGCTACCTGAAGGGCTTCTGGCCCGCCTCGCCGTTCTTCATCGCCGCCCTCGCGGCCCTGGGGCTGTTCTCGGTGACGACCGCCCTCGCCCGGGCGGAGGCCAGCGCCAAGGTGACCGCAGTCTAGCCTTTCAAGGAACGAACAGTGGTTCTTACATCAACCTGGGCCTCGCCGGACCGGCGAGGCTCTCTTATTATGTTCGGCCGCGGTGGGGTGTCCAAGATTCGGACACCGGCTTGTCCAACGCACGAGCTACAGCCGCTATGCATGTCGAAACCTGCCGGTTAGAGTCGACCGGGAACCCTCAAACGGATGCCGTTTCCAGCCGATTGCATAAACAAGGGAACGCATGTCAGCAGCAATCGGCTTTACGGAGGTCTAGGCCTTAATGAGGGTAGTTCGATCGCGTCTGGTTTCCGCAATCCTGGTCTTCGCTCTGGTGGTCGTCTCCAGCCCGGCGTACGCCGCGAAGAACAGCGGCGTCATCACCCCGATGGTGACTGGAGGCATAAGCGTCAGCCCGAACCCTTACGACCCAACGAGCGGGCAGACGTTGTCTGTGACATGGTCCTATGACACAATACCTCATCCGACGCTGATCACCGTGTCCGGCCCGGTCAGCGCATCCTATACGACCTATGGGAACCTCGGGACCAACACCTTCTCTTTCGGTTCTCCGCAGTGGCCCGACGAAGCTACACCATAACGGTCGCCCCGAATGATGAGTGGAGCGGATTCTCCGGATCCACCGGCCTGACGGTCAAGAGGGCACCCCCGCCGCCGCCTCCGCCGCACCCCGCGCCGACGGGGATGAGTTTCCAGAGTAACCCGCTGTACACGCAATATCAGACGGTCTCCATACCGGTCCCCAGCTTCTCACCGCCGATCCCAGCCGTTACCGGCGCCAGGATCACTGTTAGCGCCAGCGGATCTACGTTGCAGCAGTCGACGTCGTCGCCGTCCGGTGGCAGCTACGTCTTCACGTTCACCCCGCCGAACAGCGGCACGGTCACGGTGACCGCGTCCTATCTGTTTGCGGACGGCATACCCGGCGACGCAACCAGCGCCTCCTTCACCTACATCCCGAAACCGGCGGCACCGACCATCACCTCGTCCCTGCCCAGCGTGTCAGGGGACCGCGTGGTGTCGGTCGCCGGCACGATCTCGAACAGCGGGGCCCCGGTCGCCCTGGTCACCGTGACCAACAACGGCGGTACCGTGGCCACCCTGACCCCATCGGGCGGCTCGTGGTCGACCCGCGTGACTCTCAACGAGGGCTACAACCACATCGTCGCCGTGGCCCAGAGCCCGGCGGGGATCACGTCCGATCCGTCCAATTCCCGCGATTCCCTCTATAACGCCCTCAAGAAATACGACGGCGACCTTGCCCCCAGCGCCGCGCAAGAGACCCTGGGCGGCTCCTACACCTCCGGGCAGTGGGCCGACCCCATCAACACGGCCACGGGCAACTTCGTCCACTCAGAGACCGACCTGGTCATCTACGGGCGGCTGCCCATTATCTTCGAGCGGTACTACAACTCACTTGACCCCTACTTCGGAGCCCTCGGCAACGGCTGGCGGCATAGCTTCGAGTATGCCCTCGACCTCAGCCAATCGGGGCTCATCGTGGTTTCCCGGCCGGACGGCCGGCAGGACAACTATCACCTTAAGAATGGGGCCATTGAGCAGCCGCCAGGTGTCGCCGACGTGCTGTCTAGGGAACAAGCCGGCGGCTATTCCCTCAAGACCCAGGCCGGGCTGACCTACGTCTTCGACACCGTTGGCTCCCTGACATCCATCCATGACCTTGACGGCCGGTCCCTGACCGTGGCCCACACGACCGCGGGCGGCTTCTTTCGCGTCTCCTCGGTTCGCGACCAGTCCGGCCGCGGCCTGACCTTTGCCTATGACGGGCGGGGCCGCATCAAGTCCGTCACCGATCACTCCGGGCGCAAGGTCACATACCAGTACGACAGCGTCGACAACCTGACCGTGGTCACGTCGGTCGACGGCCAGGCCACGACCTACAAGTACGACGACAAGGACCAGATGACCGAGATCGTCGGGCCAGACGGCAAGACGGTCCTCCGCAACGTCTACGACGACAATTACCGGGTGGTCGAGCAGTACGACGCCCTGGGCCAGAAGACGACCCTGGCCTACGACCGCGAGAACAGCCTGGTGACCGTGACCCCGCCCGACGGGAAGCAGATCATCGACAAGTACGACGAGCGCTTCCGCCTCCTCGAACGGACGAACCGCGACGGGAAGAAGACCGGCTTCGAATATGACCAGTACGGCTACCGCGGCCGGGCCTTCTTCAAGGACGGCCTGTCCACGGTGACGACCCACGACGCCCTCGGCAACGTCACCTCGGTCAAGGGCCGCGACAATGTGACCTGGAACCTGGGCTACGACGCCGACAGCAACCTGACCTCGATGGCCGACCCCAACGGCAACGAGTGGGCGATGGCCTACGACGCCAAGGGGCACCTGACCAGCTACGGCGACCCGACCGGTGTCGGCACGACCTACGAATACGACGCCCGCGGCAACCTCATCATGGTTTCGAAGCCGTCGGGGGCCGTGACCCACCTGGCCTACGACGCGGATGACCAGCTGACGCGAATCTGGGACGACCAGGGCACCCTGACCACCTTCACCTACAACGCCATCGGTCTGCCCGAGACGGTGACCGACGCCCGCGGCGGGGTCACTCGCTACGATTACGACGCCGCCAGCCGGCCGACCAAGGTCACCGACGCGCTGGGGCGCGTCCAGGCCATGGCCTATAACTGGCGCGGCCAGGTAACCTCGCAGACGCTGCCGGGCGGAAACGTCGTCACCTACGAGTACAACGTCGACGGCACCCTGGCCCGAGTCCACGACTCCTTGGGGCGGGGCGCGTCCTACACCTATGACTTCATTGGCAACGTCCTCACCGAGACCGACGCCCTTGGCAACACGACGACCTACGAGCGCGACGCCGAGGGGCGGGTCACCGAGGCCAAGGACGCCACCGGGGCCGTCACCCGTTATGAGTATGACATCAACGGGCGCCTGACCGCGGTCCGGAACCCATCGGGCGGGACAAGCTCCTTCGAGTACGACGCGGCCGGCCACGTCACCGTGGCCAGGAACGCCGTCGGTGGCGCCAACCGCTATGAGTACGACGTCGCCGGGAACCTCCTCCGGGCCACCGACGCCCACGACCTGACGACGGCCATCACCTATGATGCCGCCAACCGGCCGCTGACTGTCACCTATCAGTCCGGCGCCACGATCGCTTATGAGTACGACCAGGCCGGCCGCGTGGGCCGGGCCAAGGACGTCCGCGAAGGATGGACGGTCTACGAATACGACGGTCGCGACAACGTGTCGGCCGTCACCGACCCGCTCGGCCGGATTACCCGGTACGAGCGCGACGCCGCCGGCAACGTCACCCGGCTCATCGACCCGGCGAAACAGCTCTGGGTCTACGACTACGACGCCCTGAACCGGCTGACCGCTGCGGTCGACCCGCTGGGCAACCGCCGGACGGCGGCCTACGACCAGGCGGGCAACGTCGCCAACGTCATCGACCCGCTGGGCCGCCAGACGACCTATGACTACGACCCGGCCGGCCGCCTGTTGGCCAAGACCGACCCTCTCGGCCAGGTCATGAAGCTGTCCTACGACGGGGCCGACCGCCTTCGGGCGGCGACCGACCCGCGGGGCGGCGTCACCAGCTACTCCTACGACGCCCGAGGCCTCTTGACGGGCGTTGCCGACCCCCTGGGGCGCCAGACCTCCTACGCCTACAACCCCGACGGCCGGATGGCCGCCAAGACCACGCCCGACGGCTCGATGACCGCCTACGCCTACAACCCGGCTGGCTGGTTGACCGACGTCGCCTACGCTGACGGGACGACCGTCTCCTATGGCTACGATCAGGCCGGCCTGCGGCAGTGGATGAAGGACCCGACCGGGGTCACGCTCTACTCCTACGATGAGCTCTCCCGCCTGGCCGGGGTGACCGATCCAAGCGGGCGGAAGGTCGGCTATGAGTATGACCAGACTGGCGCCGTGACCGCGGTCACCTATCCAGAGGGCCAGGTCGCGAGGTACGGCTACGACAGCCTCGGTCGGCTGGAGACCATCTACAGCCCCGAGGGGAACTACACATACACCTATGACGACCTTGACCGGTCGGCCAAGCTGAACCGACCGAACGGCCTGACTACCACCTACGGTTACGACCCGGCCGGGAACCTGAGCCTCGTTGAGAACACCAAGCCCAAGGGAGACCTCGTCTCCGGGTACGTCTACATCTATGACGCCGCCGGCCAGGTGGCCAGCGTCACAGAGGATTACACCGACCGAACGGACTACACCTACGACGCCGCCGGGCGCCTCATCTCGGCCGTCCGGCCGAACGGCGAGTTCTACCGCTACGCCTACGACGCGTCCGGGAACCTCGTCTCCGAGACCTGCGGCGAGTACGGCAAGGACGGAACGTTCAAGGTCTCCGAGACCACCTATGACGTTGACGCGGCCGGGCAGATCGTGACGAGCACCCGGACCAGCGAGAAGGGCCCCATCGTCACGACCTATGAGTACGACGCCAATGGGTGCCTGGTCTACACCGAGGGCCCCCGCGGGGACGAGGAAGAGCAGGAAGGAGAAGGGAAGCCCGAGGGCACCGACGAAGCTACGGGCGGGAACACTGCCCCGTCGTCCAACGGAAAGGGAGCGGGCAAGAGTTCGGCGGCTACGCCGGCTGATGGGACGGTCGCTGGCGTCGAGGGCCAGACCGCTGATGGGCAGACCGTGGACGGGCAGGCCGCCAAAGGGGAAGCCGATAACGACTGGCTGACCACCGAGTACACCTACGACGCGGCCGGGCGGCTCATCGAGGTTTATCAGAACGGCGGGCCCAACAGCGAGAAGTACGTCGACTACACCTACGACGGCGACGGCAATCGCGTCCGGCTTGTGGCCCATGTCGAGGAGCCCGGCGACAACGGGTTGCATCTCGGCTGGTACAAGGCCGACAAGGTCAAGGACGGGGACCTGCCGGGCAACGGTGGAGGTAACGGGAACGGCGGCGGTAACGGCAACGCCGGTGGGAACGGTGGCGGCAATGGTGACGCCAGCGGGAACGGCAATGGCAATGGCCAGGGCAACAATGGGTCGGCCAACGTCCCGCCCGGCCAGGCAAAGAAAGATGCCCCCGATGGCCCGAAGGGTAACGGCAAGGGCCAGACCAAGGGCGGCAAGCCCGATAACCACGGCCGCTCCGGCGAAGTCCGCGGCAAGGGCAAGGCCAAGGGCCAGGACAAGAGCAACAAGAACAAGGTCTACGACCTTGAGCTGAGCTACGTCAACGACATCCTGGCCCCGTTGCCCGAGGTCCTGGCCACCTATGACGGAGAGGGCCAGCCGCGGGATACCTTCGTCTACGGCCTGCAGGCTGACCGGCATCGGGCCCGACGGCAAGGCCACGGCCTACGTCTACGACGGCCTGGGCAGCGTCAGGCAGCTCGCCGACGCCCAGGGCGCGGTCTTTGACAGGTACACATACAGCCCCTACGGCCTCCCGGCCGCGAACGGCCGCCTGAACCCGTCCCACAAACTGAACGATGGCAACACCTTCGGCTTCGGCGGCCAGGATCACGACCCGGTATTCGGCTCCATCTACCTTAGAGCGCGGTATTACACGCCGGGGCTGGGGCGATTCACCGCTCCTGATCCGCTGGTGATGGCCGGTCTCGAGCTCCCGGGGATGAGCCCGTACGCATACGGCGAGGATAACCCCTGGCGTACCTAGACCCGAGCGGGCTGGTGGTTGAGAAGATACAGACCGCGCGCACATCATGGGTTGGGACAATTGCCAGTATAGGGCTATCATTCGTTCCCGGTCTGGGTGACATGAAAGACGCAATGGAGGTCCTGACCGGTACTGACCTAGTTACCGGGCAGAAGCTATCAGGCACGGACCGTCTGATAACTGTAGCAGCTGCCTTCATCCCGTTTGTTGGGGCTAGTGCACTTCGCAAAATTACGTCGAAGGTTGCGGAGGCAGGCAGAGCCGCCGACAGGGCCGCTGGGGTCGCAGCCAATGTTAAGGTTATCGGACATTTCCCCGAGTACGTTGAGTTGTCAAAGGAGCTCGGTACAAAGCCTTTCTCCGTTCCAAAGGGGATATGGGACAAGATGACCGCGGCGGAAAAATGGGCTGCTAACCAGAAATTCCTCGACCGGGCTGCAAAGGCGGGCAAGGAGTTTATCTTGGCTACCCCAATTGAGCAAGTTCGGCCCGGGAGTTTCTACGAGAAAGAAATCGAATATCTGCTCTCCCAAGGGTACAATCTGGCGAAAGACGCTTCAAGACTCATCAGGTAGGAGGTTGCACACCGTGTCGGACTTTGTGGCGGCGGTAAACGAGCTGGCTCGGGATTTCCCAATTCGGATACACAGAGTGGAGCATGACGAGCAGCACTTCGGCGACGCTTGCGCTGTGCTGTCTATCTCGGAGATAGATCTTAGATTCACCCGCGACAAGGGGGAACTATGGTTCGAAATCCTTGTTCCCATCTCGCGCTCTAAGTGGTACTCATTGGGGGATGTGATGCACGTCCTCAAGATCCCCTTCGAAATAAGTGGTCCCAAGGATCTGATCTCGACCATGAGGTCTGTCGTCAATCATCTGTGCAACCACTTGGGTGAGGTTCAAGAGGCTCTCGGAGCCGCAAACCGCGGGGAGATAACGCTTCAGTTGGACCGGCTAATACAATGCAGGGTGTCGAAGACGTTTGGGTTCAACACTAAGTGACAAGGCAGTCCGGCCTGCGGCAGTGGATGAAGGACCTGACCGGGGTCACCCTCTGCACCTACGACAACCTTTACCGCCTGGCCGGGGTGACCGATCCCAGCGGGCGCAAGGTCGGGTACGAATACGACGAGACGGGCGCGGTGACCGCGGTCATCTACCCCGAGGGCCAGACCGTAAGGTACGGTTACGACAGCCTCGGCCGCCTCGAGACCGTCTACAGCCCCCAGGGGAACTACACCTATACCTACGACGACCTGGACCGCCCGGTCAAGCTGAACCGGCCGAACGGTCCATCGACGTTCTACGGCTACGACCCGGCCGGGGATCTGAGCCTGATCGAGAACACCAAGCCCAACGGGGATATCGCTTCCAGCTACGTCTACGACTATGACGCCGCCGGCCAGGTGGCCGGCGTCACGGAGGACTACACCGACCGGACGGACTACACCTATGACTGAGCAGGGCGCCTCATCTCGGCCGTCCGGCCGAACGGCGAGTTCTACCGTTACGCCTACGACCCGTCCGGGAACCTCATCTCCGAGGCGCGCGGCGAGTACGGTAAGGACGGGACGTTCAAGGTCTCTGAGACCATCTATGACATCGACGCGGCCGGGCAGATCGTGACGAGCACCCGGACCGGCGAGAAGGACCCCATTGTCACGACCTACGAGTACGACGCCAACGGGCGCCTGGTCTACACCGAGGGCCCCCGCGGGGACGAGGAGGACCAGGAAGAAGAAGGGAAGCCCGAGGGCACCGACGAAGCTTCGAGCGGGAACGGCGGCCCGTCACCCGGCGGGAAGGGAGCGGGCAAGGGTTCGGCGGCCACGCCGACCGATGAGGCGGCCGCCAGTGCCGAGGGCGAGGCCGCCAACGGACAGATCGTCGATGGGCAGAGTATCGATGGGCAGCCCGCCGCAGAGGAGCCCGAGGAGGACGAGTGGCTCACCACCGAGTACATCTACGACGCGGCCGGGCGGCTGGTCGAGGTGTATCAGGACGGCGGGCCCAACCGCAAGAAGTACGTCGACTACACCTACGACGGCGACGGCAACCGCGTCGGGCTTGTGGCCCACGTCGAGGAGCCCGGCGACAACGGGTTGCACCTCGGCTGGTACAAAGCCGATAAGGTCAAGGATGGGGACCTCACCGGCAACGGTGGAGTTAACGGGAACGGCGGCGGCAACGGCAACGCCGGTGGGAACGGAAAAGGCAATAGCGGCGGGAATGGCGGCGGTAACGCCAATGCTGGCGGGAATGGCAATGGCCAGGGCAATGGCTCAGGCGACGTCCCGCCTGGTCAGGCCAAGAAAGATGCCCTTGACGGCTCGAAGGGCAATGGCAAGGGCCAAGAGAAGGGCGGCAAGTCTGGAAGCCGCGGCCGCTCCGGCGAAACTCACGGCAAGGGCAAGGCCAAAGGCAAGGACAAGAGCAACAAGAACAAGGTCTACGACCTTGATCTGAGCTACGTCAACGACATCCTGGCCCCGCTGCCAGAGGTCCTGGCCACCTATGACGAACAGGGCCAGCCGAGGGACACCTTCGTCTACGGCCTGCAGCGCTTGGCTGGCATCGGGCCGGACGGCAAGGCCGCAACCTACATCTACGACGGCCTGGGCAGCGTCAGGCAACTCGCCGACGCCCAGGGCTCGGTCTTTGACAGGTACACATACAGCCCCTATGGGCTCCCGGCCGCGAACGGCCGCCTGAACCCGTCCCACAAGCTGAATGACGGCAACACCTTCGGCTTCGGCGGCCAGAACCACGACCCGGTCTTCGGGTCTGTATACCTCCGGGCGGGTACTATGCGCCGGGCCTCGGGCGCTTCACAGCTCCCGATCCGCTGGTGATGGCCGGCCTCGATCTCCCGGGAATGAGCCCTTACGCCGATGCCGAAGACAACCCGCTATCCTATCTTGACCCCCAGAGCTTGAAAGAGTGGAGTGCGCTGAGCAATGAAGGAATTCGTGTCATGCTTTGTGGGTGTGCGCGTGGCAGGCGAGGCCTTGAACTTCGACCGGGTTGGTGGTGCTAGCGTGGAAATAGAGCACACTGCGAGAAAGCAGGAGTGCCGAGAAGCCCATGGGATCCGGAGTGGACGTCCCAAGGACAGCATTGGCCGAAATCGGCCTTACGTATGAACGTGTGCCCCCGCCAAACAGCGGGGGCACACGTTCATCCACGTAGAACGGGAAGACATGAACGCGACCGCCACCCCCTGGGGTCGTTCACGGCCAGGCGGTCAGCCGGGCCATCGTGTCCTGGCCGGGTTTGACCTCGACGGAGGCCAGGGCCACCGTCTTATTGGCGGTCCAGCAGTTCCAGCGGAGGCCCTTGCGGACGACCACGTCGTATTTGCCGGCCGGCAGGTTGGCCAGGCGGAACATCCCGTCGGCGCCGGTCCGATAGGACCTGCCGCCGGCGGACACCTGCACGCCCAAGACCGGCAGCCCGCTCTTGTTGACGACCTGGCCATAGACGCAGCCAAGCCCGCTGCCGCGGGGCGTGGCGTCGAGGACGGCCTTGGCGTCGACGCGGCCGTAGCCATAGTGGACGTCCCAGCCGTCGCCGGTCGTCCCGGCCACGTTCCGGGCCGTCGCCTGCAGGCGGCCGATGGCGTCCTCCGGGGTGATGCCCGGTTCGGCCGCCAGGAGCAGGGCCATGAGCCCGCTCACGACCGGGGTGGCCATGGACGTGCCGTCCATGGAGTCGTAGTTCTGAAGGTAGCCGTAGTTGTTGAGTTCGCACGGACGGTCGGGCGTGGTCGAGAGGATGTTGACGCCGGGGGCGCCCAGGCCGACGCCGATGTTCCAGTTGGAGAAGTCGGCGCACATGTCGTCCTGGCCGGTGGCGGCCACGCCGAGGACGTGGAAGTTGGCCCCGGGGTAGTTGCAGACGGCCCGGCCGTCGTTGCCGGCCGCGGCGACGACGATGGCCCCCTCGCTCCGGGCGTGGAGGATGGCCTCCTGGAGGGTCTGCGAGTACATCGAGGAGCCGAGGCTGAGGCTGATGACCTTGGCCCCGTGGTCGGAAGCCCAGGTGATGCCGGCGGCGACATTGGCCACCGAGCCGCTGCCGGAGCCGTCGAGGACCTTGACCGGCATCAGGCGGACGGCGTTGAAGCTCACCCCGGCGACTCCGACGCCGTTGTTGGTGGCCGCCGCGGCGATGCCCGCGCAGTGCGTCCCGTGGCCGTTGTCGTCCATGGCGTCATCGGTCCCGGTGATGAAGTTGTGGCCGATGACCTTCCCGGCCGCGTCACGGAACATCTTCGAGGACAGATCCGGGTGCTCATGGTCGATGCCGGTGTCGACGATGGCGACGACGGCCCCGGGCCCCAGCGTCCTGACCCTATCCCAGGCATCGGGGGCGCTAATCTTGTGGAGCCAATACTGGGACATCGCCCCGTCGTGGGAGGTCTCATAGGTGCCGTTGAGATAGGGGTCGTTGGGCAGGTACAGGGCGTGGACGAGGTAGTTAGGCTCGGCGTAACGAACGAGCCGGTGCCGCGCGTAGCGGGCAACGTAACGTCCCTCTCGCCCCGGCGGGACCTTGACCACCTGACAGTTGACCTTGTCTAGGCGGTCGATGACCTTAGCCCCCATGCTCCGGTGGGCCGAGACGACATGGAAGGATGAGGCCTCCGGAGTGAACTGGACCAGGACCTCGCCGGGAACGCGTCGGGGCGCGGCTCTGACGGCCGAGCGATGATTTGCGCCTTTTGGCTTCACGATGCTCTCTCCTCCCCACGGGTTGACGGTGTATCATATTCCGTCAACCTCGATGGGTGCGCGTGAGCCGCCGCATGCGAGCCGGTGCGCGCGGCGCGGCGCGGCCGCCCAGAGCATGGGAAAGGACCCGGGGTCGCTGCCCCGGGTCCTTTCAAGCGGGTCGCTATGGGGTCGGCTTCTGGCGTTCGGGGATGGGCTGCGCTCGGGTTTAGGTGTGGCGCGGGCCGGGGCCGAATTCGTCATCCGGCCGGACCGGGTTGGGCATCATCCGCTGCTCGTTCTCCTCGAGCTTGAAGTAGCGGCCGGGCTTGGACAGGTTGAAGTACCGCGTGGCGTCCTCGGTGGTCCCGAAGTCCTTCATCGCCCCGGTCCCCCTGACCCGCTGCATGGCCTCCTGGAACAGGGCGTTGTGGGCCTCTTCGCGGTTCAGGAGGAAGTCGATGGTCTCGCGGACCCCCCGGTCCTCAATCTGGCGATGGAGGTACTCGTATACGACCTTCGCCCGCATCTCCGCGGCGGCGTCGGACATGAGGTCGGTGATGGGATCGCCCGTGGCGTTGACGTAGGCCGCCGTCCACGGCACCCCGGAGGCGTTGACGAGAAGCGGACCGGTTCCAGAGAGGATGTGCATCTCGGTCGTACCGCTGGTGACGTCCTTGGCCGAAACCTGGTCACCGTTGAGGAGCTTGACCGTCGTAGCGACGATCTCCATGTGGGACAGCTCCTCGGAGGCGATATCCAGGAGGAGGTCCTTGATGGCCGGGTCGGTGCAGGCGACGGCCTGGCCCATGTACTGCATGGCCGCCGTCAGTTCACCGTTCCCTCCACCCAACTGCTCCACGAGCATGGCGGCGTAGGTCGGGTTCGGCCCGTCCACCCGGACGGTGGTCAGGAGTTCCTTTTCATGCTTGAACAAATGCGTTCCCCCTTTGGGCGCTGGTATGGGCCGGCGCGACGACAGGCGACATCGTGCGCACGCGCGGTCGGCGGTGCGCCCATGAGGTTAGTCTGCCCCGCCCGCGTTTTAACCAAAAAAGTCTGACAAGGTAGGAAAAGGCCCGGGTCTCCCCAAGGGGACCCGGGCCTTCGCGTCGGAGCGCTTATCAGTGCATCTTCTTCTTGGCCACGCGGAGGACGACCTTGGCCATCGTCTCCTTCTCATCGGGCTTGGCCTCTTCCCAGATTTCCTTGGCCAGGGACTCCTTGGCGGAATCCGGGCTGACGAAGTTCTCGGCCAGGTTGCCCAGGCTGACCATGCCCTTGACGATCTGCTCGTCCGAGATGCCGTGGTCCAGCCCATCCTTGATGGTATCGGCCAGTTTCTTCGGGAACCCTTGGACCTCTCTCATCTGTCTGCACCCCTTCTCGAAAAGGAAGCGTTATGGCCCAGAGCCGGTGCCCTGGGCCATAGTTTTTGCGGTTTGTCGGCGGCCTAAACGCTGACCTAAGGAAAACACGCGCTGGGTTCGGGCGCGGCTCATGACGGGCTGGTCACTGCCCGTCGATCTCAATGCCGCCGTTGGACGTCTCGAGCCGGATCCTGGCCCCGCCGCCGTTCAGGGCGGCGTCGTAGGTCTGCTGGCTGTTGTCCTTGCTCAGATTGCCCCCGAGGTTGGAGCTTATCGCCCCGAACTGCGTCCGAGCGTGGACGGTGACCTTCGAAGTGCGCGGGAAGGATAGCTGGATCGAGCCGAAGCTGGTGTCGATGACGTAGTCGGCGACCACGGGGTGGTTCGTCCGGACCTCGACCCCACCATTGGTGGTGCGGGCGGTGACGGCGCCCTTCGAATCAGTGATCTCGATCTTGCCGTAGCTGGTCCGGGCCGAGACGTCCCCGCCCGGCTGTTCGATCTGGATGGACCCGTTGCTCGTCCTGGCGTCGACCTTACCGGCCACGTCGATCAGCTCGAGGCTGCCGAAGCTGGACTGGACGTCGGCCGCGCCCTTGACCCGGGCCACGCTCGCCCTACCGTTGGAGCCCTTGACGGTCACCGAGCCGGCCACGTCCTCGATGCTGGTCTCGCCGAAGTCGTTGGTGACGGTCACGTCACCGCCGGCCCCGGTCACGGTGGTCGCTCCGAACTGGTTGGTCACCTTGACGCTGCGCCCGGTGGTCACCTCGACCTTGCCGAAACTACTGTTGACGTTGACGTCGAGGCCTTCGGGGACGGTCAGGGTGAGGGTCACGTCGATCGGGTTGGAGCGGTAATTATCGATCCTTATCAGGGCCGAGCCGCCCCCCGAGTCCTGCGGGACGGTCACGGTCACCTGGACCTGGCCGCCGCTGACGACAGCGTCGACCTTGGTCTCCTCGATGGCCTTCTGCGCGAGGTCGGTCGTGTGACCGTGCCCGTTGACGGTCGCCTCGACGACGACCTCGTCCTTGGTCCCCGGCTGGACGATGACCTGGCCCATCGGGTTGCTTACGGTCACCCCCTTGACCGCGGGGGTCATCGGGATTGTCTGAGAGATGACCTTCGTCTGCTTGACCCAGTTGTTGGAGAGGTCGACGTCGATGATATCTTTGATGGTCAGGCCGCGTAGCCCGGCCGGGCGGGCGAGGGTGCCGACGAAGCCGATCAGGACCACGGCGATGGTGATGAGGACGACGGCCGGCTCGACCCGGAAGGTGGCCGCCGGCCGGCCCGACTGGACCGCGCGCTCGGCCAGGATGGCGCGGATCAGGAGCTCGGCGCCGAGGGCCAGCGGGACGAGGGGCCAGAGGGACCAGAAGGACTGGGCCACGTTGGTCTGGGCCAGGTTGTCGGAGAGGAAGGCGACGCCGATGAGGATGAGCGCGGCGGCGACGACGTAGCGCCCGACGTTCTGCGGTTTCATCGGCCGTCCCCCTTCCCCGTCCCGTTCGTCGGCCCGCCGGCCTGCTGCCGGGCGTTCTTGCGGTTCTGTTCAGACCAGACGAAGTACGCACCACCGACGATGAGGACGAGCGGCCAGCCACGGCTGACGATGGTCCAGAGGGCGCCGTCAAGGGTCGCGGCCAGGCCCAGCAGGCCCAGGGCGACGAGGCCGATGCCCCAGATGACCGCCTCACGCGGGGTGAGACCCGGGTCGTGCGGGACCCGGCGGGGCCGGCCATGGGCGGGGGCCATGGGGGCCCCTTGCGGAACGGACGCGGTTGCGGTCGCCGGAGTGCCGCCGGTCGCCGGGGAGTCGCCCGAAGCGGGCATCACGCCGGTCGTAGGCGCGTTCGGCATGTAGCGTGGCGCGGCTTGGTTCAAGCCGTTCTCGTCGTTCAGCCGGCGGGCGGTGAAGATGGCGTCGAAGAGGCTGTAGAGCCAGACGATGGGCGCAACGACGAGGACGTAGGCGATGGGCAGGAAGATGGCCCCGTTATTGAGCGACACGGCGTTGAAGCCGCGGGTGAAGGGGTCGAGGGCCCAGGAGAGCGGGTCGGACCGGCCGATGCCGACGAACGACAGGCCGGGCAGGACGACCATGAAGAGGAAGCCAACCCCGAGGCCGAAGAGGATGCCGAAGCCCTTGACGAACTGCTCGTTGTAGAGCTGGCCGAGGCCCGGGATGATGCTCAGTATGCCGGCCAGGAAGGGGCTCTTGCGACGGGCCATGCGAAACCATCCTTTCAGGAGTAAGCGGATTCAGGGACTGAAAAGGGTCTCCGTGGTCGGGCGTTTCAGCGGTCGGACGTTTCAGCGGTCGGACTGGTCCAGCTGGCTCAGGTAGCGGGCGAGGACCCCGTCGAGTCCGGTCCTCCTGGCCACCGACCAAAGATTGTCCCGCACCTCGCTGGCCGCCCGTTGCTCGTAGGCGAGGATCTTGGCGTATGACCGGGCGTCCAGGGTCAGGGCGGTGTAGCTACCGAGGAGTAGCGTGGCGACCATGCTCGCGGCGGCCAGCGGCTTGGCCCAGGTCATCCAGGGCGGGGGCGCTTCGCCGCCGTCCGGACGGACCCGGCCGTGGCTGGCCCGGATCAGTTCCTCGCGCCGGCTTATCTCGGCCATGACCCCGGCGGCGAAGTCGGGGCCGAGGTGTCCGGGGCCCGAGTCCGCGCCGGCGGCCGCGCCGGCGGCCGCGCCATCTGGCGCAAAGGCGGCCGCCAGGGAGTCGTCCTGCGCGGTCAGGGCCTCGACGGCCGCCCGGCAATCCGGGCAGGCCTCGAGGTGGGCGGCGACGAACCCGGCCTCGCGGGCCTCAAGCTCGCCGTCGACGTAGGCCAGGAGCCTCTCGCTCACCCATTTGCAGTTATGGCGATTGTCACCGCTCATCGGCCTATCCTCCCAACCACTCGGATCTGACTGACGATGTCGTTCCCGGCACTCCGGGCCGGGGCCGCCCCGGGCGGACCGACCGCCCCCAGGGACTTCTCCAGGAGTCCGAGCGCCCGACGGAGCCAGGTGGCGACGGTGTTCCGCGGGATCCCCATCTCTTCGGCTATCTCGTCGTACGACATGTCCTGCACGAAGCGGAGGAGGACCACCGTCTGGTAGCGGTCGGGCAGTTCGCCCACCGCCCGCCTGACGGCCTCGCGGGTCTCGTCCCGTTCAGCCGCTTCGGCCGGGCCGGGCCCGAGGTCCGGCAGCCGCTCGTCGGCCTCGGTCGGGGTCTCCCGGCGACGCCGGAGCCGCGTCAGGGAGAGGTTCGTGGCGATGCGGACCAGCCAGGCCGGGAAACCGCCACGGATGGGAGAGAACCGGTCGAGGGCGAAATAGGCCCGGACGAAGGTCTCCTGGGCGACGTCCTCGGCGTCGTGGGGGTTGCCGGTGATCCGGTAGGCCGTGGCGTAGACGACTCGCTGGTAGCGCTGGACCAGCGCGGCGTAGGCGTCCTGGCTACCGGACCGGCTCTGGGCGATGAGTTGTTCGTCGTGGGTCAGGGGTGTCGACATGGCTGGCCCTTTCGCTCGGAGTTCCATCGGGATAACGAGCCCGGCGGGGGAAAAGTTTCAGGCCCGGGCGGACCGCCTGGGCCTTGTTCGGCGTCAGTGTCAGTCGGTGAGCGGGACGATTAGCTCCAAAAGGTCGCGCAGGTCGTGGATGATGGGGCCGTTGAAACGCTCCGCCTCCGGCGGGATGTCGGCGTTGACGTCGCGGATGAGCCAGACCGGCTTGATTCCCGCGCGGCGCGCCCCCTGGACGTCGTCACGGTAGTTGTCGCCGACGTGGATGGTCGAGCCGGCCGGCACCTTGGCCAGGGCCAGGGCCTTCTTGAAGATCTCCGGGGCGGGCTTGGGAACCCCGGCCGCGCTGGAGGCCAGGATGAAGTCGAAATATCGGTCGAGGCCGTGATGGCGGCAGAGCCGGCCGAGGGACGGCTCCCAGTTGGAGACGACGCCCAGGACGAGGTCCTTTACCGCCCGCAGGCGGGCCAGGACCTCGGGGACCTCCTGGTAGACCTCGTAGAGGTCGTCATAGTCGTAGAGGTCGTCGGCCACCGCGTCGAGCAGACCGTCACGCGACGGCGCACCCCCGACGTTCAGGAAGGTCCGGGCGAAGCGGCGGTAGAACTCGCGCTCGTCGTCGTCCGTGACCAACATCGCCAGCTCCGGGTCGTGGGTCGTGCGGGCCTGCTTGAGGGCCTCGTCGACCTTCTCATGGGGCAGGAAGACGCCCCGCTTGGCCAGGAGTTGCCGGGCCCGCTCGGCGGGGTCGCCCTTGAAATGGATCAGGGTCCGGTTCATGTCGAGGAAGATGGCCTGCATCGGATTCTGCCTCCCGGGAATTGATGGCCGCGACGGCCGAAGTGGCCGCGACGCGCCCGGAGGTTAAACGCCCCGGGCGTCGAAAAGTCCCTGTATGTCGAATCCTGCTCTGAATCGTGGGCCGGTTAATCTGGCCGACTATCACGTTCACATCGAGAAGGGGCCGTACCGGCGACCGTGGCTCGACCGCTTCGTCCGGCGGGCGACCGCTTGCGGGCTTGCCGAGCTGGGCGTGTCCGAGCACATGTACCGGTTCAAGCAGGCCGCCGGGCTCCTGAACAACCCGTGGGAGAACCACCGGCGGACCCAGGACCTCGACCGCTATTTCGCCTTGCTCGAGGAGGCCAGGGCCGAAGGGCCGGACGGCCAAGCCGGCGGGCCAGGCAGCCATGGCGGGCTGCCCCTGCCCCTGAGGATCGGCGTGGAGTTCGACTACGTCCCGGAGACCGAGGACGCCATCGGGCGTCTCCTCGACCGTTACCCGTTCGACTACCGCATCGGGTCGGTACACTGGCTCGGTGATGTCGGCTTCGACCTCGGCCCGGACATTCCCTTCTGGAAGAGCGGGGATATCCGCCGCAAGTACGCCGATTACTTCGCCATGCTGGGCCGGTTGGCCCGCTCCGGCCTGGCCGACATCGTCGGGCACCCGGACGTGATCAAGGTCTTCGGGCACCGGCCGGAAGATGCGCGGCGGCCCGGCGAGCAGGACGCGGCGGCCTTCCTGCGGCCTCTTTACGAACGGGCGGTGGAGGAGTTCGCCGCCGCCGGGCTGGCCGCCGAGGTGAGCACGGCCGGGCTGCGGAAGCCGGTCGGCGAGATGTACCCGGCGCCGGCTTTCCTGGCGGCCCTGCGGGCCCACGACGTGCCCATCGTCGTCTCGTCCGACGCCCATCGGCCGGGCGACGTCGGGCGTGATTTCGAGAAAGCCGTCGAGTTCGCGCGGGCGGCCGGCTATCGCGAGGTAGTCCGGTTCGCCGGGCGGCGCGGGACCGCCTACCCTTTTTATCGGTCGAAAGCGGGCTCCAATTGAGGAGGGACAAGCATGAGCAAGTCGGGCGCGGCGGGGATTGCCGCCGCGGATAGGCCGCGCATGAGCCGCAAGGCCGTGGTCGCCCTCGTCTTCCTCGTCCTCATCACGGTCTTCCTTAACGCCGACATGAACCTGCTCTATCCGAACGCGGTCTTCATCGAGAAGGACCTCGGCATCAACGACGCCCAACTGGGCGCGGTGTCGTCGGCCTTCATCATCATCGGGGCCGCGGTGACGCTGATCTGGGGGTACCTGACCGACTTCGCCTCGCGCAAGAAACTGCTCCTCTTCACGGTCCTCCTCGGCGAGATCCCGTGCTTCATGACCTCCTTCTCCCAGACCTACGGCCAGCTCTACTTCTGGCGGTCGCTGACCGGCCTGGGCATCGGCGGCATCATCCCGATCACCTACTCCCTCCTGTCGGACTATTTCTCGCCCAGCGAGCGCGGTCTGGCCAACACCTGGATCAACATGGTCACCGGCCTCGGGGTGGTCCTCGGGATGCTGGCGGCCGGCTTCATCGGTCCGGTCTATGGCTGGCGCCTGCCGTTCATCCTGGCCGCGGTCCCCAACTTCGTCCTGGTCCCGCTGTTCTACTTCTTCGTCAAGGAGCCAAGGCGCGGCGAGGCCGAGCCCGAACTGCGGGCCCTCCTGCGTGGGGAGACGGCCGGGGCGGGCGCGGGGGGCCGGACAGGCGCGGGCGGCCGGTCGGCCGAGGTCAACCACCTCAGGCCGAACTACCTGGCCATGGCCCGGGTCAAGACGAACATCCTCAGCTTCATCCAGGGCATCCCGGGCAGCGTGCCCTGGGGCGTCCTGACCTTCGCCATCCCCATCTACTTCGTCCGTGAGCGCGGCTTCAGCGTCCAGGCGGCGACGATGATGATGATGGTCTTCGGCGCCGGGGTCCTCGCCGGCGGCTTCGCCGGGGGGCTCATCGGCACGAAGCTCTACAACATCCGGCGCTCCCTAATGCCCATCTTCCTCGGCGTCGTGGTCTACGTGGGGATGTTCATGGCCTACGGCGTCGTGGCCTACCCGGCCCGCGCCGGGATGAGCTTCGCGGAGATGCTCGGGCCGGTCATCCTGGCCTTCCTGACCGGGTTCGTGGCCGCCATGGTCGGACCGAACCCGAAGACCATCCTCATGAACGTGAACCTGCCCGAGAACCGCGGCTCCATCTCGTCGATCTTCAACCTGACCGACTCCATCGGCAACGGGGCCGGGCCGTTCCTCGGCGGGCTGCTCTCGGTGCGCTTCGGGATGACCCGGGCGCTCTACATCGCCATCAGCTTCTGGGCCCTCTGCGGATTCTGGTGGTTCTTCGTCGCCCGGACCGAACCGCGCGACGAGGAAGCCGTCCGGCGGAACATGCGCGAGCGGGCCGAGCGGATGGGTGCTGGCCCGGCCAACACGGCGCCGAGCGCCAGGGGGTGAGGGCGTGGAGGTTGCCAACGGCGAACTGCGGCTGACCCTGGATCCGGTGAGCGGGCGCCTGAGCCTGAGGAGCGGGGAGCGCGCCATCATCGATGGCGCGCGGTGCGGGGTGGCCGTCGCGGGTAGCGGCGGGCGCGGGCGCGAGGTGTGGCACGGCGGCGCGCCCAACGGCGTGGCTGGTTCCGCCCGTAAGGGCGTCCCCTCCCCCGCCCTGGAACTGCGGCCGGTCCTGGGGACGGCCGGGCCCGGCGTGACGATTCGCCTGGAATTAACCAACCGAGCCCCGGAGCCCATGCGGGTGCTCGGTTTCACTGTGCTCGACGCCCCGCGCGTCCTTCCCGACCGCGACCCCCGCGGGCTGCTCGTCTTCCAGAACGGCTGGCAGTCGTGGAGCGCGGCCGAGGTCCGGCGCCTGACCGACCGCGACCCGGACTCGTTGTTGCCCTTGGTCAAGGTGATGGGCACGAACCCGGCCCGCCGCGGCACCTGGCGGCGGGGGCGCATCGGCTCGGACTTCTTCTCGGCCATCGGGGTCGATGGCGATGGCCTCGTCGTGGGCTTCCTGACCTTGAAGGACCAGATCAGCGAGGTCGTCTTCGGGGTGGGCGACGCGAGGCCCGATGGGCACGACGCGGCGGGCGGGCGCGGCGCGGCCGCGGACGGCCGGGCGGCCACGGCCGTCGCCCGCTCCTGGGCCGACGGCTGTGAGCTGGCTCCCGGCGAGACCCTGGCCTCGGAGACCCTCTTCCTGTGGGCCGGCGACCCGGCCAAGGGCCTCGAGCTTTATGCGACTGAAGCGGGCCGGGCCGCGCACGCCGTCACCTGGGACCACGTCCCCACCGGCTGGTGCACGTGGTACCACTACTTCACCAAGGTCACCGAGGACGACGTCCTGGCCAACCTGGAGCACCTCAAGGCCTTGCGCGACAAGGTCCCGCTGGAGTACGTCCAGGTCGACGACGGCTGGCAGACGGCCATCGGCGACTGGCTCTCGGTCAACGAGAAGTTCCCCCACGGGATGAGGTGGCTGGCCGACAAGATAAGAGAGGCCGGCTTCAAGCCCGGCCTCTGGTTGGCGCCGTTCACGGTGATGGAGAAGTCGCGGCTATGGCGCGAGCACCCGGAGTGGGTCCTGCGCGACGAGCGCGGGCGGCCGGCCTACGGCGGCAACAACCTCGGATGGGGCGGCCGGATCTACGGCCTGGACTGCACCAACCCCGAGGTCATCGACTGGCTGAGCCGCGTCTTCCGCACGGTGACCGACGAGTGGGGCTACGACTACGTCAAGATCGACTTCCTGTACTGCGCGGCCCTGCCCGCGCGGCGCCGTGACCCGCGGGCGACGCGGGCCCAGGCCCTGCGGCGAGGGCTCGAGGCCGTGCGCGAGGCGGTCGGCGGCCACCGCTTCATCCTGGGCTGCGGCCTGCCCCTCGGCCCCGCCGTCGGCCTGGTCAACGGGATGCGCATCGGCGAGGACGTCGCCCCGCAGTGGACCCCGACGCCGCTCCCTTGGGAGAAGACCGTGCCCGGGACGAAGAACGCCGTCCGCAACACCCTGACCCGGGCCTTCCTCCACGACCGCTGGTGGCTCAATGACCCGGACTGCCTGCTTCTGCGGGACCGCCAGACCAAGCTGACCCCACCCGAGGTCGAGAGCCTGGCGACGGTCATCGCCCTGTCCGGCGGGATGCTCCTGACCAGCGACGACTTCTCGGCCGTCTCGCCGCGGCGCCTGGAGATGCTGGCCGAGGTCTTCCCGCCGGCGCGGTCGGCGGCACGGGCGCTCAACCTGTTCCGCACCGACGCGGCCGGGCGGCCCAATCGCGACGGGCTGCCGGGGCTGTTTGTGCGGAAGGAGCAGGCGGGTGGCGGCGAAGGCAGCAGGCGTGGCCTCGGCGGCCCTGGTGCCGGAGCGACGTGGTCCATCGGCGTCTTCAACTGGACCGACGGCCCGGCCGACCTCACCCTGGACCTCCCCTCCGTCACCGGCGAGGCCGGCCCATGGCACGTGCGCGACGTGTGGTCCGGCCGCGACCTCGGCGAGGTTCGCGGGACTTTGGCCTTGCCGGCCGTGCCCAAGCACGGGTGTAGGTTCTTGAGGTTGAGCCGTACGAGCGAATAGCCACGCTGCCCCAGAACTTGCACTATTCGCTCCTCCAGAACCTGTCACCCGTTATCTGCAGGAGCCCCCGCCCCATCCGTCGAATGGACGCCGGGTTAATTCCTATGTGGAGGCGTTCAGCGCCATGTCCGATAGGGAACAGCGGAACCAGGATATGCCCAGTGGCGCCCCGCAAGAAGCCAGGGACAACCGCGCCGATCCGGTCCTGGACCGGGAGCCTCTTGACCCCTATGAAGCGCTCCGTCAGTTCTACCCGTTGCTGAGTGAACTGACCAAGAGCGGCGAGGATGACTTCGTGCTGCGTTTCGCGATCATCGGCGAGCTCATCGCCAGGCCTCGTGAGAATTGGACCCATCAAGACCTGGAGCGGGAGTTCTCTTGGATCGATGCGGACCGGCGTGGGAACATCTTTCGCAGCTTCAAGGAGAGTGGGTGGCTCACCCTCGACCCCGATCGGGGCTATCAGCTCACCCCGCTGGCCCACGTCGGGCACGCCCTGTTGACCTTCCTCCGAAGTCTGCAGCCGGAGGCGGACGCTCTCGGCCTAGCTCTCTATGGCCTGGAGTTCCAGCTCGAAACGGGCCGAGACCCTCTGCCGCTGATTGCCCAGATCCGGCAACGCTTGGAGCACCTCTTGACCCGCGCGGGCGATGCCCTGAATTCCGGCTCCCTTCCGGTGATTGAAAAGACCCGTGGTTATCTTGAGGAGAGCCTGACTTACTCTGAGAAGACGCGGAAGGTCCTGGCCCGTGCGGATTACTCCGACGCCAGAGCTCTCATGGAGGCCAGGGCCGCCCACCGTACCCTCTCGAAACTGCATGATTACCGGTCCGAGATGAACCGGGTGATTACGGCGATGGGGCGCCAACTCCTGACCCTGGCCGAGGGAGTCACCCAAGAGCAGGTGGCCGCCGCCTTCCTCGACGCCGATCCGACGGAGCTGGCGGAATTGGCCAAGAAGTGCATCCAGCCCCCCGCCCCGGTGCCTCTCTTCCTCATTCCGGACAACCTCGTCGCGGTGGCCGAGTCGGTCCTGCGAAAGGAAATCATCAATGAGGAACCGGTCGAGCAATGGGGGACGATCACCAGGGTCAAGGCCGAGGCGCAGCCGACCCGCGTCAACCTGGCCCTCAGCCAATACGTGGATGAACTCGAAGCCGTCGCCCAGGACGGCAAGGCCATGCCGCTCAGCGACCTCGTTCCCCGCGAAGACAAGGCCGTGTCCTTCTTCCGCCTGCACCTGCTGAGCCTCCTTCAACGGCGCGGCGGCACGAAACGTGGCGGCACCGTCGGGCGACTGGTACGCCTCCCGCTGGCGGTCAAGGACCTCGGCGAAGAAGTCCCCGTCGGAAGGGCGGGCGTGGCCTCGATGACCGATGGTGTCATCAGGAACGATGAATCGGATAGCCCCCGGGAGGGTGAGAGAGTTGCTGACCGACAATGACCGCCAGGTCGTCACCGACATCCTGGCCCGTCTTCACGTACAACGCTGGATCCGTCGGGAGGAGGCCCCGGACATGCTGAGGGCCGAGATCCGGACCGAGGTGGAGCGCGCCCTGGCCGAACACGGCCTGGAATTGGCGGAAAGCCCATACTCGGCCCACTACTCCCTTCGCCTCTCGCCGAAGACTCGTGCAGCCTTGGCCTACGACTGGGCCGGGAACGTCTCCTGGGACGCCAACTGCTATGCCTTGCTGCTGATTGTCTGGATTCGTCTCGCCCTTCCACGGCGGGTCGAACGCGGCCAGGCCGACCGGCAGGCGTCCACCCTCTTTCCCGAGACCGGACAGGCCATGAAGGACCTCCGGCGGGAAAGGGAAATCAGCTACCCTCAGCTCTACGAGGAGTTCGGGCGTCGCCTCGGGGGCCGCAACAAGTTCCACCAGTACCTGCGAGAACTCAAGAAACACGGCTTCATCAACTACACCAGTCTGGAGACCATCACCGAGGGCCCGATGCTGGAACTCCTGGCCGACGGTGAGGGCCTGGCCGCCCATGTACGGGAGAGCGTCATCCCGAGAATCCTCCAAGAACGCGCCGGTCAGGGGTGAGTCCTTGTGCTGAGAATCCGCTCCGTCACCTTCCTGAATTTCGACTGCTGGCAGAACTTCACGCTGGAACTTGACCAGTCGACCAACATGATCGCCGGGCCCAACGGCTCGGGCAAGACCTCCTTCATCGACGGCATCCGTCTGGCGTTCAGCGGCGACCTCAGCTCCGGCCGGCGCCTCTCCGATTACATCCTGGACCGGCGCCGGAACACCATGGTCAAGCTCGTCGTCGACAACCCCCGTGAGGGGCGGACGAGGATCTTCTCGGCCTACCGCAACCTGCAGACAGAGCAGGTCAGTATCGGCTGTGTCATCGTCCACCGGAACGGGGTGCCCCAGAAGCGTCATTTCATCCTGCCCGGCGACGCCCCGTTGGCGGTCATTCAGGAGAGTATCGACGATGACAGGGAGTGGCTCAAGCCCGGCGAGTACTCGCAGTACCTGTCCAGGGCCGGCGTCAGCCGTTCGCTGATGCAGCTCCTGGCCATCGAACAGGGCGAGACCCACAAGTTCTGCCAGAAGAAGCCGCGGGAACTGTTCCAGACCATCCTTCAGGCCATGGGGGACCATGACATCCTGGAGAGCTACCGGCAAGCGAAGGTGAAATACGAAGGGGTCAGCCAGGACCTCAAGGCGGCCGTGGGAGACCTCAACGTCGAGGAACACAAGCTTATTGAGCTGGGCCTCCAGCGAGACCAGCATCTCCAGTTCCAATCGCTCCAGGGGAAGCTGCACACCCTTGAGGAGGAGACCCGCCCCCGAGCCGAGCTGGCCGGGTTGGTGTTCGAGGCCGATCGGCTGACGCAATCGGTCAACTCCTTCAAGGGTCGCCTGACCGACCTGCGCGGCCGGATCGAGGAGAAGGAACACGACGCTCGGGCCTGGACGGAGCGGCTGGCCAAGGTCAACGAAGAGGTCAATCAGCTCCAGGCCAAGACCGCCGAGATCGACCGTCAGCGGCGGTCGCTGGGTGACAAACTGGTCGAGGTCCGCGCCAGACGACAGTTCCTCGAGCAGTTGGAAGCCAAGGCGGCCGGCCTTCCGGCCAGGGACCCGGCGGAGATCCAACGGGAATACGAGGAGGCCGAAGCGGCCGCCCTCGCCGCCCGCAGCCGTCGCGACCTCGCGGCCGAAAGAGTGGCGGCCGGCGAGGCCGAGGTCCGACAACTCGAGGCCGGCCTTCCTCCCTACCCTGACTTCGTCCGCGAGATGCGGGGCGAATTGGAACGGGCGGCCATCCCCCACTCGCTCCTGGCGGAGCTGGTCGAGCCGGCCGACGACGACTGGCGGGTGGCCGTGGAATCGGCTCTGGGCGGGTTGCGCTTCATGGTCCTGGTGGACCCCCGGGACTCGGTCAAGGCCAGGGAGATCGGGCGACGTCTGAGGTACCGCTTCTATGTCTCCGAGTACGACCCCGACCCGTTGCCCCAGGCCACGCCCGGCTCGCTGCTCGAAGTGGTCAAGTTCAACGACGTCAGGGTACCCGGATGGGTGGCCGAGGACCTCGACCGCGTCTTCCGGGTCAAGACGGTGCGCGAAGGTTACCAGGCCCTGAGAAATCGCCCGGCGACCATCACCCCTGACGCCTACCAGCAGGATCGGCGGGGCGGCCGGTGCATCGAGGCCCGGGACCTCTTCTGCGGCCGCCGGTCGCTGGACATCCGGCTGGGGTCCGCCCGGCGGACGCTGGCTGAGGACCGCCGGGTGCTGGAAGAAGCGCAGCGGGATTACGCCACGGCGGACCAGCGCCGCCAGGCGGCCAACCGGGCATCAGCGGAGCAGTTGCAGCGACTCGAATGGCAGAGGCATGCCCCTGAACTGGAGCGGCGCCGGGAGGAAGACGCCGCCCTCACCGCTCAGGGCGCGGCCCTCGAGAGCGAGCGGGCGGCCCTGGACGCCGCCCGGACCAAGGCCGACAGGCAGGCATCCCGGCTTGAGACCCAGATCGAAGGTGGCCAGAGGGACCTGGCCTCCTTCCGAGCGGAGTTGGCGGAGACCGAAAGGGACTACGGCGACAACCTTGCCCGCCAGGCCGACCTCGACCTTCAGATAAGGGATAGACGGACGTCCCGTCCCGCGCTGCGGGATGTGTCGATCGAGGACCTGCGCCGCTCCCCCAACGTGGAGGCGGTCGACGCGGACCTGTCCGCGACCAGGGCCGACGTCGAGAACTTCCAGGGATGCCGGGACCCGGGCATCGAGCTGGCCTACGCGGCCCAGCAGAAGGCCCGGGACGACCTACGCAACCATGTCGACCGGTGTCGGGGCGAGGCCGAACGGGGCCAGGATGAGCTGGCCGCCTGCCGTCGTGACTACATGCGAGTCATCAGCGCCGTCGTCGAACGGTACCGACGAAACGCCCAAAGGCTGGCGGAGATTGCCCGTTTCAGGGTGCGGATGACCCCGCATGGCCTGGCCGAGACCGACGATGCCCTGGAGCGTGTGGAGCTCGAGGTGGAGGTCAGCGTCGACGACGGGAAGACTTTCCGGCCGATCAACACCTCGAAGCTTTCCGGCGGGCAACGGGTCATCGCCAGCCTCATCCTGATGATGAGCCTCGCCGATTCGAGTTCCCGAACCGGCCTCTTCATCCTCGATGAGCCGTTCGCCCACCTGTCCATGGAGCGCATCGACGAGGTCGCCGAGTTCATCGACGCGGTCGAGGCTCAGTTCATCCTGACGACACCGGTCACCGAGAACGTGACGGTGCTGAATACGGCCAGGCGAATCATCACGATGACCATCAAGCGGTCGGACCAGACTTACGCCGACCGGCCCATCGTCGCCCAAGCGATGCCGGCGGAGGCTGCCGAGCAGGTGGCCGCGGCCACGGAGCAGGCGACCAATGACGGAACACGTCTGTAAGTTCACGAAAGAGCGCCTTCACCGCCTGGAGCCCTCGGCCTCAGGCGAATTCCTCGAATCGCGGATCGTCCGGGCGAGGTTCTGCGAGTGCGGACGATACCGTGTCTCGGAGCGCCGAGCCGATGTGGGCCTGGTCCGCTCCGCCCACCGACCGGCGGCCGCTGACCGGGCCGCGCAGGTGTGCCTCTCCCTGCCGGAAAGCGAGCAGGCGGTGATCAGGGCTCTCGTGCGGCTGGCTCGGCCGGCGAGTCGAGCCGTCGGCGCCGAGGCCATGTCCGAGCCCGACCTGCCCGGGCACCTCCACTGTAGCGTTTACGCCCTCCTGCGGTCCGCCCCGCCCGCGCTAGCCAAGCTGACGACCCTCGACGCGCTTTTCTCCCGACTGGCCCGCGAGGGTCTGTTCGATTTGGTCTATCGGCGCCAGGGCCTGACCAGACCCCTTGAACTGCGGGAGGTCCTGGTCACGCCGGCCATCGCGGAGGCCCTCGCGGGAGCGTTGGGGGTGCGCCGGTTGGGAGCCCTCGACCATCAGACGCTGACCTTCATGGAGGGTATCACCCTGCGATTGGCCGCTCTGGCTGATCGACCCGAGTCCCAGTCTTGGGCTGACCTGGCCGGCCGCCACCGCGAGGCCATCGAAGGCGGGCTCTCTCCGGACCTGACCGGTGGACCGGAAGGGGCCGTCGTGGCGAAGTGCGGCAGGCGCAAGTACCGCCAGCTCTGGCTGGCGCTGACAGAGGCCTTAGAGGCCTCGGCCCGCGGGGAGGATCTACCCCTTCGTGAGCTGTCGGTCCGCGTCACCGGCGACAGCAAGTCCCTGGCCGCGCTGCGGAGCGACCTCAACCGCCTTGGGGTGAACCTTGAGGAATGGGGTGTTTACGAGCACCAACCGATTCTCCGGGCCGTCGGGCCGGTAGAGTATGAGTTGCCCGGCGGCCAAGGCGCGGTCCGCCTCGACGCGGTCGCGGATTACGCCTGCCTTACGTTGAAAACGGTCTCCAGCGTGAAGGTCACCCGCAATGAAGCCGACGCGGTCCTTATCGTTGAAAACTTGACCCCTTTTGAGGCGCTGGCACGGGAAGACCTTCCGCTGGTCGGCCGGGTTCTTATGCTCTACGCCGGTGGCTTTATCGGGCGGGCGGAGACGGCGCTTCTCCACAAGGTCCTCGCCGCACGGCCCGTTCCCGGCTTCATCTGGACCGACCTCGATTTGGGCGGCCACCGGATCTTCGTCGCGGTCGAGCACGTCTTCAAGGAGCATGGAATTCCCCTGACCCGAATCGGCTCCACGCTGGAGTTCATCGGCGGGGCCGTCACGGGCATACCGCTTACCGCCGAGGAACGGATGGAACTGGAGCACCTGCTGGCACGCGGGGATCTTCCGGCGGGGGAAGCGGAGTGGATCAGAACGATCCTGGCGTTGGGCGCCAAGGTTGAACAGGAAGCGCAGATGGGCGGACTGGCGAGGTTGCAGGAGACCATCCTCCATCAACTGGGGCTGATAGCCCAGGCCGGGGGGCCAAGCCCGAAGAAGGTGAGTTACAACGACAGATTGTGAGAAGTCTGTTTCCTTACCTCCTGTGAATACCCCCGTCCTGGCTAGAGCACTCCGTGCCGAGGTGTCCGACCTCCTGTCTGTCCCAACAACTCAGGGTATCGCCATCTTCGGCTCCGTCGCCCGCGCCGACTATGGCCCGGCCAGCGACATCGAGCTCATGGTCATCGATTCGGCCATCGAGGGTAGGATGACACGCTCATCCATCCGCGACGGCGTCCACATCCACAAGCACTTGGCCTCGCGGGTGGACCTCGAGCGGCGGAGGGAAGAGCGCTGGCGAGTCAGGCCGCCCTTCGCCGTTCCCTGACCACCGACCTGATGGATTTGGAGAAGCGCTATCCGGGCGGCACGGACGGCGCGGTTGACGAAGCCACCGCGGCCCTCATCTGCCAGGATGCCTTACGAAAGGCCTTGAACGCTTTGTACGCTAAGTCCCGGCGCTGGCAGGAGGCTACGAAGCGCGTCCTTGCGGACCTGGAGTCCTTCGCTCCCGACCTGGCCCCGATGTTCCGCCGGGCTCTGCGGAGCGGGCCGGGACAGCCCGCCGAGACCATCGCCGTCCTTGACCGAGTGCTGAAAGAGTTCGGCGGGCGCTTCGAGTTCACCCAGAAATGACCCGGTTGACGCAATCAATCCCCGTGGCGAGGGAACACTTACCCTCGAACGGGGATTGCTCATTAAGGAGGGTTCAGTTTGCCAGAGAACACGACGCCCAACACACATGGACACCATACCCCGAACGGTGGCGGCCAAGTGACCGAGGACCAGGTCATGAAGGCCCTCGAGAAGGTCGACGACCCGGAGATCGGCCGGTCCATCGTGGACTTGCAGATGGTCAAGGACCTCAACATCGACGGCGGCAATGTCTCGTTCGTCCTGGCCCTGACGGTGCCGGGCTGCCCGCTCACCGAATACATGTCCAACAACGCGAAGCAGGCCGTCAAGGCCCTCCCCGGCGTCACCGACGTCGCCATAACCACCCGCGGGATGACCGACGAGGAGCGGGCGGAAGTCTTCAAGCGACTGCGGTCATCCTAGGAGCCAGCTCTTCGGGCCAACCACGGAGCGCGCAGGATAGGCGGCTCCGCGCATAGAAGTGGTTCCATGGGGGTGAGCCCATGGATAGCCTGAGGGTTCAGGATTGGATCGTCGCCGTTATCCTCGCCTTCTTGGTCGGCCAAGCCCTGACCAGGCCCCGCTTCGCCAGGCAGGCCAGCCTCGAAGGAATCGAGGACCCCGAAGCGGCGCGGGCCTATGACCGGGTCAGCCGCACGCCCCAGTTCCGACTGATCCGAAGGATGGTCGCCCGCGAGTTGAGACGGCTCAAGCCCGAAAGTCCCATCGTCGACGTCGGGTGCGGCCCTGGTTATCTGGTCGCCGTCCTGGCCCGGGAGTTCCCCGACGAGCAGATCATCGGCGTCGACCTGTCCGAAGAGATGACCCAGGTCGCCGCCGCCAACATGGCGGCCCTCGGACTCGGCCGGACCAGGTTCGTCCGGGGAGATGCCGCGGGTCTGCCCTTCGCCGACGGCTCGGTCGGGTTCATCGTCAGCACCCTCTCCCTTCACCACTGGTCCGACCCGGCGGCCGTGTTCAGGGAGTTCCACCGCGCCCTGAAGCCCGGCGGCCGCTTCCTCGTCTTCGATGTCAGGCGGGACGCGCTCAACTTATTCTACTGGCTCTTCGCCTTCGCCCGGCGCGTCTTCTTGCCCAAGGGCTTGCGGCGGCTCAACGAGCCGACCGGCTCGGCCCTGGCCAGCTACGTCCCGTCCGAGATCGAAGAGATGATGGAGGCCTCGCCGTTCACCGAATGGATGGTCAGACGGGGCGCCTTCTGGACGATGACCATCGGGCGCAAGTAGCTCTTGAGTTCCCTTCGGCGACGACCGAGGGGGCCGGGGAATATATACTCGTATATACCAATGGGGACAGTGAAGGCCCTCCGTCAGCACGGAAGGCCTTTTCATTCTCGGGGCGTTTGGACTGAGACTCACCCATCGACAGCCGCCTCGGTGATGGCGAAGCGGCGGGCATCGGCGTCCAGGACCGCCCGGACGCCGACGGGCAGGGTCAGCATTGGCGAGGTGTGGCCGAAGTCCACGTCGGCCAGGACCGGGAAGGAATAGGCCCGGGTGCGCTCGAGGATCACCCGGCGCAGGGCCTCACGCTCCTCTTCATCGTAGCCGTATGGCCGCGCGAAGAGTAGCCCGCTGGCGGCTGCGAGGACGCCCATGTTCTCGTAATCGGCGAGGACTCCGTCGACCCAGGCGGAGCTGGGCTTGTCCTCGGAGGTCTCCAGGAAGAGCAGGGCGCCGTGGAAGTCCGGCCAGTACGGTGTGCCGCGCAGGTGCTGCATCGACTCGATGCAGCCGCCGAGCAGCGGTCCCTCGCCGCGTCCCGACTTGAGCCAGGTCCAGCCGGACGAGGGCTTCAGGGCACGCGGGCGGGTCAGGTCTGCCTTGGTGCCCCAGTCGAGGAACTCGTCTGTCCAGCCCGGCGCGGGCGCCAGGTCGCCGATGGGGGCGGGCGTTGGCACGGCTTCGCCGATAGGGGCGCCCCCGCCGATAGGCTCCGCGACAGCCCTCAGGAAGTGCTCGACGCTGTAGGCGGGCGGCTCCGGGAACTCGGCGAAATCGGTCATCAGGGTCGGCCCGTTGAAGGTGACGAGGCCGGTCCGGGCGTGGATGGCCAGGTTGAGCACGGTGACGTCGGAGAAGCCGACGAAGACCTTGGGGTTGGCGGCGATGAGGTCGAAGTCAAGGTGCGGAAGGAGTTGGCCCGAGTGGTCGCCGCCGATGGCCGCCATGACGGCCTTGACGTCCGGGTCGGCGAACATCCGGTGGAGGTCGGCCGCGCGTTCCTCGGGCGTGCCCGAGACCCAACCGCGGCGACCCATCGCGTGCTCGGCCAGGACGACCCGGAAGCCAAGGCTCTCGAGGGCCGCCCGGCCCCGCTCGACGCGGTGCGGGAAGAGGCCCGCCGCCCCCGATGACGGGCTGATGATGCCGATGGTGTCGCCTTTTCTCAAAACCCGTGGTTTCATGTCGAACCTCGCTTCCGTGGCATTGACACGGCCGTCGCGTCAAAGGCTACTGTTTATGAAGAAGCTGCTGCCTGACAGAGGCCACTGCCAATCGGGGTGGTCGTCATGAGCAAGGGGCCAAAGGTCGCCATCATCGGAGCCGGATTCTCCGGCCTGGCCTGCGCCATCGGACTGGAGCGCCACGGCATCGAGCCGGTCATCTTTGAGCGGCACGACGTGGTCGGGGGGCGCTTCCCGAACGTCGAAGTCTTCCTGCGCGCCTACGACCAGCCGGTGGGCGACGCTGTCCAGTATTTTCGGCGGCACTATGGCCTGGACCTCTGGACGCCCTCGCCTATCCGCCGCCTCGTCCTCCACAGCCCTCACGCCGAGGCCGTCTTCCGCGGCCCGATTGGCCACCTCGACCTCCGCGGCAACCAGGAGGGAGCTTGGGAGAAACAGCTCGCGCGGCTCGTCAAGGCGCCCATCCGCTTCGGCGAGCGAGTCGACCCGTTGACCCTCGGGCCTGAGTTCGACGTCGTGGTCGTGGCCGAAGGCCAGGAGACGGTGCCGAAGCGGCTCGGCCTGTGGCACGAGGTCGCCTCCCTGCGGGGGTCGGCCTGGGTCATCGAGGGGTCGGTGGCCCCCGATGAGGTCCACGTATGGCTGGACCCGGCTTTGGCCGGACAGGGCTACGGGTACATCCTGCCGTGGCGTGGGAGCACGGCCATGGCCGCCACCTTCGGTCCCGACGTCTCCGAGGAAGAGCACTCCAGGCAGCAGGACAACTTCATCCGCGTCCTGGAGGCCCGGGGGTTCTCCCACCGGCCGCTCGGGGGCAGCCAGGTCAATGGCTACTCCATCGGCTACCCGGAGCGGTGCCAGGAAGGCCGGTTCATCTTGACCGGCAACTCCGGCGGCTGCATGGACCCCCTGGCCGGGTTCGGTCAGGTCCAGGCGCTGATCAGCGGCTTCGAGGCGGCCCAGGCCATCGTCGAGGGGCGGCCCTACACGGGCATCCCCGGGGCGGCGACCCGCCGCGAGAGCCGCCTCGCCCTGCGCCGGTTCATCAACGGCCTGACCGCCGCCGACCAGGACCACTTTGTCGCGACGATGGCCGCTCTGCCCTTCCGGAGCTGGTTTCTCTCCACCGACCTGCCCCTCCTGCAGTGGCTCGGGGCGCTCATGCGGCTGCGATTCGGTGGTCCGGTGCCGCGGGAGTCGCCGACCGGCTGATAGGAAAACGTCGAAGGACAACGAAGTATGGGGAGTCGTGGGGCGCCGCGGCGCCGGGGGCCCGGAGGTGGCCCCCTCGGTGGCTCCCACGGCTTGACCTATCCCGCATCGCGAAAGGATAACCCGATGCCCAACCGCCCCTGGTGGAAATGGCCCACCCGTGACCGCGACCAACTGTGGCCCGACCCGCCCCGGAGACTTCTGCGCAACGAGGCCGGCGGGGCCGGCGCGGACGCGGTCAAGCCCGGTACAGCCTCGGACAAGCCGGGGTCGGATGCCGCCGGCAGCGGCGAGGAGAACAAGGCCGAGGAGCCGATCCAGCTCAGCTGGCTCGACGCCCTGGCCTTCGCCATCGCCATGTTCCAGATCCTTCTCCCCTACTTCCTGGCCGTGGCCGGGGCCATCATCGGGGTGTATGGGCTGTTCTGGCTGTTGTTCAGGAGGTAGCTTGCCGGTTGGGAAACATCAGGCTAATGTCCAAGGCGGGTGCGCCGTGCATCCGCCTTGTGTGTCTTCCCGAAAAACCCGAAGCTGGCTCAGGTTACAAAGTCCTAGGTGTTGAGCTGTGGTTCTGGGAGTGCTGAGCTGTGGTTCCGGAGGCCCGCGCGGCTCATTCCCGCCCTGGCGCCAGACCCATCTCTCGAATGAAGCGGGACGGCTCCTTGGCCCAGCCGTGGTATTTTCTGGCCCGGGTCAGGGTCAGGGTCTTCTGAGCCCTCGTGATGGCCACGAAGCAGTTGCGCCGTTCCTCCTCCATCTCCGGGCTGCGGTCACCCCGGCGTTTGCTCTGGAAAGAGGGAATGACATCCTCGGCCAAGCCGATGAGGTAAACATGGTCGAATTCCTTGCCCTTCGCGCCGTGGATGGTCATCAGGGTCACCGTGGAGGCGTCAGCCGGAGGTTCCTTGGACCTGAGGTCCAGCTCCTGCAGGAAGTTCTGGAGGGATGGCGCGACACCGAGGCTTGCCCTGATGTCCTTGCTCAGTTCGGTCCAGACCCGCAAGTCGTCACTGAACCCGGCAAACTGCTCCTGGGTCCCACTATCCGGCGCCAACTTTCGAAACCACGCCAAGGAGCGGTCGACGAAACCCTTGTAATCTGCGCCTTGAACAAGCAGCTCCGATACGTTGACCGCGGCTTCCCTAACGTCGGTGTCGACGGCTTGGGCCTTTGTGGTATCGGCCCATTCCCTCAGGAGGTCACCGTGCTTCGCTCGAGCCGTCGCCACAAGGTCGGAGACGGATATCTCAAGACCCGATATCTGGTTGAACGAACCCACCAGGGATTCGAGATTCCGAGCATCAACACGGTTGTTGCTCTGGCGCAGGCATGAGTGCATCCAGATGAAAGGAGCGCTGGCGAAACTGTCGCGCCTCTGGGCGATGACCGCTCTGATGCCCTGGCTTTGGAGAGCCCCCTTGACTCCTTCCAGCAGTGACCGGTTCCGTCCCAGCACGGCCACCCGGCCCAGGTCATCCCGGTGCCGGTCAGCGATATCGGCGGCCACGAACTCGGCCTCGTCACGGTCCGAATCCAGCACGGAGATGCGGATAACGCTCCCAAACACGGGGGCCCGCTCACGGACGGCCTGGAGGGGCTCTTTGTCTCTCGTTCGGAGTAGGTTATGACTGATCAGCCGGTTTGCCAGGTCGACCACTTCGGCCGGGCAACGGTAATTAACCGGCAGCTGAAGGACCTGGGGCTGGAAGTCGGAGATGAGGTTCTCAATCCTCTGGTAGCTGGCACCGTTCCACTGGTAGATGATCTGATCGTCGTCGGCTACCACGAAGACCTCCCTGAACACACCACCCGCCATGAGCTTGAGCAGAGTGTACTGGGCGTGATTGGTGTCCTGGAACTCATCCACACACCAGTATTGGTAGACCGTCCGGTACTGCTTGCCCAGGGCCGGGTACTTACCGAAGAGCTCGCACGCGTGATAGAGCAAGGAGTTGAAGTCCAGGGCGTTGGCCGCTTTCAGTTGCTCCTCGTAGGCCTGGTAGACCACCATGACGCGCCCGGCCAGTTCCTGGTCGTGCAGACGCGCTGGAACCTCTTCCGGCGACACCAGGAGGGCTCTGAGGTTGTCGATGATGGGCTGGAGGGTGGTATCGGTGGGCAACACGGACCCGTTGACCCGCGAGGCCTTGGCCACGGCCTCCTGCATGATGGCCGCGATGTCGTCGGTTGATGAGTAGATTCTGTAATCCGGCTTGATTCCTACATGTACCCCGTGTTGCCTCAGCACATCGGCGCAGAACGAGTGGAACGTGCCGAGGAAAAGGCGGCGTTCCTGACCAGGCACCAAGCGCTCCACCCGAACGCGCATCTCGTCGGCCGCTTTGTTGGTGAAGGTGAGCCCGAGGATACGGAACGGCCTGTCCCGCGTGGAATCGAGGATTCGGGCGATACGAGCGGTAAGGACGCGCGTCTTCCCGGAGCCCGGCCCCGCGAGCACCAATAGCGGACCCCTGCTCCATTCCGCCGCCTCACGTTGAGAATCGCTAAGTTCGGCCAAGGCCGCTTTCAGCATGGAACTGGTCGTTTCAAGCATTGGCCTCGCCCACCACCAGTTCGATGAGATCCTTGAAGAATCGGGGCACGCGGCTTGCACTTGCGTTCAATGATAGGAGATGCTTGGCCAACATGGAAGCCGCCGTTACCTTGTGAGCCCCAAGGAACTCGGCGAGAGCGTCCTGAAACCTGGCGTCAGTCGGCTTGACTGCCAACTTAGCCCCTAGACTCGACGCGATATCGGTCAGTTCGTCCTGAAAGCCATTCCTGATCAGGAAGTGCTCCAAGTCTCCTTCCTGTAGCTGGTGAATCCGATGCTTCAGTTCCAAAGGGTCGAACCCCCGCTTGCAGACATCGGCTATGTGGTCGTTGCCACCCTGGTCGTGGTCGCAGACCATGTGCCAGGGGAAACCAAAAGCTCGGGCGAGGGAGGCGAAAACACCAGGTGTGCCGCTATTCTGGTAGTCGACAACGGAGACTCCGCCCGCGTCCAGAGGGGTCCCCAGCATCTCAGCGAAGCAGCGCAGGATGAAGTAATCGCTCGGCCCTTCGCAGAGAAGCCAGGCCCTTGAGAAGAATATCTCACCCCGCATCCTTTGAGCGAACGTCTCTAATGAAGACAGTTCCTCATCGGGTATGAACGTCAGAGAGGTTCTTGCTAGCTCTTCAAGCTCTTTGTGAATCTTGCTCCGGTCGGGCTCCGGAAACCCCTTGAAACAGCCCTTCAGCGCGGTCAGCTCGCCGTCGTCGACGGTGCCGAAGACCTCCAGACGGCTATTGGTCTGGTCAAACGAGTACTTTGGCGCCCGGGCCGAGCAGAACTTGTGCAAGCCAGGGCTCCCTGGCACCACCAGAGGAAAGGACCTTGGAAGGGAGTGGACCTCGGTCGCGGGGCCGACCCGCCGCAGGAGCCTCAGATTCTTGAGGGGTACGTGCTGGATGAAATGTGTTGAGTGGGTGGTGATAATCTTCTGCCCGGGCAGCTCTCTAACCCGCTCCCAGAGGGACCGCGCGGCTTGAGGGTGGAGATGAGCTTCCGGCTCCTCGAGGGCTAGGATTGGCTCGCTTTCAGGTTGGAAGGCCGACTTGAGGACGTGCTCGACGAAGGCCTGAAAGAGAAAGAGGACGGCCAGGCTCTGGACACCCTGTCCGTGGCGTTTCAGCGGAAACCAGGCATCCGTACCCAGGCTCCGCACGACGATTTCGGACTTGGACATGAGCTCCCAAGGTTTCTGTGGAAGAGCCCTAATGGCGACCGCGCCTTTCCCGCCGGCGGAGACGACCCCCCTCATTTTGGCCATAGTGTCGGTCACCTTGCCGAGCCGTGGGTCCGCCTGAAGGATTTCACTGTTCAGTTGTTCGAGGCTCCGTTGAATTTCCAGCCGTTTATCTTCGGGCATATCGACTGACCTGAGGATCTGCCCCCAGAAGTGTGAGCCGGACGAGAATTCATCATCCGCGTCCCGGAGCGCCGAGAGGTAGAAGACAGGAACGTATTGGAGCAGGGCCGGGAGGTTCGACCCAAGACCCGCCCTCCCCACTAACTGCTGACCGTCGGCGGACAGGAAGTGCCACGCGGTATCGAAGCTCTTGGTGGTAGGATCATACTGCGACGTAACCCGCAGCCTGATGAAGTGGACGTCATGCACAGGATCGGTCTGAACCACTTCCGCCAACGCCTGGATGAGCGCCTGGGGCCATTCGTCCGGCCGGCTCTCGGCGAACTCCAGCTCTACGGAGATGGGAGGGCTGGCTTTGGGGTCACTTGACTGGTCAGGTAGGTGGAAATCATACTCAGCAAAAGCCGAACCCCGGCGGGACGGTACGCGGGTCAACGCGGCCCTTATGGCATCGATAAGAGCGCTCTTCCCGCTGTTGTTCTCACCCACGATGACCGTGGTGTCATCCATTGGGATTGTGACGTCTACCAGAGAGCGGAAATTCCTTATCCTAACGTTTGTGACTCTCATCCCGCACCGCCCCCTGCCAAGTTGATGGCACTGGACAGGTAACCTCTTCCGCGGCTGTCGAACCGAAGCTGTTGTTGGTCTCCAGCTTTCTCTGACCTGGTTACGATTTCCTGCTCGAAAGCTGTTGAATCGGTAGGGTCAGCCCCGTCTCTTACCGGATTGTCAGTGGGCCACTGGACACCCCGCAGGCTGGCCCGACGTAGAGGAGTGCCGGGCTATTAAGCCGAATTCAACCTGTATGGCTGGCGTCGAACATTGGGGACGACGAGGACACAAGACAGGAGGATTCAGTCAATGGCTGAGATCGCCGACGGCATCACCGAACTCATTGGGAACACACCGCTCCTGCGCCTCAAGCGGGTCACCCGGGGGCTTGCGGCCGAGGTCCTGGCGAAGGTGGAGTTCTTCAACCCCGGCCTGAGCCTCAAGGACCGGACGGCCCTGGGGATGATCGAGGGGGCGGAGCGCCGCGGGCTCTTGAAGCCCGGCTCGGTGGTGGTCAGCCAGACGTCGGGCAACCTGGGCACCGGCCTCGCCATCGTCTGCGCCGCCAGAGGCTACCACATGGTGGCGGTGATGTCGGAGACCATGAGCGAGGAGCGCCGGCAGATGCTCCGCGCCCTGGGCGCGGAAGTCGTCCTGATCCCGGCCGGCTCCCCCACCCGGGGCGTCGTGACCACCCAGGACTATCTGCGCGCCAAGGCCAAGGCCGACGAGATCGCCCGGGACCGCGACGGTTTCTGGGTCGACCAGTTTGAGAACGAGGACAACGTCCTGACCCACCGCGAGACCACCGGACCGGAGATCATCCGGCAGACCGACGGCCAACTGGACGCCTTCGTGGCCGCGGTCGGGTCGGCGGGCACCGCCATGGGGGTCGCCTATGCCCTGAAGAAGCACAACCCCAAGATAAAGGTGGTGGTGGTCGAGCCGGCGACATCGGCGCCCATTTCGGGCGGGCCCGTCACGGGGCATCACATTCAGGGCATCGCCACGGGGACCGTCCCCAAGTTCTACGACCCCGCCCTGACGGACGAGGTGGTCACCGTCACCGATGAAGAGGCCGCCCAGACCGCCCGCCGCTTGGCGGTCGAGGAGGGGCTTTTCGCCGGGTATTCGTCGGGGGCGAACGTGGCCGCCGCCCTGAAGGTGGCCGGGACCATGTCGGCGGGCCAGCTCGTGACCATCGTCAACGATACCGGGCTGAAGTATCTGAGCACGGATCTGTATCGTTGAGCGGCGGGGCTCGGGGGCACTGAAGAGCCCGCCGGGCCCCGAAGATAATCAGAGGCGCCAGCACCCCGGGCGGGTGTTGGCGCCTTCTGGTTTTTCGCGGATGGCGCAAGACGTTTACTTGCCAGGCATTACGAATTCTTTGAAGTCTGTGGGCGCGGTCTTCTGGGTATAGTCGAAGTGGTTGTCGGCGGGGGCCTTCGGCATGCCGAGCGTGATGAAGCCATAGCCCAAGGCCTTGTGGCAGGCGTTGCAGCCGTCAAGGGTCTTCTGATACTGGGCCAGGAAGGCGGGCCAGTCTTTGTTTCCCACCGTGACCAGGAGCGGGTCGAGAGAGGCCTGGTTGAAGCTCTTGATGGCGTCCTGTTCCTTGGGCTTGGTGACCTTGGTCCAGTTCAAAGAAGCCCGGAGGTAATGGTCGAGATAGGCGGCCAGAGCCCAGTTGCCGCCCTTGGCGGCATAGTACATGTCGCTGAAGCGGTCACCATACTCCCGCATGGTGATGGCAAGCTTCGGGGTGGTCCCGAGGATGGAGACGTCCTTGCCGTTGAAGGGCGTCCCTTCGACGTTGCCGACCTTGTTCTCGATGGCGCCTACCCGCTGTTGCAGGTCGGCCACCTGGGTCTGGTTCTTATTGGTCCCGCACCCGGCGGCCAGAAGCGCCACGGCAATGACAGGGAGCAACAGGACCATCCAGCGATACTTCTTCACATGGCTTTCCCCCTTATATGGAGCGTTGGGCAAAACCCGACCCTTCGGCAACTGGGTGCCCAAAGGTCAGCTTTTCCCCCTCTCCCAAGATTATCAGGGTTTGTGCCATGTTTCGCAAAGTTACACCTGTCCCCAAAAGCGACGGGACAGATGACCTCTCTTGCCAGGGTCATCTGTCCCGGTCCAAGACCATCCTGACCTCAGTGCCGTGTCCCGGCGCCGACCGGACCTCCCACCGGGCTCCCATCTGCCCGGCTCGGGCTCTCATGTTGGCCAACCCGCGATGCACCCTTTCGTCCACCGCGTCGGGCAGGAAGCCACGCCCGTTGTCGTGGACGATGAAGAGAAGGCCCTTCTCCTGACGCCGCAGGCACACCTCCACCCTGGTCGCCCCGGCGTGCCGCTTCACGTTGCCCAGGGCTTCTTGAGCCACTGGCACCAGTTGGTGGGCCACCTCGGGCGGGAGTACGCGCAGGGCTTCCTGGTCCAAGGACAGTTCCACCTGGATGCCCATCAACCTAAGCTCGGCCGCCAGCTCGTGGAGGCGGCTGTCCAGAACCGTCGGATCGGTCAGGGTGGTCGGCGGTATTCCGAGGACATAGGAGCGGGCGCTCCGCGTGACCCGGCGCAGGGTCGACAGGATGGCCGTAATCTCCGCCTTGGCCTTGGCCGCGTCTCCTTCGACCAGTTGCCCAATCACCTCGAGATGGAGGGAGAGGCCATAAAGGTCTTGCAGCAGACCATCATGCAGGTCACGGCCGATCTGTACCCTTTCCATCAAGGCGGCCTGCCTTTTTTCGGCTTCCTCCAAGCGGCGCCTGGTCTCCAGGGCAAAGACTTCCATGCCGCCGATGACGGAGATGGCGACGAGGAGGCCACAGACAGCCCGAAAGACCTGCACCGGAATTCCGGTCAACCGGAAGAAGTTGTCCTGATTGATCACCGAGGCAGGGAAAAAAGGGGCCCCTGGGACGATGACCCCAGCCACCAGAGCGTAGAACGCGAACACCGCCGCCGCCCCGCGAAAATCCCGCCAGACCCGCGGATAGCCCAGGTCCCGGAATTCGCGGGCTTGGGCGAAAAGCCCCGCCGCCGTGAGGGTCGCCCCCGGCAGGGCCATCAAGTAGCGAGCCCACAGATCAGCGGCCTCGAACCAGGCCTCGACGTCGTTTCGGAAGACCAGCCAGCGAACCGCGGCGAACGAAAGGCTCCAGATGAGCATGACGGCCACCGGCAGGCCTCTCACCAACCCCGGCAACCCCGGCCAACTGGCGAGGGACGGCGGCAGGTAAGCGGACACCACCCTTAAGCCGAAGGCCAACAGAAAGGCAAAGGACACGGCCGTCAAGGTAGCGTGGATGACCTTCAGGGTGAAAAAAGGACCTGTTCCCAGATAGCCCACCTGGAGCGGAACGAAGACGTACCCCCACTCGGCCAGGCCGTGCAGGAGTCCGAAGCCGGCCAGCAGCCAAAGGTTCTGGGCCAGCCTCAAACGGGAGATCCCTCGCCACTGGACGGCCACCGTCAGTCCCATGACAAAAAAAGACAACCCGTAGCTGAAGAAGACCAACGGACGGTGGACCGTGAACAGTTCGGTCATGATGAGCACCTCGTCCTCTTTCCCCGGCTCACCGGCGGCGGTCGGGTCCGCCCCTGGGACGTTCTGGCGCAGGCCGCTTGGTGGTGGCGTAGACCGCAAGCTGGGCGCGATTTCTCAGGTCGAGCTTGGCCAGGAGGTGACTGACGTGGTTCCGGACTGTCTTCTCGCTCAGGTACAAGCGCTCGGCAATCTCTCGATTGGTCAGTCCCTCGCCGATGAACCTCAGGATGCCGTCCTCCCGCTCGGTCAAAGCCTCTCCGGCCCCGGCCGGACCGGCCTGGCCATACCCCTCCTTGAGCCAGATCCTGAGCTGCCCAAGCACCGACCGGGTGACGGCCGGGTCGAGTAGGGATTCGCCCCGGTACACCCGGGCGATGGCCTGCAACAGGTTCTCGCTGCCAATGTCTTTCAGCACATAGCCGGAAGCGCCGGCCAACACGGAACCATAGACCGCCTCCTCGTCCGGGTACGAGGTGAGCATGAGGACCTTAATCCCCGGGCTGTCGGAAAGAATCTCTCGGCAAGCCTCGGTGCCGCTGCGGTCGGGCAGGCGGACGTCCATGAGAACCACATCGGGGCTGGTCTCCCTGGCCAGACGCACAGCCTCATCGCTATTGGCCGCCTCTCCCACCACTTCCCAGCCCGGCTGCCGCGAAAGAATGGCGCGCAGACCGACACGGACAATCTCGTGATCGTCGACCACCAGGATCTTCATGCTGCGATTCCCTCCACTTCGACGCGGCGACATGGCGATATGGACATGGCGACATGGCGGCGCGGCGACATGGCGATATTGCGCTGCGCCGGCACGGCGACCCGGCTTCAAAATCATAGGTTAGCGGCTTTCCGGCTCAATACTACCACACTAGGCGCCGAATCGGGAGTCCACCAACGAGGTATTCGACAGCAGGAAACGCGGCCCCCCCGTCGAGGGGTTTTGGCGCCATCCGCCGTGGAACTCCGTGGGAAAGAGCGGGCCTTTGGGGGTGTAGAGCCCGCCGCGCGCCCGATCAGTCGCCCCCCCTTTTGAGTCCCGGCGGGTGGCATTTCCGTGTCTGCCGGCCCGTGAGACGAATTGCGGTCAGCGATAGAGCCGATAAAGAAGGCTCCCGCCCACGCTGGCTCAGGAGTGAGCCCTCACGGCGGGAGCCTGTTGAATGGGGCCGAAAACCGATGTCAGAGCGGGGCCACGAAGCGAAACAACACGAACACCAGCACCGCCGCCGCGATTCCGAGAAGTGGGTCCAGGACGGGTCTGTCTTTCCGGCTGAAGAGGAAGTACAAGCCCACCCCCAAGGACGGCCAGAATACCAGGGCCACCGGCGTCGGGGCGAAGCACTGCAGCGCCAGGGCGAACAGGCTGAGAAATGCCTCCGCCACCCACGGCCCCGGCACGTAGTCCGCCGCCGGGGCGATGAGGTTCTTATGGACGAGGATCGGGAGCACGATGAACCACGAGCCGAGAATGGCCAGGCCCATCAGGACTTTGAGCGGGCGGAACCGGCTTCGTCGTCGAGGCGGTTCCGCCGTTTTTTCGGCGGGTGTGGCTGGCACCGGCCGGATGCGAGGCGTGAGAAGCCGGCCTGGACGGCCGGTCTTGACCATGAGGATGAGTCCCCACACGATGCCCGCTACAGCCAGGACGGCAACGAGCCCACCGACCAGTTGCAGGGTCGAGCTTGTGGTGACGAGGCGGTTCTCCAGGGTCACGAAGTCGACGATGAAGATAAGCAGCGAGATAAGCACCACTCTGAGCGGCTTCCTCATCGAAACGTGGCACCTCGCTTTTCCGGGTTGGCGGTGGTGGGATTCGTGTTCATGACGGCCGACTCCTGCCCTCAAGGGAGCGGGGGGCCTATGAAAGCGGGTGCCGCCCCCCCAGTCCGGGGCTTGCGCGAAAGGAGGGTTCTGGCCGTGCCTATCGTACTTATCTCCTGTAAGGCTGATCCGTGGCGGGAATCGTCTAGTCCATGATAGGATACTGTTGAGTAAGAAACGTCTGTTCCCTCTGCTTCGGGAGGTCCAATCCATGAAAGAGCTCCGAAGTTCCAAAGGTCGTTCCCGGCAGGAAGAGGTCCTTCTGGGCCGCTGTGGTGATGCCATTAGTGAAGTCGCGCCACCGGCAAAGGTCGTTCTCTATGGCTCGCGGGCAAGGGGGGACGCGGAGGCGGACTCTGACTACGACCTCCTCGTTCTGCTTGACGGAGCCGTGGACTGGCGAGTTGAGGATCGAATACGCCAGAGTCTGTTCCCTCTTGAACTGGAGACTGGCAAGGTCTTTACGGTCGTCTGCTACGGCAAGAGCGAGTGGTATTCGCCAATTTACCAGGCCATGCCCTTCGTTCGCAACGTCGAGCGGGAAGGGATCGTCCTGTAACGCACAGATAAAGGAATTGGTGTCATGCCGGCTTGACCGAGCCAAGGAGGCCCTCCAAGAAGCCGAACTCCTGCTAGATGCTGAACACGTCAACACCGCCGTCAAACGCTCGGCCAGCCACGCCCGAATTATGCTCATCTCAAGAGGTGACGGGTGATGCTCGATGCGTTCTTCGTTTTCTTCGGGATCGGGTGCGTCCTGGGCCTCGCCTATGTGATGGTCCGCTATGGAGTTCCCATGCTGCTCTGGGGGCTGTGGCAGCTGGTGCAGGCTTTGGGGGAGCTGTACCAAGCTGGCCGGGAAGGTTGGAAGCGTGGGGCCGAGAAGAATCGGCTCGTCATTAAGTAGAAAGACAGAAGCACGAACTTCAAACAACCCCCGGCCCTGTCGGCGATATCCGACAGGGCCTTCTTGCCCTTCTCGGACGTTCTCCTTCTACCGCTCTGAGAGCAAACCCGCAATGCGGCCGGCTTGACAGACCACACATCGACGCGAGGTCACTCAGGTAGTGGACTAATCAGGTCCTGACCGGGACCCCGGCTCCGAGTGGCGAGTCAACGGCCTTGACCAATCACCACCATGTACCTTACGGATGACTAGACCGCGCCTTTCCACCGGTCTTGGCTTCGCCTCATCTCCTTGACTACGAAGACACTAAAGCATGGCTGGCCGCTCGTCCATGAAACGGCCCTCACCCCGCGGGCATGGGAACGATTGCTCAATAGACCGCCTGTCCTTTCGACGAGGCAAGGCTCAGAGCTTCAATTGAGCCACGGGTTCTTCTCCGTGGAAACTCGTGGTGAGGCCGCGCCCCGCACGTGCGCGCGGATTGCTTCAATGGAGCCACGGCTTCTCTGCCGTGGAGATGACCGCGCGGATGCCCTCCTCGCCGAAGGCTCGCTGGCTTCAATTGAGCCACGGCTTCTCGGCCGTGGAGACGGCGACCAGTGGCTCGACCTATACACGCGGACGGAGCGGCTTCAATTGAGCCACGGTTTCTCGGCCGTGGAGACGACAATGTCGTCGAGCACCATCGCGTCGTAGTGCTACGCTTCAATTGAGCCACGGTTTCTCGGCCGTGGAGACGGCCACGGTCACGCCCTCGGCGGTCGACGGCTGCGAGCTTCAATTGAGCCACGGCTTCTCGGCCGTGGAGACTGTCGGCAGGCCCGTCGCGTTCGCGGCCCATGTTGCGGCTTCAATTGAGCCACGGCTTCTCGGCCGTGGAGACATGAGCTCGTCGATCCAGACCGTGGTCCCCCCACGCTCGCTTCAATTGAGCCACGGCTTCTCGGCCGTGGAGACGGGAGCAGATCATGGGCATTGGTGGTCCCCCTTGGTTTGCTTCAATTGAGCCACGGCTTCTCGGCCGTGGAGACATGAAGGATACTTGCGTAAGAGTCAATCCGCAGAACATGGCTTCAATTGAGCCACGGCTTCTCGGCCGTGGAGACCTGAGTGGAGGTCGCCGGAGAGGAACATGGAGGCTTTGCTTCAATTGAGCCACGGCTTCTCGGCCGTGGAGACATCGGCCAGCGGCGTCCTCCGTGTCACCTGTCCGTACTCGCTTCAATTGAGCCACGGCTTCTCGGCCGTGGAGACGCCCAGATGCAACGGGCCGCCGCTATCTACACGCTGTCGCTTCAATTGAGCCACGGCTTCTCGGCCGTGGAGACTCCAGCCCGCTGGGAAGCGTAACAGTGTACTTCTTCCCGCTTCAATTGAGCCACGGCTTCTCGGCCGTGGAGACGAGGAACCCCTCCAGATCTAGCGTGGTGGCCAGGTTGGCGCTTCAATTGAGCCACGGCTTCTCGGCCGTGGAGACTGGAGCGGATGGTGGACGGTGGCGTGTCGGGGTTTTGGCTTCAATTGAGCCACGGCTTCTCGGCCGTGGAGACAGGCCGAACGCCGCTTCTGGCAGGAACTCGTCCTGCCGCTTCAATTGAGCCACGGCTTCTCGGCCGTGGAGACGCCCGCCCGCTGCCGGTCGAACTCGTCTACGTCGTGGTCGCTTCAATTGAGCCACGGCTTCTCGGCCGTGGAGACCCCCATGACGCCCATTCCCATCGCCATCGTGAAGAACGGGCTTCAATTGAGCCACGGCTTCTCGGCCGTGGAGACCGGGCCAAGACCAGCGATACCCTGTTGATCTTCATGCTGCTTCAATTGAGCCACGGCTTCTCGGCCGTGGAGACCGGGCCAAGACCAGCGATACCCTGTTGATCTTCATGCTGCTTCAATTGAGCCACGGCTTCTCGGCCATGGAGACTCGGCAAACTGGCCGGCACGGAGGAGGTCGACCTGGGCCTGCTTCAATTGAGCCACGGCTTCTCGGCCGTGGAGACGGCCATGCGCGCGTCGAGGTTCGAGGCCGAAAGCACGCTTCAATTGAGCCACGGCTTCTCGGCCGTGGAGACGCCACGATGATGATCAGATAGAACGCCGCGCGGACGCTTCAATTGAGCCACGGCTTCTCGGCCGTGGAGACCCGGCCAAGGCCTCGGTCGACTCCACCTGGAGCTACTCGATGCTTCAATTGAGCCACGGCTTCTCGGCCGTGGAGACCTGGTGACGTGATATGACGCTCGAAGATGGGCTTTAGCTTCAATTGAGCCACGGCTTCTCGGCCGTGGAGACCTGACCGGGCTCCCGCACGTGGAGGTGACAATCCTCGATGCTTCAATTGAGCCACGGCTTCTCGGCCGTGGAGACCTCCGATCTCCCTGACGCGTTCGAGCAGGATGTCGACGCTTCAATTGAGCCACGGCTTCTCGGCCGTGGAGACCGGCGACGGGACGACGACCCAGCGTACCAGCCCGGTGCTTCAATTGAGCCACGGCTTCTCGGCCGTGGAGACTCGATGCCGCGTAGAGAGGTGAGATGAATGGGCGTGCTTCAGTTGAGCCACGGCTTCTCGGCCGTGGAGACTGGAAAACTCCGTCCCCCTCGCGCGGAGGATACAGGCCGCTTCAATTGAGCCACGGCTTCTCGGCCGTGGAGACGCCCGCCTGCAGCTTACGGAAGGTAGCAGGAATTTAGGCTTCAATTGAGCCACGGCTTCTCGGCCGTGGAGACCGGTCCCGGCCCGGGCACGGTGGCGCCCAGCGCCGTCTTGCTTCAATTGAGCCACGGCTTCTCGGCCGCGGAGACGACGACGGCCGCCATGATGGGGACAGCCCACTTCTCCACGCTTCAATTGAGCCACGGCTTCTCGGCCGTGGAGACGGGTCAGCTTGGAGAGCGGGCCCTCCTTGGCGTCCGAGCTTCAATTGAGCCACGGCTTCTCGGCCGTGGAGACGTCGAGGCCTGGGAGAACGCCTCGGTCGAGGCCTGGGAGCTTCAATTGAGCCACGGCTTCTCGGCCGTGGAGACGCGGTTCGCCACGATGAACTCGGGCCGGAAGTAGGTGCTTCAATTGAGCCACGGCTTCTCGGCCGTGGAGACTGCATAGTGCTAGTGGCGGCGCAGGCGGCGAATGCGCTGCTTCAATTGAGCCACGGCTTCTCGGCCGTGGAGACGGTACGGCGGCCACATGGTCATCCTGGACGTTGTCGAGCTTCAATTGAGCCACGGCTTCTCGGCCGTGGAGACCACAAGAACCGCGTGATCCGAAACCACATGAGCATCGCTTCAATTGAGCCACGGCTTCTCGGCCGGGCCTCGGCCGGTGGCCGCTGGTCGTACTCGGCGGCATGAGCATCGCTTCAATTGAGCCACGGCTTCTCGGCCGTGGAGACAGGGCGACCCCCGACATAGCTCGCAGGGATGGTGCCGAGCTTGCTTCAATTGAGCCACGGCTTCTCGGCCGTGGAGACACGAATCCGACGTCGAAGGTGTCGGCGAATTATCTAATACTTCAATTGAGCCACGGCTTCTCGGCCGTGGAGACCCGCGCGGCGGCAGAACAGCCGGTGAAGGTGTTTGTCACACTTCAATTGAGCCACGGCTTCTCGTCCGTGGAGACCAGGTCTTTTCAGCGATGTACCGGGCGAACTTATCGTCACTTCAATTGAGCCACGGCTTCTCGGCCGTGGAGACGATCTGAGCCAACGCCGCCGCCGCGGATCCCTTGGTGAAACTTCAATTGAGCCACGGCTTCTCGGCCGTGGAGACTCAATACCAGCAGGAGATAATGATCGGCGGCGGTCTTACTTCAATTGAGCCACGGCTTCTCGGCCGTGGAGACCCCGAGTTGGCCAGGCCCAGGGTGACGTCGGCGTCAGGCTTACTTCAATTGAGCCACGGCTTCTCGGCCGTGGAGACGTATGCAAAGGCCCTGGGCAGACCCATCCACTATCTCTCCCAACTTCAATTGAGCCACGGCTTCTCGGCCGTGGAGACCGTTGAATCGCTCGGTTCTCGGTGCTCGCTGGTCGCCAGTACTTCAATTGAGCCACGGCTTCTCGGCCGTGGAGACGGGACATAGAATTCGAGGTAACACGCATTTGAAATACTTCAATTGAGCCACGGCTTCTCGGCCGTGGAGACCGCCCTGGACGTCGCCGCGGCGATCAATGTATATGGGGTACTTCAATTGAGCCACGGCTTCTCGGCCGTGGAGACGTGGGCTAGGGTGCATCGGGGCAGGCTGCGAGCTTTCAGCTCTGACTTCAATTGAGCCACGGCTTCTCGGCCGTGGAGACCATACCATGCGGCCCGTTGGAGTCGTTGTATCGATGACTTCAATTGAGCCACGGCTTCTCGGCCGTGGAGACTGAACCGCTCTTCTTCCATTAGGAGGTTATCGGATTGACTTCAATTGAGCCACGGCTTCTCGGCCGTGGAGACAAGTCACGTAGCAGCGGGTTCGACCGTTTGGGGTGAACTTCAATTGAGCCACGGCTTCTCGGCCGTGGAGACTTGGCAATCGGTATCCTGGCGGCTGCAGGCAAGGTGATACTTCAATTGAGCCACGGCTTCTCGGCCGTGGAGACTCGTCGATAAACGCCATGACTTCCTCGCCCTGCGGCCCACTTCAATTGAGCCACGGCTTCTCGGCCGTGGAGACCGTCCCATGCGCCGTCCAGCACCATGCGAACAGCTCATACTTCAATTGAGCCACGGCTTCTCGGCCGTGGAGACCCTGAGGAAGATCACGCAGTACACCCAGGCCACAACGGAACTTCAATTGAGCCACGGCTTCTCGGCCGTGGAGACTGGATCGTCGCGTCGAAGTCAGGATAGATTTGGCCCTCACTTCAATTGAGCCACGGCTTCTCGGCCGTGGAGACCTTGGTCCCCCCGTTGCCGTCCTTCCACGACAGTTTGACGACTTCAATTGAGCCACGGCTTCTCGGCCGTGGAGACCTGCTCCAGGCGCTTTCGGTCGGGGGTAAACTGGACCTTACTTCAATTGAGCCACGGCTTCTCGGCCGTGGAGACCAGTACCTGCGACGGCATCCGGCGTTCACCACCCCGACTTCAATTGAGCCACGGCTTCTCGGCCGTGGAGACCGGGTTCTGCTGGCCGCAGGCCTGGCAGACCTTCCGACTTCAATTGAGCCACGGCTTCTCGGCCGTGGAGACGGGCTGGCCGGGGACTGAATCTGGTCCTCGAATATCAACTTCAATTGAGCCACGGCTTCTCGGCCGTGGAGACGTCCGGCTCGGGCCTGCTCTGCAAGGGGGACGGCGAACTTCAATTGAGCCACGGCTTCTCGGCCGTGGAGACCCGGGTTGCCCTCGACCAGGACGGTGACTTTATCGAGGTCGGACTTCAATTGAGCCACGGCTTCTCGGCCGTGGAGACCCGTGAGTGCGACCAACGCTAAGCGGGAGTAGGCATACTTCAATTGAGCCACGGCTTCTCGGCCGTGGAGACGAGGGGAGGCGGGAGAGATGGACCTCGCTCAAGTCGCACTTCAATTGAGCCACGGCTTCTCGGCCGTGGAGACAGGCTGTCTCTGCCCGCGTGAAACGACACCGTAACGAACTTCAATTGAGCCACGGCTTCTCGGCCGTGGAGACGAGGGCGGGCGCAAAGCCCGGCAGATTGAAGCCGGTCAGACTTCAATTGAGCCACGGCTTCTCGGCCGTGGAGACGCCGACGTCACCGCCATGCTGAATGAGCAGTTCGGCGCACTTCAATTGAGCCACGGCTTCTCGGCCGTGGAGACTTTGAAAGCCGGCGTCTGCGTTTGGGACTTCATTTCCGACTTCAATTGAGCCACGGCTTCTCGGCCGTGGAGACTCTGATGACCGACGGCACCATCCGGACGTGGGGGTAACTTCAATTGAGCCACGGCTTCTCGGCCGTGGAGACGTCAAACGCTGGTCGAAGGCCCGGATGAACGCGTCGATACTTCAATTGAGCCACGGCTTCTCGGCCGTGGAGACCAAGGAGGCCGACATCGAGGAGGAACTGCGAGCCCTAACTTCAATTGAGCCACGGCTTCTCGGCCGTGGAGACGCGACCTCCTCGCCGACTACCACGCGGGGGTTCTCACTTCAATTGAGCCACGGCTTCTCGGCCGTGGAGACGCGTAGGCATTGACGGCGACGCGCAGACGGCGATGACCCCACTTCAATTGAGCCACGGCTTCTCGGCCGTGGAGACCCCCTCAACTATCATGTTACCCTGCTAGGCGCGTTTGTACTTCAATTGAGCCACGGCTTCTCGGCCGTGGAGACCGGACTTCAGGGAGGCCTGCTCCCTGAGTGTCTTTGACTGACTTCAATTGAGCCACGGCTTCTCGGCCGTGGAGACCGCTGGCTCTGCACTATGGCAGCTTGGCCTCTCTACTGACTTCAATTGAGCCACGGCTTCTCGGCCGTGGAGACTTTTCCCGCTTAACGACACTCCCGCGCGCGAGGTGATACTTCAATTGAGCCACGGCTTCTCGGCCGTGGAGACCCGTTGGCCGTTGTTCCCCGTGCTGCACATCCACAAACTTCAATTGAGCCACGGCTTCTCGGCCGTGGAGACCGCCCGGTACGCCAATCCTGTCCCGGGGCGGTTTTGCGGGGGCAATTTCGAGCGGCCTGGGCCGCTGCCGAAGGGGCACCCCGCCAATCGAGGGCGGATGCGCCCGATTGCCTCGTCGACCTCGGCTTTCGTCTTTCGAGCACCCCCGTGCATTCCATCACCACTTCCCCGCTCGACAGTCAGTGATGTCCGACTCATCCCGACTAAACGATGATCGCCCACCTCTCATCCACCTGCGAAAGCGGCTTGCCGACGAATTCTATCTGTTCCTGCCTCTTGGCCTCGACGTCCCCTGTGTCAACGATCATTACCCGATCCTCGGCATGGTTGATGAGCTTGCCGAGTGTCTCCATGAACATCACCTTCTCCTGGTCCGAAAGGTCGCACCTGAAGATGGAGTATTGGAGGGGATCGCCAAACCCGAGCATTTTGTGATGCAACTTGTGTAGCCGTTTCTCGTTGGCCACATCGTAGGCCACTATGTATCTCCTGCGCATCGGCGACCAATCACCTCGTCATAAACGGCCTGTACTCGGGAATCTCTCCCAGCAGATGCCTGGCCAGCAGCCTGGCCTGGACCTCGAAGACCCTCCGATAGCTGATCGTATACCCAAATACCGGATGAGTGATCAGCGTGTCCAGACGCCTCTCGTAGGCACTGATAACCTGCTTGCGACCTCTCTCGGCGAGAGCCACCGCTCCCATCCTCGACAGGAAGTCGCCGTCTCTCAGCTCGCCCCCGTTAAGCATGGCAAGAGCCACCGAATCCCCGACGATCGGCCGAAACTCCTCCGCCAAATCCAGAGCCAAGGCCGGCCTCCCGTAGCGCGGGCGATGGAGGAAACCGAGGTACGGGTCAAACCCAACCGCCTGTACGGTGACCGTCAGATCCTTTACGAGTAAGGCATAGACAAAAGACAGGACCGCGTTGACCGGATCTCGAGGCGGCCGGCGGTTGCGGCCGCGGAAGTCAAAACTCACCGCCTTGTCCTTGAACATGCCGCTAAACTGCGCGAAATAGGCCCTGGCGGCGGCTCCTTCAAACCCTAGCAACGACTCTGTTTCCTGGACCCTCTCGGCTTCCCGGGCCAACCGCGCGAGTTCCCTCAGAGTCGAAGGCGGTACCTCCGTATGGTTCCTCCTGAGCATGGTCCTGGCGTTTCGGATCTTTCCGTTGACCATGGCCCCGGCGACCCGTACACTCCTGACCTGGTCCTGGGCCGCCAAGTATTGGGCGAGACGCAGTTCGACGTTCTTGTGCCCAAGTCCCTGCGTCATGGCCACGAACCATCCGCCGAAGGTGAAATAGCAGACCGGTATCTCCCACGTGACCAATTCCCGCAGCGCCTGCGTCGTTATCTGGACGTTGCCGAAAACGTTTACTTGGGCGACATCCAATAGCCGAACCTCTTCCATGACCTGACGCCCCTGCTTGATTTGGAGTAGGTCGCCGCTCTTGCCCACCATCGCCCCCTGGTCCTGCACATAGACCGGCAGCCGATCGTCACGGGCCGGAGCCAACCGCCTCACGTCAAGCTTTTGCCTGGCGCTCGCCTCTTGGGTCTGCGCCAGCAGCCGTACCTCGTCCGGTAGGCAGATGCCCGCCAAGGAGCAGCCCAGGCATTTGGGGCTATCCTCGAGTGGCGGTGGAATCTCCCCGCTGGCAAAGGCTTGGCGCATTTCGTCAGCGATGGACAGCGTTCTCTGACACAAATCCTCCGTGAAGAGTATGGTTACCCTCGTCTTGGACTGAATGTAGTAGACTACGCCCTCATCGCAGCGATAGCCATTTTCCCGCAACACCAGACCCTGGGCGCATAGTTGCACGCGGTCGGGTTCCCAGGTTCGTGCCTCGTTCTCGGGCATTCGCCCGTGCTTATAGTCCACCGGCGTGACCTTGCCATCCGCGGCCTCGACAATATCCAGTCGAGCAATGATTCCGACCTGTTGTCCCGATAGCAATACCGAGCGGGCCGATGCCTGCTGACCGCTTTCCGTGCCCCCCGCCGCGCCCCCGCCCTGAGTGTCTCCCTCACCGGAAGCGGCCCTTTCGGCGGGCGGAATTACGCCCGCCTCGGCATCGGTGCGGCGGTGCTGAAACCGCCCTTCGAGGGTGTCGGCGCTCTCGGCGAAATCCCCTTGGACCCATTCCATATATGCCAAGCGCGGGCAATAAGCGTATTCATTGATCATCCTGGCGGGCACGAGGTCGGGGAGGGCGCTGTACTCCTCCGCCACAGTCCCTTGAGCATTGCTGGTTGCCGGTTCGCTCCTATCCACGCCGCGCGCCCCCCCGACCTCACTCTGTACTGACTAGGCTCTTCCGCCCTGACCGACTGCCCTGAAAAGCCCCAATCCAAAATGGTTGCCGTAGCCAAGAGCCACCGGCCCAGGGATGGGAGCGGCAAAGGTGAGCCGGAAGCCGTAAGCCCCGCCGACGCTTTCGCCCCCTCCGAACCGCCGCCAGCGCCGGAACTGAAGCCAACTGATTCGGCGCCCTTTCAGGTTGCTTCTGTCCACCCTTTCGATGTGAACCAGTTCCGGCAAGGACGGGTCTTCCTTGCGCCGGTTTTCCCATTCATTGAGGATTTGGTCCTCGGGCCCGTCACGCTGAAAGCCCAATGGAGTCAGTCTTGGCTGGCCCCCGCGGGAGGCCTTGGGATGCCGCGTCATGATGTAGGGCGTCGCCGACTGCCAGATGGCGGCCGGCCCCAAATCGGAAGCTCGCCCCGGTCGGACCAGGTCTCCGGTGGTTCCAAGGCCCAGCAGCAACAGCCGAACCTCCCCGGCCCCTTCGCCGAACTTCAACTCCCGCAGGCTGGCCAAAGCCTCCTGCTCCGCCTGGCTGAAGCCGCTTGAGGCGTAAATGGTAAGGTGGTCCAACCGTCCGTCCAGATCCTCGTCCGTGGGGAGATAGAAAGCATGCCGATGTCCCTTGAGAGGCACTCCGTTCGCGTCCTTGCCAGCGAGGACCGGCGACGCGGCGCCACCGTTGGCCCGGCCGTACCTGGCCATGGCCGCCCTCCGCGCGACCTCCCCCACCGTCACCGTCTCGGTCACCAGGGGGGTGGGATTGCCGTCCAGGGCATAGCGAGCCATGTTCACTTCGTCCCGGTGCAGTCGAGCCTTTGCCCTTGCCTTGGCCATCGCCAGAGCGGGGTCAGCCCCATGTCGCAGGACGTTCCGGGGCCGGGCGTACGTGACCCACTTGCTCCCCGGCGGGTCGATGCGCCGCCGGCGGAGGCGCAGGTCGGTGGTGTCTATAAGGAGGTCTGTGAACGCGAAGCCGTCGCCGGCTGCAGGCAGAAGGACCCTGACCGGCTCGCTGCCATCCGCTCCGGTATCCCCCTCCAACATCCTGCGCTCGTCAAGAGGGGCACAGTTTGTCCGATAGTCCTGCGTCAGGTCGATGGACACCCATGATTCAGCCCGGCCGAGGTATGGGATGTTGCGGACCAGCCGGCCCAGCAAGTCTCGTTCCTCCGATTCGAGGTTGGCCTCCGGCCAGTGCGCAACGAGTGGCCGCTCTTGATCCGGAGCAACAAAGGTATCCATGATCAAGGTCCTATCGCCCGGTCCCTTCTTGAACCACGGCATGTAGTATCTGACCTGCGCCAGGGTCGCGGGGGGGAGCCAGAACTCCGGAGCCACCGCGAGCTTGTCGATCAGACCTCGGACCTGTTCCTCCGGAACATCCTTCGCGGTGCGCTGCCAGACCGAAATGATGGCCCTCAGCAGCCTCCACGGCGACGGGGGCCACTCGGGGACGCCTTCGTTGACGTGCCTTCCCCAAGGCGTCGCGTGGTACCGGCCAGACAGGAAGGTTACTGCTATGCCTATCATCCCTGCTCGTCCTCGTCGCCGGTCTGCTCTCGGGCCTCCTGAGCCCCCTTGGTCTTCTTGGCCACCGCAAGATCGCAGGTGACGATAGTCACCGGCGGGTCGGCAAACTGCCCCTTGCATGCAGCGATCAGCCCTGGCAACGACTTCTCCAGTTCCTCCACGGTCGGTACGGCAAAGCCTTCCGGCCTGGTTGCCCTCAGGCCGGCAGAGTCAAGGTCGCAAGCGGTCCGAAGTCGGAGGCCACTGCCGAGGAAACGCTGCACCTTCCACAAGGCCAAGGCGATCAGGAGTTGCTCCGCCGCTTCGCCCAGTCCATACCCTCGCAAGCCAGCCAGGTCGAGATTGAAGTAAGCGGTGATTCTGTCGGCCACGAATTCGGTGCGATGGAAGGGCACGTTACCGTAGCCGGAATGTGTATCTCCCGACGGGTTGACGCGGTCGTTTTTTACGCCACCGCTTTCCGCCTCTCCGACGTCCTTGGCCTCAATGAACCCAGAGATCAACCGGGATAGGCGGTGCCGCCCTCCGGCAAGCTCCTTCTTGGCCAAGAAGACGCCGTGCAGAACGGCGTTGGGGTCATATCTAAAGACCACGGTGGCCAGTTTCCGCTGGTCTACCGCTCCCGCGCCGGAGTCGTCGCCGTCGGTCGCATCGAGCCGCGCCTTTAGTTCGTTGAAGAAGGACTTGTCCCCGTCCTGGAGGATGTAGGGTGAGTTGAGACGGTGGGCCTCCAGGATTGAGTTGGTCAAGCTCTTGCCATAGGAGCCATCCCTATTCGCGCCCTTCTGGTAGATTTTGACGTAGGCCAGCCCCTTGAGGGGAGCCACCAAGTCGTCGGCTTCAGTGTCCCAGCAGACAGTTTCCAAGCGGTTGGCCACGGACTGTGGTGACTCAACCAACAGCATACGTGTGCCGTCGGGCAAGCTGTAAGTGCCCGCTCCGAGGTCCGGGAAACCGGTGGGTTGGAACCGCTGCCCCTGCACGGGGGTCAGGTCCGCATGCAAGAGCAACCTGGGAGAGTTCCTGAGAGCGCCAAGATCCATTCCCATGGTACTTCCTCCTTTGTTCTTCACGCCGTCTCGGTTGTGTTTCTCTTGGGCCTGACAACCGTGGAAACCAGCTCATCGGTGATCCGGACAGGAACAAGCATGGCCGCGGCCAAGTGTGAGCGGACCTCATGTGATACGACGAAATCTGGTAGGCCCGGGCCCGAGCGCCTGGTCTGGCCCAGGAGCTGAATCCCGGTTGCCCGCAATCGTCGTGCGGCCACGCCTACTGCCCGATCCAAGTCGCCGACCCGCAGTGCCGCCATGACACCGGGCTCCGGTTTGACCAAGATGGGCCCGGTCGCCCCTTCGATCGGGAGTCCTTTCGGCAGGAAGAGGAGTTTGAGAACCACGTACGCCCTCGGGAGCTTGGCGGGAATGGGGCCCATCCTCCACCACGGTAGGTCGGCGTTCTTGAAGCGGTCCCACTCCAATGCGGCGAAGGCCCAGATGAGGTCGCCCAAGCGATCCTCGTCAAGGTTGCCGTTTAGAAAGGCAGCCACATCGTCAAGGGGGGTCGAGAGCCGGCCGGCGATGGGCAGAGTGCGCTGGCTGGCATGCTCTCCCATCAGGCGCCGGCGTTCCAATACCGCCGCCAGGTTCCAGACCGTGTTGTTGCCGTGCCAGACCACATCGGGGTTGTCCTTGATCCATGCGAACCTGCGGCCTTTGCTTCTGGCGACCGGCTCGAGATTCGTCCTCACCGGGCCGACCGTCTTGTCGTTGATAGACGCTACGGCCGCTGCCAAGCGGAACTCAGCGGACCCATCATCACAAGCGTGCAGCCATCGTACGGACAAGCCCTGTAACGGCCTAACTTTCTCATGCAGTTTGGGACTGTTAGCCAGGTACTGTTCAGCACGCCCCAAGGCAACCAGGACGTCCTGTAGGGCCAAGGCTCCGCCGCGTTGGCAATAAGCGAAGATGGCATCCTCGATACGCCTAACTGAACGCTTAATGCTCGCCGGAGCGTTTTCGCCCCCAGCCACTCTCCGGAGCGAATCCAGCCACTGGTCGGTCTCCTGCAGCAGTCCCACCTCGGTGCGCGCTCGCACTGGCAGCCGCCCTAAGGGCGCCGCGAGATAGGCCTTGCCGCTGCGTTGGAGGAAACCATAGCGCTGGAAGGCCTGGATCCCGCGGTCGATACCGAGGCCGGCCACCGCCCGGGCGAAGTCCAGGCCGTCGCGGGCCTGCCGTCGTCCTACCTGGGCTCGTCCCTCGCCAAAAAGGCGTTCAAGTTCACGGACCGTCGCCGGGTGCGGCCACAACGGGAGCCAAAGCTCGCCCCGGGCGCTGCTCTTGACGCCGTCGTCAAGGCTGCCCCAGCCCGCCGCCGAGGTGTAGACCGTGAAGGGAAAAGCCGCCTGCCCTCGATGGGCGGTGCCGAGGCGCCATACCGCGGCGCCGGCAAGAAACACGGCCCCCTCGAGCATGAACACGAAGTCCCAGGGATTGACGAGCGAATCAGCCTCGAATCCTTGGATGCCATTGGGCCCGCCCACCCCTCCGGGGTGGAACTGTCCCACCGCCGTGACGGCAAGGGTGGCCATGCCCCGCTGGAATAGAGCCATCTCCAGCCTCGCCAGGGGCGCTTCAGCCGGATCAACCCTCTTGGCGCGGCTGGGCTTCTTGCCGCCACCTTGGCCCGAAACGCCAGCATTGGCGTCCATTACCCGCAGCAGGTTCTGCATCAGGTTATTGGTGAAATCGAGCTTCCCGTCGTTGCCACCGGTGCCCAAGACGGCTGCAAACCTCGGCTTGTCCTCGGTGAGAAGATAGGCAGCGTCCAGCCAGCGGATAGCGGAGTCCGGGAAAAGGGCTCGGCAAGCTCTGAGAACGGCAGCTTTCTTCTCTCCCACGGGGGTGTCGCGCAGCCCCATATCCTTCAAGAGGCCCTCGGCCACGCGGATGGTCTTACGGTACTCTTCCAGGCGCGGATTGGTGCTGTCCCGTACCACAACGAGCGTCTTGTTGGCCGTCGTGCTGTCCCAAAACCCCGAAGCGCCATTCCATGGTGCTAGGATGGGCGTCGGGCGGTATTCGTCAACGAAGAACCGAAGGATCTCATCGGGAGACAGGAAGCTTACCAGGTGGAAACGGTCGGCCTCCCAGTACCCGCGCGCCCGCGGATCCTTCTGCTCGGCGATGAGTCTCAAGACTCCCAGGGCCTTGAGGTAGCCGAAAAGCGGCTCGGGTGAACACCCCGTTAGCGTGACGTCGTGGACGGTATCCATTCTTCTTTCTCACCTCCCTCGTGACAGACTGCGCTGGCGCGCTTATCTGCCGCGCCGAGTAGCGCCTCCAGGTATGCCAGGCGAAATGGGCCAAGTTCCTTGGCATCCCGCAAGGCAAGCACCCGTTCAACCCAAGAGTCGCCGTACCCATTCGACCCCAGCTCCATCAGCCCAAGCTGGAGCTTCGTCGGGTTATCTGTCCTCACGCCACCTCCCAAATCAAACGGGGGCAGTAACTCCCCATCCCAGATGCCCAGAGCGTGTCTCGTCTCAGGTCCGAATCCATCGCCCGAGGGGACAGCCTCGTCTGGCAAGGAACGGATTGCTAACCGAACTTTGCCGTGGTGAGCGGCCACCAGGTAGGCGCTCAGGTCCATCCCCCCATTCGAAAGCAGGGCCAGGGCGCTGGCCAGCTCGTGCCGGAAATGCCGCCGCTTGTGACGACGCGCACCGCCAACGGCTTTGGCCCACAGGATACTTGCTGCTCTACTCTGGTCTTCATCACGTACGCCGGCGAGAAGGGTCCTCTGGAATACGGGGTGCGACTTCCCTGTGTCATGCCAGCAAGCAGCTTTGCGCAACGGGTCGACAAAATGTTGCAGTCCCTCCAGGGCGCCGAGGCCGGCAATGATCCGATCCAATTCCTCGGTGACGTCCTGACTGTGGCCTGACAGGGTTCGCCAGTACTTCGAACCGCGGGACTCCTCGTCGTCGGTACTCTCGGGCGAGGAACCCTCGGAGGGGACACCCGGCGGCAGGGGAACTGGTTCTTTGCTGGTCGGCTCCCAGCCCGAGGCGGTCGAATAGCCTCCCACCCTGGTGTCCAACAGGATCACCTGGCCGGGGTAGACCTCACCGGTGGAGACGCGCTTCCATCGCCCATCGAGGTGATCCCAACGCCACCCCTGCCGGTCCGCCCCCTTTAAGAACTCCCGAAGGCCGTTCACAGGAACTGTACAGAGCTCGTCCCGAACCGGCAGAGGGAGGGTGTCACGCGGCGGGGCGTCACCCAAGGCACGCCAGAAGACGGAAACATCCAGCTCTTCACTGTCTCGGATGAACCTCGAGACGTCGATGTCGTTGCCCGACAGGTCTGGCGACGTATCGAAAAGCTCCACAGCGTCGCGCCGCCGAAGCACAAAGCGAGGCTCGTACTTAGTCTCCACAGCGGGCAAGGACGAGGGACCGACTGATCTGCCTTCAAGAGCTTCGAGGTTGCGCCTGGCCGCGGCGAGATCTTCCGCGTCGTAAGGAGACGCCGCCTCCTTGGGAACATCGATCCAGAAAGCGCGAGCCTCTTCGAACTCGCCCCCACGGTTGAGCCGGCCAAACCGTTGCACCATACTGGCCCAGGGGGCAAGCTCCGAGAACATAGTGCGAGCCGAGATATCGACCCCAGCCTCCACCAACTGAGTCACCACGGCGATCAGTCCCGGGCCATCTGGGTCGACCCTCCGGGTGAGCAAGTCGTGAAGGATTCGACGTTCGTATGGCCTGAATTGCGAATGTAACAACAGCGTCTCCGGCTGATCCGGAGGAGTAGCTTCGCCTGACGCCGACTCCTGGGTCGTCCTCTTTCGCTTCCCACGTCCCTGGTGGGTCAGACGTTCCCGCAGGCCCGAATGGATGGCCTTGGCCCGGTCGACGGTGTTCGCAATGACCAAAGTTAGGGATCCGGGACGGTGTTCGGCAAGGATGGCCTCTGCCACCCGTCTGGCGTAATCGCCAACGTCAGTCTTCTTCCACGGCACCTCGATATCGCTGCGTGTCAGGATTTTTCGCGCCTGCAGCCTCTTGGCCAGGTCGCCGCGGCCAAGATCCTCGTCGTTGAGCCGCATGATCCTGTCCCCATCTGGGGGGGAGGGGTTGTCCACGGTAACCAGCCAACCCGGGTCGGCGGTGGCCGACATCCAAACCGTTTTCGTCGCGCCCATCGTTCCAAATTCCTGCCGGAACACGTCCAGTTGAACGCTGGTTGACAGGCCCGTGGAGGCGAGCTGAATCTCGTCAAGAACCCAGAGGGCGTCGTTGTTCAGCAAGCCATAGGCGGCAGGCCACCGGAAGCGGCTCAAGCCGTAACCGCGGTCGAGGGCGCGGCTGAGCAACAGATCTTGTGTCCCGATGATGACGGCGTTGTCCTCGGGACGCAGGACCCATCCGTCATCAATCTCGCCGCCAAGCAGCACGTAAACGGAGATGCGACCGGCGGCCTGCGGTTCACCTTGCAGAAGCCCCAGGGAGGCCAGGAAACCCTTCGTTCGATCCGCGGTTTGTTCCACCAGGGTCCGGACGGGGAGACAATAGACGAGTCGACGAGGTGTGGCGTCGGCCACGGACTGCCCGGCAAAGCCCAGACGGCGCCAAGCCCATGCGAGGACTGTCGCCGCCGTCTTGCCGGCCCCAGTGGGCACGTCAATCAAGTCCGGCCATTCGGGCTCTCCGGCGAGCCGCACTTGGTAGGGGTAAGGCCTGTTCCCCGTTGCCTCAAGAAAGAAATCCCCAAATGACCCATTTTGCATAATGGGGCCACCTCCCGGGCAAGATGTGCGTAACGAGGTATGTCTAAATACCTTAGAGTACCTACAACGTCCATCTCAACCCTAGCATTCTTTTCCTAGGTTGTCAACTGGGCTTGCAGAAATCCTGGGGCTTGCAGACATCCCGGCTCGGGGAACTGAACTTGCCTTGTGCGGCCCTGCGTCCCCAGGGTGTGCTATAATCTTCATAGGCTTTACCTTCGGCCCAATTGAAGCTAGGTTCTCTTCGGTGCTGTAGGCGGGCTGAACTGAATTAACCTCCCGAAGGTGAGGCCAAAGGGATTCTCTTTCTTGGGGAATCCCTTTCTTGTTTGGCACTTCGTAGCTTGTTCCTCGCGAGTTTTTCTCTCAAACAACATATCAGCCACGTTCCACTTGGAAGCTGGTCTGTACGTTCAGAATAGCAGAACACGACGACGCCTATTGGTGGCGAACGAGTGTTTGCTCAGCTTCAAGACGTCGATATCTTCTTGAATCACTCGTGTTTCCGGCTATAAACGTCAGTCATTCTGAACGCTTCCTTGCGCATCTCCTCGCGGAGCCATTCCGGCCTGATGACTTCGGCCTGGCTCCCGTACTGCCTGATCCAGCGGGCCAGCTCGCCCATGCCGGCTACTTCGAACTGAGCCAGGAGGGAGCCGTCGGGTTGCTCCTCCAAGACCTGGCTCGGGTGCCACCGTCGTTCCCTGATGAAACGCGCCGTCAGGGGGGCAAAACGGACGGTAATCTTGGTCTTCTCTCCCCGTTCGATGCCCCAAGCGGCCCCCAGGTAGTCCTCGATGGAGAAGTCCTGTTGACGGCGGAAGTGTCTCCCGGTCGGGACCAAGTGCTCGAACCGGTCCAGGGCGAAGGTCCGCATATCCTTCCGCAGGTAGCAGTAGGCGACAATATAGACAGCCCCACCCATGATGTGGATGTGGTGCACGGCCACCTGCCGCACGGTATGCTCGTTGCGGCCAGGGCTATAGTACAGGCCTTCCAGGACCTCGCGGTCCCTGATGGCCCGTTCGACCAACACCAGGTGCTCTTCCAGGCTTGTTCCCTGCCCGCGGATCTCCTCCTCATCGAAGGTCAGGATGCGGTCAATCGTCCCCAGATCTGCCGAGATGTGCTCCGGGAAGAGATGGGCGATCTTGTTTAGAGCGCCCCGCACGTCATCGTGGAACGGCGTACCGCGATAGCGGGAGATCATCCCAGCACCCAGGACAAGGGCGATGACCTCGCCTTCGGTCAAGGTGAGCAGCGGAAGCCGGTACTTCTCGCTGTAGAAGTAACCCCGCCGGGCAGAGTCGTACTCTATTGGCGCACCGAGCCTATCGCGGAGGCCTTCCATGTCCCGCTGGATGGTCCGGGCGCTCACTTCGTGCTCCTCGGCGAGCTTCTTGACGCTCGGACGGGCCCCCCGGGCGATTTCACGGTGAATGCTCATCATCCTGAGGGCCGCTGAGCGGTCCTCAGGCAAGCCCGGCCTATCCTCTTCGCCCTTTTGCGCCGAGCTGACCCTTGCTCTTCCCATTCGGGTGACCTCCAGTCTTCTGCATCGTTGCGCGACGAAAAACCCTCCCCGCCATCCCGGAGAAGGTTCTTGCCATGTTGTAGGCCATGATTGCAGGTGTATGCCTTCGAACGATTCTTGGAATTCGACAAGAGCCGATTCTTTTCCTGCTATTGGACATTCCTCCACAGCTTTACAGGGCCAGCCGTTGGTTCGGCGTATGGCCAAGAAACTCATGATGCCGGCTCATTCTCGCGGGCTTTCTGAAGGACAATCCCTCCGTGTAGCGAAATAATGGCGGGTATGCCGCGAAGGCGTGCGCATGCCCCCGCAAGTCCATCAGCGATCAGTCAAGGAGACGACACCCACTTTGGCCGACATGATCCCGCCACCGGCCCAGACAACGCAAGCCCCCGCCCCACTCCCCCGCCCCCAACTCCGCCGGGCCATCTGGACGCTCACCTGGCCGGTCATCGCCGAGCAGTCGCTGATGACCCTGACCCAGGTCGTCGACTCGATCATGGTCGCCAAGCTGGGGGCGGCCGCCATCGCCGCGGTCAACCTCAGCTTCCAGCCGTTCTGGCTGATAAGCTCGATCTTCATGGGCCTCTCCATCGGCACCACGGCCCTGGTCGCCCGGCACGCCGGGGCCCGCGAGCCGGAGCAGGCGGCCTCGGTCACCCGCCAGTCGCTGGTCCTGGCGGCGGCCTTCGGCCTCGTCGTGACCGCCCTGGCCCTCGTCTTCGCCCGCCAGATCGTCGCCCTCATGGGCGCCAAGCCGGACGTCATCGCCCTCGGCCTCGGCTATGTCCGTGCCCTGGCGCCGGGCCTGTTCTTCCTCATCATCGGGACCGTCATCTCGGCGGCCATGCGCGGCATGGGCGACACGCGGACGCCGATGATCGTCAACACCATCACCAACGTCGCCCACATCGGCACCAACTGGCTCCTTATCTTCGGCCACTGGGGCTTCCCGAAGCTGGGCGTGACCGGCGCCGGCGTCTCGACCTCGCTCACCCGCGTCTCCGGCGGCCTCTGGCTCTTCCTCATCCTTGTCCTGGCAAGGAGCGCCATCCGCATCGACCTTCGGAAGCTCTTTCACGTCGACTGGCCGACCATGGGCCGCGTCATCCGCATCGGCCTGCCGGCCGCCGCCGAGCGCGCCTTCACCAGCACCGGGCAGATGCTCTACGCCCGCGAAGTGGCTTCGCTGGGGACCGTGCCGGTGGCCGCCCATTACATCGCCCTGAACGTCGAGTCGCTGTCGTACATGCCGGGCATGGGCTTCTCGACGGCCGCCTCGACGCTGGTCGGGCAGAACCTCGGCGCGCGGGACCCGAAGCGGGCCGAGGACAGCGCCTGGGAGACCTTGCGGTCCGGACTGATGGTCATGGGGACCATGGGCGTGCTGTTCTTCCTCTTCCCCGTCCCCTTCCTGCACGTCTTCACCCGTGACCCGGCCATCGTCGGCCTGGCCGTGACGCCGCTCCGCATCGTCGCCTTCACCGAGTTCTTCGAGTGCGTCGGCTTCGTCGTCCCGGGCGCGTTGCGCGGGGCCGGCGACACGCAATCGGTGCTGTGGGTGACCGTCTCCGGCGTGGCCATCCGCGTCCTCCTGACGGCGCTCTTCGTCTTCGGCTTCCACCTCGGCCTGCCCGGGGCGTGGCTGGGGATGCTCCTTGACTGGGTCTTCCGCTCGTCGGCGATGGTCTGGTACTTCCGCACCGGGCGGTGGAAGCGGGTCAGGGTCTGAAGCCCTTGACTCCCCTGAGGGTCGGCCCAGATTGTTAGCTTGGCACGGCAAACGCCGGGTGGTCTCTCGGAGACTCACCCGGCGTTTTCTTTCCTGACCGGCCCTGTGGATTTCCACTCCACGACTTCCTGATCCCCGAAAAGCCCGGCTTGGCCAACCCCAGGGGCAGCGGCGCCCAAGTCGGCCTCGGTCTGGAGGGTGCCGTCGCCCCTGATATGTTCGACCGTGACCCCCAATCCTGATAGGACCCGCCCTATGAGAACGCGCCGGTGACATTCGGCCGGATTCTCCTCGCTACAGAGCAGGGCGACTCTGTAGCGGTCGATTCCCGCCAGGAGCCGCCCGATACCCTCCCTGAAACGTGGGGAATCGGCGAGGCGGTCATAGCGCACGAACCCCTCGGAGTCGTAGAACTCGGGCTCGAGTGGGCGACCGCCAAGCTCCTTCCCGAGATAGACATACTTCAGGCCGGCTTCAGACAGGCGGGCTCTGAGCCCATCGTGGTTGAACTGAGGCGCGTACCGCGAGTACGGATGCGACCTCACGTCGGCGACCGCCTCGACGTGAAACTGGAGGAGAAGGTCAAGCAACTTGTCCATGTCCTGATTGGAGTGGCCTATGGTCAGGACGCGCTTGCCCTTCGTGTCTGCACTACTAGACACAGTACCCTCCTGCCGCTCCTGTTCGGTTTAGCGTCACGATGAACCCCTTAAGCTCGTGGCTCCATAGGGTCAAATCGCAACAGCGCCCACCAGCCGAGCACGACCACCACCGGGAGCCGGACCTCGCCCAGGGATACCGGCTCAACCCCTTCGACACATGGGATAGGTCTCCTGCCACTCACCCACCTGATTCGCCACTAACTGTAAGGACGCACTCAATGCATCCAAGAAATAAGGCCCCGCCCCCGCGTGGGGGTGGAGCCTCATCGGCGGCTGGAGCCCTCACTTCCCGCTCACCTTGGCCCACGTGTCCCGGAGGGTGGCCGTCCGGTTGAAGACCAGCGTCTCGGGGGTGGAATCGGGGTCGATGCAGAAGTAGCCGTGGCGCAGGAACTGGTAGCGCGAGCCCGGGGCGGCCCCGGCGACGCCGGGCTCGACCTTACATCCTGTCAGGGTCTCCAGCGACTTCGGATTGAGGTTGGCGATGAAGTCGCCGCCCTCGGCCGGGTTCTCGGTCAGGAAGAGGTTGTCGTACAGCCGGACCGTCGCGTCCCCGGCGTGGGCCGCCGACACCCAATGGATGGTCGCCTTGACCTTGCGCCCGTCGGGGGCCTCTCCCCCGCGCGTCTCCGGGTCGTAGGTGCAGCGCAGCTCGACCACCTGCCCGGTCGCGGGGTCCTTGACGACCTCCTGGCACTTGATGAAGTAGGTGCCCTTCAACCGGACCTCGCGCCCGGGGGCGAGGCGGAAGTACTTCGGCGGCGGCTCCTCCATGAAGTCCTCCTGCTCGATGTAGAGCGTCCGGGAGAACGGGACAGGGCGGGTCCCGGCGGCCGGATCCTCGGGGTTGTTCTCGACCTCGAACTCCTCGGTCTGGCCCTCCGGGTAGTTCGTCAGGGTTACCTTGAGGGGCCGGAGGACGGCCATCATCCGCGGCGCCGTGCGGTTGAGGAACTCGCGGACCGAGTGTTCCAGCTGGGCGAAGCTGACGAGGCTGTTGGTCTTGGCCACGCCGACCTCGCCGCAGAAGCTGCGGATGGCCTCCGGGGGGTAGCCGCGCCGGCGCACGCCCGATAGGGTCGGCATGCGCGGGTCGTCCCAGCCGCCCACGTACCCCTCCTGGACCAGCCGGCGAAGCCCGCGCTTGCTGGTCAGGGTGTTGGTCAGGTTGAGCCGGGCGAACTCGATCTGCTGCGGCCGGTCTGGGACCTCCACCTGCTCGGTGAGCCAGTTGTAGAGCGGCCGGTGGTCCTCGAACTCCAGGGTGCAGATGGAGTGGGTGATCCCCTCGATGGCGTCGGACAGCGGGTGGGCGTAGTCGTACATCGGGTAGATGCACCACTTCGACCCCGCCCGGTGGTGCTCAGCGTGGAGGATCCGGTAGAGGACCGGGTCGCGCAGGTTGATGTTGCCCGAGGCCATGTCGATCTTGGCCCTGAGCACACGGGCGCCGTCTGGGAACTCGCCGGCCTTCATCCGGCGGAAGAGGTCCAGGTTCTCCTCGACCGAGCGGTTCCGGTAAGGGCTCTCCTTGCCCGGTTCGGTCAGCGTGCCGCGCTGCTCGCGGATCTCATCGGGGGACAGGTCGTCGACGTAGGCCTTGCCCTTGTCGATGAGCTTGATGGCCCATTCGTAGAGCTGGTCGAAGTAGTCGGAGGCGTGGAAGAGGCGGTCGTCCCAGTCGAAGCCGAGCCAGCGCACGTCGGCCTTGATCGCCTCGACGTACTCGTCCTCTTCCTTCGTGGGGTTGGTGTCGTCGAAGCGCAGGTTGCAGAGGCCGCCGTTGAAGGCCGCGCTGCCGAAGTTGAGGCAGATCGACTTGGCGTGGCCGATGTGCAGGTAGCCGTTGGGCTCGGGGGGGAACCTGGTGTGCACCCGGCCGTCGTGGCGCCCGGTCTGCTTGTCCTCATTGATGATATCCTGGATGAAGTTGGCCGGGTTGTAGCCCTCCGCCGCCAATGAGACCACCTCTGAAGGGTTAGTTTCGCCAATTCCTGGGGCCGTGATTCCCAGCATTATTCGCCCGAACCACGGGCTTTCCCTTCACTGGCTGGCAGGGCTTTCCTCGCGCCGGCGGCCGCGAGGCGACGGTGCGCGGGCCTGGAGCCGCGGACGCAGGAAAACTCCAATCTGCCAGCGAACCGTCAACCATTCCTTCAATAGGAGGTCCGAATATGGGCGATCTCACTCTTCTTGGGGCCAAGGTCCAGGGGCCCTTGAAGAAGCTGGAATGGTTCCCTGCCCCCAAGCGCGTCGGGGAGGTGGTCTTCACCACCCCCGAGTTCACCAGCCTCTGTCCCAAGACCGGTCAGCCTGACTTCGCCACGGTCACCATCACCTACACGCCCCGGGAGCGATGCCTCGAGAGCAAGTCACTCAAGCTCTACCTCTGGACCTTCCGCGAGAAGGGCGCCTTCCTCGAACAGGTGAGCTCCGAAATCCTCGGCGACGTCGTCGAAGCCCTTGACCCACTCGACTGCGCCGTTGAGCTTCTTTCCAACCCGCGAGGGGGTATCGCCCTGAAGACCACGGCACGGTACCACCGCCAGCCGGTCGAGGGACGCGGTTCTTGAAGGTCCCCCGAAGTCCATGAAGCCCTGGTCACGATGACCAGGGCTTCGTCTTGTTCGCCTCCGTCCAACACTCTGAGGATCCGCCTTTTCCTAATCCACCTTTGGAGACGGCCGGCCCACCTGAGCCCGGAGGGCGGTCTCGGCTCTAGCGATGTCGCCTCGCGGGAGCGTCTCGTCGCCGTACCACGCTCTCTCGAGCAGACGGACCGCTGGGATGACCGCCGGTCGGGACTCCTCGGGCACCAGACTCAGGATCTCCCGCGGGGTCATCCAAGCGACCGCCGACCATCTCCCACGGTGCCCGGCCAGCCGGGCAAGTCCCTTCCAAAGGCCATCGACGCGGGGTCGAGCCGCGGTCCGCGCCGCCCGTGACCGTCGGTACCAGATGGCGAACGCCGTCAGCACCGCCAGTGCCAGCGTCAGAATGGGCAGGGCAAACAGGACCTGACCCGCTCGCGGCGCCCGTGTCGGTGCGAGAGCGCCATTGTCGCCTCCGGGTGTGGTCTGAGTCGATGAAGGGTCGGGGGACACCGGTTGCCCCCCGCCCGTCAAGGGTACGGAGGCAGCGATGACCGAGGACCCGGTCGCCTGCCCTCCGGGGGTGGGGTCGATTGGCACCCAGCCGTACGGCGCGACGTAGACCTCGGCCCAGGAGTGAGCGTCGCTGGCGCGAACCAGGTAGTCCCCTGATTGCGCGTCCCCCGATTGCGCGTCCGCTGATTGCGCGTCCGCTGATTGCGCATTGCCTTCCCCGACCCGGTAGCCCATGACCCAGCGAGCCGGCACCCCGAGCTCGCGCAACATGACGACGAGACTGGTCGAGAACTGATCGCAGGACCCGCTGTGGGTATCAAGGAGGAAGGCGTTCACCGCGTCGCCAGTCGCCCCTGAGGACCGCGTGGTGTAGGTCTCATGCGTCATGAGGTAATCGGCGATGCTCTCCGCCGCCAGCCAGGGGCCGCTTGCCGTACCCGCGATCGATCGGGCCAGATCGCCGACCTTCGGGGAGGTACTTATGGGCACGGCCAGGTCTTTCTTATAGTCGGCCGTCGGGCTGGAGAAGCCGGCCTTCCGGAGAGCATCCTGGCCGACGTCAGGCACGGAAAGCCGCAGGCTGTAGGATGCCGTCCCCGGGGCCCACAGCGCCCGCAGCCCCGGCTCCACGCGGAGGCTCGACGCGGCGGCCGCCGGCCCGGTCAGGGCTTCGGGCGTTCCCACATAGACCAGCGGTAAGTTACCGTCGGTCAGGCGACGGACCGTGACCGTCCAGGCCTGGGTGGTGAAACCGGAGACTTCAGGGGGAAGAAGGCTCACCGCGCCGCCGGCCACCGGCTGTCCCCCACTCACCTGGCCTGTCCAGGCGCGGCCGTCGAAGTCGTCGTAGACCGCCACCGTCCAGTAAGCCGGCGCCGGCGCTCCGCTGATGGTCATGACCGGGGTGTCCGCGACCTCCACGGCCCGGTCGATGCCCACGCGCGCCAGTGCTTTCTCAGCCTGGGCCGGATTGGAGGAAGCCTTTGCCGGGAAGGTAAGGCCGCCCGATGACACGGACCAGGGCAACTTCACGCCGAGCCAGGTCGAGGCCGCCCCGGCCGCCGCCATCGGTCCGAAGACCAGCGACCCGGCCAGGACCGCCGCCATCAGGCGATCGCCGATCGGCTTGGGCCACGCGGGACGGTGGTGGTCCGCCTGGATCGAGCCGAGCACGACCAGCCCCACCGAGACATAGGCGACAAGGGCCTGTCTCGGAGTGCTCCCGCCGATTCCCGACAGAGTTAGCGACAGCAGCAGCGCGGACCCCATGAACCCCAACCAGAGTAACTGCGGACGCGTCGACGCGGTCATGAAGACCGGCCAGGCGATGAGCGCCAGGAGAACGTAGGCCAAGGCTATCCCGATGTGATCCGCCCTGGCCTGCAAGACGAAGGGCCACATCAGGATGACCAGCCACAACCCGCGCAGAAGCTTGTCCCACGCCTTGGCCTTCAAGGCCCACATCGACCTCAACCCTCTCCTGTCACCCGAACGAGCAAGGCTTCTCGAGCCGCCGGCTCGCAGGGGGTCAAGCCCTCCGGCGAATCGGGGAGCCGGCATTCAGCCAACAGACGCATCAGCCGCCGGTAGTGGACCTGACCCCGGCCCGCAGGCAGACTGCCTTCCCGACCCGCAGGCAGACTGCCCGGCAGGACGCTGAGGGCCACCGGGCGATGGTGGCGCATCGCCCAGTCAACGACGCCAGCCGCTTGGGACATGGCCCGTTCGAGCTGATCGACGCGGTCTCGCCGCCCGACCGGGTCGGACGGCAGGTCGACGACCACGCGCAACGGGGCCGAAGCGGCCTTCTCAAGCTCGCGAACCATCAGCCGACTGGCCTTCGCGGTCGCCGGCCAGTGGATTCGCCGCGAGGGGTCGCCCGGATGGTGGGGTCGGACACCCCGCGTCTCACCCGATTCCCCGACCGCGGCGTGGCGACGAACCGCCGGGAGCAGTTCCCGGGCCTGCTCGGCCGATACGGGAACCGGCCACACCTCCAGCTCGTCGGGAATGTCCACCAGGACCTGGTGCCGGACGAAACCGAAGGGATCGGTGGCGCAGACCCTCACCTGGCCGAAGTGATGCACGCCACGTGCGACCCGAGGCAGACGATAGGTCATCCGCACCGTCCGGTGCGGCAGGAGGAAGAAACGGCCCTCGTTCCGCGCGCCCCACGTGGCCGGCTCGACGTCCTCCAGCTGGAGCACGAACCACGGCCAGGACCCGCGGGAACTGGCCGTCAGCGACACATCCACCGAAGCCCCCGCGCGCACCGGTTCATCCGGCAACGCACGCTCCACCTCGACCGCTTCCAGGGGCCCCAGGAGGGTCATCGCCATCACCACGGCGAGACCGAGTCCCAGGCCGACGAGGGCGAACCCGGCCGGGCCGCCCAGGATGACCCCGCCACCCACCACCCAGGCGACGACCAGTCCGCCCGTTAGGAAGCCAGACCGCCCGGAGCGACCGCCGCTCACGGCCGCCGCCCGTCGCCCGTCGGCACCGCGACGCTCGCCAACACGTCTTCGATTACTTCCTTGGGTTCGTGGCCCGTCCGCGTGCGCAGGCGGTGCTCCAGCACGGGGATGGCCAGCCGGCGGATGTCGTCGGGGACCACGTAGGCCCGGCCCTGCATCATGGCCCAGGCCTGGGCCGCCCTGATCCACAGCGCGCCCGCCCGAGGGCTGGCGCCCATGAGCACCCGCGGGTCGGACCGGGTCATCCGCAGCACCTCGGCCAGATATCGGAGGAGCCTGTCGGACACGTGGACCCGGCCGCTCTCGGCCCGGAGGGCCAGCAGGCCCTGGCGGTCGATGACCGCCCCGCGCCCGATAACCGCCTCACGCCCGATAACCGCCTCACGCCCGATAACCGCCCCACGCCCCTCTTCCCGGCCCTTCTCGCCCGCTCCGGCGACGTTCGGGGTCAGGGGTGCCTGGCGGAGGATCTCCACCTCTTCCTCGGGGCTCGGATAGCCGATCGAAAGGCGGAAGAGGAAGCGGTCCACCTGAGAACTCGGCAACGGGAAGGCGTCCTCGGCGTCCAGGGGGTTCTCCGTCGCCAGGACGACGAACGGCTCTTCCAGCCGATAGGTCCGGCCGTCGACGGTGACCTGCAGCTCCTCCATGGCTTCCAGGAGAGCGGACTGGGACCGGGGCGAGGCGCGGTTTATCTCATCGACGAGGATGAGGTTGGAGAAGACCGGGCCGGGGTGGAACTGGAACTCGCCCTTCTGTGGGTGAAAGACGCTTGTCCCCAGGATGTCCGAAGCAAGAAGGTCCGGCGTACATTGGATGCGCGAGAACCCGAGCCCGGTGACCGCGGCCAGAGTCTTGACCACGAGGGTCTTGCCGATGCCCGGGATGTCCTCGAGCAGCACATGCCCGCCGGCGATCAGGGCACAGACCAGAAGCTCGGCGACGGAGCGTTTCCCGACGGTCGAGGATTCAATGGCGTCCAGGATTGCGCGGATGCGTGAATCACCCGGGTCGAGCCCATATGATGGCGCGCTGTTGTTCAAGTCGGTCGCCTCCGTCTCTTCGTCCGTGCCTGACTCTTTGTCCCTGCCTTGATTATACCGCTCGTCCCCGACCCGCAGCGAAGTTGATTCCTGGCAGCCCAGGGGATTGATGCAACAGATGGCTCACAGGAAGCATGGAACGCGCGGGCCCGGCGCGCGTCCATGCTTCCTTCATTCCGCAGATGATTCACTTCGTACTGAGCTTGGCCGGCACGGCCGACCAGGTCTGGCCCCCGTCGTGAGTCTCGAGCAGTTGAGCCGAGCCGCCCGCCGTCCTCGGCTGGAGCAGCAGCCACCCCACGTCGGGCGAGACGAAGGTCGGCGCGCCCACCGGCGAACCGCTCTTCAACGCCTCGGTCAACGTGTCCGAAGCCGTGAGCTTCCAGCTGGCACCCCCGTCAGTCGTCACATACACTCCGCTCGAGCCGGCGGCGAACCCCTCGAACGAAGGGCTGGAGTCGGGCTTGCTGACGAAGGCCGGCAGCGTCGGTTCCGGAATCAGGCCGCCGGCGAACCGCCAGGATGAGCCGCCATCAGTGGAGACGTAGGCGCCGCCCAGGGTAATCCCCTTGTCGGTCTGTTCAAAGGTGACCGGCAGGGCCATCTGATTATTGCCATAGGCCGAGGGGAGTCCAATGTCGTTCACGGAGCCGCCCGGCACCGAGGCCGGCACGGGTAGATCAACCTGGTTCCAGGTCAGACCGCCGTCCGCGGTGCGGTAGAGGTGATCTGCCGTGGTCGTCGTCTCACTGCCCACGAGCCAACCTTCCTTGTCGCTCAAGAAGGTGATGGTGCCGTTGAAGGGCAGGTCGCCCTGGTTCGAACCGTCGTGGGCAACCTCGCTCCAGGTCTGACCACTGTCCGACGTCACCAGAAGCTCTCCAGGCTCGGAGTTCATGGTATGCTCAGGGGAAACCATCAGCCAGACGCGGGTGACCGTCATCGGCATTGGGTCGCCGGCACCGGGGGTGAAGGACCACGAGACGGGATGGACGGGAGCCCCGTTCGTGTAGCGAGTAGTCACCCGCGTGCTCTGCCAGTTGGCACCCCCGTCGGTCGTGCGGTAGATGGTCACGCTTGAGGCCACGCCGTTGCCCGCCGTCCCACCGGTGGCGACCCACAGCCCCGCGGGGCCCAGGGGCTGAAGCAAGGCACCGAACCCAAGGTCACCGCTGCCGCCGGGCGGCGTCACGTCGGTCCAGGTCCGGCCGCCGTCGGTGGTCCGAAGAAGGTTGCCGGAGGTTTCACCATATCGGATGGCCCAACCGTTCTGCGCGTCCACCATCCGGATGGTCGACAGCGCCAGTTGCCCGCCCTGGGCCTGCGAATCGGGCGGCGTGTTCTTGCCCCCCTTGTCGCCATGGTTCGTCGGCTGGATGGGGGGATTCACCCCTTTGCCCAGGCCGCCGAGGATGACCAGCGCCGCCAGCCCGGCGGCGACGACGGCCGTCCCGGCCCACCACAGCGGGCTCTTGAACCATGGCGCGCGGGTACCGACCGCCGGCGCCCCGGCTTTTGCCGTGCTCCCGGTCCGGACCAGCCGCATGGTCCTGGCTTTGATCCGGCCGACCGCCGCGCGGTCAGGTCGAGGCCCATCGGCCAGAGCCGCCTCCGGGAGGTCATCGGGCAGGCCGAGCCCCTTGAGCACCTTGTCCATCTCCTCGACGTCGTTCACTCTGGGTCACCCTCCCTGCTATCCAATCCAAGGGCGGAGCGCAACGCCTGCCGCGCCCTCCAAAGCCGGTTGTCCGCCGCCTGCCGGGTGAGGCCGAAGGCCACCGCCAGGTCGGCCACCTTCTCGTCCAGGAAGTAGCGCCGGTAGACCAACTCTCGGTCCACTGGGGGGAGCTTGTCCAGGGCCGACTGCAGTCGCCGCCGCTCCTCCGCGGTGGCCAGTGATTCGTCGGGAGGCGGGTCGGGGGCCGGCCGTTCGTCGGTCTCCAGGCCGGCGGATTCGTGGCGGCGAGTCAACCGCCGACGGCGCTCGAGGGCCACGTACTTGGCCTGCATCAGCAGCCAGGTGCGCAGGGGGGCCCGGTCCGGGCGATAGTCGCCGGCGTTCCGCCAGGCCGCGTAGAAGGCGTCGCTGACGCATTCCTCCACATCCTGACCGGTGCCGATCCCCTCCAGGATGCGGGCGCAGAGGGCGTAGGCGGGGTTCATGTACTTGTCCATCAGCGCTGCGAGGGCGGCCTGGTCCCGGCGCAACAGGCCGGCGTGCAAGTCCTCATCTTGGACCGTTTCTATCTCCCCCTGTCACCCCGTACTACGGCGTCCATGCGGCGAGTCTCCCATGTCTTTTCGCAACAGGACAGGCAACGGACGCCCGCGATTCGCGTGCGTCCATTGCCCGTGCCGTTTGGGCGATGCGCAGGATCTCGAAAGCCCTTATCACTGTCCCCCGGAGGCTTGCCCCGCCGTCACGGACCAGGTCTGGCCGCCGTCGTCGGTCGCCAACAGCAGCCGGCCGACGCTGGAGCTTCCCTTGCTCTCCAGGACGATCAGGCAACGCTGGCCGTCGGTCGATCCGGGGGAGCCCGAGATGACGATCTGTGAGATGTTCCGCCCCGCGAGCGCCTTCTGCAGCGTGGCGTCGGGGTTCACGGTCGACCAAGTCCGCCCGCCGTCAGTGGTACGGTAGAGGTGTTGACCGTCCGTCTGCCAGCCATTCAGTGGATTGGCGAAGACCGGCCATCCGCCCATGTTCAGCGTCCCCTGCAGGGACCAGGTCTGGCCGCTGTCGCTGGACCGATAGAGGGCCGAAGCCGACTGCTGGCCGGTGTATATCACGCTGAGCAGCCCGGTCTTTCCGATGAACGTCGGGTCCGACACGTTCGTTGCGTCCTCCTCGTGTCCGGCCGGGACCGGCAGGCTCATCTGGGACCACGACTTCCCGCCGTCCGTGCTCTTGAACAGCCAGAGGTAACCGGGACCGCCCCCCGTGGCCCGTTGGGCCCCGGTGAGCCAGAGCGTCCCGTCGGATTGGGCCGTGAGCGACCCGCCGAAGGGCAGGACACCGGAGGGCAGGACACCCGGGGTGCCCGGGGCGGCGTTGACGCTACCGCTCTGAGCCACCCGCGTCCACGTCAGGCCGCCGTCCTTGGTCGCCAAGAGTTCACCGGGCAGCTGGCCCATGCCGGCCGAACGGTCCTCGAACCAGCCGTGCTGGGCGTCGGAGAAGGCGATGAACATGTTGCCGTCGCCGTACTTGACCGGCGCCGTGGCCAGTTTGGACCATGACCGGCCGCCGTCCGTGGTGCCGTAGACCGTCACGTCCTGGGTGGCCCGCAGGCTGAAGACCCAACCGGTCCTGGCGTCGATGAAGTAGCCCTTGACAATGGCGCCGCTATCAGCGGCAAGGCCCTGAGGAGTCACGTCAGTCCAGGTGACGCCGCCGTCGTTGGTGACCATCACGGGATGGTCGGCCGTCGAGCCGTAGCCATGGGATGCATCGAACATGGTCAGATTCTCCGGGGCGACCTTCAGCGCTCCGGCGGTTGCCGTCTGCCCTTGCCCCGTCCAGGTCCGTCCGCCGTCCATGGTGCCAAGGATGGCACCGTTGACCGAGGCCCAGCCCTGTTCGCCGGAGACGAAGTCGATCTGGGTCATCAGCGGCAGGCCACCCGCCGGTTGATAATCGTAGAGACTCGGCTGCGGGTGGAACGAGGTCCAGTCCTTACCGCCGTCCTGCGTGGCCCAGAGGGTGTTCCCGTCCGGCACGTAGGCCCAGAGGGTCAGGGAGTCCGCGACCGCCGTGACCAGCTGCGTGCTTGACCCGATGTTGGCGATACTTCCGGCCAAGGTCCAGCTGACCCCGCCGTCACTGGTCACATAAATCAGACCGGTGTTGGACTTGCCGCCCATGAACGTCACCGGTAGCACGCCCTCCAGGCCGCTCGTGGCCGGGCCATGCTTGGCGATATTGAAGGAGGCGAACTGCGGCAACTGGACGTGGACTTGGTTGCTGGAGAGGTCCAGAAGGGCGACCGGCAGGGCTAAGTCTTGCGAAGCCCAGGTCTTGCCGCCGTCATGGGTCACGTAGAGGGGCGGCATCCCGTTCGAGTTGGCCTGGAAGTCCGGCCGCAGCCACCCCAGGCCGTCCACCGCCCGGCTGAAGACGATCTGGCCGCCGTAGGGCAGAGCGCCGGCGCCACTGCCGGTCTTGGAGACCGACTGCCACGTCAGACCGCCGTCGCTGGTCTGGAACAGCTGGGCCACCTGGCTGTGCGTCCCGCTGGCCACCATCAGCCAGCCCTGCTGCTCGGAGGCGAAGGACAGGGACACGCCACCGTCATTGGCGACGTCCAGCTTGGGCGGCGTCCCCTTCTGCCAGTGCTGGCCACCGTCCACCGTGCGGTAGACGGTGTCCGTGCGCGTGTCCAAGAGCCAAGCCGCCTGCGGGTCGTCCAGAAGGAAGACCGGGGCCGTCGGAGCGGTCGCCGGTTCGGCCTTGGGCACGTCGACCGGGGTCACGTCGAGCCAGGTCGCGCCGCCATCGGTGGTCCGCAGGACAGCACCGTCTTGGCCGGCCGCCCAGCCGACCTCGCCGTTGACCATCTGGATGTTCACGATCGGTTCGGACGAGGCCACGGACCGACCAGCGCCGTGGGCGGCCGGCTGGATCGGAAGTCCGTTCTTCCCGAGGCCGCCGATGACGATGAAGACGATCAGGGCCGCGGCCACGACCGCCGCCCCCGCCCACCAGAACGCGATCCTCAGCCGGAGCGCCCGGGTCCCGACCGCGGCGCGCCCGCTCTCCCCGCGCCTACTGCTCAGGTTGGCTGCGCCAGACTCGGCCTCCCGCTCCAGCGCCCGGTGAATCCTTCCCCTGGCCTGGTCGGGCAGCCTTGTTTCCGACAGAGGAGCGAAGACCTTTTTCCATCCCTTGACCCCCACGGTTACCACCTTCTCCCTCCCGTGATGATTCTTCTTGCGCCAGCAAACCTTCCAGCGCCTTGAGCGCCCGGTGCAGGGTGACCCGCACCCTCACGTTCGACCAGCCCAGGATGCCGGCCGCCTCGGCCGATGACTTGTCCTGGACGATTCGTAGGATCAAGACCTGCCTTTGTTCCATGGGCAACCGGCGGAGGGTCAGCTCGAGGTCGATCAGGGCATCCGGGTCGGAGTGTGCGCCTTCGAGGCGGTCCATGTCCTCCCCGATGCCTGTCGTCTCCCGTCCGCGCCGGCGGATCCAGTCCACCATGCGGTGGCGGGCGATCGACCAGAGCCAGGTCTTCTCGGAAGAAGCCCCGCGGAAGCCGCCCCATGAGCGCATGGCCTGCAGGAACACATCCTGAACGATGTCTTCGACCTCGGCCGGGTTCCCCAGGCTGAAGCGCACGAACCGATAGATGTCGTCGGCGTAGAGATCGAAGAGCCGACTTACCGCCTGTCTTGCGTCTTCATCGGTGCTCGCCATCGTCCACTCCACCCCGCCTTCGCGGACGCGACTTCGGCCCAGTGCCGCAACGGAAATCCTCGTCATCTGGAGTCTTCCACTTCCCTTGGGGACATCACTCGTCAGACCGCCCTTCCGACGACTTTGTTCCGGCCCATCTTGTGTTCCATACTGATTAGTCGGACGAAAACCCGATAATGTTACAAGAAGCCCTGGGCCTCTTTCGAAGCCCAGGGCTTGTAGGTCGGCTGTGTTTTTCGGAGGCTCGCCGGCTCATCCGAACCGGCCGGTGACGTAGTTCTCGGTGCGGCGGTCGCGCGGGTTGGTCATCATCTGCAGGGTCGGCGCGGCCTCGATGAGTTCGCCGTTCAGGAAGAAGGCCGTCTTGTGCGAGACGCGGGCGGCCTGCTGCAGGTTGTGGGTGACGATGACGATGGTGTAGTCCTTGCTGAGCTTGCCGAGGAGATCCTCGATCTTGCCGGTCGAGATGGGGTCGAGGGAGGCGGTCGGCTCATCCATCAGGATGACGTCCGGCCGCACGGCCAGGGCCCTGGCGATGCAGAGGCGCTGCTGCTGGCCCCCGGAGAGGGCGGCCGCGGGAGCGTTCAGCTTGTCCTTGACCTCGTCCCAGAGGGCCGCCTGGTGCAGGGCCTCCTCAGCCGCCTCGGCCAGGAGGGCCCGGTTGGACACGCCGTGATGGCGCGGCCCGTAGACGACGTTCTCGAAGATCGACTTGGGGAACGGGTTCGGCCGCTGGAAGACCATCCCGACCCGCTTCCGCAGCTCGACCAGGTCGACGCCGGGGGCGTAGATGTTCTGGAACTGCCCGTCCCAGCGGACCAGGACCTCGCCGGCCGTGGCCACGCCCTGGAACAGCTCGTTCATCCGGTTCAGGGCCCTCAAGAAGGTGCTCTTGCCGCAGCCGGACGGGCCGATGAGGGCGGTCACCGAACGCTCGGGGAGGTCGAGGTCGATGCTCTTGATGCCCGGGGTGGAGCCGTAGGCGACGGTCAGGCCTCGCACCCGCACCGCGGGCTCGACCTCACGGTCGGTCTCCGCCTGGCCGGCCAACGTGGCCATCTCGGGCGCCTCCGGGGCGGGCGAAACGACCTTGGGCACCATGGGCACGATCTTGAGCGGACTCATTGCCTCTGCGGTCATGGTCTTCCCTCCTATGGTCAGCGGACAGCGAGCTGTGGCCAGCGAAAAGCGTCGATCGCGGTGTGGTGCCTTCAGCCCTGCCCGGCCAGCCGCCGGTCGAGTCGGCGAGCGAACCAGCCGATGCCGAGGCTGACGGCGAGCATGGCCAGGATGAGGAAGGCGGCCGTGCCGTTGGCGATGCGGGCCGCGTCGGACAGTGAGTTCTCGGCGTTGACCGCCCACAGGTGGACGGCCAGGGTCTCGCCGGAGGCGAGGGGGTCGAAGGTCAGGTAGCGCGGCGAACTCATCCCGGCGGTGGCGATGAGGACGGCCGATTCGCCGAGGGCCCGTCCCGCGGCCAGGGTCACGCCGGTGGCGAGACGCCCGACCGCGGCCGGGAGGACGGCGCTGAAAATGGTCTGCTCCTTGGTCGCGCCAAGGGCCAGGCTAGCGTGGCGCAGGTCGGCCGGGACGGCCCGGATGGCCTCCTCGGAGACCCGGACGATCAGCGGCAGGTTGAGGATGGCCAGGGTGGCCGCCCCGCCGAGGCGGGAGAAGCCGAGCCCGGCCGCGTTGGCAAAGACAATCATGCCGAAAAGGCCGAAGACGATTGACGGTACGCTGGCCAGGCTCTCGGTGGCCAGGCGGATGAGCGAGGTCAATCGCCCGGGCCGGGCGTATTCGGCCAGGTAGACGCCGGCCCCGAGGCCGATGGGCACGGCGATCAGCATCGACAGGGTGACGATGTAGATGGTGTTGAAGATCTGCATGCTGATGCCCCCGCCGGGTTCGAGGTTGGACGAACGGCTGGTCAGGAAGTGCCAGGAGAGGACCGGCAGCCCGTTGATGAGGACGCTGCCGAGGATGTAGCCGAGGACCAGGAGGATGAGGCCGGCCGCGGCGGTCACGGTCCAGCGGGCGATTTGGTCAATGCGCTTGGCGGACACCGGCGGTCGCCTCCTTTCGCGTCGCCCGTACGGCGATGATGAGGCCGAGCGAGATGAGCAAGAGCAGAAGGCCCATGGCGAAGAGGGCGTTGTTGGCCGGCGAGCCCTGCGGCGTACTCCCCATCTCCAGGACGATCTCGCTGGTCAGGGTCGAGGCGGGGACGATGAGACCGGCCGGGATGACCGGCGAGTTGCCGAGGACCATCTGGACAGCCATCGTCTCGCCGATGGCCCGGGCCATACTCAGGATGCCGGCCGCGGCGATGCCCGGCCAGGCGGCCGGGATGAGCACGTGGGCGATGGTCTGCCAACGGGTGGTCCCGAGGGCCAGCGAGCCGTGCTCGATGTCCTGCGGGACGGCGCGCAGCGCGTCCTCGGCCAGGCTGATGAAGGTCGGCAGGACCATCACGGCCAGGACGACGCCCGCGGCCAGCAGCCCGAAGCCGGTGACGTGGCCGCTGTGGCGGCGGATGAACGGCACCAGCGCGGTCAGGCCGACCCAACCGTAGACCACCGACGGGATGCCGGCGAGGAGTTCGATGGCCGGTCGCATGACCCTTTGCGCCCGCGGCGTGGCCAGCTTGGCCAGGTAGATGGCGCCGGCCAGGCCGAGCGGCACGCCGATGAGGAGGGCCAGGCCGGTCGCCGCCAGCGAGCCGACGAGGAACGGCAGGGCACCGTAGAGCCCGTGCTCAGGCGCCCAGACCCGACCGAAAAGAAAGGCCAAGGGCCGCACCTGCGTGAACAGGGCCGCGGCCTGCCTTCCGACCATCACCAGGATGGCCGCGATGCTGATGACCAGGAAGATGGCCGAGGCGAAGAACAGCCCCCGCCAGATGGCGCCGGTGTCGCGCCGGCGACCGCGGAGCCGGGTCCGGACCGCCGCCCCGACCCCGGTCTGGGTGGGTACGGCGGTCCGCCCGGTATTCAGCGCGCTCATTTCGGCATCTTGGACACCGGGATGAAGCCCAGCTTGGCCACGTTCCTATCCTGGAAGTCGGCGCTCATGACCATGTCCAGGAAGGCCTTCACGGCGTCCTTGGGTTCGCCCTTGGTGTAGAGGTGCTCGTTGGCATAGATCTTGTACTGACCGGAGATGACGTTGTCGGCCGTGCAGGCCACGCCGTCGACCTTGACGGTCTTGATCGAGCTGTCGACGAAGGCCAGGTCGACGTAGCCGATGGCGCCCGGGGTGGTGGCGACGCCCTTGCGCACGTCGCCGTTGGAGTTGAGGACGGCGCCCTTGGGGTCGAAGTCCTTGTCGCCGAGGACGGTCGCCTTGATGGTCGCCCGGGAGCCTGAGGCGGGTGACCGGCCGATGATGGCGATGGCCTGGTTCTGGCCGCCGACATCCTTCCAGTTGGTGACCTTACCGGTGAAGATGTCGACCAGTTGAGCCTTGGTGAGGCCGTCGACGTTCACACCGGGGTTGACGATGATGGCGAACGGGGCGATGGCGACGACGTGATCAACGAGGCCCTTGTCCTTGTACTCATCGGTGTAGGCGACGTCGGAGGCGCCGATGTCGACGGCCCCGGCGGCCACCTGGCTCAGGCCGACGAACGAACCGCCGCCCGAGACGTCCACGGAGACCTTCGGGTACTTGGCGCCGAACTCATCGGCCGCCTGCTTGACCAGCGGTCCGAGGGCGGTCGAACCAGCCACGGAGATCTTGCCGGAGAACTGGCCGTTGCCGTTGGCGGCCGAGCCGTTCGAACAGCCGGCAGCGAGGAGCGTGGTTCCAACGAGAGCCGCGGCGATGATGGTCAGGACGTTGCGACGGTTGAGGTTCATCTGACATCCCCCTCAGTGCGTTTTTTTGTGACCGGGCGAGGAACTCCGTCCAAAAAGCTGTGATTGCTTGTCTTCTTCCTGCCAAAACAATAACACCCGCCCGTTATGCGCACGTTGGGCGAGTGTTAATGTCGGATTAACCGTCGACTGAAGATTCGGCCGGGAATCAGGCCCGAGAGATAGAGCCGAAAATCAGGCCTGATTCGCCGAATTGGAACCGATACGACGTCACAGGCGTCGAACAACAGGGGCTTTCAACCAATCAAGGGCTCGACGAGCCTCGCTCAGCATAGGACTATTGTTTGGAGGTGCGGAGCGTGTCTTCACATGAACGCCGGACGCGGCGCGGCGCGCGCTCGGTCGTGACGACGGTCGTCGGCTGGCTGTTCGTGGCCGTCCTGACCGTCGCCGCAGCCGGTTGCGTGGCCAAGACGCAGGTGCGGTCAGTTGATGCCGTCCTCAAGAAGTACGACCTCAAGGTCGAGGGCGAACCGGTAAAGCTGACGGTCAAGGTGCCCGCCGACTGGAAGGTCCCCCTTGGGGCCTATCCGGAGGGCCTGTACTGGGGCCTGGCCAACGAGTACTCCAAGGATGTCGGGCTCGACCTGACCAAACTCAAGGGCCAGACGGTCGAGGCCTGGGTCTACTCGCTCGCCGGCGGGCTGCCCGGGGAGGGGGACCAGGCGCGGTTCCGCTACCCCTCGGACGTGGTCGTCCTGCTCGACCAGGGGAAGGTTGCCGGGGCCTGGGTCAACTTCAACCGGTGGGGCGTCGGCCCCTCGGTACGCCTTCGGAAGCTCGAGGATATCACCGGCCTGACCTTCGAGAAGTGGGTCGAGCGCGAGGGGTTCTTCAACGACCCCGGGTCCAACGCCGACCTGGCCAAGCTCAATCCGGCCGAGGTCGTCGCGGCCTTCTTTGAAGCCATCAACAAAGGCGACAAGGTCCGGGCCAACGCCTGCCTGAGCCCCCGGGTCATGCTCAACGGGCTGACCGTGAACCTGCGGCCCAGGGTCCTCTACAACCCGGGCTTCGGGGAGAACAACTCATACACGGAGAACATCCTCAGCGGGACGCTGGTCTCCTGGCGGTACTACGCTTTGGACCCGAGCCGGGGCATGGTCACCGGCCAGAACCAGCCTGCCGGCGACTCGGTTGGCATCGAGGCCCAGGTCTTCATCCGCTGGCGCGACGCCACGTTCAACAGCCCCAGCGGCGGCCCCGAGACGCGCTTCATTGGGCTGACCCGCACGGCCTACGGCTGGAAGATCGAAGGGTTCGGGACCGGGCCATGAATCCCCTCTCATTGCGCGACCTGGCAGCCCCCTAGACGGTCACTTTCCTGGCTCTGCTCATAGCGCAACCCTCCGGGATCAAGCGTACCATATTCGCCGCCATACCATCAATCATAGCGGGGGGGCGCCATGCCGGGGGCGTTCACATCGGCAGCGCGAACCAGAACCGCGAGCCCTTGCCCGGCTCGCTCTCGGCCCAGACGCGGCCGCCGTGGGCCTCGACGATGTGCTTGACGATGGCCAGGCCGAGGCCGGTCCCGCCGCTGGCCCGGCTGCGGTCCTTGCCCACCCGGTAGAAGCGTTCGAACACGCGCGGCAGGTCCTCCGGCGGGATGCCGATGCCGGTGTCCTCGACGACGAAGCGGGCCTCGCGTCGCGGAGCGCCAGGCTCGCCACCGCCGGTCTTGGTGAGGCCGCCCGGACCCCCACCGGCCTTCGCGGCCCGCCGCCCGAGGCCGGGCTCGATGTCGACGAGCAGGCCCGAGACGGCGATCCGCCCCCCGGACGGCGTATACTTGACGGCGTTGCCGATGAGGTTGATGAAGACCCGCCGCAGAAGCTCGCGGTCGGCCCTAACCGGCCCGAGGTCGCTGGGGACGGAGTTCTCGAAGCTCAGCCCGCCGGCTTCGATCTGCGGCCCCAGGACGGCGGCCACCTCATCGACGACGGCGCCGGCGTCAAGCTCCACCGGGCGCATCTCGACGCGCCCCGATTCCAGCCTCGACAACTGCAGCAGGTCCTCAACGAGGGCGACCATCCGGTCGGCCTCGTTGTGCATTATCTTGATGAAGTCGCGGCGGGCCGCCGGGTCTTCGTCGGCCCCTTCCAGCAGGGTCTCGGCGAAGCCGCGGACGGCGGTCAGCGGCGTCAATAACTCGTGCGAGACGTTGGCGACGAAGTCCCGCCTGAGCCGCTCCACCTGGCGCATGGCGCTGACGTCGCTGAAGACGGCGACCACGGCGGTGACCTCCCCCGCGTCCCCCCGGACCGGCCCCAGGCTGACGTTGTACCAGCGGTCCGGGTCGAAGAGGCCGATGGCGACGGACCGCGGCTCGCCGGTGGCGGCCACCTCCTCCATCCGGTCGGCCAGTTCCGGGCTGCGGACCGCTTCGAGGACGTCGCGGCCCGCCAGCGAGGCCCCCGCCCCGAAGGCCTTCTCGGCCGCCGGGTTGCCGATGATGATGCGTCCGGTCCGATCGGTCATCACCACCGGGTTGGCCATGCTGAAGAGGACGGCCTCGAAGCGGCCCTTGGCCGCGGTCAGCTCGTCGACCCGGGAGCGCAGCATCTCCCGCATGTGTTCGAGGGCCGCGGCCAGGCGGGCGACCTCATAGCCGCGCTCGGCCGCCCGGCGCGCGGTCGGTCCGCTCAGGCCGGCGCCCGAGAGCGGCGGCCGGGCCGAGAAGTCGCCCGAGGCCAGCCGCGTGGCGGTCTCGGTCATCTCCTCGATGGGCCGCGAAAGCCGGCCGGCCACGAAGAAGGCGACCCCGGCCGCCAGCCCGGTCACGGCCAGGGCGGCGGCGGCGATGATCCACCAGAAGCGGGCCACGGCGGCGTCGATGGACGATAGTGGCACGGCCAGGCGGACCACACCGGCGGTCGTCCCGCCCAGGCCGTTGACTCGCATGGCCGTGTAGAGCATCTCCGTCCGCATGGTGGCGCTGGGGCGGACAGCCGATCCCTGCCCGGCGGTCAGGGCGGCGATGACCTCCGGCCGGCCGGCGTGATTCTCCATCTGCTCCGGCGGGTTCTCATTGTCGGCCAGGACCGTGCCGTCGGCGGCGATGACCGTCACCCGGACGTTCAGGGACCGCCCGATCTCGGCGGCCGCGGCGTCCAGCCGCGCGCTGCGGACCGGCCCGTAGGCCAGGACGTCGGTCATGGTGCCGCGGACCAACTCGGTCTGGCGCATCAGGGTGGCCTGGGTGTCGCGCAGGTAGAGCGACGACCAGTAGTTGGCCAGGACCGCCCCGACGACCAGCATGGCGGCGGCGATGAGGACGATATAGGTTGTCGCCAACCGTGACCGGATGGTGCCCATGGCCCAGCTCCTCGAACGGCGCGCTCGGTTCGTGTCTGCTCCCTCGGGCGCCGTGTGGTCTACTCCCTGAACCGGTAACCGACGCCGCGGACGGTCTCGATGAACTCACCCTCGGCCCCGCCCTCCTGCAGCTTCTGGCGCAGATGGCGGACGTGGACGTCGACGGTGCGGGCGTCGCCGAAGAAGTCCTCGCCCCAGACCCGCGTCAGGAGGGCGTCGCGCTCGAAGACCCGGCCCGGCGACGAGGCCAGCGTCCACAAGATCTTGAACTCGGTGTAGGTCAGGGGCAGGGCCTGCCCGGCGACGGTGGCCCGGTGCTTGTCGGGGTCGATGAGCAGCGGACCGGCGGCGATGGACCGGCCGCCGGCGGCCGTCGCGCCACGCTCCGGAGCCCCGCCCGCCGTCTGACGATCCAGGGCCGCCCGGCGCAGGATGGCCTTGACCCGGGCGACCAGTTCCCGCGGGCTGAATGGCTTCAGGACATAGTCGTCGGCGCCGAGTTCGAGGCCGACCACCCGGTCGACCTCGTCGGTCCGGGCGGTGAGCATGACGATGGGCACCGCCGAGACCTGCCGCAGGGCCTTGCAGACTTCGAAGCCGTCCAGCTTCGGCAGCATCAGATCGAGGACGACGAGGTCCGGGTTCTCCCGTTCGGCGACCTGGAGGGCTTCCTCCCCGTCGCCGGCCGTGACCGTCTCGTAGCCCGCCCGTTTCAGGTTGTAGGTGACCAGCTCGACCAGGGACGGCTCGTCGTCGACGACCAGGACCTTCTCGGGGACCTTCTCGGCCACTCAGACCACCACCACTTCCGGGCGCCGTCGCCCGCGTCAGCCCACCCTGCCCTTGAAGGCGAGATTGACCACCAGGTAGATAACGTAGATAGCAATCAACGCAAAGCCCTCCACCCGCCCGGCCCGGCGGCGGCCGAGCATCCAGGCGGCCAGGACGGTCACGCCGACCATCACCGGGACGTCAAAGACCAGCGTGGTGTGGTCGACCGGGAGGGGCCGGATGAGCGCGGCCACCCCCATCACCCCGAGGAGGTTGAAGATGTTCGAACCGACGGCGTTGCCGGTGACCACGCCGGCCTGCCCGCGGGCGGCCGAGCTGATCGAGATGACCTTGTCCGGCAGAGTCGTCCCGATGGCCACCAGGGTCAGGCCGACGACCACCTCGGGCAGGCGCAGGGCCCGCGCGAAGTAGAGGGCTGACTGGACGACGGCCTCGGCCCCGCCGATGATCAGGGCCAAGCCGAGGAAGGCGCGGCCGAGGTGGCGCCAGACCCCGCCTTCTTCGCCGGCCATGTCAGTCCTCCTCCCGCTCGAACCTGACCCGCAGCTGGCCACGGGTCAGGAGGCGCCAGAGGGTGACCAGGTAACCGGCGAAGAAGAGGACGAGGATGCCGCCCATCCAGCGGTTGATGAGGCCGGTGGCCATGAAGGCCGCAGCCAGGACGGTCACGCCGACCGCCCCCCAGGCGAAGCGCCGGTCGTCCGGGCCGGGCTCCAGCGGCCGGACCAAGAGCCCCAGCGAGAACGAGCTGGTCAGGTTGGCGATGTTCGACCCGACGATGTCGCCGATGGCCAGGCCGGTGGCCCCGCTGGCCGCCGCGACCACGGCGACGACGAGTTCCTCCCACTCGGTGCCGGCCGTGATCAGGCCGACGACCGTCTCCGAAGCCCCGGTGTGCTCGGCCAGGTCGCTGACGGCGTCCCCGAAGAGGTCGGCCCCTTTTTCGAGGAGGAGGAGACCGACGAGGAAGAGGCCGATGTAAGCCAGGGTGACCAAGCCACGCACCCCCTAACCAGAGTGCTTGCCGCTGATCGACGCGGACCGGCCGCTTTACGCGGACCCGCCGCTCATTGCCCTCTGGCCGCCGCGCGCCGCTTGGCCTCTTCGCGGACCTTGGCGTACATCTTAGTGTACTCGGGCCGATCGGCCTTGTACAACTCGCCGATCTTTATCTTGCCCGGCGGGACCTCGGCGTCGAGGCTATCGACGCGGACGGCCTCGCGTTTGTACTGCCGCATCATCTCGGGGGCCGCGCCGATCTTGTTCAGGCGGCCGAACTGGTTGGGGCACTGGGCGATGGCCTCGACCAACGAGAAGCCTTTGTGGGTGATGGCCTTGGCGATGAGCTGCCGCAGGAGTTGGACGTGATAGGTCGTGGATCTGGCGATGTAGGTCGCGCCGGCCGCCCGGGCCAACTCGCAGGGGTCGATGGTGCCCTCGACCATGCCGTACGGACTGGTCGTCGAGAGGGCGCCGGTCGGCGTGGCCGGCGAGTACTGCCCGCCGGTCATCCCATAGATGCTGTTGTTGAAGAGGATGGCGGTGACGTCGATGTTCCGGCGGGCGGCGTGGATGAAGTGGTTGCCGCCGATCCCGACGCAGTCGCCGTCGCCGGTCAGGGTGATCACCGTCAGCTTGGGGTTGGCCAGCTTGAGGCCGGTGGCCGTGGTCAGAGCCCGGCCGTGGGTGGTGTGGGCGGCGTCGAAATTGACGTAGCGACTGGAGTAGCCGCTGCAGCCGATGCCGATGGTGAAGACGACGTCCTTCTTGTCGAGGCCCAGGCCGTCGATGGCCCGCACGGCCGCGCCCAGGACGGTCCCGATGCCGCAACCGGCGCACCAGATGGTGGGGAGGTTTCGCGTGAGGACGTACTTCTCCTTCAACTCATTGGCGTGGAGGACGTGGACCGGCATCTAGAGCACCTCCCGGAGGCGGGCGAGGACCTCAGTGGGCGTCAGGATGAGCCCGTCGAACCGCCCGACGTGGTGGACCGGCACGCGACCGTTGGCGGCCAGCCTGACCTCGCGGACGAGCTGCCCGGCGTTGAGTTCGGCGACGAGGATGGCCCTGACCCGTCCGGCGAGGTCCTCGATGAGGTGGGCCGGGAAGGGCCAGATGGTGTTAAGGTTCAGGAGGCCGGCCTTCAGGCCCTGAGCCCGGGCCAGCTCGACCGCGCCGGCCGAGCCGCGGGCCGAGACCCCGTAGGAGACGACGGCCACCTCGGCGTCGTCGAGTCTCCGGGTGGAATAGAAGGTCATCTCCCGGACATGCTTCTCGACCTTGTCGATGAGCCGCCGGTGGAGGAAGTCGGCCGACTTGTGGTCGGTCGAGGCCAGGTCGCTGCGGACGTTGTGGGTGCTGGCCTCGGCATGCCAAAGGTAGCCGGCCCCGAAGTCGGCCATCGGCGGGACGCCGTCCGGCTTGGCCGCGTAGGGCTGGAAGCTCGGGTCGCCCGGCGGGACGTCCGGCCGACGCCGCTCGACCACTTCGACGCGCTCGGGGATGGCGATGGCCTCGCGCATGTGCCCGACCTCCGCGTCGGTCAGGAGCATCACCGGCAGGCGGTATTTCTCCGAGAGGTTGACCGCCTTGATGGTCAGGTCATAGCACTCGGCCACGCTCGACGGGCACAGGGCGATGACCCCGCGGTCACCGTGCGAGCCCCAGCGGGCCTGCTGGATGTCCTGCTGGGCAGGCAGGGTGGCCATGCCGGTGGCCGGGCCGACGCGCATGACGTCGACGACGACCAGCGGGCACTCGTGCATGGCGGCCATCCCGATGTTCTCCTGCTTCAGCGAGATGCCCGGGCCGGAGCTGGCCGTCATCGCCTTGACCCCGGCCAGCGAGGCGCCGACGCAGGTGGTCACCGAGGCGATCTCGTCCTCCATCTGGATGAAGGTTCCGTCGACCTCCGGCAGCCTCGAGGCCATGCGCTCGGCGATCTCCGTGGCCGGCGTGATGGGATAGCCGGCGAAGAAGCGGACGCCGGCCCGGATGGCCCCCTCGGCGATGGCCTCGTTGCCCTGCATAAGGACCTTGGTCATCGGACGTCACCCGCCTCTTCGACGTTGATCGCCCAGTCGGGGCAGTACAGCTCGCAGAGCAGGCAGGCGGTGCAGTCCTCAGGCCGCGCCACGACGGCCTTCATCAACGGCTCCTCGGCCGCCAGGACCTTCCGCGGGCAGAACTCGATGCAGATGCCGCAGGACTTGCACAGGCGTTGGTCGATGGTGATGATGCCTCGCTTGGCCATGTGGTTGACGGTCACCTCCGGGAATCGGCGGCCGGGGCGGCAGCGGCCTTGGTCCTAACGGCCTCATAGCCCGCCTCAAGGGCCTTGCGGTTGAGTTCCTCGGTGCCTTTCGGGGCGCGGGCCAGGACGGCCGTCTTCAGCGTGGCGAAGTCGACCACGTTCGTCGTGCCGCACAGGGCGCCCAGGGCGACGACGTTGGCGACCAGCTTCCGCCCTAGTTCCGTGGCGATGCGGGTGGCCTCGACGGCGACGACCCTGGCCCCGCCGGCGGCCGAATGGTCGCGGACGAAGAGCGGGTCGATGATCAGGGTCCCGCCGGGCTTCAGGTCCTTGGCGTACTTGGCGCAGGCCTCCTGCGACAGGCACAGGAGGACATCGGGCCGCTCGACCTCGGTGTGGAGGATCTCGTCGGCGCTGATGATGACGTCCGAGCGGGAAGCGCCGCCCTGGGCCTCGGGCCCGTATGACTGGGTCTGGACGACCCGCTTGCCCTCATAGATCCCGGCCGCCTCGGCCAGGATGACTCCGGCCAGGATCAGGCCCTGTCCGCCGGTGCCCGAGAGTCGCAGTTCCATCTTAAATCCGGGCGCAGGTGACTCCGCCTTCAGGCGGCAGAGGAATGCGCCCCTTCCCTCCTTTGCCAGTGCTTGACATCGAACGCGTGTTCGGGTATAATGAGAGCCGGTGGATATGGATCACGCCGGGAATGCGGTTGGTTCCGTCGCGAACGAAGCAGTCAGAGTTCTAGAAAGGCGGCGACATAGTGCACCAACATCCTCCGTAGGACAGCAGCCTGGCATAAAACACATCGGGCTCGGACGGAGCCTTCGGGGATACGAAGGGGCTGGGGCGTCGTAGATGAACCGAGAAGCCGCCCCGCTTCAGCGGGCGGAGTCGTCACCTTGTCGGCCATGTCGGTCTCCTTCGTAACGGGGAATCTATCCCGCTGAGGCTTTGGTTCGGGCCTGGCAGGCGCGGGCCGGGTCCACCGGCGTCCGCTCGCGGCGGCACGCGTCGCCGGCGGCGTACGACCGGGCCAGCAGTTCGACCGGGTGCGGCGCGGGGAGGCCGCGGCCGGCCCTGACGGTGACCCGCTCGAGCTGCATCCGGCAGCTCGGGCAGGCGGTGGCGACGGCGTCGGCGCCCGTGGCCAATGCGTTCGCGGCCTTCCTGGCCCCGATGCGCCCGGCCAGGTCGGGGTGGGTCAGGACGAAGGACCCCGCGGCCCCGCAGCAGACGGCGGCGTCGCGCATCTCCTTGAAGACGAGCCCGGGGATGGCGGCCAGGAGGGCCTGCGGCTGGGCGGGAATGTCCTGATAGCGCTTCAGGTGGCAGGGGTCGTGGTAGGTCACGGTCAGAGCCACCTCGCCAAGGCCCTCCCGATCGAACCCTTCCGTCACCAGGAATTCGTTGATGTCGCGGGCCTTGGCCGAGATGGCCCGGGCCTCATCGGTGCCGAGCAGGTCGCCGTACTCCCTGAGGGCCGACCCGCACGAGGCGCAGTCGGTGATGAGCCAATCCGCGACCGCTCGGCCGAGGGCCTCCACGTTGGCCTGGGCCATGCCCCTGGCCGCTGCGAGGTCGCCGCCCGCCGAGGCCGGTAGGCCGCAGCAGTTCTGAGGCGGAACGACGACCTCGTAGCCGTTTCGCCGGAGGACGTCGATGACGGCCAGCCCCGTCTGGGGGAAGACACGGTCGTTCAGGCAGCCATGGAAATAGGCCAGGCGGGCCTTGGGACGGTGGTTGCTCGCGGGACCGTCCGTCCCGTCCCGGTCCGCCGGAGGCAGGACGCTCCCCGGCCGGTGGATCCGGGTCAGCGGCCTCGCCGGCAGGCGTGGCAGCGCGCCGAGGGCCCCAGCGGCAAGAGACCCAGTGGCAAGAGATCCAGTGACAATGGCCCCGACGAACCGATCCAGACCGGTCCGCTGGGCGGCCCGGACGGCGACGGCGGCCCATCCGACGCGCCCGGGTTCGGGCAGGACTCCGCGGAACGCCGCACGGCGCATGGCCGTTTCCCCGAACCGCTCGACCACGCGCTCACGGAGGAGCCGCGCGAAGACCGGCCCGTCGACCTTGTTCGGGCAGGCCTCCAGACAGGCCCGGCAGAGGAGGCAGGCCTCGGCGATGTCGCGCAGCCCCTCGCCCAGCTCAAAGCGGCCGTGGTAGTAGACCGCCTTGGCCAGGTTCACGCGGGCCCTGGCCGTGTACTGCTCGTCGAGGGTCTCGTGGTAGACGGGGCAGTCCTTGAGGCACGTGCCGCAACGGGTGCAGTCGATGAGCCGCCGCTCGAGTTCCTCAGGGTCCATGGCGCTCACCGCCCGCCGGGCCAGGCTGACCGACCGCCGCCCCTGCAGCCGGGCCGCCCGCCCGCAAGGGGTTGCGCGGGTCGGGGAACATCTTGCCGGGGTTGAGGATGCCCTTCGGGTCGACCGCGCCCTTGAGATCCTTCATCAGCCTGATCGCCCGTTCGCCGTATTCGAGGGGCAGGAACGGCGACTTCATGAAGCCCACGCCGTGCTCACCGGAGAGGGTCCCGCCCAGTTCGATGGTGTGCTTGAAGCACAGTTCGACGGCGCGCTCGGCGCGGGCCCATTTGTCCGGGTCGCGCTCGTCGGTGAGGATGCCGGGGTGCAGGTTGCCGTCGCCGGCGTGGCCGAAGACGATGATCGGCAGCCCGACCTCCTTCCCCACCTCCTTGAGCCGCACGACCAGCTCGGGAAGGCGCGACCGCGGGACGGTGACATCCTCGGAGACGCGGGTCGGGGCGAGCCGGGAGGTGGCCGGGGAGAGGACCTTGCGGGCCTTCCACAGCTCGGCCTGTCGGGCCGGGTCGTGGGCGACGCGGACCTCCATGGCCCCGGCCTTTTCGCAGATGGCCGAGACGGCCCGGCCCTGGCGGTCCATGGTCTCAATGAAGCCGTCGACCTCGATGAGGAGCATCGCCCCGGCGTCCAGCCTCAGGCCGAAGTGGCCGTACTCCTCGACGGTGCGGATGGAGACGTCGTCCATGATCTCGAGGGTCGTCGGCAGGATGCCGGCGGCGAAGATGTCGGCCACGGCCCGGCCACCCTGGGCCCAGTCCTTGAAGAAGGCCAGGAGGACGACCTTGCTCTCGGGCCTGGGGATGAGCTTGACGGTGGCCTTGGTGACCACGCCGAGCATCCCCTCGGACGAGCAGAACAGGCGGGTCAGGTCGAAGCCGGTGACGTTCTTGATGGTCCGGCCGCCGACGGTGATGACCTCGCCGTCAGGCAGGACGACCTCGAGGCCCAGGAGGTAGTCGCGGGTCGAGCCGTACTTGACCCCGTGCGGGCCCGAGGCGTTCTCGGCGATGTTGCCGCCGATGGTGCAGAAGTCCGCGCTCTGCGGATCGGGCGGGTAGTACCAGCCCTCCGCCTCGACCAGTCGCTGCAGGTCGCCGGTGACCACGCCCGGCTCGACGACGGCCAGGGAGTCGCCCGGGCTGAACTCGAGGACCCGGTTCATCCCCTGCAGGGCCAGGCTGACCCCACCGGCCAGCGGGATGGGCCCACCGGAGAAGCTCGTCCCGGCGCCGCGCGGCGTGACCGGGACACCCTCGCGATGGCACAGGCGCAGGACCCGCGAGACCTCGTCGGCCTTACGGACCCTGACCACGACGTCCGGGGCGGCCTGGTGGTAGGTGGCGTCGAGGCCGTAGGCGTAGCGCGATTCGAGCTTGGTCAGGACGCGGTCCGGTCCGACGACGCGGGTCAGCTCTTTGAGAAAGGCGCGGTCGACCGCCGGCTCCCGGTTGGCCATCATCTGGGCCGCCACCACCTTCTGAGGCTGCCGTCATCGTTGAAGGCTAGCGGGGCCGGGCCGGCCACTACCCGGAAGCGGTCGGCGGCCTCCCGCCTGAGGGTCTCGAGGACGCCGGCGGAGACCGCCACTTCATCCAACTGAAGCGTGTTCCGGATGTTGACGACGCGGGCCGCCGGCCAGTCCAGGGCGCCGAGGCCGCGGAAGGCCATGACGACGGCCTCACGGTCGGTGTCCATGGTCAGGGGGGTGGCCGCCCGCTGGAGGAAGGTCGTCGCCGTGCAGTTGGCCGCGGTGGCCGCGTAATCGACCCTGGCCGCCAGCCGCCGGGTGACGACGTCGGCCAGGTTGAGGCCGTTGGCGTTGCCGTGGGAGGCCTCGGACAGGTCGAGGACGACGATCTTCTTCACCATCGGACGCGCGGGCTCGGGGACGCGGTCGAGGCGCATCCGGCCGATGACCTTGGTGTCCAGCCCGGTGCCGCTGAAGTCCTTGCCCATCTCGTCGACGATGAGGAGGTCGATGTCGTCGACGGGCAGGCGCGGCAAGAGCCCCGCGGCGTGGCGCAGGAGGGCCTGCTCGTCTTCGACCATGGTCGCCGTGGGCACGCCCCTCACGAGGGCCGTCTCTTCATACGCATTCTCGACGATGGCCAGGCCGCCCAGGACGGGCATCTTGGCCAGGATGACCCGGGCCAGCTCCGGCAGGAGGACGGGCAGGTCGCCCTGGCCGAGGCCGTGGAACTGGGTCGCGCCCCTCTCCTTGCCAAGGCCGACGACGAGCATCTTGAGCAGCCCGCTCTCGTTGGGGGCGGTGAAGGTCGTGTGGAACTTGACCCGGTTGATGACGATGATCCCGTCGCAGCCGGCGGCGAAGCGGTCGAAGTGGACGTCGAGGCCGCTGGGCGAGCGGCCGAGGGAGACCGTCTCGGTCCCGGCAACGATGGGCGCGCCGACCGACGCCTCGGTGATGCCGAGGCTCTCGAGCACGGCCAGCTGGCCGTCGACTGTGCCGCCGCCATGGCTGCCCATGGCCGCGACCACGTGGGGGTCGGCCCCGGCGGCGCGGACGAAGGCGGCCGCCGCCCGGAGCATGGGCGCGATGCCGGCGATGCCGCGGCTCCCGGCGGTGATGGCGACCCGCGCCCCCGGCTTGATGGCCCGGTCAAGCCCGAGGGCCTTCAGTTCGCGGACGACGGCCTCGGCCGGACCGGCCTCCCGGGGACGGGGGAAGACCTGGGCGATGCGGTACATGTCGGGCAGCTCCACGCGGCTTCCCCCCTCAGACCCCGTAGCGGGCCTTGACGTTCATGAGGTGCCGCCGCATGGCCCGTCGCGCCCCTTCGGCGTCGCGGGCCCGGAGGGCCGCGAAGACCTCGCGGTGCTCGGTGGCGGCCAGCCCGGTCTGGCCGCGGGCCAGGCTCTGCAGACGGCAGTGAAGGATCTCCCGGCTGATGAGATCGGAGAGGGCGTTCCAGAACTTGAAGATGATCGGGTTGTGGCAGGCCAGGGTGACCTGCACGTGAAAGGTGTAGTCCTCGTCGGTGTCCAGGCGCCCGGCGGCGACGGCCCGCTCCATGGCCTCGACCGCCTCGGCCACGCGGACCAGCTCTTCGTCGGTGGCCTTGTCCGCGGCCGCGGCGGCCACCTCGCCCTCGAGCATCGTCCGCAGTTCCAGGAGCTGGGCCAGGTCGGCCTTGCTCATCAGGCCGGCGAAGTCGAGGGGTTCCTGGTCGGGCCCGGGCGAGCGACGGACGATGGTCCGGGCCCCCGCCCTGACCTCGAGCAGGCCGGCCTTCTCGAGGACGGTCATGGCCTCGCGGACGGCCGTCCGGCTGACCTTCAGGACCTGAGCCAGTTCGCGCTGGCTCGGGATGGCGTCGCCCGGCCGGTACTTGTTGCGGCGGATGAGGTCGACGATCTGGTCGACGATCTTCTCGAAGATGCGCTCACGGGTGATGGTCGTGAAGGTCCGTTCCAGATCCGGTCCCTCACTGGTCGGCGCCGTCGTCTTGACCATTGGTCATCTGCACCACCTGGTTGTCATGTCTGCTGGTCAGACCAGTGGATGGGATTCGCCGGCCGCCCGTCCACTCCTGCCGAGCGGCGCTCGTCCTGTTCGCTCAGCATAACCTCAGCTAGACGGCTCTCGGCCAGGCACAAAATGGGGCCGGGTCGCCCAGAGGGCGGACCCGGCCGAAACAAAATGGAGTCGCTAAGACCCCAAGGCCAGTTTTACCCTTCTCCGCCCCCCGGCGCCGTTCCTCCCCCGTGTCGAACGGTCGGGTCCATCAGCGGGGCGAGCGGGAAGGCGACCAGGGCCGTCAGCCCCGCCGTGACCCAGAAAGGCCAGGTAGGGCCCAGTTCGTAGAGCCACCCGCCGGCGTACGGGGTGACGATGGAGAACAGCCCGACGAGGACGTTATAGACGCCGTAGGCCTGCCCGAGGGCGGCCTTGCCGATGAACCGACCTACGCCGGCGGTCATCAGCCCGCGGGCCCCGTCGCCCGCCCCGCGCAGAATGAACCCGATCATCACCAGCGGCAGAGAAGCCGGGAAGGCGGCCACGAGGGCCATCGAAGCGGCGAAGATGAAGAGTGAAACGACCAATGTCTCGGCGTGGCCGACGCGGTCGGCCAGCCGCCCGATGAGCGGCGACAGGACGAAGGCCGACAGAGCCGCCACGGAACCAAGGCGGCCGACGGCGACCAGGTCCAGACCGGTCAGGTCCTGGAGGAGCGGCGTCGCGAAGGGCAGGCCGACCTGCTGGATGGCCAGGGCGGCGGCGAAGGCGGCCGAGACGACCAGGACCTGCCGGTTGAGGTTGGCTCGGCTGAACCCCTTCAGCCAGACGCGCGGGTCGAAGGCCTCGGCCCATCCCGCCCGCGCCCCGACCGCCGCGCGCTGTCCGCTGAGCCAGAAGAGGATGATCGTCGAGAGCAGGTAGAAGACAAAGGCGGCATAGAAGACGGTCCGCATGCCATAGCGCTCGGCCATCCAGCCGCCGATCGGCGGCGAGACGACGAGGCCCAGCGGGAAGCCGGCAAAGACGAGGTTGAAGGTCGCCCCCAGGCGCTCGGGCGGCGTCGCATGGACGATGTAGGCCTGCAGGGCCGGGTTCGACCCGGCCGAGACCATGTAGAAGACCAGCCCGGCGGCGAGCCAGCGCCAGTCGGGGGCGAAGGCGTAGATGATCGGGGCCGGCAGGGCCACGGCCCAGCCGATGATGAGGACGGCCTTGCGGTCATAGAGGTCGGCCCAGACCCCGCCGGGCAGGGACGCCACACTGGAGGCCAGCATGCCGATGGCCACCAGGAGGCCGTAGTCGACGGCCGTGGCCCCGAGCCCGCGGACATAGGCCGGCCAGATGAAGTTGTACAGGCCCAGCCCGAGACTCCACAAGAGGAGTGACAGCCCGATGATGATGGCGTCCTTATGTGGCTTCAGGCGGCCGCGCAATCGACCCATGGGGATACCTCCGAGCCACGTATCTTCGTCGTCGCTGTCAATAGACCTTTTGCCAGTGAATTCTGTCCATTAAACTTCAGCGATTTTGGCGGAAAATCAAGGCCCTACTTCTCGATTTTCCCCGGGGTCGCTATAATGATAGTTGTCTTCGCTTTCAATCTTTTCGGCGACGGGCTCCGGGACGCGCTCGATCCGCGACTGAAGAACTGAGGGCCGCTTGTCTGCGGCTGCTTGACCACGACGGGAGGCGCGCATGTCACCACTCCGCAGAAAAGCGAGACGACGCCTGATCATGATCGGAGCAATCATCGGAGCTGTCTTTGTCATCGGCCTCGCCGTCGGCGCGTTCATGGCCCTGCGCGGGCCGAAGGTGCCGGACGACAAACTCACGGCGGACGCGCAGAAGGCCATCGAGAAGGCCGTCGGCGCGGCCGACCTCGACTCGCGGCTCTATGTGGCCGACGTCTCGCCCGCCGCCCGCCGCGGCGTGGTCACCCTGAACGGAGCCGTCAGCGACGAGAAGGTCCGGACCGTGGTCACCTCGTCGGTGGCCAAGGTCGAAGGGGTCCGCCGGGTCGTCGACCGGCTGGCCCTGCTGCCCGAGGCGAAGCTGGGCGCCAAGAAGTACGCCGTGCTCAACCAGGCCGTGGTCAATCTGGGCGACGGCCCGGGCGCGGACGAGGGCAAGCACCTCGTCACCCAGGGCCTCCTGGGGATGACCGTCGACCTCCTCCAGGAGAAGGACGGCTGGTACCGCGTGCGCTTGGAGTACGACGGCTACCTCGGCTGGGTGGCGGCCGCCCGCCTGACCATCGTCGATAGGGCCGGCCTGGACGCCTGGCTCACCGGACAGCGGGCCGTCGTCACCGCCCGGACGACGCGGGTCTACGAGAACCCCTCCAAGGGGGCCAAGGTCCTGGCCGAGGCGACCATCGGGACCGACCTGCCCGCCCCGGCGGAACCGGCCAAGTCCGGCTTCGCCAAGGTCCTCCTGCCGGGGGGCAAGAGCGGCTGGGTCGATGTGGCGGCCATCCGTCTGTCCCCGGCCGAGCAGCAGGTCTTCGCGGCCAAACGCGGCCCCGACGGGGTCATCGCCACGGCCAAGCTCTTCCTGGGCCTCCCCTACCTCTGGGGCGGGACCAGCGGCCGGGGCTTCGACTGCTCCGGCTTCACCCAGTTCGCCTTCCGGACCAACGGCTACGACCTCCCGCGGGACGCCGACATGCAGTACGCCGTGGGCGACCCGGTCCCCGACCGGTCGCAGCTCAAACCGGGTGACCTGGTCTACTTCAGCACCTACAAGTCCGGCCCGTCGCACGTCGGCATCTATATCGGCAATGACCGCTACATCAACGCGGCCAGCGCCGGTGTGGTAGTTTATAGTTTCAGCCCAAACGACAAGGATTTCAGCGCTACTCTGGATAAACAGTACATTGGTGCTAGGCGCGTGATTAAATAGCCTAACTGGGCGGAGTGATGCAGATGGAAGCCATCCAACCCATGAACCCCACTGGTCAGGTGGCCGGCTCGACCGGTCCGGCCGTCGCCGGCGGCAACCAGCCGCTGGTCGACGTGCGCGGCCTGTCCACGGTCTTCAAGACCGACGAGGGCACGGTGAAGGCGGTCGACGACGTTTCCTTCCACATCGCGCGCGGTGAGACGCTCGGCATGGTCGGCGAGAGCGGCTGCGGCAAGAGCGTGACCTCCCTCTCCATCCTCCGGCTCATCCCCTCGCCCCCCGGACGCATCGCCTCCGGCGTCATCACCTTCGACGGGCGCAACCTGATGGAGCTGAGCGAGGCCGAGATGCGCCAGGTCCGCGGCAACCGCATCTCGATGATCTTCCAGGAACCGATGACCTCCCTGAACCCGGTCTTCACCGTCGGTGACCAGATCGCCGAGGCCATCGTCCTCCACCAGAAGGTCAAGGCGAAGGAAGCCATGGTGCGGACCATCGACATGCTCAAGCTGGTCGGCATCCCGCTCCCCGAGCGGCGGGTCAAGGAATACCCGCATCAGCTCTCGGGCGGCATGCGGCAGCGCGTGATGATCGCCATGGCCCTGTCCTGCAACCCCCAGTTGCTCATCGCCGACGAGCCGACGACGGCCCTCGACGTGACCATCCAGGCCCAGATCCTCGACCTGATGCGCCGCCTGCGGCGTGAGTTCGGCATGTCCATCCTGCTCATCACCCACGACCTCGGGGTCATCGCCGAGATGGCCGAGCGGGTCGTGGTCATGTACGCCGGGCAGATCGTCGAGGAGGCGCCGGTGGATGAACTCTTCGAGCGCCCGATGCACCCGTACACCCTGGGCCTTCTGAAGTCCATCCCCCGCCTCGACAGCGGCCGCGAGCGGTTGCATGTCATCGAGGGCATGGTCCCCAGCCTGGTCGACCTGCCCGCCGGTTGCCGGTTCCGCCCCCGCTGCCCCGAGGCCATCGATCGCTGTGCGCATGAGACCCCCGTCCTGCTTCCGGACGGCCCCGGCCGTTACGTCCGGTGCTGGAAGCACGGCCGCGAGGAGGCGAAGTCATGAGCGTCCCCGCCCGCAAGCTGATCGAGGCCCAGGCTCAGGCCCAGGCCTACAAGCCCGACCCGGCCAACCTGGTCGAGGTCCGCAACCTGGTCAAGTGGTTCCCCATCATGGGCGGCATCATCAGCCGGCCGGTGGCCCACCTGAAGGCCGTCGACAACGTCAGCTTCAGCATCGCCCGCCAGGAGACCCTCGGGCTGGTCGGCGAGTCCGGCTGCGGCAAGACCACCGTCGCCCGGACCATGCTGCGCCTCATCGAGCCCGATTCGGGCCAGGTCTGGTTCGACGGCACCGACCTCGTCAAGCTGAACAAGAACCAGCTGCGGCGGCGGCGTCCGCAGATGCAGGTCATCTTCCAGGACCCGTACGCCTCGCTCAACCCGCGGTTGACGGTCCTCGACATCGTCGGTGAGGCCATGGCCTTCCACGGTATCGCCCGCGGCAAGGAACGCGACAAGCGGGTCATGGACCTCCTCGACCGGGTCGGCCTGCAGGCCGCCCACGCCCGCCGTTTCCCCCACGAGTTCTCCGGCGGGCAGCGGCAGCGCATCGGCATCGCCCGCGCCCTGGCCATGAACCCGAAGCTGATCGTGGCCGACGAGCCGGTCTCGGCCCTCGACGTGTCCATCCAGTCGCAGATCCTCAACCTCCTCTCCGACCTCCAGGCCGACCTGGGCGTGACCTTCCTCTTCATCGCCCACGGCCTCCACGTGGTCAAGCATGTCAGCGACCGCATCGGCGTGATGTACCTCGGCAAGCTGGTCGAGATGGCCCCGGGCGACGAGCTTTACCGGATGGCCGCCCACCCGTATACGAAGGCCCTCGTCTCGGCCATCCCCATCCCCGACCCGAAGGGGCACCGCGAGCGGATCATCCTCGAGGGCGACGTGCCGAGCCCGGTCAACCCGCCGTCGGGCTGCCGGTTCCACACCCGCTGCCCCTATACCACCGACCGTTGCCGACAGGAAGAGCCGGAGCTGCGGAAGATCGCCGACGGTCACGAGGTGGCCTGCCACCTGGCCTGAGGCCGCCAGTCCCGCGGGGCTCCCGTCTGGACGATCCTGGAATCTCCCCCTGAGCTTGAAAGAAGTTGCGAACGCCCGCCTGACGGCGGGCGTTTTACGTTAACTCCCCAGCTACGGACACAAGAGCGCGGCTCTCGGCGAATGACTTTGCCAGAGCTACCTGGTATTATTACCATACAGCCTAATCTCTCGTTAATCCAGGCACGCGGTTGCTCGGACGACCGCGGCAGCGAGGGACCGGGGGATACGCATCTGGGGTGAACGGGCGGCCTCCCGACCGGTCGAGTTGTCATCGCGGACAAGCCCTGACCGGGCGGCGCTCGAGGGCGGTTATTCCTCCGTCCTAACCCGTCAACTAACCTCGGCGGCTAAGAAAAGGGAAAGGAGTCGATTACTTGAAGCATCACCGAGGCCTTCTCCTGGCCGCCGGTGGGCTGGTCCTGGCCGCCGCCCTGGCCCTCGGGCCCCGGGCAACGTCAGCGGCTCCCCTGACCGATCGGCTCGCCTATGGCGACGATTCCAGTCAGGTGTCCGTGCTCCAATCAGACCTGGACCTCCTCGGCTATCCCGTGAAGATGTACACCGGTTACTTCGGGCCGGTGACCCTGGCCAGGGTCAAGTCCTTTCAGGCCGCTCAGGGTCTGACGGTCAACGGCGTGGTCGGACCGGCGACGCGGACGGCGATTCAAACCGCCATCTACGACTGGTTCAACCACGTGACCAAAGCTTACGGGACGCAGAACCTGACGGTCGGCGACGCCGGGCCGGCGGTGGAGACACTGCAACGGAACCTGGCCGCCCTGGGCTATGACGTCGGGCCGATCAACGGCGTGCTGATGGGCGAGACGGCGACCGCCGTCTTGCAGTTTCAGCAGGCCGCCAGCCTGGACGTGACCGAGGTCGTCGACCAAGCCACCTTCGACACCATCGCCAGGGGGCTGAGCGTCATCGGCAGCCCCGCGCCCGCTGGGAACCCGGCGGGCGGGAATACGGCGGGTGGTAACACGTCGGGCGGCGCCGCAAGTGGCAACACGGGCGGCTCAACGACCGGCACGTCCGGCGGTAACACGTCGGGCGGGGGCACCAAGCCCGCCAACACCGTCACGACGCCTGATGGCAAGGTCCTGACCTACAGCCGGAAGTTCGACCTGGTGGCCACGGCCTACGACGCGACGCCGCAGTCGAACGGCCAGTGGGGACCGTACGCCGCTTGGAAGGGTGCCCGCCTGGCCCCCGGCATGATCGCCGTCGATCCGACGGTCATCCCCCTGGGGACCAAGGTCTACGTGACCGGGTACAACCATCCGAACCTACCGTCCGGAGGGTTCGTCGGCATCGCGGCCGACACCGGGAGCGCCATCAAGGGCAACCGCGTCGACATCTACATCGAGGCCAGTACGCAAGCGGTCATGGACTTCGGCTTCCAGGATGTGCAGGTTTACATCATCAAGTAACATAGGGTAAGGCTTAGAGCAAGGCAACCTGACAAAGACCGGGGCGCGTCCGTGAGGATGGCCCCGGTTCTTTTTTTTAGTCCCGGCTCGCCGGGTCACTTCCCCGGCTTGACTATCGCCCAGGTCTTACCGCCGTCCGTGGTCTTCAGGAGGACGGTGTCGCTGGCCGCCCAGCCGACCTGATCGGAGACGAACCAGAGCTGAGTGGTACCGGCCAGGGTGCGGTCCGTCCGCACCTCGGTCCACGACGCGCCGCCGTCCGCCGTGGCGAAGAGGTGGTCGCCGTCGGTGGCGAAGCCGTGCTTGACGTCGGCGAAGCTCCAGAGGAAGGAGTTGTTGCCGGGCGAGACGACCGGAGCGCCGGGCGCCCAGGTCTTCCCGCCGTCGTGGGTGACGTAGAAGACCGTCGGCTGGCCCTGTTCGCCGAAGACCACGGGGAGCAGGCCGTCGGTGGCCGAGAAGAACAGCGGCGACTGCGTGCTCAACCAGGAGTGGGCATAGTCTTTGGGAAGCTTCAGGTCGGCGGGCTGCCAGGTGGCGCCGCCGTCGCCCGTGGCGAAGAGGTAGGCGTGGCCTTCGACCGGCTGGTAGCCGGTCAGCCAGCCGTGCTTGTCATCGCTGAAGGCGAAGCCGGTCTTGCCGCCCCCGAAGGGGATCTGACCCGGGGCCGGGTTCTGCGGGGCGGTCTGGTTGACCACGGTCCACGAAGCCCCGCCGTCCAGGGTACGCAGAAGAACCACGCCCTCGCTGCCCGCGGCCACCCCCTGGTTGACGAGGATCCAGCCGTGCGTGGCGTCGACGAACCGGACCTGGGCGCCCATGGTGGTGAGGTTGGTCGTCGTCTTGGCCCACGACTTCCCCCCATCGGCCGTGCGGTAGATGGTCAGCGGGCCGGCTTCGTTGGCGACGGTGGCCAGCCAACCGTGGCCCGCGTCGGAGAAATCAGTGCCGATGATGGATGCCCCGGCGGCCCTGGGGGTCACATCGTACCATGTGGTGCCGCCATCGGTGGTGCGGAGGACCAACGGCCCGTTGAGGCCCCAGCCGGTATTGGCGTCGAGCATGTGGACCTGCCGCGGAAGGGTCGCGCTGGAGACGGGCCCGGAAGGCGCGCGCCGGCAGCCGCCAAGCGCGGGGACCAGTAGGATGGCGATGATGAGCACGGTCGTGGTGAGTCGGGCTCTCACGGGAACGGCCTTCTTTCATCGGGATAGCCGCCTTGGCGGCCAATCCGTATGACGACATGGATCGCCCCAAAGTTCCGCCGCGGGGTCGCTTTTAGATGGTAAAGCGGCCTGGCTTTTCCTCGCCGGGCTGGTCAGGTGGCGCAGATGTCCTCGAAGGCCGATAGGCAACGAAGCTTGAACCGGCGGTCGACGGCCGGGAAGGCGTGCGGGGCCATGAGGACGTGCTCGAAAGCCGCTCGGTCGAGGCCGTAAAGGACGGCCACACGAGCCTCGATCTCAGCGCGGACCGGGCCCTCAAGCGTTCGGCCGGTCGAGGAGCGGGCCACCGCGCGGGTCAGGCGGCGGGACAGGGCGGCCAGGACGTCGAAGGCCGGGTCACCGGCCGATGGCCGTGGGAAGGGCAACTGCTCGAGGTAGAACTTGTTGATGTTGGTCGAGACCTTCTGCCGCAGCAGGAAATCCAGGACGAAGCTGTTCAGGAGGGCCACGGCGAAGTGGAGCTCGTCCTCGGTCGGGGCGTGGCCGCCCGCGCTGGCGCCCCGGCCCTTCGCTGGGCGATGGCTGGCATAGAGGAGCGAATTGCCCAGGAAGCGTCCGGGCGGCACCACCGCGGCGATCAGGGTCCGCTGATTGGTGCTGGCGGCGATGCTGCGGACGACCAGGCGCGGGCGGTCGGGGGCGTCCGGCAGGCGCCCGCTGAGGACTCGCCGGCCGGCCTCCTCCTCGATCCAATGGCGCGGGGCGGCGAAGGCCGGGTCGTACTGGTTGATCATCTTCCCTTCCCACAGGGGCAAGCCCCGGCCGTCGGTGTTGAAGAGATGGCTGTGGACGGTCAGGTCGAACTCGCGGCGGAAGTCGAGGGCCCATGTGCCTTTGCGGGTCTCGCCGAGGAGGGGCTTGCCGGCGTAGGCCAGTGCGGCGACGCGGGCGTCGGCGGTCGACCGGAACTCAGGCAGGGACAGGCTCCGCGGCGAGAAGCGCCTGAGGTCGGTCAGGCGGACGGTCACCGCCGGGCGCGCGGCCGGGTCGTGGGCCATGAAGACGGCGCGGACGAAGCGGGTCCGCCCGCCGCGGGTGAGGACCAGAAGGTCGAACTTGTAGCGGCGATCGATCGGGAACAGGCCGCGCCGGTTCTCGAAGCCCAGGAGGTACTGGACGGTGTTCTCTTCGAAGGCCAGACGGCGCAGGTCCCGGGCTCCGAGGTCGGTGTGGAAGCCGGACGGCAGGATGAGCCCCACGCGCCCGCCCGGGCGGCACAGGTCGATGGCCCGCTCGAAGAAGAGCTTGTAGGTGTTGAAGTCGCCGCTCGGCCCCTGTTTTCGGAAAAGGCCGCCCGTGCGGACGTGGGTGGCCAGGGCGGCGACGCGGCTCTGCTCGGCCGCCCAGGCCCGGGCCACCACCGGGTCGGCGCACAGCTCAGCGGCCCGAGCCAACGCCCGCGGCTTGGGAAGGCCGCGAAAAGCCGGGTCATACTGCGCGAAGAACTCGCGCGAGTTGGGCTTGATGATCTCCCACGGCGGGTTGCCAATGACGGCGTCGAAGCCCTTCGGGTCGACCCCGGTGAAGAACCGGCTGAGGTCCGGTTCGAGGAGGCTGTCGGCGACGACGAACCGCTCCGCCAGGTCGGCCGGCCGCACACCCAGGGCTTCGGCCACGGCCCCGGCGGCGATCTCGACGGCCAGCGGGTCGGAGTCGACGCCGCAAAGGCAGTCGGCGACCGCCTCCGGCCGCAGCCCGGCCGCGGCGAAGGCCTTACCCAAGCGCCGGGCGGTGGCCACCAGGAAGGCCCCCCCGCCGACGCACGGGTCGAGGATGCGCAGCCGCTTGAGGGCTCCGGAGGCTCCGCGGGCAGCCCGCGCGGCCCGCCCGTCGCCCGCCGGCTCAAGGAGGGGAGCCAGGGTCAGGTCGACCAGGCGGTCCACCAGTTGGCGCGAGGTGTAGTAGGCCCCGGAGACCTTTCTCGCCCGGCGCCGGCGCGCCCCGAGGAGGCTCTCATAGACGAGGGCGGCCGCGGCCCAACCGTGGGCGGGCTCGGCCCAGTCGGTCGCGCGCCCGGGCTCGGTCCCGGTCACCGCGGCGACGGCCTCGGGCAACTCGCCCCGGGCCACGGCCCGGACCACCGCCGCGGCATCGTCCGCGTAACGGCCCAGGACGTCATCCAGCGCCGTCGCGGCAGCCCGGCTTACCTTCCCCACCGCTCCCCCACCTCCCCGATAACCCGATGATACTATGCCGGCCGGGGGCCTGCATAGCGAAAACGGCCGACCAAGGGGACAAAACCGGGAGTAGCGACCGGCGACCGCCGTTGACAGTTATTGCCAGTCCGTCTACAATGGCCTCACCGAGCCCGCCCGCCGGCCGACCGGGGGGCGCGCCCGAAAAGGAGGGGTACAGTCGTGAGCAAGTCCCGCTGGGTCCTGGTCCTCGCCCTGGTCGCGGCCGTCCTGGCCTGGTCCACCTTGACCTGGGCCGCCGGCCCGGCCGCCCTCAACGCCGGGACGGCGAACAGCTTCGTCCCCGGCGAGGTGCTGGTCAGCTTCGCCCCGTCAACCTCCCCGGCTGCCATCGGGGCGCTTCACGCCGCCGTCGGGGCCACGGTCACCGGGGCCATCCCCGGCCTGGGCGTCCAGGTGGTCCGGGTGCCGTCCGGCGCCGAGCAGGCGGCCATCGCCCGGTACGAGGCCGACCCGATGGTCCGTTATGCCGAGCCAAACCTCATCTTCCACGCCACTTATGCTCCCAATGACCCGTACTACGCGGGCCTCTACAATACCTCCAGCGCCGGAGCCATCAACCAGTACTGGCTGCCCAAGATCAACGCCCCGGCGGCCTGGGACTCGACCCGGACCCTGTCGACCAGCCTGATGGTGGCCATCGTCGACACCGGCGTCGATTATAACCACCCGGACCTTACCGCCAAGGTCGCCCGGAACGCCTCGGGGGCCGTCATCGGCTACAACTTCGTGGCCGGCAACGCCGACCCGAAGGATGACGACGGGCACGGTACGCACTGCGCGGGCATCGCCGCGGCGGCCACCGACAACGCCACTGGTGTCGCCGGGGCCAGCTTCAACAGCGTCAAGATCATGCCGGTCAAGGTCCTCGACGCTACCGGCAGCGGCACTCTGACCAACGTGGCCAACGGCATCCTCTGGGCGGCCAACAACGGGGCCAAGGTCATCAGCCTCAGCCTCGGCGCCGGCTCTTACTCCCAGACCATCCAGGACGCCGTCACCGCGGCCTGGAACAAGGGCACGGTCATCGTGGCCGCCGCCGGCAACGACGGCCGTCAGACCATCAGCTATCCGGGCGGCAGCCTGTATGCCCTGGCCGTGGCGGCCACGGACGAAACCGACGCCACCGCCAGCTTCTCCAACTGGGGCATCGACATCGGCGTGGCCGCCCCCGGCGTCCACGTCCTCTCGACCATGCCGACCTACTCGGTCTATCTGAACACCCAGTACGGCTATTTCACGAACTATGACTCTCTCAACGGGACCTCGATGGCCACCCCGGTCATCGCCGGCACGGCGGCCATGCTCATGGCCAACGACCCGACCCTGACCAACACGGCCACCGTCCAGTTGTTGCAACGGACGGCCGACAACGTGGCCGGGACAGCCGGCGGCGGCTGGGACATCCATTACGGCTATGGCCGGGTCAACTCGGGCAACGCCGTGGCCAAGGTCTACCGGTCGGCGACCGCCGGTTCGTTCTACGGGCAGGTCGTGTCGGCCGCTGGTACTCCGATCAACCTGGCCACCGTCTCGGCCGGCGGAGTGTCTTACAAGACCGGCAGCAACGGCATGTTCCGCCTGGCCAACCTGCCGGTCGGGACCTATACCGTGACGGCCGTCAGCAAGCGCTACGGCACCACCACGGCGGCGACGATGACCATCGTCCCCGGCGCCGACGTCGTCCTGAAGCTGGTCACTCCAAAGTGACCACGGGTCGGGGCCACGTCGCCCCGGCCGGACCCATGGCCGGATGAAGAGAAGGCCGCCCCGACGAGATCGGGGCGGTCTTCATGTGGTCTGACCAGGGGCCGGCGTTCAGGCGTTACGAAGCACCCAGGCGTTGGGGCGCCCTCGCGTCACGGGGCCGCCACCGACCCGCCCGTGGCCGCGGCCCGCGCCCGCTCGGCGGCCTCGACCCGGTGGATGTGGAAGAAGAGGACGCTGCCTATCACCCGGAGCAGCGCGGTGGCCAGAAAAGCCCACATGAACCCGAGGAGGTCCAGGAGGGCCACCCCGACCAGCGGGGCGAAGACGGCCGCCACCGTGACGGCCGTGTTGTAGTAGGCGATGTAGGTCGTCTTGCGCTCCTCCGGGGTCATCTCCAGGAGGGCGTTAAAGAGGGACAGGACGACGCCGGAGAAGATGAGGCCGGTGGCCAGGTTCCAGAAGGCGATGCTGTAAAGGCTGTGTGAGAAAGCGTAGACCGTCGGCACGAGGAACATGCCCAGGCTGGCGGCGAAAAGCGTCTTCAGGTTGCCGTTGCGCTCGGCGTAGCGGGCCCAGTAGCCGTAGCCGAAGATGGAGCCGCCGGTGTTGGCCAGGTTGAGGATGCTGACCCAGGTGTTGTTGGCCCCGAGGACCCGCACCTGATAAAGGCTGAACAGCGGCCAGGCCGATTGCCAGGCGAGATAGAACCCGACGGAGGCCAGGGTGTAACGGACGAAACGCGGTTCGGCCGCAAGGTCGCGAGCGAGGTTCGATAGCGACAGCGATGGGGCGCGCCGCCCAGGGCCGACCGGCGACGGCTCTTCCTCGAGCCGACCGAAGACCCAGATCTCGACCAGGGCGAGGACAAAGGCCAGGGCGAAGACCACCTGGTAACCGAACGGGTAACCGATGATGTCGATGGCCCGGCCGACGATGAGAACCATGGCCGTGCCGGCGACGTTCATCCACAGGTTGCGCTTGGCGAAGGCCGACGGTCGGCGATCCGGCGGGATGATCGTGGCGATGAAGCCTTGCCAGGCCACGTTGGAGACGGAGCCGGGCAGGTTCATCAGGGCCACGGCGACGACCAGGACAGCCGCGCGACGGTCGGTCGTGAAGAACGGGATGAGGGCGATGAGGAAGTAGAAGAACCGGTGGGCCAGGAAGAAGAGAGCCGTGAGCCGCTTCTTGTCAGGCCGGCGGTCGACCAGGGCCGCCCCGGGAATCATCATCAGCAGGCTGACCAGGGCCGGCGCCGTCGACAGCATGGCCACCTGGAAGTTGGTGGCCCCAGCCCTGATGGCAAAGATGCTGATGAACGGCTGAATCATGTTGGCCGCCGCGACCGAGACGATGCCGTGGGCCGTGTTGGTCCAGATGTTGCGCTCGAGCCGGCTCGCCCGTGGCGGGCCGATCCGCTCGCGGATGTTGGTCCGAAGTTCGCCTAGTCCCAGGACGTTTCCCCCGCTCCCCGGCGCCCGAAGCTGACGGTAGTCCGTCAATCAGGCGCAAACCTTATAGACATTCGCTTCGGCCCTAGAAACTCCCTTCCGACGGTCGACGGCAAAAGAAGGGACGGCGCCGCGCGGCGCCGCCCCGATTTAACGTCAGTGTGGTGCCCGATGGTCACATGAGGTGCTGCCAGCTCCGCCCGTTCGACCACGAGTTGCGGTTCAACGATCGGACCCGACCGACCACCTGGCCGACGAAGGCACGGTCGATCTCGGTCTTCATCCGGTTCGTCAGGAACCGAACCGCGGCCCAGAACCCGGCGAAGATGACGGCCAGGATCACATAGGACGAAAGGTTCTTCACGTGGGCCCAGAGGAGCAGCCCGATGCAGGCCGCGCCGATGGCCAGGACCATGCCGGAGAGGACCTTCTGCCCCATGCCCACGCGCTTCTTGGCCTTGGCCACGCAGTTGTCGCAGAAGAACATGGAGAACGGGACCATGTCTTTACGGGTCAGAATCTTCCGGTTGCCGTGCATGGACTCATAGCTGTTGGCCGCGTTGAGCTCGAGGCGCACCCCGCCGGCGGTCTCCCGTCCGCACGCTTCGCATTTCATGACGACACCCCCGAGGCATCTATTCGCGCGCCGGTCCCCTTTCCCTTCCTCACCGGCCAGGGTCTCCCAGGACGGAAGGATACGGAGGGGCACCCACGAAGGTTTTAGCGGAGGGGATGCGTCTTGACGTCGAAATGGCGGACACCCGTGACCGTGGCGGCGGCCTTGACCCTCGCCGCCCTGATCCTGGCGGCGCTCGTCACGGGCTACGCCGGACCGGGCCGCTTGTCCGGGCTGCGTGGGGCCGACCGGGTCGCGGTCATCGAGGACGGAGCCGTGGCCCTCTATCAGGGCGACGACGCCCAAGCGATGTTGACCGTGCTGAGGGGGGCCCGGGCGACTTCGGCCCAGGACGCCGCCTCAGGCGCGGCCGTCAACGTGGTCGTGTTCACCAAGGGCCGTCTCGAAGCCAGGCGGACCCTCGTCTATGTGCCCGGCGCACGGACCATCGTGGCCGGCCGCGAGGTCTACCGGCTGTCGAAGCCGCTGCCGATCCTGTCCATGCCCGGCGGGCGGTCCACCCTTGCGATCGGCTATGACAGCGTCCCCACGATCGCCCGGCCGTGGGTCGACGGGGTGATGAAGAAGGACACGGCCGTGGTCGGCCACCTCATGCGGTCCGAGGTCCTGGTCGTCAGCATGGGCCCGAAGCCGACGTCCGGTTACGAGGTCCGGTTGGTCGGGCTCGACCGGACTGACACCGCATGGAAGCTCCTATTTGAGTTCAGTGAGCCGGGGCGGGGTCAGGGGGTCAACGACGTCCTGACGACGCCGACCTTCATCGCCGCGTTCAGCCTTCCAGAGGTGCAGGTCTTTGAAAAGACGAAGCTCGGCCAGAAGAAGCTGGCTCTGGGCGACGAACAGATACCGGTCCCGCAGCCGGAGCCGCCTGGGCCGGTCACGCTCGACGACGAGCGGCAGGTGGAGGAGCTCATCCGGACCTACTTCGACGCCATGGAGCGCGGGGACTGGGGCGCCGCCTGGGACCTCGAGACCTCCAGCCAGCAGGCCTGGTCCACGAGGGCGGACTACGTGGCCACCCAGGGAGGGCTGGAGTCCGTCAAGTTGCTGTCCGTGAAGGCCTACCTGCCCCCGCCCGCGCCGACCTGGGACGTCCCACCAGATACGCCCACGGTGAACTTCATGGTCACCCTGGAGGTCAAGCCGAAGCCCAACACGGCCTGGGGCCCGGGGGGCGTGGTCGAGCGCTTCGTCGGGGTGCAGAAGGAGAACGGCAAGTGGTACATCAGCGGGCTGGCGACCAGCCCTTGATGGCCCGCGCTATCCGCGCGACCGGGCTACCCGGGCAACCGAAGGGGGTGCGTCCTTTGATCACGAGACCGTTGACCGAGGCAGACCGGGCCGCGGCTGAGGCGTTCTGCGCCCAGGCGCCCGAGTACAACATCTTCCTCCTGTCGAACCTCGACAAGCTGGGGACGGAGCAGGACCTGGTCCGCTACTGGGGGCAGTTCGACGAGGCTGGAGAGTTCCGGGCGATCATCATGCGCTACCATGTCCTGTGGTATCTGCACGACGCGGCGGGAGCCGACCTTTCGGCCCTCGCCGGCGTGGTCGAAGAAGGAGCCCCGCCCCGCGTCGTCCTCAGCGACAACGTGAGGACCCAACCCGGCTTGGCCGCGCGGCTCAAGGGTTACCGCTTGGAGAGGGACTTCACCGAGCGCCTGCGTCGCCTGCAGCCCGGAGAGATGAAGGAGGCCGGCGGCCCGCCCGGGGGTGGCACCGCCGCCCGTTTGGCGACCGATGGCGACATCGACCGGCTGACGCGGTTCTATGAGCGGGCCCCCGAAGGGACGAGGCGCGGCCGCGACAGCGTCCGCCGGTCGGTCGGCGGCGGGCGGCGGACGTACTTCGTGGCCGACGGCGATGAGGTCACGGCCGCGGCCCTGACCACGGCGGAATTGCCGGGACTGACCATGGTCGGCGGCCTCTGGGCGGCGCCCGAGGCCGGCGAGGGGGACCTGGGAGCCGCCCTCACAGCCATCCTGCGGGCGCTCCTGGCCGAGGGCCGGGTCGCCTGCACGGTCACCCACGACCAGGCCACCGCCACCCTCTGCGATCGCTTGGGGTTTCAGGAGGTCGGCCCATGGCGGACGGTGCATCTGGTCAGGAACTGAGGAGGCCCATCCGTTGCGCTTCCGCAGCACGCATGGACAGGACAAGGGCCACCGCCGGATTCCGGCCGTGGCCCTGACTTTGTTCACGGACAATCGCAGGTCACCACATCGTGTTGACCAGCCGGCCCTGGGGGAGCAGCATCGACCAACTCGCGGCCGTATTGAGCGTCGCCAGGTTGTTGTAGAATCCGAAGTAGTCATAGCCCAGATTGCCGCCGGCCATGGGGTTCGCGAAGCTGGTCATGGGTGAGGAAGTAATGTCTCTCGCCAGCGATTGGGCGGCCGCCGCCAGCCCGCCGACCCCGTTCAGGGCCGACCAAACCCCGGTGTAGTTGTTCTTCAGGGCATCGCTGAGCTTGGTCTGATCGATCGAGAGGGTCTGGTCCGGGTTCCTGGTCACGCCGATGGCCTGGAGCTCGGCCGACTGCCTCTGATAGGCCCCGGCCAATCGGGCCGCCACCGCGGGGCTGACGTACTGCTGGTTCTGGGAGGCGTAACCGACCAGGCCGTTGTAGGCTGAAATGAAATTGTTAATGGCGGTAGTCAGGGCCGCCTTGTCCGGGGAGACGGTGACCGTGGCGTTCCCCACGCTAGAGAGGGTCAGGCTCACGAGGCCGTTGTCGACATTAACGTTGTTCGAAGAGGAGACGCGGCCGACCCCGTTGAGCGTGTATACGGCGTCGGCCCCCGCGGTGGTCGCCGTGCCGACCCCGGCGTAGGCCACGGCCGAACCGGTCGTATCGGCCAGGGTGAAGGCGTTGGCGGTGCCGGTGGCGGCCGCCTGGACCACCAGCTGGCTCGTGCCGTTCAGGGCGTCGTCCACGACGCTGGCCGTGACGCCCGCCGCGGCGCCGTTGATGGCCTTGGCCATGTTGCTCAGGACCGTCTTGTTGGTGTCCCCGGCGTTCACCGCGAAGCTCACGGCGTACTGCTTGGCGCCGGACTGGATGTTCAAGCTGTACGTCCCGGCGGACAGGCCGGCCGCCGCCGTACTGCTAAGGGCGGTGCCCGCGTTCCGTTGGGCCGCCGCCAGCTGGCTGACGGCGACGGTGTAGGTGGTCTCGGTCGCTCCAGGCTGGGCCAGGGCCGAGACCGCGGCGGTGCTGGAGGCGGCGGTCTTCTGGTTGAACGCCGTCACCTGCTTCGAGGCTTGCAGGAGATCGCTGGCCCGGCCGTTCATGGTCACCAGGGCGTTGGTCAGGGCCACCGGCTGCTGTCGAAGGGTGTAATTGGCCTGGGCGGCCTGATTGAAGGCCGCCAGCGCCCCGGTGGATAGACTGACGGGACCGGAACTGGTGGGTAGCAGCGAGTACAGCGGGCTGGAACCGACGGGCAGATAGGGGTTATAGGTGGGGCCGTATGAGGAATACGGGTAGTAGCCATAGAGCCCGTAGTTGTCGTACGAAGTAAGCATTCCTCATCCTCCTCCTCATGGCGCGGGCCAGCTCGGCCGCGGCCACTCTGGTGGCCTTTGGCCGAGGACTCCGGGCATCATCATTGAAGCCTTACGCAAATCGTAGCCCTCCGGGCCCCATCTTGTCAAATCTAGCCGGCTCTGAGGGGCGTTCCCAGACCCCGTCAAGAGGGGCTCGAGAGAGTACGGAAAACCCCAGCTGGGCTGGGGTTTGGTGGGCCGCGAGGCCGGCCGGCGCGAATTCGCCCGACTCAGGCGTCCAAAACCTGGACGCCTCGAATTGTTAACTTTCATGAGCCAAAGCGCCTCGGGCAGGCCGGAGACTTAGCGCATCAGCTGCCTGACCTGATCCGCGAACAGACCGGAGCCATCGTGGAGGACCCGCTGATAGGACTTGATGGCCGCGTCTCGCCCTCCGAGAAGGTCGAGCATCTGGCCTCGCCGCATCTCACCCAGTTCCCAGAGTCCAGCGGAGACACAGAACTTGGCTTCGTGATCGGCCGCGACGGCTTCAAAATCCCGAATGGCGTTATGGTATTCCCCCCGGCAGTACCGGTACAGCCCACGGTAGTAGAGCCAATCCGGGTCGTCAGGGCGTTGGGCCAGGGCCGCGTCAATCCGCTCGGGAACCCCTGAGAGGTCCAATCGGTTAGGCTCGGGCGGAAGAGTCTGGGAGTACGAACCCGGCTCCCCTCCGTGAAGCTTTCGGTGGACGAACATCAGGTCGGAAGGATAGGTGATGGGCGCCTCTCCGCGTTTGAACGCCTCCCGCTCGGCTTCCGTGAGGACGACGGGGGCGTCGAGGAAGTCGGAGAGCTGCAGCACTTTCAGGTCCGGGCGGTCGCCGAAAAGCGCATCCAAAGCGTACTTGTGCTCAGCCCCCACCAGGACGATGGCCCGGTGCGCACCATGTTCAGCCATGGCGGCCAGGGTCCGCCTGAGCATCGTGTCGTTTCGTTGTCTCCAAGAGTCGGTCAGCTCACCGTTGCCATACCGCCCCAGGGTGGCCTCGGCGAGTTCGTGCGTCTGACGGAAGACCTCCTGGGTCCGCCGGCTGTTGGCCTTCTCATATGTCCGCACCAGTTCATCCCAGCCGCCGGCGGCCTCGAGCAGCCGCATAGCCCTCTCCTCGAGTTCCTTGAGAACCTTCTCGGTATCCCCGACATCCCGGGCGAACTGCGCCCAGGCCAGCTTGTACCGCTCAAAATGCTTCGGGTCACCGTCGCCGTCAACCCCGGCCACCGAGACGCCCTTTGCGACCGCCCAAGGTAAGCCGATGCCCCATTTCTCCGGCGATTCCCGGCGGAAGTCCCCGGCCGCGAGGCGTTCCGGGCCGATCTCCAGGCACACCAAGTCAGGCGCGTAGGCGTCGAGCAGCTTGAGCAGGTGCCAGTAGGTGTAACCCTCGGATCGAGCATGGAGGTCGTGAAGCACCCCCAGCACGAACACGGCCTTGTCCATGACCGCACCCCCTCCACCAGACGTTTGTCAGCCAGTTCGGCCCCTTTCGACAATCAGTTCGCCTTCTGACATCTTCTTCCTTCTCTGACCCGCCCCTGGCGACACCGGGCTGACCCCTTGGCAGGTCTTTCCCATCTGGCAGTGGAATTCCCGAGTAGGGGGCGGGGTATCGGGTGAAACCCGCCGCTCATCTGGAGGTGGACAAGGTGAAGGGACGACTGACCGTCGCCCTGGTCCTGACCGTCCTCCTGACCGCCGGCGGCTGTGCTAAGCCGGTCACCATCGACGAGTCGAAGCTGGTCGACATCACCTGGGTCAACTGGGACACGGGCACCTCGGACAACGGGACCGTTGAACGGCATGCCCTGTTCTTGCCGGTCAGGGTAGGCGACAAGGAGGCTCTGTTTCAACTCGATACTGGGCGCGGGAATACTCTCCTCAACCGGGCGGCCCTCGACCGCTTGGGCGTCAAGTATACACCCGTACCCGTCGGAACCGCGACTTCCCCGCGAACCGTGGCAAAGGTCACATTCTCGCTGGGCGATTACCGCCGGGAAGTGACCACCGATCTTGAGGACTGGGGCAACCTGGACCCACCACAGGGCCACTTCACTGACGAGACCGGTCGCGTGATTGAGCTACCCGATTTCATGGTCGGTACCCTGGGCAACGACCTCTTCAAGGGGGCATCTCTTTACATCGATTTCGAACGCGGCAAGATCGCCGCTTTTTCAAAGCCGCCAAGGGTGCGTGGGAAAAGCGCCCCGTTTCGCATGGTCGCGGATATGCTGCCCGTGCTGACCTTGGAGGGCGAGCGCCCCCTGAACGCCCTGTTCGACACGGGTTCGTCGGCGCTCGACCTAGTGGTTGGAATGGACACGTTCAGGGAAATCACCGGGAGCGATGCCAAGACGGGGGCCACCCGTCGTCTCCGCGGTCTTCGGTCAGGTCCCGATGACGTGGACCTGTACGGACTACCGCGGGAGATGACCTACCGGACCGGCGAACTGACCCTGGACTTCCAGACGCTTTGGGCCACGCCTTTGGTTGACACGCTTGACGTCCAGACGGCCGGCCAGGTGGACAGCATCTTCGGGAATGTAGCTTTTCGCTCCGACCGTATCCTGCTGGACTTCGCCGCCGGACGGTTGACCGTCCTTGACCCGCCCTGACCCGGGGCCCACACTTGGAGGTTGAACCCATGACCGAACGTCTCTACTCCGATCTCGTCTGGATCTGGCCCTTCGTCAGTCCGCCGGAGGACTACGAGGAGGAGGTCGCCAGCTTCCAAAAGCGCTTCGCGGGCCACGGCGTGCGGGCCGGCGCGAGCGTCCTGCACCTGGGCAGCGGCGGCGGCAGTATCGACTTCCACCTCAAACGCCACTACCGGGTGACCGGAGTGGAGCTCAGCCAGGCGATGGTCGACTACGCCAAGAGCATCAACCCGGACGTCGAATACCTCCGGGGTGACATCCGCGACGTGCGGCTCGGCCGAACCTTCGACGCCGTGCTCCTCCACGACGCGTCGGCCTACCTGACCTCGCTGTCCGACCTGACCGCCGCCTACCGCACGGCCGCGGCCCACCTGCGTCCCGGCGGTCCCATGGTCACCCCCCCGGAGGAACTCCGCACGCGTTTCAAGCAGCACCGGACGGACGTTGACACGCGCGTCCGCGGCGACATCGCCGTGACCACCATCGAGGCCGACTTCGACGCGGACCCCTCGGACACGTGGTTTGAGAAGACCTTCGTCTTCCTCATCCGCGACCGGGGAAGACTGACCATCGAGGCCGACACCCACCTGAACGGGCTCTACAACCTGGACGACATGCTCGCCGCCATGCGCGAGGCCGGTTTCGACCTGGAGGTCTCGCGCTGGGAGCTGTCGGACCTGGCCCTGGACGAAGACTATCCGCTGGTCACCGCGGTCAGGAGGAGCCCTTGAGAAAGCCGTCCGAGCTAAGAGACAAGAAGTCGTCCGAGCCAGAGGAAGTGAAGTACCGGTTGCGCCGAGCCAAGCCCGCGGACCTGCCCGAGCTGTGGCGGGTCTACTGGGACGCCGACCATGGCCCGCGGACCGAGATGCCCGACATCCCGGTCCCGCCCATCTTCCGGCATGAACTCGAGACCGGGCGGGTCTGGGTGGCCGAGGACGAGGAAGGCATCGCCGGGTTCACGGCCGCCATCACCCGCGGCGACGTGACCTACCTGGCCGAGCTGTTCGTCCGGCGCGGCCGGCAGTCCGCCGGGCTCGGCCGAACCCTGCTGCGGCGGGCCATGCCGCCGCGCGGCCGCGGTGTGCGCTGCGCCCTGAGTTCCAAGGACCCCCGGGCACTGTCTCTCTACATCCAATCGGGCATGCTCCCACGCTGGCCCAACTTCCAGCTCCAGGCGCCCGAGCCGCGGCTCGACGAGTTGCCCGTTCCGGACGTGCAGGTGGTCGAGGCCGACCCGTCCGACCGGCGGACGATGGCCCGTCTCGCCCGCTGGGACGCCCGCATCGGCGGCCGCGAACGCTCGCGGGACGTGGCCTACTGGCTCGATCAGACCGACGCCCGCCCCGTCTGGCTGACCCGCCGGGGCAGGACCATCGGCTACGCCTTCATGAGCCTGCGCCGCCACGGCCGTAAGGGGCCTGGGCTGGCCATCCTGGGGCCCATCGGGTCGGCCACGGTGAGAGATTCCGCGGCCTGCGTCTTCGCGACGTGCCGCTGGGCGCGGGCCGCGGGGCATGGCCTCTATCTGGCCGTCCCCGGCCCCCATCCCGCCCTTCGCCCGCTGTTCTCGGCCGGCTTTCAGATCATCGACCTGGAGACCTTCGTCTCCTCCTCCGACCGCGACTTCGCCGACCCGCGGCGCTATATCGCCTCGGGCGGGCCGGAGGGTAGTTCGCTGTACTGAAGCGAGGGGCCGGCGCCGCCAGACTTTCGATAGCAACAGCTTAACTAAAGCCGCCCTGGTGGGCGGCTTTCGTTCTTCACCAGTCCGACCGAGCCCATCCCGCCCAGCTTGAACCGCCAAGGAACTAATTCCCTCCGGCGACCGTCTTTAATGGCGCGACGAGTCCGTTCCGCTCCACCCGAAAGGACGGTGCGCCGATGTCCGCAACCCTGCAGCGTTCACTGAAGAGGGCCCTGGCGGTCCTGCTCCTGCTAGCCCTTCTCCCCACTCCCGCCCTGGCCCTGGCCGGCGGCCTCCCCCAGGCCGCGCCCGGCGAGCCGGCGGCCCAGCAGAAGTCCCTCGAAGAGGCCATCCGCGCGGTCAAGGACAACTTCACCATCCCCAAAGAACTCAGCCGGTTCAGCTCCGGCTTCAACTCCTGGGGCAACCGGCCCACCTGGACCATGACCTGGGACAGCACCGACCCCAACGCCGGCCGCCTCTACGCCGAGGTCGACGCCACGACCGGCGACATCGTCAGCGTCAACCTTTGGCGCCCAGACTCGAAGCCCGGACCGAGGCTGCCGACCATCTCCCTGGCGGCGGCCGAGGAGGTCGCCACGGACCTGGTCGACCGGCTCCTCCCCGACCGGGTCAAGGTCCTGCGCCTGGTCCCTGGCGGCAATCAGCTCGTCCCGCTCAGTTCATACGGCCCCGTGGTCTACAGCGTCCACTGGCGGCGCTTCATCGACGGGACGCCCGTGGTCGCTGACGGGGTGACCGTCGGGGTCAGCGCCGACGATGGTACCATCATGAGTTATCGACTGGACTGGAGCCGCCCGGCCTACCCGGCCGCCACCGGCATCATCACACCGGCCAAGGCCCGCGAGGCCTTTGACCAGACCGGCATGTTCGAACTCCAGTACTTCGCCCCCGGACAATTCATCCCGCTGAAGGCCGGCAAGAAGACCGAGGTCAGCCTGGTTTACTCGCTCACCCACCGGTCCGGCGGGGTCATCGACGCCTTCACCGGCCAGCCGGTGGTTCTCCAGAGCGACATGTGGTTCGGGATGGGCGGGGCCGACGGTATTGTCCCGCCTGGAATGGGGGCGCGGACCGCCTACCTCATGGCCAGCCAGCCCACCCCCCTGACCCCTGAGGAATTGGCCGAGATCGAGAAGACGGCCAAGCTCATCACCCGCGACGAGGCTATCGCCGCGGTCGAGAAATGGGTGGGCATCCCGGCCGACCTGACCCTTCGAGGATACAGCCTGGCGAATCATTGGGTTTATCCGAACCTCCGGATGTGGAGCCTTAGCTGGAACAACGATGAGCCGACCCGTGGCCAGGCCAGCTACCTCAGCGCCGAGGTCAACGCGGTCACCGGGGAGCTCATCGGTTTCAGCCTTGGCTTCATGACCGATCCGGGAGCCGAGACGGTCCTCGACCGGGATGGCGCGAAAAAGCTGGCCGAGGATTTCCTGAACAAGGTCCAGCCGGAGAAGTTCAAGCAGACCCGGCTCACGTCGGACCAACCACCGGCGACCCCGACCAAGGAAGAGGCCAAGCCGCGCCAGCAGTATTTCGCCTATCAGCGGATGGTTGACGGCATCCCCTTCCCGGCCAACGGCCTGAGGATCACCGTCGACGCCGTTTCCCAGAGGGTCACCGGCTTCACCCTCAACTGGGCCGACTATGAGTTCCCGAAGGCTGAGGGCCTCCTGACGGCGGCCCAGGTGAACGAGGCCTTCCTGGCCGCCCGGCCGCTGACCATGACCTATGTCCAGGTCATGCGGCGGGACGGGTCCGGTGAAGGGCGTCTGGTCTATCAGCCCAACGGTGACCCGGCCATTCCGTCCTCGACGGTGCTCGACGCCAAGACCGGCGAGTTCCTCGACGGCCAGGGGAAGTCGCTGGCCAAGCAGCCGCGGGCCCGCCGGTTCGACGACATCAAGGGCACCTTCGCCGAGTACGAGATCGGCCTCCTCGGCCGGGCCGGGCTGTTCGGGGAATACGGTGGCTCCTTCCACCCGGCTGAGAAGATTGGCGCCGCCTCTCTCCTGCGGGCCATGCTGATGGCCAAGGATGGGCTGCAGCAGTCCGACCTGACCGATGACGAGGTCATCGCCCAGGCCAAGCAGCGCGGCTGGATCACCGGCGACCTGGCCCCGGCGGCCGCCGTCACCCGTGAGACGCTGGCCAAGCTGATGGTCCGCTTCCTCGACCTTGACCGCGCGGCCCGCGTTGAGGGCATCTACCGGGTGCCCTACGCTGACGCCGTGAGCATCGCTCCAGCCTCTCTCGGCTACGTCGCCATCGCCTGGGGCCTCGGCGTGGTCACCGGCGACGGCCGGACCTTCGCCGGGAACCAGCCGGTGACCCGGGCCGAAGCCGCGGCCGCGCTGGTAAGGACGATCCGGGCCATTCCCTGATGAGCGGCCGGGCATAGAGGGACGCATGAAGGACCTCCGGAGATCTGTTCCGGAGGTCCTTCGTGTCCGTCACCATAACTTCCGCGGGCGGTGGACGAGCTCGCCGTCCACGGGCGGGTCGCGGTCCGGTCTGATGGTCAGGATGCCCACCGATGGTTCGCCGGCCGTTCGCGGGTCGGTGGCCGAACCGGGGTTGAACATGAGAACCCCCTCGATGAGTTCGTTGAAGGGCTGGTGGCTATGGCCGAAGACGACGGCCCGCGTGGCGTTCGCGAAGGCGAGCCTGGCCCGCTCCGGTGTGCTCCGGCCGGGTCCCTCGTCCCCGTGGATGAGCCCGATGCGCACGCCGGCCACATCGACGACTCGCCGCCGCGGCAGGGCGGCCGCGCCCCCGCCGCCCATCAGGTCCACGTTCCCGGCCACGGCCTCGACCGGGGCCAGGCGGGCCAGTTCGTCCAGGACGTCAAGGGTCGTCAGGTCGCCGGCGTGGAGGATGAGGTCGACGCCCTCGAAGGCCTCGAAGACCCAATCGGGGATGACCTTGGCGCGCCGTGGGACGTGGGTGTCGGAGATGACGCCGACGCGGAAGGGCAGGCCGTCGCGGAGGGGCACGCCCGCGCGGAAGGGCGTACCGCCGGCGGGATCATGGCTCAATGGGTCCGGCCTCCTGTCTCTCCTGGCGGAACCGCTTCGGGGTCAGGCCGGTGCTCTTCTTGAAGACCCGGTAGAAGTGCGATAGGTTGTCGTAGCCGACCTCGAAGCAGACGGCGATGATCTCTTCGTCTGTCGTCCTCAGGATGTGCTTGGCCTGCTCGACCCGGACGGCGGTGAGGTACTGGATGAGGGTGCGGCCGGTCAGGCGGCGGAAACGTTCGCCGAGCTGCCGCGGGCTCAGGTGGGCCAGGCGGGCCATGGCCTCGACCCGTAAGGGCTCGTAGTAATGCTGGTCCAGATAGCGCTTGACCTCATAGACCGGTCGGTCGGCCGGGTCGACCCCACCGACGAGAGCCCGCCCATCCTCGGGCAGGGTCAGCCGGTAGAGCTGGAGCAGAATGGACAGCAGCTCGGCCCGGATGGCGATAGGATACCCCGGGCGGCGCGACGACTGCTCATAGAGGATGCGGCGGAGACCTTCCTTGACCGCGGCCAGGGCCGGTTCGCCCGGACCGACCACGGTCGTCCGCCCGGCGAAGGCGCTCAGCAGTTGCGTGTGCTCGGGGTGGTAGCGGACGGCGTCGGCGCTGAAGGCCAGGACGAACAGGAACAGCGGATCATCGGGCCGGTCGATGAGGAGGTGCGGCGTCCCGCTGCCGACGAGGACCGCGGTGTCCGCGCCCAGCCTGTGCTCGACCCCGCCCAGACGGCAGGCCCCCTCGCCCCCGAGGACGTAGAAGACCTGATAGATGTCGTGGTAGTGCTCGACCATGCGGAAGTCCCGCGAATGGCGGCTCTCCTGCAGGATGATGCCGTACGGGGACAGCTTGTAGTCGATGTAGACCGGCCCCATGTCGTCGACGCCCCTCGTTCGACCGCGAGTCAGTTCGGCCCCGAATTCGCTTAATCTGCCTTGGGTTTCGTTCAAGGAAGCGGCGGCCCCTGCCGGCCGGCCGCCGAAAACGCGAACGGCTCCTCGTTTTACGTCAAGACGGTTGCGGCGACGTTGATCTATTCTTAACTTGGCGGCGACTTTTTCCAACGAGGAGTTGAGCCGATGCCGCAGCCGAATGCCTTCGCGTACCGGAACCTTGACGCCCTCAAGGAGGACGTCGCCCGGCGAGGCCTGGAGATTGGCTTCGACGACGACGTCTCCTGCCTGGGCGAACCGCTCGTCGCCGGGGGGCACACCATCCCCAACCGTCTGGGCGTGCTGCCCATGGAAGGTTGCGACGGCAGCGCCGACGGCCGCCCCGGGGACCTGACCCGTCGGCGTTACGTGCGTTTCGCCCAGGGCGGGTCCGGGCTGCTCTGGTTCGAGGCCGTGGCCGTCGAGCGGATGGGCCGGGCCAACCCGCGCCAGCTCTGGATCCACCGGGACAACTGGGAGGACTTCGCCCGCCTGCGCGAGGAGGCCGTCGCCGCCGCCCGCGCGGCCATGGGGCCTGACCACCAGCCGTTCACGGTCATCCAGCTCGTCCATTCGGGCCGCTACAGCCGGCCCATCGACGTCCCGCGCCCGGTCATCTCGCACCACTGTCCGTACCTGGACCCGGTGGCGAAGATCGGGCCGGACTACCCGGTCATCACCGACGGCGAGCTGGAGGCCCTCGAGGACGCCTACGTCGAGGCCGCCCGCCTGGCCCGCCGGGCCGGGTTCACGGCGGTGGACCTCAAGGCCAGCCACCGCTACCTGGGCTCGGAACTCCTGGCCGGCTTCACGCGGCCGGGCCGCTACGGCGGCTCCTTCGAGAACCGGACCCGCTTCCTCCTGAACACCGTCCGCAAGGTGCGCGCCGAGGTGCCCGGGGTGACCGTGGTCGTCCGCCTGGGCGCCTACGACGGCCTCCCCCACCCCTGGGGCTGGGGCGCGGCGATGGACGGCTTCACCGGTGACCCGGCGGCCGCCCCGCGCGACCTGGCCGCCTGGCCGGGACCGCACACGCCACCGGGGCCGACGGCGGCTCCCGATCTGACCGAGCCTTCGCGCCTGGCCCGCCTGCTCCGCGACGCCGGCGTGGCCCTCATCAACGTGACCATGGGCAACCCGTACTTCGCCCCGCACGTCACGCGGCCGCACGACCAGGGCACCGCCGGGCAGTACGTCCCTGATGAGCATCCGCTGTTCGGCGTCAACCGGCACTTCACCCTGGCCCGCGAAATCCAGCGGGCCGTGCCCGAGATCCCCGTCGCCGGCTCCGGCTACAGCTGGCTCCGTCAGTTCGCCGGACAGGCCGCCGCCCACAACGTCAGGCACGGCTGGGTGGCCCTGGCCGGCATGGGCCGGCAGGCCTTCGCCTATCCCGAGTATGCCCGGGAGCTGCTCGAAAAGGGCCGCCTGGAGCCCAAGCGCTCCTGCGTGACCTGCAGCAAGTGCACCCAGATCATGCGTGACGGCGGCCAGACCGGCTGCGTGACCCAGGACAAGGCCCTCTATCGCCCGATCTACCTGGCCGGGCGGGAGCGGGCGACCAAACGCTGAACCGACCACCACAACGACTGAAGGAGTGACGTGACGCCCATGGCAAAGAAGAAGCCCGACCTGGCCGGCATCATCCCGGCCATCGTCCTACCGATGACCGAGGACTACCGGTGCGATGAGGCCACCCTCCGTGACTACGTCGACTGGATCGTCCCGCAGGGGATCAAGGCCCTGGCCATCGACACCGACGCCGGCGAGGGGCCGCACCTCGGTAACGATGAGAAGCTGCGGATCCTGGACGTCGTGGTGAAGAAGGTGGGCGGGCGAGTCCCGGTGGTCTGCGGGGTCGGCGCTCCCTACACCGCGGCCGCCGTGGATTTCGCCAAGGCCGCCCGGGACACCGGGGCCGACGCCTTCCTCTGCTTCCCCATCACCGCGTTCCGCGGGGCCACCGGCCGCGACCCGGTCATCCTCAACTATCACGAGGCCCTGGCCAAGGTCGGGGTGCCGATGATCATCTTCACCCTCCAGCCGGACCTGGGCGGCGTCGATTACCCGCCCGAGACCCTGACCGCGCTGGTCGAGATCGATGAGGTCTGCGCGATCAAGGAGGCCACCTTCGACGCCCTGAAGTACGTCCAGACCCTCGCCCACCTGAACTCGCTGCCCAAGCACATCACCCTTCTGACCGGCAACGACAACTTCATCTACGAATCGTTCGTCCTCGGCGGCGAGGGGGCGCTGATCGGCTTCGGGGCCATCGCCACGCGGCTCCAGGTGGACATGCTGGAAGCCGCCAGGGCCAAGCGCTTCGACGAGGCCGCCCGCCTGAATGATTTGCTGATGCCGCTGGTCAACGCGTGCTTCGGCAAGCCCGTCCGCGACTACCGGGCCCGGATCAAGGAGGGCCTGGTGATGCAGGGCGTGTTGAAGAACGCCGTCGTCCGGCCGCCCCTCCTCCCCGTCGACGACGCGGCCCGGACCCAGGTGCGAAAGGCACTGGCGCACGCCGGGTTGTTGTAAACGAATTGCCTTCGCTTCTTATAGCTGCACCTTTTGGGTCCGAGTCCAATCGGACCTTTTTTTTGTAGATCGCTGGTCTCGGAGTAATGGCATTCCCTGGGAGGAAAGGGAGCCCAATTGTCGAAACCTTGAGTAATACTTGCTACCAGGAGGAGAGCGTGGGTTTTTCACTTGTGGTTCTCATATTGGTGCCCGGAGTTCTCACTCAATACTGGTACGAGCGCTTTCGCCCCATCCGCAAAATGCCATCCGGTGGCGAGGTCCTATCAGTTCTTCGAAGCCTGATCTTTGGGTGGCCCGTGCTTGTGGCTATCTGGCTCACGCTCATCTGGCGCTATAAAGTCCCGTTATGGGATCTGAGATTACTCGAGCCATTCCTCTTCCGGGTAGATACGTATGCGGTGTATCTAGTGGCACTTATACTGTTGAGCCCTTTAGCAGTGGGCGCTTACGTCCTCTGGGCCAAAGTTTCGGATTGGGCACTTTCGCACTTAGGACACTCGGCGCTCCTAGAAGCCCAACCATGGGACGATATGTTCTGGCTACGATGCGACAAGCCTGTTCTAGAGAGGGCGACCAAGAAAGCTTTGCCTGACGCCAGCGGGTGGCACGCCGTAAGGATAGTTAGGGCCGGTCAGAAACCCATTGAGGGTTTTGTCAAGCACGCGTCGGTAAGCGTCGAAGGCGAGCGGTCGAGCCTAGGTAGGCGCGTTTCAGGTTTTGGCCAAAGGCCGGTCAGACCCTTTTTGTTGTACCATGGGTGCGTTGGCTTGCCAACCAAGCCGACCACTGCCCTCCGCCTAACCCTCAAGCCGCTTTTCGCCCGATTCTGGGGCCCCTTGTCGCTCCCAAACCCATCGGCCAGGGCGATCAGAGGGACAGATTGCGGCTTAGTTTTGAGATACCAGCTCTAGCTCCAGAACTCGCACCACGCCCTGGCCAGGGCAGCGTTCAACTTGGCATTATGCGGACCCGGTCGATGTCTGTCTACATGGCCTCGCCGGTGCGCCACCTTAGATGCGGCGATACCATGTTCGCGCAAGAGCAGGCCCGGCCACCATATGGCGGTCGGGCCTCTCTGTGCCCTTTGGGTCGGCGGAACGGCGTCGGAAGGGTTTTCCCCTCCTAGCAAGAACTACCGGAGATGGCGGAAAGGGAGGTCTCGAGCTTTGAGGATCGTCTACGACCTGACCCGAGAGGACTATTGGGGGCTGAACCGGTTCCACCTCTTTCATTCCCGGCGCTCCAGGTTGACCCAAAGGTGGTTCGGCTTGCTCCTTTTCGGCTGGCTCCTTTTCAACGGGATCAGGCTCGGTCTCGACCCGGTCGCGGCGACCCTGGGCACCGCTCTGCTCCTCTTCGCGCTCGCGGAATTCACTCTGTGGAACCTCAAGCGGAAGATGATGAAGTTCCCCGCCGGCAAGTTTCTCGGTGAGACGACGCTCGAAATCGACGACACTGGCATCACCGTTCAGAACAACGTATCCGAGGGTCACCACCTCTGGCGGGCGGTCTTCGCGGTCGCCGAGGACCCGCGGTACATCTTCATCTATACCGAAAAGAACTCCAGCCTCGTCATCCCGAAGAGGGCCTTTCCCGATGCGTCGGCGGCGAAGCAGTTCTACGACATGGCCGTGCGCAACTGGCGAGCGGTCGAGCCGGCCGCCGTTCCGAACCGCATTCCCTGAGCGGGTCGGCGTGAGTCGGATGCCGAAACGCTATCGCGCACACCACGCCCTGGCCACGGCGGCGCCCAATCGGGCGTTGTTGCGGACCAGGGCGATGTTCGTCTGGAGGCTGGCCCCGCCGGTGATGGCGCCGAGGCGGGACAGTAGGAACGGCGTCAGGTCGGCGCCACGGACGCCCTCCACGGCGGCGTGGTTCAGGGCTTGCTGGACAGCCTCTTCGACGGTCTTCGGGTCCAGCTCGGCCGAGGCCGGCACGGGGTTGGCCACGACGATGCCGCCGTCCAGGCCCAGGTCCCACTTAGCCCGCATGATGTCGGCGATCTCGTTGGGCGTCTCCGCCCGGTAGTCGACGAGGAGACCGCTCGACCGCGTGTAGAAGGCCGGGAACTCGCTGGTCTGGTAGCCGATGACCGGCACGCCGAGGGTCTCGAGGTACTCGAGGGTCAGGGGAAGGTCGAGGATGGCCTTGGCCCCGGCGCAGATGACGGCCACGTTGGTCCGGCCCAGTTCGGCCAGGTCGGCCGAGATGTCGAAGGTCTCCGTCGCCCCGCGGTGGACCCCGCCGATGCCGCCGGTGACGAAGACGCGGATGCCCGCCGCCGCGGCGATGACCATCGTCGCCGAGACCGTGGTGCCGCCGGAGAGCCCGCGGGCGACGGCGATGGGCAGGTCGCGGCGACTGACCTTGACCACCGTCTCGCGGTTGGTCGAGGCCAGGAGGGCCAGCTCGCCCAGGTCCAGTCCGACCCGCGGGACGCCGTCGACCACGGCGATGGTGGCCGGCACGGCCCCCGCCCGCCGGATCTCCTCCTCCACGGCCCTGGCCGTGTCGAGGTTCTCGGGATGAGGCATGCCGTGGGTGATGATGGTCGACTCGAGGGCCACCACCGGGCGGCCCTCGCGGAGGGCGGCGACCACCTCGGGGTGGAGCTTCAGCGGCGAGCTGTGGGCGTGCTGGGTCTGACTTGGCGAGTTCATCGGTTTCCCTCCCGGGGACACAAACTACTGTCTATCTGGCGCCGAGAGCCCGGACGGCGTCGGCGGCGGCACGGTTACCGGCCGCGGCGGCTTCACGGGGCAGGACACCGCGGGCGACGGCCGCCAGGAAGCCCGCGTCGAAAGCGTCCCCGGCACCGGTCGAATCCGCGGCCGCCAGTTGCTCGGGGGCGGGGACATGGGTCACCGAGGTGGCGGCCCGTACGGCCAAGAGGCAGCCGTCGGGCCCGAGCTTCACCGCGACCACCCCGGACCAGCGGAGCAAGGCGCGACAGGCCTTCTCGGGATCCCCCTCCGCGGTCAGGGTGGTCGCCTCATCGCGGTTGGGGAGAATGTAGTCGAGCGGGGCCGTGTCCTCGAGGAGCCGCCGCGGACCATGGGCGATCAGGGGCGTGCGGGATGACGGGTCCAGCGACACGCGCCAGCCGGCCTCGCGGGCCAGAGCCAACGCCCACATGGCCGCCGCCCGTGGCCCCTCCTCGAAGAAGGTGTAACCGGTCAGGTGAAGGATGCCAGGCGCACTGAAGAATCCGACCGGCACGTGCTCGGCCCGCAGTCGTCGGTTGGCCCCCTTGTGGACGAGCATGGAGCGTTCGCCCGACGGGTCGACCAGGGAGACGAGCATGCCCGTGCCTTCGGCGGCCGGATCGGTCACCGGCAGGACGGCCACGCCGGCCGTGTCAACGCCCTCGCCCCGCAGGTCTTCGAGGAGCCAGCGCCCGGCCCGGTCGTCGCCGACCGCCCCGATGAGGGTGCAGTCCGCGCCGAGGCGGGCGGCCCGCACGGCGAAGTTGGCCGCCGAGCCGCCGGGGGCGAGGACGATGGCCGCTGGCGTGTCGCTGCCGTGGCTGATGCCGGCGAGGCCAGCCTCGGTCCTGGCGACGACATCGGCCAGGACGTCGCCGATGGCGACCAGGCGGAGGCTCATTCCGCCCGCCCGCCCAGGTGACGCTGGGCCAGCCGCCAGTATCTTTCCGCCTGCGCCCGCCGTTCCTCGAGGGAGTCTTCTTCGAGGGTGCGGACCACCTTGGCGGGCACTCCGAGGACGAGCGTCCGGGGTTCGATGACCTTCCCCTCGGGCACGAGCGCCCCGGCCCCGACCACCACCCCGTCACCGATGACCGCGCCATTGAGGATGACCGCCCCGATGCCGATGAGGACGTTGTTTCCGATGGTGCAGGCATGGACGACCGCGCTGTGGCCGATGGTCACATTGTCGCCGATGCGCACCGGCAGGTCGGGGTCGGCGTGGAGGACCGCGTTGTCCTGAATGTTGACCAGGCGGCCGATGGTGATGGGCTCGTGGTCGGCGCGGATCACGACGCCGGGCCAGACGCTGGACCGCTCGCCCAGGGTCACGCGGCCGATGAGCCGGGCCGTGGCGGCCACGAATGAGGGCTTGTCCGCCCTGGGCTGGTGGCCCTCGAAGGTCTCGAATCGTTCATCCACTGGATTCACTCCCGCGCGACGCCCCGGCGTGGTTGACGCCCTGGGCGCCCGAGTGTAGATTGATAGGCGATGGGGGGAAACAAGTTGACCGGCCAATCTGGGCGAGAGCCCACATCTGGGCGAGAGCCCGCATCTGATCGAAAGCCAGCAAGCGAAAAACACTGTCGCCTCTGCCCCCGCCTGTGCCGCGTCGACCGCGACGCCGGCGAGGTCGGCTTCTGCCTCGCGCCGGCCCTGGCCAAGGTGTCGCAGGCGTCATTGCACCAGTGGGAAGAGCCGTGCCTGTCGGGCACGCGAGGCTCGGGAACCATCTTCTTCACCGAGTGCAACCTGCGCTGCGTGTTCTGCCAGAATGCCGAGATCAGCCAGGGGCACCTCGGCCGCGAGGTCGACCGGGCCGGGCTGGTCTCGATGATGCTCGGGCTGCAGGAGCGCGGGGCCCACAACATCAACCTGGTCTCGCCGACCCCTTACATCCCGCAGATTCGCGCGGCCTTGCTGGAGGCCAGAGCGCGCGGGCTTAGCGTCCCCGTCGTATACAACACCAACGCCTACGAGACCGTCGAGGCCCTGCAGACCCTGGAGGGCCTGGTCCAGATCTACCTCCCGGACCTGAAGTACCCCGGCGACGCCGAGGGCGAGGCCATGGCCCGCCGCTACTCGAAGGCCCCGCGCTATTTCGAGACGGCCACGGCGGCCATCATGGAGATGGTCCGCCAGGTCGGACCGCTCGTCCTCGACGACGAGGGCATCGCCCAAAGCGGTGTCATCGTCCGCCACCTGGTCATCCCCGGCCACGTCGAGGCGACCAAGAGGGTTCTCGACTGGATCGCCGCCAACCTGCCGGGCGTCCCGGTCAGCCTGATGAGCCAGTTCACACCGTACCACCGGGCGGCTGAGTTCCCGGAGATCAACCGGCGGCTGACCCGCCGTGAGTATCATGCCGCCCTGGACCACTTCTTCGCCATCGGCCTCGAGGAGGGCTGGACGCAGGAGCTGTCGGCGGCCGACGAGGCCTTCATCCCGGATTGGGACCTCGACAGCGTGCCGGCCGCGGGCGGCCCCGGGCCAAGCGGGTCCGAGAAGCGTGGATCTAAATGACCACCGGGATCTCCTCGGCGTAAGCCACCGACCCGCCGACCTCGAAAGGGCGATAGGGATTGAGGTCCGGCCGCCCCGGCGACAGGTGGGTGACGCCGGCGGCGGGGTCGAGCACGGTCGACCACAGGGTGATGTGCCGCTGGTGGACGCCGGGCGAGCTGAGGATGCCCTCGCAGGCCTCCGGGGTCACGGCACCGGGGTCCTTGCGGACGGCCTCAAAGGATGGTGTGGCCATGGGAGCTGACAATGGCATCGTGACGATGAAGTACGGGCGGGGCACGGTGGAGGTGCCGCTGCCGGCCGGCGATGTCCTGGCGACCTTGCGGGTGCGCGAGATGCCGCCCCTGGCCGACCCGACCGCGGCCATCAAGAAAGCCCTCCGCGCCCCCATCGGCTCGCCCCCGCTGACCGAGGTGGTCAGCCCGGGCGACGTCGTCTGCGTCATCCTGAACGACCCGACCCGGCTGGCCAACACGGACTTCTTCCTGCCCATCCTGCTCGATGAGCTGAACCGGGCGGGCGTCCGCGACAGCGACATCTTCGGGGTCTTCGCCACCGGCTCGCACCGGCCCCTCACGGAGGCCGAGATGCGGGCCATCGCCGGGCGCGGGGCCGACCGCATCCGGCTCTACAACCACGACTCGCGGGACGAGGTCGGGCTGGCCCACGTCGGCCGGACCAGCCGCGGCAACGAGGTCTACATTAACCGCCGCGTCCTCGAGGCCGACAAGGTCATCCTCACCGGGAGCGTCGTCTATCACTTCTTCGCCGGCTTCGGCGGCGGGCGCAAGGCTCTCGTCCCGGGCGTCGCCGGCTTCCGGACCATCCAGTTCAATCACCGGATGATGCTCGAACCGGGGGCCGGCATCGGGCGCCTGGCGGGCAACCCGGTCCACGAGGATCTGGTCGAGGCGGCCCGGATGGGCTCGCCGGACTTCCTCCTCAATGTCGTCCTCGACGATGCCAGGCGCTTCATCGGCGTCTTTGCCGGGGACTTCGTCGCCGCCCACGAGGCCGCCTGCCGCCTGGTCCGGCAGGTCTACGGGGTGCCCCTGAAGGCCGAGGCCGACCTGGTCATCGCCAGCGCCGGCGGCCGCCCCAAGGACATCAACGTCTATCAGGTCCAGAAGGCCATGGACAACGCGGTGCTGGCGGCCCGCCCCGGCGGGGTGGTCGTCCTCCTGGCCGAGTGCCCCGAGGGTCATGGCAACGAGACCTACCACCGTTGGATGACCACCCACCGGACGCCGGACCGGATCGAGGCGGCCCTTCGTGAGCATTTCGAGCTGGGTGGGCACAAGGCCTACGCGGTCGCCCGCCTCATGCGGCGGGCCCGGTTCGTCCTGGGCTCGGCCCTGCCGCCGGCCCTCGCCCGCGACCTGCTCTTCACCCCGGCGGCCGACCCGCGGGAGGCGGTCGCCCTGGCCCTCGAAATGCTTGGAACGCCCACTCCGTCCATGATCATCATGCCCGACGCCGCGCTGACCGTGCCGATCGCCGCAGTTGAGGGCGGTTCTTAAGAGTAGACAGTTCTCTACAGTCTATTTCAATCGTCAAGAGGCCGGGCCCGCGGGAGCGGATGCCCGGCTTTCCTGTTATTGACGGTGCCCTGGCCCCTTACCTATAATGGAGTCCAGAGCCCTCAAGAAGGGCCGAATGGGAAGGGGCGCTCCCCCCAGTGGACCTGGCCTCGCTCCGCCAAACCTTCGACCAGCTCAACCAGCGTCATTTCGATGGCCGTCTGGAGGCCCGCCTGGAGCTATCCGGCCGGATGACGGCCACAGCCGGGAAGTGCTACTACCGTCGCCGGGTCATCCGCCTCTCCCAACTTTACCTGCAGCAGTTTCCCGACAAGCTCCCTCAACTCCTGCTCCACGAGATGATCCACCTCGTCGTACCCGGCCACGGCCGGGACTTCCGGGAACAGGCCCGGCGCTGCGGCGTCCCTGAATCCGGGATGCGCGACTTCACCTACTGCCGCCCCTTCACGCCGCGGCGGCGCAGCCGGTGGCGCTATGTCTACCAGTGCCCGTCGTGCGGGCGCCGGGTCGTCAAGCGGCGGGCCGGGCAATGGTCCTGCGGTCACTGTTCTTCCCGCTACGATCCCCGGTTCAAGCTCCGGCTGGTTGAAAAGCACCATGTCTGAGCAAACTATCGGGCCTGACCCCTACGCCCCCAAATGAGCGTGCTGTGGAGCAAGGAGGGTCCCCCCATGCCCAACCTCAAGGGCGAGAAAGTCACCCTGCGTGCCCTCGAGCCGTCGGACGCGGCGGCCGCCCAGGCCTGGATCAACGACCCGGATTTCTGCCGTTTCCTGCGGGACATCAGCTTCCCCTTCTCCCTCCGGGCCGAGCAGGACTGGATCGAGAGCCAAGTGGCCGCGGACGGTGAGGGCAGCTACACCTTCGCCATCGAGGCCGACAACCGGGCCCTCATCGGGACCATCGGCCTGCACCGCATCTCCTACAAGGACGGGCACGCGGGGATGGGCGTCGGTATCGGCCTCCCCGAGTACCGAGGCCGCGGCTACGGGACGGACGCCATCGGCACCCTGCTTCGCTTCTGCTTCGGCGACCTGCGACTGCACAAGGTCTGGCTGGAGGTCGATTGCGGGAACGACCGGGCCATCCGTTGCTACGAACGCATCGGTTTCCGGCAGGAGGGGACCATGCGGGACCACTCCTACAAGGACAACCGCTATCGCGACTACTACCTGATGAGCATCCTCGACCGCGAGTTCAAGGGCTGGCGGAAGGGCGCCAACGGGAACGGAAACGGGCGGGCCAAGGCGGCCAACGGGAACGGCGGCGGCCGGGCCAAGGCGGCCAGCGGGAACGGCGGCGGCCGGGCCAAGGCCAGGCGCCCGTCAGCGCGCAAATAGGACAAGCCCCCGGGGCCATCCCCGGGGGTTGTTTTCGTTTCGGGACCTCGCTTTTCGGGCGCGGGCACGTGGGCACTGGAGCATGGGCGCCGGCCCGCGACTCAGCCGATCTGCCGCAACTGGACCACCATGTTGACCTCGCAGCCCTGCTTGCCGGCCTCCTCAAAGAGGCTCCGCAGCCCGCTCCAGACGAGTTCCGTGTCCCCCTGGACGAAGGTGCTGACCGTCCCCGTCTTGAAGTCCAGCCCATGCTTTCCAAGGGCCTCGATGGACTTACTGATGACCTGGTCGCAATCCTTCGCCTTCTGCGGGTACAATGAGACTTCCGCTGCCAGCATCGATGAACCCCCCACTCGTCCGATTTGCCGCCAATAGCGTGCCGGGGGCACGGGCGGGTTATGCGAGACGAACCCATTCGACTCGACTAACGGTCAGAAGGATTAGCCCGCGGGGTGGAGAATGTATGTTCGGGCCGAGACGGGCAGACGCCCGCAAAGCCAAGGAGGCCAACATGGTGGCGAAGCTCAAAGTCTACGCGGAATTGGGCAGCGAGGGCGGCTGCATCCTCTACACCTTTGACCCTCCCGGGCTGCTGTCTTGCGGTGATACCCCTGATGAAGCCATGGCCGCGGCGCCCCGCGAGGCTGCTCGGCTAAGGCGGTTCCTGGCCGATTGCGGCCGGCTCGACCTGCTGGCGGAGCCCTGGAAGGACGGCGAGACGCCGGAGATCGTCGTCGCCGAGACGGTCAGGCGCCGCGGGAAGTCAACCCGTGGGAACACCCGGGCCACTTTCAAACGCGACCTCGAACCGGTCCGACCCAAAGAGGTGCCCGGACTCCTGGCCATCCTCGAGCACCAGCGGAAGACCCTCTGGACGTTGAAGGACCGCCTCCCAGCCGGGGCCTACGGGTTCAAGTCCCTCCCCCGCCGGATGACCATCCAGGAGCAGCTGACCCACATCGCCGCCTGCGACCGCTGGTATCTCAGCCGGTATTGGCGGGACCTGCCGACCCTCAGGCGGGCCAAGGACGTCTGGGACAAACTGGCCCTCAACCGAGAGCTAGCCGTGGAACGCCTGGGCCACCTGAGCCCGGAGGACCGGGCCGCCGCCAGGACCGCCGACGGCCAGGTCTGGACGGCCCGCAAGCTCTTCCGCCGATTCATGTACCACGAGCGGTTTCACAGCGACGCCATTGAGCGCGACCTGGCCCTATTCCTGAAGGGAGCGCCATGAGCCAAGACCATCGGCCGAACCTTGAAGGGTCGGCGCAACAGGCCGCCCTGGACCCCTTCCACCCCGCCGTTCGGGCCTGGTTCGAGGAGAACGTCGGGCGGCCCACGCCGGCCCAGTCCATGGGCTGGCCGTCCATCGCCGCCGGCCAAAACACGCTGATTCTGGCCCCGACCGGGTCCGGCAAGACCCTGGCCGCCTTCCTGGCCTGCCTGAACCAGCTCTACGTGGAGGGCGAGGCCGGCCGCGACCTCTCGGGCATCCAAGTGCTCTACGTGTCGCCGCTGAAGGCCCTGAATAACGACATCCACCGCAACCTGGAGCTGCCCTTGCGTGGCATCGCCCGGACGGCACGGCGGCTCGGCCATGAGCTGCCCGAGCTGACCTCGGCCGTGCGGACCGGGGACACGCCGGCCCAGGCGCGCCGGGCGATGCTGAAGAAGCCGCCACACATCCTCATCACCACACCAGAGTCCCTCTACCTCATCCTGACCTCCGGCCAGGCCCGCCGGATGCTGACCACGGTCCGCTGGGTCATCGTCGACGAGATCCACGCCATGGCCGGGACCAAGCGCGGCGTGCACCTGGCCCTGTCCCTGGAACGGGTCGAGGCCCTGGCCCGAAAGCCCGTGCGCATCGGGCTCTCGGCCACCCAGCGGCCGCTGGAGGAGATCGCCCGGTTCCTGGGCGGCCTGGACCCGGAGGGCGGCGAGCCGCGCCCGGTGAGCATCATCGACGCCGGGCGCCGCAAGGACCTGGACCTCAAGGTCACGGTGACCGTCGATGACCTGCGCGTGTTGCCGGAGGGCTCGATCTGGCCGACGGTCTACCCGCGCCTCTACGAGTGGATCAAGGCCCACCGCTCGACCCTGGTCTTCGTCAACAACCGGCGATTGGCCGAGCGGCTGGCCCTGAAGCTCAACGAGCTGGCGGCGGCCGAAGGCTGGCAGGGGCAGGGCGGTGCGGCCGCGTCGGGCGGCGCGGCCGAAGTCGCCCGCACGCATCACGGCTCGATGTCCCGGGCCGCGCGGGAGCAGGTCGAGCGGGACCTCAAGGAGGGCCGTCTCCCCTGCCTCGTCGCCACCTCGTCGCTGGAACTGGGCATCGACGTGGGTTTCATCGACCTTGTCGTCCAGGTCGAGTCGCCGAAGAGCGTGTCGCGCGGGCTGCAGCGGGTCGGCCGGGCCGGGCACCTGGTCGGGGCGTCGGCCAAGGGCCGCGTCGTTCCCAAGCAGCGTTCGGACCTCCTGGAGGCGGCGGCCATCGCCCGCGAGATGCTCCGCGGCGAGGTCGAGACGACCCGCGTGCCTCGCGGTTGCCTGGATGTCCTGGCCCAACAGATCGTGGCCATGGCCGCCGTTGACGAGTGGCCGGTGGACGACCTCTTCCGCCTGATTCGTCGCGCCTACCCATACCGGGAGCTGTCGCGCCATGGGTTCGAAGCCGTCCTGGAGATGCTGGGCGGCCGCGACCCGGCTGGGGACTTGGCCGAGATGAAGCCCCGGATAACGTGGGACAAGGAGAACGGCGTCGTCCGGGGGCGCGAGGGCGGGCGGCTCCTGGCCATCCGGGGCGGCGGGACCATCCCCGACCGCGGCCTCTTCCCGGTCTACCTCCAGGGCACCCGCGTCCGACTGGGCGAATTGGACGAGGAGATGGTCTTCGAGTCGCGCCTCGGCGAGGTCTTCTGGCTCGGCAGCTCCCCCTGGCGGATCGAGTCCATCGAGCGCGACCGGGTCTTCGTCAGCGAGGCCCCGGGGCGCGAGGCGAAGATCCCGTTCTGGAAGGGCGAGGGCCTCGGGCGCCCCTATGAACTGGGCCGGCAGGTCGGGCGCTTCGTCCGCGAGGCCGAGGAGCGGCTTGGCGCGGGCCTTGAGGCGGTGACCACATGGCTGGAGAACGAGACCGCCTGCGAGCCCAGGGCGGCGGCCAACCTGGCCGAGTACATCATTGACCAGCGGGCGGCCGCGGGCCTGCCCGGCGACCGGCGGATCATCGTCGAGCGGTTCAAGGACGAGGTGGGCGACCCGCGGGTCATCGTCCACACGCCCTTCGGCGGCCCGGTCCACGCCGCCTGGAGCATGGCCATCCTTCGGCGCCTGCGCCAGAAGCACGGCCTCGTCGTCGACTGCGTCTACGGCGATGACGGGATGCTTTTCCGGCTGACCCACTCCGTCGGGGAGGGAGTGGCGGGCTTCCCGCCGGGCTTCCCCCTGGAGGGAGTCAACTCGGCCAACGCCGAGGAACTGATTCTGCACGATCTGGCTGGTTCGGCGCTTTTCGGCACGTCGTTCCGGCACGCCGCGGCGCGGGCGTTGGTCTTGACCAAGGGCGCGGCCGGCGAACGCACGCCGATGTGGTTGCAACGTCTGCGGGCGGGTGACCTGCTGCAGGCGGCTCGGCGGCACGCGGATTACCCGGTGACCGTTGAGGCCTACCGAGAAGTCCTCGAGGATGTCCTTCATGTCGGCGACCTGGTCGATGTTCTCAGGTCCATCGAGAGCGGCCAGGTCGCCGTGGAGACCCGGGAGACGGCCGTCCCGTCCCCATTTGCGGCCAACCTCCTCTTCCGTTTCATCGGGGCCAACATGTACGGCGACGACACCCCAAAGGCCGAACGACGCAGCCAGATGTTGGCCGTCAACCGGGAGGTCCTCCGCGAGGCGCTGGGCTCAAGCGGCCTGCGGGAGCTCTTGGAGCCACGGGCGATCACCGACACGGTCGACTGGCTGCAGCGGCGGGCCGAGGGCCGGCGGGCGCGGACCGCCGACGAGGTCCACGACCTCCTGCGCCACGTGGGCGACCTCAGCCTTGATGAATTGGCCGAACGGGTCGAGGGCACGACCCCGGCGGCGGACCTCATCAAGCAGCTCGTGGACGCCCGGCGAGCGGTGGCCATTGAGTTCCCGTCGGTGACGGCCACGCCCGGTCCGGCGGCACTTCCTGGCTCGGCGGCCGAGACAGCGGTCCGCTTCGTGACCGCCGAAGACGCCCCGCTCTATCACGACGCCCTCGGCGGCGCGGTTTCGGCGCGCGAGACCGTCGTCCGCCGCTATGCCAGAACACACGGGCCTTTCCGTCCTTCGGAGATCCAGGCCCGATACGGCTTCGACCCGGCCTGGGTCCGCGAAGCCCTGGCCGTCCTGCAGGCCGAGGGCGAGGTGGTCGCTGGCGAGTTCACCCCCGACGTCGAGGGCCGCGAGTGGTGCGACAGCGACGTCCTCCAGCAGATGCACCGGCGCACCCTGGGCATCCTCAGGCACCAGATGGAACCCATCGCGCCGCGGGCTTTTCAGCGGTTCCTGATGGCCCGGCTGCTTCCGACGGTCGGGCCGGTCGGGTCGACGGGGTCGGTGGGGTCTTTCGGGTCGACCGGCCCCGAACGTCTGAAGGAAGTCCTGTCGCGCCTGCGCGGGCTGGCCCTCCCTGTCGACGCCTGGGAGCGCGACGTCCTGCCGGCCAGGATCCCGGGCTACCAACCCATCTGGCTCGACGGTCTACTGGCCGCGGGCGAGTTCGCCTGGGTGGCCGGGCGCGGCGGGCGAGTGGCCTTCTTCCCGGTCGGCTCCATCTGCCCGCCGGCGGCTTCCGGCACCGAGGAATCGGAGCCGACCCGTGGAGCCGAGTCCGGCCAGGTGGATGCGGCCGTCCTACGAGCCCTCGAGGAACACGGGGCTTCCTTCGCCGGGGCCATCGCCGCCTCGACGGGCCTGCCGGCCGTGACCGTCGTGGACTCGCTACTGCGGCTTGTCGGGGCCGGTAAGGTCTCCAACGACACCTTCGCCCCGGCCCGCCTCCTGGCCGCGCCCGCCCGGCGCAAGGCTCAGGCCGGCACCACCGGGCGCTGGTGGCCGGTGCGGTCGTCCGGTGAGGCCGCGACCTTCTGGGCCACCGCCCTCCTCGATCGCTACGGCGTCGGGGCCCGCGAGCTGATGGCCGCCGAAGACGACCCGGCCCCATGGTCCGATGTCATCGCCGTGCTCAAGCGCGAGGAGATCCTTGGTCGTGTTCGACAGGGGTATTTCGTCAACGGCCTATCGGGGCCGCAGTTCGCCTGGCCCGATGCCGTCGAAAGGCTGCGGGAGCAATCCCAGGGGCAAGCCGCTGGCGAGGCCGAAGCTGCGCCCACGCTTGGCCACGAGCCCGCGTCCGCCTCCGAACCCGCCCCCCTTCGGATGCTTTCCGCCCTCGACCCGGCCATCGCCCCCGGCACCTGCCCGGTGAGCCGCGTCTCCGGCAACTATATCGTCTTCTCCGGGGCCCGCCCCGTGTTGGCCGTGGAGAACTTCGGCAAGCGCCTGGCGCCGGTGGCCCCAGAGCCGGATGCAATACCGGACCACGCCCTCTTGGCCACCGCCGTCAAGCACATGGCGACGGCGTTCCTCAGAGGTTCGGAACGTGGCCGAGACAGGAGGCTCAAGGTCGCCGTCGAATCATGGGATGATGCGCCGGTCGCGTCCAGCGAGGCGGCCACCATCCTCCGCGATTTGGGCGGCACCCCGCAGGGCAATGCCATCGTCATCTGGGCGTCGTCCCTGCCCTGATCGTCGCGCAACCGGACCGCGGCCAAGACGGAGTTGAACCATCAGGTAATGACGCCATCTTCCGCACCATCAGCTCAGCCTGAAGCGCCAGCCGTTCGGCCGGCGCCGGGCTCAGCGTCCGTGCCCCTCGGCCCTCTTGACGCCCTGCTCGTCCTGGTCACCATCTCGTGGGGCCTCAACTCGGTGGCCATCAAGTACGCGGTGAGCCAGTTCCAGCCCATGGTCTTCAACTCGCTCCGCTTCGTCTACGCCACGGCCCTCATCTTCCTCGTGATGTGGCTGACCGAGGGACGGCGCGGCGGCCGTCGCGCCATGGTCCTGCCCCGCAAGGACCTGCTGGTCATCGCGGCGGTCGGGCTGACCGGCCATTTCATCTATCAGTGGCTCTGGATCACGGGCATCAGCCTGTCGACCGCCGGCAACACGGCCTTCATCATGGCCACATCGCCGGTGAGCATCGCCCTTCTCAGCACGTTCTCAAACCACGACCGCCTGGGCCGGGCGGCCTGGACCGGCATCGCCCTGAGCCGCCGGCGTGGTCATCGTCGCCGTGGGGGCCGAGAAGTCCTTCTCCTTCGGCGCGGCCTCGGTCCGCGGCGACCTGATGACCTTCATCGCCGTCTTCTGCTGGGCCGTCTACACCATCTCATCGAAGCCGCTCCTCGGCGACCAGGACGGCGCGGGCGGCCGCTACAGCCCGACCAAGCTGACCGCCTGGACGATGCTCTTCGGGACCATCGCCCTGGTCCTCGTGACCCTGCCGCAGTTCGCCAAGCAGGACTGGTCGGCCATCGGCCCGCTCGCCTGGGCCGCGTTCCTCTTCTCCGGCGCCCTCGGCCTCGTCGGACCGTACATCGTCTGGAGCTACGGGGTGGAGCGCCTGGGGCCGGCCCGCACCGGCGCCTTCCACAACCTGACCCCCATCACCACCAGCGTCTTCGCCTACTGGCTGCTCGCCGAGAAGTGGACGACCCTGCGGTTCGTCGGCGTGCTCGTCATCCTGGTCGGCGTGACCGTCGTCAGGCGGGCGAAGGCCAGGCCGGCGCCCGGTGGACAAAGCTGACCTACCCTCCCCGCCTCTTGGCCTGGAATCAAATGAGCCCTACGGCCTGAAGCCGTAGGGCTTGCTTTTGTGCAGTGGGGGGCTTGGCCATGTCTGGCCTCCGGGACGCCTAAGGGGACTACGCATACCATTGGGCCTGAGACGTGAACAGATGGTGGTACACCCCTCGAAGGGCCATCAGTTGGTCGTGGGTACCTTCCTCGGCCACGCGGCCGCTCTCCAAAACGACCACCCTGTCCGCCACCCTGGCCAGGGCCATCCGGTGCGAGATTATGACCGCGGTCCTTCCCGAGGAGAGCTCCAGGATGTGGTTCAGGATCTCGGCCTCCTGGTGCGGGTCGATGGAACTCGTCGGCTCGTCCATCACGAGAAGCGGCGTGGTGCGCAGGAAAACCCGGCTCAGGGCCAGCCTCTGCCACTCACCCGGCGACAGCTGGTGCCCCCCTTCGAACATCGTGCCCAACACGGTTTCCAGGCCCTCCGGGAAGCTTTCAACCCGGCCCCGGATGCCCGAGGCGTCGGCGGCCCGCAGGAGCGACTCCGTGTCGTTCAAGCTCGCCACCTGTCCGAAGGCGATGTTCTCTCGGGCCGTCATCTCGTAGCGGGTGAAATCCTGGGGCAGGTAGCCCACGCCCTGCCAGTAACCTTCCAGGTCCAAGCTCTTCAGGTCGGCGCCGTCCACGAGGATCTGTCCCTCGGTCGGGTCGTGGAACCTCAGTAACAGCTTGGCCAGGGTGGACTTGCCGGCGCCGTTCTCCCCCACGATGGCCAGCCGCTCGCCCGGGGCCAGGGACAGGTTGAGTCCAGCCAGCGCGTCCTTCTGACCGGATGCGTAACGGAACGACACCCCGCGGAACTCCACACGCGGGGCGCTTGAGATCCTTGTGTCTGTCTTGGGCCAGGTGACCGCGGGGGTCAGCGCGAGCACCGACACGAACTGGTCGACCCTGAGTGATATCTCGAAGAGGCTCCCAGTCAGGTAGGCGATCCGATTCAGTAGCCCCTGGGCCTGTATGACCAGGGAGGAGTAGAAAGTCAGCTGGCCGATGGTGATTCGCCCGCCCAGAATGCCTCGGATGACGAGCAGGAGCGCGACCAGGTAGGCCAGGCTGCTGACGGCCGACGTCGCGAAAGTAACCACGTTGCGCTTCCCAACCATCGAACGCTCGAGGTCGGTCAGAGCCGTCTGGACCTTGGAGTATTTGCCAAGAAGGTAGTCTCGGAGCCCGTAGACCTTGATCTCCTGGGCCGTGAGCGGTGAGCGGAAGAGCGAGCCCAGGTAGAGTTTCTTCCTGGTCTCCGGCTGTTTGGCCAGCTCGACCTGGTACGAGGTGTTCCCCAGGGTGAGGTTCGACCAGAGCGAAGGCAGGCAGGCCAGGATGGTCAACACCGCGACCCGGTAATCGAACCGCCAGAGCAGAAGGGCGGTGACGAGTAAGGCCACGAACCCCTTGAGGACTTCGATGAGGGTCGTCGGCAGGGCCGAGGCGACCGCTGCGCTGAAGTCCGCCATCATCAGGCTGTCTTGGAGCCGGTGGTCCTCGAGGGCCGCCAGATCGAGGGCCGCGGTCTTACCAACGGCTTTGAGCCCAAGGGCGTTTCCTACCTTGAGGTTGAGCAGTGACCCCGAAGCGGATGCCATCCATGAATGAATGTGCTGGACGAAGGCCAAGGCCAGTTGGAGCGATAGCGGCATGGCGAAGACCCACAGGGTGGCCCCGCCTTGCAGCGCTTTCACGGCTGTGTCGATGATCAGGGCCTGAACCCAGGAGCCCGCGATGGAGAATTGAGAGGCCAAGAGGCCAAGCAACACGATGCCCACGGATTCCAGGGGCGCACCGGCGAAGATCGCCCCCAAGCTGAACCTGATCGCGGGCAGCGCTCCCCTGAACGACCGGCTGCGTCTCTCGCCCACCGTCCGTCTCTCCCCCCGTGGACCCTGCTAGGGGCGCTCCGCCAAGAAGCCCATCATCCCCGGGAACGGCGGCGCGCCGCCGACCCCTTCCAATAGGCGGACCCGGGCAAAGCCTACCCGCTCCAGGGTCGCCACATACTCCTGGGGCGTGTAGGCCTGGTAGCTGGAGGCGTACCGAGTTGTCTCGCCCGCGCCGGCGTCGATGATGAAGTACCGCGTCGTCGCGGTTCGGGTCCCCTCATCCCAGAAGGGCTCCTCCAGGACGACGTGAGGCTTGTCCGACCAGAGGCCGCCGTTGGTAACTGGTGCCATTCAGGGCGCCGGCTTGAAGGTCAAGTCCCAGAAGGCCTGACCCCCTTCATCTCGGATCGGCCCGGGTCGCCAAACGGCTGGGGCGCCGACCTTGAAGATGGCTTTCAGGGACTGCCCATCGGGCCTGAAGAGGACCGACACGGCGGGCCCATCGCCGGTGCCGAGGCACATCGCCTCGTTGGCCTTTAGGCCAGGCCCGAGGGCCGTCCGGCGCATGGTCAGCGTGAACTCCCCGGCCCCTTCATCATAGGAGCTGACGCTCCATGGCGGCGACCAGCTACCCGGCGGCGCCACGCCATCGACCATCTTCATCGTTAGGGTGAAGGCGCCCTGGCTGCGGGAGACCCCCGTGATGACCCGTGACCACGGCACCATGAAGCCGGTCTCCACGACCTGGTTGAGCGGCAGGAACATGGGCCGGCGGTCCAACGTCTTGGTTTCCAGGTCGAAGACGTCTTCGTAGTAGGGGAAGCTGATGCCGGGCGTACCGAACAGGTCGTAGGCTCGGAAGATGAGCCGGGCCCCGTCCTGCCGGACGAAACGGGCGTTGTCGCCTTCCCCAAGGATTCCGTAGTACAGGCCGGTGGCGTCGTCGTAGATGTAGTAGTGGTAGATCCTGAGGGAATCGTCAGGCGCCGGCCAGTCGCCGGTGACCTCCAGGAGCTTGTCGCCTCCACCGACGTCGCGTGTGGACAGGATCATATACCTTTCGTTGAGCTTCAGCTGATAGTACGGGAAGGTGGAAGGTTCCGGCTCCCCTCGCGGGTCCTTCAGCCAGGCGCCGCTCTGCCCGGGAGCCAAGGCCACGGGTTCGGTTTCCGTTCTCATGTTCCAGGCGAAGACCCACTCCTCCCCGTCAATCGGACAGGTGAAGAGTAGCCAGCGTCGGTCTCTGGAGAGGTCGGTCTGGGGGCTGGCGTCAGGGTACCGGGCGGCGACCTTCTCCGCGGCCCCCACTAGCGTCGTCGACTGAAGCCACGGGTCCTTGGGACGCAAGACGGTGACTTCACCCTGCGGGGTGACCAGCCCGTGCTCGACGGTCGGCCCGGTGGACCCCTGAGCGGCCTGACCTTGGCCCCCGGCCTGCACCGGGAGACGCTCGTAGATCAGGCCCTCGGGGACCCAATCCCGAACCCTGTAGGCGTAACCATCGCGGCCGTCAAAGAGGGTCCTCTTGGCCACGGCCTTCTCGTTCAGGTCGAGCAGTCCGATGCCCGATGCCCGGACTCCCGCGGGCGACGACCCCGGGTCGGCCGCGAACGTGTAGGCATAGAACCGGTTGTCCAATGAGAAAAGGCCGTTGGTCTGGTCGGCTTCAGCAATCAGCCGCCAGTCCTTGGCCTCGTAGATAGCGACCCGGCCGCCGCCCGGCGGGCCCGATTCGACGGCCAGGTATTGGCCGTCAGGTGACCACTGTATCCCCCAGGCGTCGGCCGCGCACGGGATTCGGCGCACGCTGTTCGCCGTGCGGTCGATCAGCACCAGTTGCCGGCGCATGGCGCTGGCGGAGGCGTCTCTCAGAACCGCGATGCGTGAGCCATCCCCGGCAGAGGCCGCCGTCCGCACGCCTTTGACCGTGGCCACCCTGGTCTCCGTCCAAGAGGCCAGGTCCAGCGCCAGGAGATTGGCGCCCCGCCAATAGATGAGGACCCCGCTGTCGGGGCTCCCCTTGGGGCGCGTGACAGGCATGGCGGGGCCACCTCGGCAGCCGGATGTCAGGGTGCCGAGAAGAACGAGGATGGCTATGACGGCCGCCCGAGAGACGGCCTTACCCGGCATTCGCCTTCATGGTCCCGAGTCTTCACCACGGCCGGCGGGAAATCCTGCCAATATCACCCAGCGCCCGGTCGCGCTTCTATCTCCGCCAGGAACCGCCGGACCTCGGCTGGGGACCGCAGGTGGTAGACCGTCTTCCCCCGCGCATACTGGTCCAGCTTCCAGAGGACCTCCGGACGTTCGACGAGGGGAAAGCGCCAGACCCATCGAAAGAATTCCCAGTCGATGTGTTCCGGGCAACCGGGGCCCATGTCGGACCGGGTCCGCCCTCGATACTGGATGCGGCGGTTGAACACCCTCCAGAGGCATAGCCAACGCGGGAAATCCATGAAGATGACCGTGTCGGCGGCGGCCAGCCGGAGTTCCAGGGTGCTGCCGTAGTTGCCGTCGATGAGCCACGAGTCGCGGGCGAGCAGTTCCTGCTGCAGGGCGCGCCACTCGTCCCTGGGCGTCTGCACCCACCCGGGCTTCCAGAAAAGGGCGTCGAGGTGGAAGACCCCCAGCCCCAGAAGTGGCCCGAGGCGCTTGGCCAGCGTGGATTTGCCCGCCCCGGCCGACCCGATGATGATGACCTTCTTGTGCCGCGCTCCCAAGCTCCTCTACCCCCGTCCGCCAAGGAGTGGTCAGGTGAAACCGCTTGAGCTTATGGCTGAGGTCGAACGCCTCGGGACCCGACCGTTGTGGCCCTCGTTCGACCCGCTGTCCACCCCGGTCGCCCTATATGACGGCGAACGAACCTATCTGTTCGGCCATCCGAGCCCGCCGCCCGAATTCGCCGGCCCGGCGGCGCCCGGCGAGCCCGCCACGCATGCCGGTCGGCACCCGGCCATCGTCGCCAACACCAACATCACCCTCGCCGGGGTCGGCACGGCCACGTTCATGTTGGACTCCGCGGCCGGGCTGAGCCCATCGCAGGCCGCCGCGGTCGTCATCCACGAGATGTTCCACGTCTTCCAACGGGCGAAACACCTCGGCTGGAGTGCCAACGAGATCGACCTGCTGACTTACCCGTTCGAAAACGTGGGGCTGCTTCAGCTTCGCCGTCTGGAGACGGAGGCCCTTCGCCGGGCGCTCTCAGCGGAGCGGTTGGACGATGCCGCGGGCTGGGCGGCGACGGCCCTGGCCATGCGCCGCGAGCGATACGCCGTGATGGACCCGGCCCACGTGGCCTACGAGCGACGGACGGAACTCAACGAAGGGTTGGCCACCTACGTCGAACGGCTGGCCTGGCCCGACGTAGCCCGGCCGGCCCTGCCGGAGGCTGATTGGGCCCCCGACGCCGTCCGCCCGCGCTGCTACTCGACCGGCCTGGCCCTGGCGCTGTTGCTGGACCGTTTCTCGGACGACTGGAAGGGCCGGCTCGAGAGTGGGGCCGCGGCATCCATTGATGAACTCCTGGCCGCAACCCTGACCGCGGCCCCTCACGCGTTCACCAGCGAAGAGACAGAAGCCGCCCGCCAGCGGGCGGCGGCCGACTGTCAAGCCTTGTTGGCCAAGAGGTCGCGTGAACTCAAGGTGTTCGAGTCGATGGACGGCTGGTCAGTGGTGGTGTTGGCCGATCAATCCGCTCCGCTCCAACTGCGCGGCTTCGACCCGATGAACCTCACGCTGGTCGGTCCCCGCGCCTTGCTCCACGGGCGCTATCTGAGGCTTGGCACGGCCGCCGGCTGGATCGAAGTGTTCGGCCGGCGATCCCTGACGGAGGGGCAAGGGAACCACCCGGTGACCGGAGGGTTCAAACGTTTGACCGTCACCGGCTTACCCTCCCGCCCTGAGGTCAGCGGGGCAGGAGGCAGTCTGCTGTTATCGGCCGACGGTCTGAAGGGTGAGGTCAGCGGTCACTTTGAGTGGGGTGAACGCTCGTTGTTGGTCGTGCTGGACAGGTCTATCCGCGGTCAGGGGTAGGTCCACGCGGTGGGTGTCATTGCCCCACCCCCGGTGGTGGTTCATCGTTTCCCTCCCGTGGGCTTCTACAGTTATGACGCGCGCCCCCAGGCCGGGGTTCCCGCCCCCGTGGTCCGCCCCCGTTACTCGCCCCCGTCACTCGCCCCCGTCACTTGTATTCGGTGTACTTCCGCGCCGACCCGTAAGCCTTGGCCACCGGGTACTTGGCGGCATTCTTGGCCAGTTTGTCGAAGACCGCCCGCTCGGGGTCGACGCCCAGAGCGTCGGCCATTGACAGGGCGTAGATGAGGACGTCGGCCAGCTCGTCGACGACCTCGGCCCGCTTCTCGCGGACGGCGTCCTCGCTGCTTTTCCATTGGAAGCACTCGAGCAACTCGGCCGCCTCCAGGCTCAGGGAGATGGCCAGGTCCTTGGGGTTGTGATACTGGGCCCAGTTCCGCTCGTCGCGGAAGGCGGCGACCTTCTGCATCAAACTCTTGATGGGACACACCCCCTCGAATGCCCGAAGGGTTCGCCGGAGTAGCTGGCCGAACCTTCTTCCCGCCCACTGCCACCCCCATTCCCGGGCGGCCGGCGGGTCACCGGGAGGATATCACTGGCAGGAAGTGGAACTCGTCCCCTGGGCGCCCTTTTTCGAAAGCCGTGTTGACTGGTGGTGAGGCTCGGTGGGACAGTCCCCGCTGGCCGGCGACGAAGCGGCGGTCCGAGAACTCCTGGCATCTTCCTACGGCCTCGCCCCGGAACGTCTGGCCTCGGTCGACCTTCTCGAAGCCAGCGTGATGAACCCGAACTACGTCGTCACCGTGGCCGGCGGAGGCCGCGCCGGCAACGGCGGCCGCGACGCTGCGGGCGGCGCAGTGCCCGCCGAACTCCTCGTGGTCCGCTGCTTCCGCCGCAACCGCGACCGGCCCCGGATCGAGTTCCAGATGCGGCTGCACGAGGCCCTGCGGGAGGCCGGGTTCCCGGTGGCCCGGGTCCGGCTCAACGAACGCGGCCAGCGGCTGACCCTGCACGGCGGCCGGGCCTGGGCCGTCTACGATTGGGTCGCCGGCGATGACCACGACTACGGCCGGCTGGACCAGGTCCGAGCCTCGGCCAGGCTGCTGGCGGAGCTGCACGACTTCCTCGGGCGGGCAGTTGTCGCCGGCTACGTCGAACCGCCGGGCTTCATCCCCTACCCCGCCTGGGCCGCGGCCGGCCGGCTTCTCCTGACCGAAGCCTTCACCGAGGACTGGGCCAGGCCCTTGTCCGACGCCGAGCGCGCGACCATGCTCGACGCCCATCGCTACATGATCGAGCGCCTGCCCGCGCGGGCCTATGCCGCCCTGCCCAAGCAGCTGGTCTGGGGCGACTTCCACGGCCGCAACCTGAAGTATGACGGCGCGGTCGTCACCGGTCTCTTCGACCTCGACGTGGTCCGCTGGGAATCCCCGCTCTACGACCTCGCCACGGGCATCTACATGTTCGGGCGGACGAGCCGCGCCGACCCGACCATCCGGCTCGACCACGTGGCCGAACTCATCCGGGCCTACGCCGCCCGCCGTCCGTTGACGGAGATGCAGGCCGCGGCCGTCCTGCCGCTGCTCGTCCATCGCTACGCCCCGGACATCATCGAGACGGACTTCATCCCGCCGGGCAGCGACCTCCTCCACGAGATCCAGCGTTCGGCGCGCATCCTGGGGGCCATGCTGAGGGTCGCCGAGCCGCTCGAGGCCATCCTGGTCGAGGCAGCCGGGCGCGCCTGACGGCCCCGACGGCGGCTGCAACCATGGGCTCGATAGCAGCAGCTTTACACCGATTGCCTTCGGCGTCACCATCTGGTATACTCAAGGCGCAAAAAACTTTCGGCAGAGTAGGCGTTGCGCGTCAAGTGCCCCGGGATGGGAAGTCGCCCGGGGACGAAAGGGGAAGGTCGGCCGATCCGCTGGGCGGATATCGGCTGACCCGGCCCCTGCGGTGCGACGTCGCGTCCGCTGTCGCTGCAGTGGGGATGACAGACCCCCTCTCTAGCAACACGGCCTCTGCCGCGACAAGAGGGGGTTTTCCTATGCGCGGCGTCCTGAACCTGACCCGTGCGGGGCTCCTCATCGCGGCCAGCGTGGTCCTGACCCGTTTCGCCGGTGTCATGATCCCGTTGGCGGGTGTGCTGGCCCTGCGACTGTCCTTCGGCGACGTTCCGATCATCCTCGCCAGCCTTTTCCTCGGCCCGGCGTGGGGAGCCATCGTCGGCATCGCCGCCGACCTCGTGGGTTCGATGCTGAACCCGATGGGCGGCCCGTTCTTCCCCGGCTTCACCCTGACCTCGGCCCTCGTCGGCGTGCTGCCCTGGCTGTTCCTGCGGCTCTTCTCGATGGGGCGCTCGGACAAGCCCGGGTTCTGGCGCTACCTGGCCGCCCTGGCCTGCTCCGACCTCATCACCTCGGTCATCCTGAACACCTATTGGCTTCACATCATGTACGGCAAGGCCATCATGGCCATCCTGCCGCCGCGGATCATCGCCCGCGCCGTGCTCGTGCCGGCCTTCGCCGGGCTGGTGACCCTGGTCACCAACGCCATGCCCCTGCCCATCGCCTCTCTCGTCAGGGCTGACCGGAAGAGCTGAGCCGGTCTTTACAAAGCAAAAGGTATCGTAAGCCCATCGTCTTCGCGTTCGCGGGACGAAAGGGGCGGGGTCGTCATCGACCCCGCCCTCTTTTTGCCTCGGCTCCCATTGCTTCGCGCGCCCGCCCAAAACCCGGCCGAGCAGGACTTTTCGTTCGGCCGACGAATCGTTAACCATTCAACAGTTGGCGCCCGACCGAGGCAGCCCTGGCAGTCTTGCGTCCTTCGCGACTTCTGCTCTTTGCGTCCCATGGAAAGGAGCGGCCGGGCCATGCAAGTCCCCGCCCTTAGCCGACAGCAACGCGCCATCGCCTCAGCCCTCGTCCTCGCCGTTGCCCTCGGGCTGGCGTTCCCGGTCACCGCGTGGGTCGCTCGAGCGTTGCCGCGGACCAGTTCGACCATGACGGCGCCGGAGCCTGGGATGGACTACATGATGTCCATCGAGTACAACTGGATCATGCAGAGCCGGACGACCGGCGGGGCCATCGCCCAGAACATCCGCGGCGATTACGTCATCCCCTACTTCGCCAACCTCGCCGCCCTGACGCTCTTGCGGCGCGACCCCGACGCCGCCCGTACATACATGGAGTGGTATATCGGGCACCTCAACCGCCCCGACGACACCGGGCTCTTCGGGACCATCTACAACTACGCCGGCCAGGTGCCGCCCGACGCGGCCGACGGCCAGGGCGTCGTCGCCGGCCGGCCGGTCGCCCCGACCTTCGGGCCGGCGGCCCATCTGAACTTCGCGCCGACCATGGAATACGATTCGGCTGACAGCTACGCGGCCACCTTCCTGTCATTGGTCGGCGACTACACCGACCGCACCGACGACGAGAGCTTCGCCCGCGAACACCTGCCGGACATCAAGCTCGTCGCCGACGTCATCCTCGCCCTGCAGGACGAGGACGGGCTGGTCTGGGCGAAGGCCAATCACCCGAAGAAGTACCTGATGGACAACAGCGAGGACTACCGCGGGCTGGAGGACTTCGCCGCCCTGCTCACCCGGCTCGGGTTGCCCGAACTCGGCAACGGCTATCACGAAGCCGCCGTCCGCATCGCCGGCGGCATCGAGCAGAAGCTGTGGGATCCCAAGACGAGCAACTACTACTGGTACCTGGCCGCCAACGGCCGCCGAGCCCGGGCCAACTGGAAGACGTGGTACCCGGACGCGGTCAGCCAGCTCTACCCCATCCTGAACGGCCTCATCCAGCCGGACGACCCGCGGGCCAAGGGTCTATGGGCCACGCTCAACCGCTACCACGGTGAGTGGGTCACCCGGACGGACCTGACGCCCTGGGCCGTCACCGCCTACGTGGCCACCATCATGGGCGACAACGACCGGGCCGACGCGGCCTTCCAGACGGTCAAAGAAGAGAGCCTGATGTCCAAGCGCGACCCGCAGTGGCACTCGGTCGAGTCGGCCTTCATCTACTTGGCCTACGAGGCCAGGCGAGGGACGCTGCCGAAACACTACCTGGTCGACTAGGGAAGCGGGCCGGCCCATCATGGCCGGCCTGCCCATCAGGGCCGGCCCTTTCATCGTCCCGGCCGGCCCCGTCCATACAGAAAGCCCCTCCTTCCGCGGGGAGGGGCTTTCTGCGTCTATGCTCAGCGGAGAGGGGGTGTCTCCGAGTGGGTCAGGAAACGTGAGTCACGCGGCGGAGTCTGCGGTCACTTGGCGCTGTCGGCACTCACTTGGCACTACCGACAGCCTTCTGGACGGCCGCGCCGACCTGCTTCTGGAGGTCGACCAGGCTGGTCTTCTGAGTCAGGATCTGCTTCTCGGCGGCGATGGCCTTGTCGAGGGCGGCGAGGACGCCGGCCCCGTCTTTGTTCTGGAGGGCGGTCCGGGCGTCACGCTGGTCGGCCCGGAGGCCCTGGTTCAGCGTCCGCAGTTGTCCGAGGACGGCCTTGATCTGGTCGAGGAGGGTCTTGTTCCCGCTGAGAGCCGCCTTGATGGCGTCCCACTTGGCCTTGAACTGGTCGCGCAGACCCTTGACCCTGTCGCCGAGGGATTTAGAGTCGACATGCTTCGCCTTGAGCTGCTCGCGGAGGGCGGCCGCCTGAGCCTGAAGGGACTTGACCTTGTCGGTGTCGTTGGCCTTGCGGGCGGCCTTGATCTCCTTCTGGAGTTCCCTGAGTTGCTGCAGCAGCGGCTTCAGGGCCGACTGCACGTACTGGCGGCGGTCCTTGACGGCCGCCTTGATGCCGTCGGCCTCGCCCCGCCTGGTCTGCTTGAGCCCCCGGACGGCGGCCGCGTCACCGCGCCGGGCCGTGCCGAGCTGCTTGTCGAGGTCCTTGATCTGATTGCGGAGGCTGGTGAGTTCAGCCCACTTGTCCTTGACCTGCTGCTGCACCGCCGGGTCCAGTTGCTGGACCTGGCTCGCCGCCGGTGTCGCCGGCGCAGGCGTCGCCGTGCCGTCACCCGCGCTGGCGTAAGCGACGCCGGTCGCGAGGAGCGAACCGGCCAGCGCCAGAGCGACGATGTTCCTTGCTTTCATGGATTGTCCGACCTCCCTTTGGGACTGAGCCCGCGATTGGTCTTGCAAGCCATACTGTAACCTCGAATTGTTGCCGGACTGTTAACTGACTTTGAACGAACGGCAAAAGCGTGATGCCAATGTCTTCCTCGACTGGTGACCCGTCCGGAATCGAACGGCCGCGCCGATCTCAACGACTGAAGCCGGTCTCAGCGATCGAAATAGATGCTCTTCCCGGTGCCCGCCAGCGGGATGCCGGCGACCACATCGGCGTCGATGATGCCGAGCTTCCTGGCCAGCACGCCGACGCGATACATGATGCGATTATCGGCGTTGAGGATGCCCGCCGTCTTGGCCGCGCTGCCGAGGGCGATGCCGAGGTCGACGAGGCGCCAGGCGCAGTATGGTCCGGAGAACTCCGGGCCGTCGTGGGCCGCGGCGAGCTGCGCGCACTTGTCGTTGCCGCAGGCGCCGCAGTTCAGCCCGACATCCTTGGCCGTCTTTAGTCCGATCAACAGCAGAGCGCCTGAATCGGCGACGTTTTTACCGTCGCGGTCGAAGTTCTTCTTGCCGGTCGTCTCGCCGTACTTCTTCATCTCCGCGCCGAGGCGCTTCAGGTCCTCGCCGACGACGACCTTGGTGACGATGAAGTCGCGGCCGGCGGCCTTGGGGGCCGTGCGGGCGGACAGCTCCATCAGTTCAGCGACGTTCTTGAACACCGCATCCATTGGAATCATCTCCACTCCGATAGGTTTTCGGGTCAGGTCTTTCGCGGTCAAATCGCCGATACCTGCCGCCCACGAGGATGGGCAGGACTCGTCGGGGGTGGTCGAGAATGGTTTAGAAGACAAAAGTATCCTCTACATCCCCGGTATCCCCCCAAGCCACACCTATGGGAGGGCACCGCTTGTGAGACCCCTGCGCTTCACGGCCCGCCTGTCGAGGGGCGGGACCCTGGCCGGCGTGACCGCGCTCCTCTCGCTGCTGGCGCTGGCCGTGGCGGCGATGATCGTGGTCATGACCCTCCACGAAGCCCGCGAGGAGTTCGCCGAGGCGAAGTGGTCAGCCAGCCGTTGGAGCCACGAGACCACCGTCGGCATCGATGGAGCCCTCCGGGCCACCCAATCGATGCTCTCGACCCTGGCCGCCCAGCCGGCCTTCGTCGACCAGGACCCGGCCGCCGCGGCCCGGGTCCTTCGTGACGTCCTGGATCGGAATCCCCTTTATGTCGACCTTTGGGCCACCCGGGCCGACGGCTGGAGCTACGCCACCGTCTCACCCGAGCCCGGGGCAAAGCCGGCCTATATAGGAGACCAGTCGTACTTCAGCGAGGCGATGGCCGGCGCCGGTCTGGCCGTCCAAGCACTCCCGGATAGCCGGCCTGAGCCGCGGTCCTTCGCGGTCGGAATCGCCTATGCCGTCAGGGGTCGCGACGGGAAAGTCAACGGGGCGGTGGGCGCCGGCCTCGATTCGCGACAACTGGCAGCGATCCTCAATTCGCTGGGGCTACCGGCCGGCACCGGGGTCACCGTCGTCGACGTCGATGGGCGGGTCATCGCCGGCTCCGGTGGGGCGGCGGCCCTCGTGGGCCGAAAGGTCACCGACACCCCGCTCTGGCCGCGGCTGGGAAGAGAGACCAAAGGGGTCTATCAGGGTAAGTTCCTCGACCAGGAACCTCGGGTGGTCGGCTTCGCCCGCCTTAAGATGGCTCCGTGGACGGTCCTCGTCGATACCCCGCGGGCGCTCGTCTACGCCCCGCTTTGGTCGGAACTGGTCCAACGCCTGGCCCTCCTGGCCGTCTTCGGGCTGGCCCTCCTTGGCCTGGCCGCATTGATCGGCAAGATCGCCCTGGAGAAGGCCGACGCCCTCGAGACGTTGCGGCGTCAGGAGGTCCTCCTGGAGACACTGGTGGAGAACAGCCCCATCGGCATCTCCGTGGTCCATGGACCGGACCATCGCTGCACCCTGGCCAACCGGACCTTCCGCAACGTCCCTGGGGTCGGCGAGGCCGCCTTCGTCGGACGCTCCATCGCCGAGGTCTTACCGGAGGTCCTCGCCGGACGGTTCATCGCCGACATCGAGGAGGTCTATCGGACCGGCCGGACCGTCATCCGCCGCGGGCGCGAAGTGGCCCTTGGGCCCGGCGGCGGCCAAACCTACTGGGACGGCTACTTCGTCCCCCTGCTTGCCCCCGGTGGCACGGTCGAGGCGGTCATCATCATCGGCAACGAGGTGACCGAACAGGTCCTGGCCCGCCGGAGGGCGGAGGAACTGGCCGCCCTGACCGAGTCCAACCTCGCTGAGTTGGAGACGTTGCTCGATAGCATCACGGACGGCCTGATCGTCGCCGACCCGGCCGGGAACATCATCCGGGTCAACCCGGCCGCCCTGGCCATGCACGGTTACCAATCCACGGCGGAGATGCTCAAGCCGATCGATCAGTACCGCCAGGTCTTCGAGCTGTACCGCGACGACGGGGGGCGGATGCCCCTCGAGGACTGGCCTCTGAATCGGGCCCTGCGCGGGGAGACTTTCAGCAATTACGAGGCCCGCGTGTACAACCGTCTGACCGGGCAGACCAGATTCCTCGGCCATAACGGGGCTCCGGTCGTGGACAAGACCGGGGAGATGATCCTGGCGGTCATCACCATCCACGACATCACGGCCGAGCGAAAGGCCCAGGCCGACCGGGAGATCATGCACGAGGAGGCGCAGCGTCGAGCGGCTGTCCTCGACGCCACCTTCAACTCCGTCGTCGACCTGATGTTCGTCTACGACCCCGAAGGCCGGATCGTCCGGATGAACCCCGCCGCCCGGCTAGCCACTGGGTATGGTCCTGATGTCGAGGGATTGACGCTGACGGAGCGGGCCCCGTCGCTCAACCCGCGGACCGCCGACGGCCGGCCTCTGTCGCCCGACGAGGTCCCCTCGGCCCGCGCCCTGCGCGGCGAGACGGTCGTGGGCTCAATCATGGTCTGCGACGTGCCCGCGGGGAGCAGATGGACCTCCAACTCGGCCTCCCCCATCCGCGCCGCGGACGGCCGGATGCTCGGCGCGGTGGTCACGGCCATCGACATCACCGCCTTCCACGAACTCCAGGAACAACGCGATGACATATTACGAGCGGTCTCTCATGACCTGCGGTCGCCCTTGACGGCCATCCTCGGCCACGCCCAGCTTCTGCAAAAGCTCGTCGAGCGCGGCGCCCCCGGGCCGCGCCTGGCCCAGAGCGCGACGGCCATCGAGGTCAACTCCCTGCGGATGAACGACATGATCCAGGACCTCGTCGACGCCGTCCGGCTGGAGGCCGGCCAGAAGCGGCTCAACCGCCAGGTGGTCAGGCTCGGGCCGTTCATGGCCGACTTTCTGGAACGGGTCATCGCCGAGGCCGACCAACCGCGGGTCGCCCTGGACGTGCCGGCCGACCTCGGCCCCGTCTTCGCCGACCCCAAAGCCCTCGAACGCATCCTGACCAACCTCCTCGCCAACGCCCTCAAGTACTCCCCACCGCAGGCCGAGGTGACCGTTCGGGCCGCCCGGAACAGTGACGAAGTGCTGGTCTCGGTGGTCGACCACGGCCAGGGCATCGACCCGAACGATACCGCCCGCCTGTTCGGTCGCTTCTACCGCGGCTCCAACACGGCGGCGACCCGGCCGGAGGGGCTCGGCCTCGGCCTGTACATCACCCGCCTGCTGGTCGGGGCCCATGGCGGCCGCATCTGGGTCGACAGTGAGCCAGGCAAGGGCTCGGTCTTCACCTTCACCATCCCCGACCAGGCGGCGGCGGGCCAGGTGGCCGCGACAAACAGGTGACGGTTGGCGCGCCGCGGTGATAGAATGGAACCTGACTGATTCCGGGCGCTCCGGGGGTGTCTCATGGTCCGAGCTTACCTGCCTAAATTCCCGCTCTTCTCCGCCCTCTCCGAGGCCGACCTGGCCAAGGTCGCGGCGCTGATAAGAGAGCGCAAGTACCGCGACGGGATGTACGTCTTCGCCGAGGGCGACCCGATCGAGGCCGTCTACTTCGTCAAGTCGGGGATGGTCAAGGCCTCGCGGACGGACGACGAGGGGCACGAGCAGATCGTCAACCTGCTCGTCCCGGGCGACTTCTTCCCGCACGTCGGCTTCCTCGACGGAGGGCCGGCCCCGGCGACGGCGATCACCGTCGGCGAGACCTGCCTGGGGCTCGTCAACCGACGGGACTTCATGGCCCTTCTCGGCGAGCACCCGAGCATCACGGGGCAGCTCCTGGCGGCCATGGACAAGCGCATTCGCGGCCTCCAGGACCAGGTCAAGGAGCTCGGCCTGCTGACCGCGCCGAGCCGCGTCGGGCGCATCCTGCTGCGCCTGGCCGAGCAGATCGGCGAGGACCGTGGCGGCCTGAAGGTCCTCCGACTCGGGCTTTCACAGCAGGACGTGGCCAGCATGGCCGGCGTCTCGCGGGAGACGGTCAGCCGTCTGTTGAGCGAGTTCCGGCGCGAGGGCGTCGTCACCGGTGAGGGCAATCAACTCGTGGTCGACGTCAAGCGGCTTGAAAAGATGGTTTGAAGCCGAGCCGGCCGCCCGTTAGGGCTTGAAAACCCCGCGGCCGGCGCGGGCATGCTAGGCACGGAGGGGACCGCCAATGATCGAGATGACGAAGGATACCACACTGGCCGAGGCACTCAAGGAGTACCCCGGCCTTCTTGATGTCCTGACCGACCTGTCGCCCAACTACGGCCTCCTGCGCAACGCGACCATCCGCAGCCTGATGGCCCCGCGGACATCCATGGCCGACGTCGCCAAGCGCGGCGGGTTGAGCTTCGACGACCTGGCCGTCCGGCTGGCGGAGCACGAATCGCGGCTGCGCCTGGGCGACCGGGGTGACCCGGAGCAGCAGGACAAGATCAAGGAACAGCTCAAGGACCTCATCCGCGGCCTGAAGGGAACCGAGGACGTCGGACCGGTCAAGGCCCGGTTCAAGGAACTCCTGCGGCGGGTCGACCCGGTGGTCATCGCCGCCGCCGAGGCCGAGCTGACCAAAGAGGGCTACACCATGCAGGACCTGATGAACGCCTGCGACGTCCACCTGGAGCTGTTCCGCGAGCAGCTCGACCAGAACAGGCTGGACATCCCACGCGAGCATCCGCTGTGGCGGCAGGTCAAGGACCAGGAGGCCATCCTCTTCTGGCTCAACCGGGTTCAGGAACTGCTCGGCGCGGCCCGCCAGGCGGGAAGTTCCGAGGCCGCCGCCGCGCCCCTGCAGGAGCTGCGCGGAGTGGTGGCGAAACTGCGGGAGGCCGAAAACCACGACATCCGCCAGGAGAACACCCTCTTCCCCGTCCTCGAGCGCTACGGCATCGAGGAGCCGCCGGCGGTCATGTGGGAGGAGCACTCGCGGATGAAGGACACCCGCCGCGAGCTTCAGAAGCTTATTGAGCCGCCGCCGGTGGGCCAAGAGGGCCAAGCCGGCCAAGCCGGCCAGCCCTTCGGCGATTACATCGGCCGCCTGGCCGGTCTGTCCATCGGCCTCAGTGAGTCCTTCGTCCAGCACGTCACCAAGGAGCAGAACGTCCTCTACCAGATCGCCCTGCGGATGCTGAGCGAAGAGGACTGGCAGGAGATCAAGCGGGAATCGGATGAGTTGGGCTATTTCGAACTGCCGCCGGAAGTGCTCGGCGAGGAACGGGGTGGACACGATGGACAATGAGGAAATGAAGGGTTCGGCTGGGACCCAGGGCTCGAGCGGAACCCAGGGTTCGGCCGGCCTGTTCGGCGGCGTACCCAAGGAGACGCTCCTGCACCTTCTGGACGCGCTTCCGGTCGACGTCTCCTTCGTTGACGCCGAGGACAAGGTGGCCTACTTCAACCTGCCGCGGGGCGGCCGCGTCTTCGCCCGCTCGCGGACCGACATCGGCCGCAAGGTCCAGCGCTGCCACCCGCCCCGGAGCGTCGATCGGGTCCAGCGGATCATCGATGATTTCCGCGCCGGGCGGCGCGAGTCGGCCGACTTCTGGTTCGAGTATCACGGCAAGTTCGTCTCCATCCGCTACTTCCCCGTCCGCGACGCGGAGGGCAACTACCTCGGGACGCTCGAGACGACCCAGGAGCTGGACGACCTCCGGAAGCTCGAAGGCGAGCGGCGGATCCTGGACGAAGACGCGCCCCGGGTCCAGCTGGGAGGCGAGAAGGATGGCTCTCACTGAAGCCATGAAGGCGATGATCGGGAGCCATCAGTGCTTCATCGGCACGGCCGACGCGGGCGGTCAGCCGAACGTGGCCCCGTAGAGTGGCCTCTTCGGGGGAAATACGGCTGAAGTACTTCGCGCCGGTTTCTGAATACCGGAGGGAGCTTTGACACGAGACTGGCTTATCCTGCCATCTCCTGGCAGCAATTGGTCACTCTGGCGGCCGAAGAGTACACGCGAAAGCCCGGCAATGTGCCGGGCTTCGCTTTGACGACGTGCCCTTAGGATCAGCGGTTATTCCGCCAACGTTCGCCCGCCGGCGTCCGTTCCGCTGAGGCTGGCCCCGGCCCCCACCGCCGCCCGCCGCCGAAGGCTGAGGAAGACGCGGGCGGCGACCCAGAAGATGGGCAGCGCGCCGAGGACGATGAAGACCGTGTCCGGGACGAGCCGCCACCACAGGAGGGCATTCACGACCGGGGTGCGGTAGAAGGCCGGGTCGCGGGCCGCCCAGAAGCCGGACTCGATGGCCTTGGCGACCTGCATGAAGCCGACCGGCACGACGGTCAGGGCGAGCATCCCGGCCAGCCCGCCGTTGAGTCCCCAGAAGGCCAGCCTGGGCAGGCGGTCGCTCCAGGCCCCGCCGGCCAGGTTGCGGAGGACATAGAGCAGCAGGGCCAGGGCGAACATCCCGTAGACCCCGAAGAGGGCCGCGTGGGCGTGGGCGGCGGTCAGGAAGGTGCCATGTTCGAAGTAGTTAACCACCGGCAGGTTGATGAGGAAGCCGAGGCCGCCCGCGCCGACCAGGTTCCAGAAGCCGGTCCCGATGAGGAACAGGAAGCTGGCGTGGTACGGGAAGGCGCGTCCGCCGTCCTTGATCGCGCGATAGTGGCCGTAGGCCTCATATACCAGCAGGGTCAGGGGGATGACCTCGAGGGCCGAGAAGACCGCGCCGAGGGCCATCCAGACGTGGGGCGCGCCGGTCCAGTAGAAGTGGTGGCCGGTGCCGATGACCCCCGACCCGAGGAGGATGGTCAGCTGGAAGTACAGGGCCCGCATGGTCGACCGCGCCTCGACCAGCCCCATGGCCGTCATCAGGTAGCCGGTGACGACGACGGCGAAGACCTCGAAGACGCCCTCGACCCAGAGGTGGATCGTCCACCACCGCCAGTAGTCGGCGAAGGTGATGCTGACGCCCGGGTTGATGAAGAAGGCGGCCACGTAGAAGGCGGGGATGGCGACGGCGCTGTAGACCAGCAGGTGGACGAGGCCGAAGCGGTCCTGCTCGGCCTTGAGGGCCGGCCGGAGGCCGCGGAAGAGGATGAAGAGCCAGACCGCGAGACCGACGGCCAGGAGCACCTGCCAGACCCGGCCGAGTTCGAGGTATTCCCAACCCTGCTGGCCGAGGAGCCACCACAGGTTGCCGAGTTGGCCGCGGGTCCCTAACCACTCGCCGGCCAGGCTCCCGCCGACCACCAGGACCAGGGCCCAGAAGAGCAGGTCGACCAGAAGGCCCTGCCAACGGGGCTCAGAGGGAGCGGCACCGCCGCCTACGCCCGTGGTGCCGCCCACGCCCGCCCCGCCGCCGACCCGCGGGGCGACGAAGATGCCCAGGGCCAGCCAGGCCGTGGCGATCCAGAAGATGGCCAGCTGCAGGTGCCAGGTGCGAGCGATGTTGAAGGGCAGAAACCGGGCGAGGTCGAGCCCGTAGAAGCTGCCGCCCTGGACGTAGTAGTGGGCCAGCAGCGCCCCCAGCAACGTCTGGACGACGAACAGGGCGGCCACGACGACGAAGAACTTGCCCGTCTTGACCTGGCTCGGGGTGAGCCGTAGGCGGGCCGGGTCGAGGGCCGCGAAGTCGGGCCGCTCGGCCTCTTTCATGCGCAGTTCGTAGCGCTGATAGAGGTAGAAGATAAGGCCCAGGCCGAGGACCAGGGCGGCCACGCTGGCGGCGCTCCAGAGGATAGCCCCCGCCGGCACCGTGTTCCCGGCCGTCGGGTCGTAAGGCCAGTTATTGGTGTAGGAGGCAGCCGTGCCCGGGCGTTCGGCCGCCGACAGCCAGCCGGTCCAGAAGAAGAAGTCGCTGAGTTGGTTGAGCTGGTCGCCCTCGGCGACCCAGGCGCGATTGGTCGTCGGGAGGTCGCCCTCGCGGATGGTCCCGGCCGGTAGGCCGAACCCGGGCTCCCCGGCGGTGAAGCGGTCCCGGACCATGGCCCGGAGGTCTTCGAAGCCCTTGACCTCAGCCGCGCTCAAGACCAGGTCGCCGGTGGCTTGGTCATACCGGTTCGTCTTGAGGTCCTGGCGGACCAGGGCATCGACGCCCGCCCGCTCCTCCAGGGACAGCGCGGCGTAGGGCCGCCCGTGGCGGTCGGCGGCGTACCAGTCGCGGAGGCTCTCGGTCAGGCGGTGCAGGGTCTCGGCGGTGAAGTCATTGCCGAGGTAGGCCCCCTCGCCGAGGACCGAGCCGTAGTCCATCAGCCCATACTTCTGATAAACGGCCTGGCCGCCGCGGATGAACGAGGCGGTCGTCAACGTTTCCCCGCTCGGCCCGACGACGGCCCGCGGGATTGGGGCCGCCGCCTGGTAGATCCAGAAACCACCGGCGATGAGGACGGTCAAAGCGAGAACCACGACCAGGGTCATGACGGTTCGCAGAAACTTCACGGCCCATCCCTCCTGATTAGCCTTGCTCTCAATCACAAGATTAATGGAAAGACGGGCCGCGCGCGATGATTCGGCTCAAGGCGCGATATGCTTTTTGCGGGCGCGGATTGTGCGCTGCGTCACAGCTCCCCGATGCGGCCCGCTGCTCGTGGTCGTCCTCCTCCGGCTTCGGCTTGTCACCTCTGTGACGAAGGCCCTTGCGGTCGAAGGATAGGAGGTTGCCCTCCCTGTCCATCAGGGCTTCATACAAACCCAGGATGTCCATGGCCGCGGGGATCGAGGTCTTCTCGATCAGTTCCATGGTCAGGCGCCAGTTAGTCCCGTGCCCTGGTTCCTGCTCCCAGGTCTCCGCGGCAGACCCAGGGTGCCCCCCCCCCCCCGATCTACGCCCTGATGCCGCCGATGGGCGGGACGAAGATGGAGTAGCGAGCGTGGTGACTACAAATGCCCGGGTAAACAACCCGGGTATTTGGGCTGGCTGGGGAGAGGTCTTTGATGTTCATTATTTGCCTGAAGTGAATAGCACCACTGGAATCTAGCGAGTCGTTGCCTGCTTACCCTGGCTTCGGCCCTTGGCTTTCTTTAGGTGCAGCTCAAGCAGTCTGACGCGTTCAAGAACGCCGTCAGTCTTGACAGCAAGGCAGGCTTTCCCTTTTTGAACTGCTACGCTTTCCAGATTCTCAGCTTCGCCGTTGTCAAGGAGCAGAACGAAGTTATACTTACCATCCTTAATGTCACTGGCCTGCATAGCGAGGCAATGACGAAGATGGTCATACCAGACCTTCCCGATCGCCTGGCCCCTATCATCCAACAGGCTCCGACTGGACGATTGCTGCCCCCAAGCGGCCACATGGCAATCATAGCCTTCCGCTTCCTCCTGTATGCCAAGGGGGCTTCTCTGAACTGATAGGGCTATAGACTTCGCACTCGACATTTCCATTCGCAGATCGTAACCAAACGCCTTAGCCTGACCAACTAGGAATCCTAGCACATCCACCTTGCCGCTCACTTGGGCTGTCCTAACCATCCTCAGAAGCAGGTCTGCGACTCTTGACTGGTTAAACGTCCTCTCAGAGCGTTCCCAGTTATGCAGGGACTGTCTGCTGGTCCCAATGAGTTGGGCGAACTGCTCCATATTAAGCCCCAGTGATTCCCGGATCTGGCGAATCTCCTCCGGAGGCAGATACAGGTGCTTACGGCTCTGGTCGAAAAGCTCATACCATCGTTCTGTTTCGGGGCCAGAGAAATGCTCCGCCCCACACACGTCGCAGACACCCACGACAGCGTTGGGCACTGTGAAGTCCAACCCTTGTATCTTGGTCTTGTATAGATCGAATACACGCCTGACGACTTTGCCCTTACCGCACTCCTGGCAGGTATATCCGAAACGCGGTTCCATTTGAATGGGGCCCTCCTTCTTAGTGTTCACGGTTCTCATGCGCGGTTATGAAGAAGTAGAGGCGTTGACCGTCTTCGGCGTATACGATCTTGCCGCACGTCCCTCCAGCGGCCATTGTCCCTACTGTCAAATATTTTACACCGTTACCCAAACGGCGTCAAATATTTTACGCCCACGGCCATCGCCCTGGGCGCATCCTTTTACAACAATCGCAACTCCCTTGGACTGTGGGCAGACTACCCGTCAATCAAGCGTACCCGGTTAGGGCAGGGCCGCCAGCCGGGCGGCCACCAGGGCCACCTCGATCTCCTCGGGCCCCGGCTCGCAGGTGGCCAGCATCTGGGCCAGGGCGGCCAGGCGAATCAGGCCGCGCAGGGCCAGGTTGGCCGGGGCCAGGAACCAGCGCGGCCGCAGGGTCAGGACCTCCATGCCCAGGAGATGGACCTCGACGGCCAGGGAAATGGCCAGAGGGAAGGCGACCAGCGGGCCGATGACCAGGCCCAGGAAGGCCCACAGGACGGTCATGTAGACGGCCATGTTGGTGCCGCAGTATGGGTCGGCGCGGCCCATGGCGGCGATGTCCTCGACCTCGGCCAACTGGGGATCGAGGCCGGCCCGCAGGGCGGCCGAGACCTTGTGCTCGGCCCCGTGGTAAGACAAAAAAGCCCTGGCCCGCACGGAACGCCGCCCGGCCAGGCGGAGCAGTCCGAGAGCCAGGAACACGGATAGGGTGATGGCGAACGGCACGAGGCGGCCGTCGGAGGCGTTCGATGGCCCGAGGACGCGGTCCAGGAGGCTGAGTCCGATGAGCCCGGCCACCCCGGCCCCGATGGCCGCCGGCGACCGGGGCACGGCCCGTACGAACAGCCCCAGGAAGAGGGCCGGGCCGCGAAGGAAGGGCACGGCGGCCAGGCGCCCCCAGCCTGGCAGGGCGAAATCGGAGGCATCCCCGGCCCGCACCAAGCCGTCGGCCGCGCGGCTGGCGGTCACAGCGCGGTCGCCAAGAGATAGGCTGATGCCGTTGGAAGTCACGCGGCCGATCAAGGGGTCACCTTCTCCCGCTGGTTCTCTCGTCAGTTCTCCCGCTGGTCCTCCCGCCGTTTGTCCCTTCGAGGCGGTCCAACGCGTAAAGAAGCCCGAGGATGCCCAGGGCATGGACGATCTCGCCGTCGGCGATCATCCGCCGGATGTCCGTCAGGGGCACGACCTCGACGCTCATCTCTTCATTCGGGTCAAGGTGCTGCGGCCCCACCGACCTGACTCCGGGGGCCAGGTAGAAGTGGCAGAAGTTACCCTGGATGGCCGGGTTGGGGACGACCCGCCCGAGCGGAACCAGCTCGCCGGCGGCGTAACCGGTCTCCTCGAGCAGCTCGCGGCGGGCCGCGTCAGCCGGCTCGGTCTCTCCCTCGTCGAGGGTCCCGCCGGGAATCTCCAGGGTCATCGCGTCCATCCCCGCCCGGTACTGGCGGACCAGAACGACCCGCCCATCATCGGTGACGGGGACGACGTTGACCCAATCGGGGAACTTCAGGACGAAGAAGGGGACCTCGGCCGCCCGCCGGGGGTCCTTGCGGGTCTCCTCGACCAGGGTGGCGATGGGGCTCTGATAGATGGTGCGGCTCCGTTGCAGCGTCCATCGGCTCATCGCGACGCCTCCGATTCGTCCGGCTTGGATTGAAAAAGGTTAGAGGAAAATGCGCCCATCTCGTCCAATTGCTTCAAGAGAGGCGGACATCAGCCCTTGAGCGAATCCCGCAAGTCAACCTGAGGAGGGTGATGTGCAGTGCGCCGTGCCCTGTTGGTCTTCCTGGCTCTCATCCTAGCCCTGACTATAGCCGCCCTTGGCGGGGCGGTCGTCGCGGCGTCCCCCGGCAACGGCAATACGCATGTGGTCAAGATGGAGCCGAAGACCGAGTATGTGTGGTCGACCGACAGCGAGGGTATCTGGCACCGCTATGAATGCACAATTCGATGGCACGCCGTCTACACCTTGTTGGACCCCCAAACCAACCTCTGGCATCTGACCCGGCAGAGCCATGACGGGGTCATGCTGAGGGTGGTCGACGGTAAGGGCAACCCCATTCCGAACCCGACCGCGGCCGCGCTGGCCATGATCGGCTCCACGTACCAGGGGTTCTACACCGGGACGCTGACCGGTACCTGGGATGAAGCCACGCAGGGTCTGACCGGCCAGGGCAACTGGGATATGCAGGGGATGTGGAAGGCCTGGCGGGCGGACGGCCTGGAGTTCTCGAACTCGCGCGTCCTGGTCTACCCGAACCCGGCGAGACCGGCGCAGCCCTACTATGACACCATCTTCACCAATGAGGTCTTTCACGTCGAGAAAGACAGCTTCGACGGGCATTGAACGGCCCGTGACGGCCCGCACAAGGGGACGCATGAAAGAGCACAAGCCGTCTTGACGGCGGTCATATGGTCGGAGGCCTCCGGACGTTACGATGATTCTGGAGCCCCGGTCGAGCCGGGGTCGTCCGGAAGGAGGAGCGACCGTGGATAACGTCGAGCGTCTGACCGAACTCTTGAGGAGGGTCAACCGGGAAGGCCCGGCCGGCGGCGCCCGCGAGGAAGCCAAGACCGTCCTGGCTGGTGTGGACCCGGCCGAGTTGTCCCGGGCCGAGCAGAACCTACTGGCCGAGGGTTTGGACCCGCAGGCGCTGCGCAACGTCTGCGCCCTACACCTGGAGGTGCTGAACGACCAGCTCGCCCCCGTCCGGGCCGGCTTGGCCCCGGGGCACGTGCTCGACACCTTTTACCGCGAGCACGACCAGATCCTGCGGTTCCTGGACATCCTGGAGGCGGTCGCCGGCCGCCTGCGGGGCGAACGCGCCTACGACCCGGCCCAGTCGGATTACGGGACCCTGCGCGCCGTGACTGAGCATCTGGTCGGAGCGGAGAAGCACCACGCCCGGGAGGAAGAGGTCCTCTTCCCCGAGTTGGAACGCCGCGGCATCGACGGGCCGCCGCGGGTCATGCGTTTCGAGCACGTGGAGCTGCGGGCGCAGAAGGCCCGTCTGTTGGAGCTGGCCCAGGGCGTCGGCGGGATGAACTTCACGGCCTTCCAGCGGGAGGTCAACGACCTGGCCGCCAGCCTCATCTTCCAGCTCCGCGACCACATCTTCAAGGAGAACACGATCCTCTATCCGACGGCCCTCGAGGTCATCCCGAAAGAAGCCTGGGACGGGCTGAAGAAGTCCTGCGACGACATCGGGTACTGCTGCTTCACGCCATAGCGCGGGGCAGCGAGGGGCCCCCGCGAGCGGCGGGGTCAGCGGGCATGGGGCCGGCCATCATGAGGCTGAAGGAAGTCCCCGGTCCATGGGGAATAGCTTCCTTCGGCCTTTTCGTTTGCCGTTGGACGCGGCCGTCCGCGCCCCATTGACGGCCGTCCGCGCCCCACTCGAGTCCCCATCCTCACTTCGGTAGGTGACGCCCGTGGATGCGAGTGCGACCCTCCCCGCCTTCGCGACAACGTCGGCGCGGTCTTCGTCGGCCGGTTCGAGACCATCGACCTGGTCCTAACGGCGCTGGTCGCCGGCGGGCACGTCCTCATCGATTGGGCGTCCCCGCCCTGATCATCGTCTCCTGGGCCGCCTGGACGGGCCCGGCCAGTCTCGGGCTCGAGGCCGTCGCCGGGGCGCTGCGGGCCGCGGTCGGGTGGCTCTGGGGGCTCTTCGTCAGGGTCATCATCCTCGTCCTGACGCCCATCGCCCTGGGCCTCAACCCGTTGGTGCGATGGCTGCGGCGGCTCGCCGCGTCCCGCCAGCCCGGGGGAGAGGACTTTCAAATCATCCCGGGGCAGGCCAACCCGTCGGACTGGCTCCAGCAGTTGGACACGTCGGCCGCGCCCCGCACGTCCCGGCCTGGCTGGCAGGCACCGTGGTCGTCGCCGTGGTCGCCTTCCTCATCTATCGAAGCCTGCGGCTCCCCGCCCGTGACTCGGCCATCGACGCCCTCACCGAGGCTTACGTCACGGCTCGTTACGGCCGGCCCGTCGGCCTGCCCGAGGCCGACGAAAGAGCCGCCCTCGCGGCCTGGAGAGACCTGCGTGGGCGGCTCGGAACGCTCTTCCCGCGACAATCATCAGGGACTAAGGCGCATCGACCGTGATCCAGTCCGGACCGTCGCCCCTGAAGCGTTTCCGATCCTCCGGCGTCGTGGACCTGACGGCCAGCTCACAGAAGGCGTCACCGTCGGGCACGCACCTGGTGTGAATCATCTTGACGTCCGGGTTGTACGCCATGTACTTGGCCGGGTCTACGTAGCAGTAGATCCGGCCGAGTGCGTCTTGCCCCTTCTCGTACCAGACCTTGGCCAAGACGCAGCCATGTGCCCGCAACCGGGGTTCCCCAGCGACCTCGCACGCCTCGATCCCGTCGTGCATCCCGAAACCTGGGAGGTCCCGGCCCTTGCCCTTTCCGTAGTTGGCCGGCTCGGGTGGGAGCCCGGCCTCGGCCACGGCCCTCCTGACGGCTTCGCCGATCTCGGTCCCATAGCGCTTGATGGCCACCGCCTGGGCGGCCTCATCCCGGTTGATGGTGTCCTTGTCCGCCGTCACCGGCGTCCCCTCCCCCGCCACCTATGGCCTCCGGTTCGTGTAGACCATCTTGAAGTTCCAGGCCTGATCGGCGGCGACCACCGTCGCGCGGTAGACGTGACCGACGAGGTTGTGCGCCGGGTCGGCCGCGTCGGCCGGCTGGCCGCGGTCGGCCAGGAAGACGACGTCCGTCTGGCCCGGTTCCTGGGCGAAGGCCACGGCCATGGCTGTCACCGATGAAGAGCCGGCCGGCAGGGCCACCTCGTGGCGGACCCAGGTCTTTCCGCCGTCGCCCGAGCGCAGGATGACTGTGACGTCCTGGCCCGCCAGGGTGGTCGCGGAGGCCAGGGCGTAATAGACGCCGCCCACCGGGGCGAACGAGTAACCCATCACGCGCAGCAGCCGGCCGTCGGGGCCGGCCTTGTAGGTCCCGGGCAGACCGGGCACGGTGCTTTCATCGATGAAAGCCCTGACCTTGTCCGGACCGGCGGCGGTGTACACATCGGTGCCGACGACGAAGGAGTGCGCGGGGTCCCCCGGGATGAAGGCGATGGCCCGCCAGCCGGGTGTCGGTTTGACGACATCCACGGTGAGGAACCCGTCCCACTTGTCGTATCCAGCGTTGCGAGAGATGTAGATGGTGTTGTAGAAGGCCTTCTCTGACTTCTCGAAGTAAGATGAGGCCAGGACGAGCTTCTCGTCGGCCGGGTCGAAGGTCACATAGCCGAAGAAGGGCCGGTTGTCGTTCCCGGCGGCCGCCTCGAGCCGCTCGTTCGGCTGGGTGTCCCCATCGTTGTAGGTCCAGCGGAAGTTGGTGCCGTTGGCCGCGAAGCGGAGGCCGCCGTAGCCAGAGGCGATGATGCGGCCGGAGGGTAGGACGGCAAGGCCCCTGACGCTCAACGCGTCTTCCTTGAAGTTACCCATCCGATCCCAGAGATGACCGCCGTCCTGGCTCTGCATGACTCCCGCCGGCCAGGCCCCCGCGGCGTCGGTGGTGATGCTCACCAGGTCCCGGTCGTTGGCGTCGACGGCGATCTCCCGCACGTCGCCCTGGGGCACGTCGCGGGCCTCGTTGAAGGCCATGTTGGTCCAGGTCTTGCCGCCGTCCGATGTCTTGATGACCCCGCCCCACTCCCCACCCCCCGCGTAGATGGTCTGCGGGTCGCTCGGGGCGACGGCCAGGGACAGGATCGAGCCGGCGAAGATGGGCGGCGTCGGCTCAGCGCGCGCCGCGGCGATCTCCGGGAAGTTGGTCAGAAGGCGCTGAACCATGACCGCCGCCTCGGCCCGGGTGGCCGCGTCAAGCGGGGCGAAGAGCCCGCCGTCGCGTCCCTTGATCAGGCCGGATGAAGCGGCGAACCTGACGGCCTCGAGGGCCCAGGCCGAGATCTTGGCCGCGTCGGCGAAGACCAGGTCGCCGGAGGCCGGGGCCGACGACTGGCGACTGGCGTGGAGATAAGCCCGCAGGAACATCGCCGCCATCTGCTCCCGGGTGACCAATCCCCCCGGCGTGAAGCGGCCTTCCCCGGTACCCTGGACGATGCCGGCAAAGTTAGCGGCCTCGATGGACGCCACCTCGGGCGCGGTCGCCCCCACATCGGTGAAGAGCGCGACGTAAGGCGTCACGGGCAGCCCGATGGCCCGGGCGATGAACCCGCAGAACTCGGCCCGGGTTATCTTGTCGGTGGGTCGGAACTCAGTGCCGGCCTTGGGCGTCACGATGCCCTGCGCGTAAAGGGCCTCGATCTCGGCCTGCGCCCAGTTCCCGGCGACGTCCGTGAGGGCCGCGGCCGGCGCTCCGGCGGCATAGGCGCGCGGGAGCGCGGACGGCGGCAGCGCGGGCAGGACCGCCAGGGGCACGACCCCCGCGGCCAAGACGGCCGCCGCGGCGAGGACGCCGGCGATGGAGAGTGTCCGGCTCAAGGGCCTCTTCAAGTGGCTTCCACTCCCAGGTCTAGGCTGCGTTGCGTTGCGTTACGGTTGCGTTACGTTAAGTTATCTCGACGTACCGCCTGACGAACAGGGGTACGCTGGCGTGCTCCGCGCCCTCGATGAAGACCTTGATGTAATACGTACCCGGGCTGTTGAACTGGAACACCCGCTTGATGACCTCGACCGCGCTGGCTCCCTCGCGGATCTCGACCATATTCTCAAAGAGGCGGACCCGTTCCCCGGTCGGGGTCTCAAGCTCCGTCCGGCTCTTGAAACGTCCTTCCTGCCCCCACCACTTGTTGACGATGGTGATCCCGAAGTTATCCGGGAACGAGCGGAGGCTGATGGTATCGAAGCACCCCATCAAGCTCATCTTGTTGTTCATCTCGAAACGGACGTCCTCGCAGATCATGCAGTAAAGGAGCTTGAGGCTCTCTTCGGCCACCATCCATCCCTCGCTTTCGCTAGAACGTTGTTCTGACAGGATTCGCCAACGGGCGGGGTTAATCCTGCCCCCCGCCCTCGACCGACCAGCCCAGGCTCTCCAGGTCGCGGTAGACCCCGAACCAGCCGACGTCGCGGCTGAGCTCCTCGGGCGTGCCGGACTGGACGATGCGCCCGCCGGACAGGATGACGACCCGCTCCGCCTCGATGACGCTCGACAGCCGGTGGGCTACGGTGATGACCGTGCGCTGCCGGCTGCTCTCTTTGAGGGCCTGATAGATCAGGCGCTCGGTGTCGGAGTCCATGCCCGACGTGGGTTCGTCGAGGAGGAGCACCGGCGGGTCGCCGACGATGGCCCGGGCCATGGCGATGAGCTGGGTCTGGCCGAACGACAGGCGGCTCCCACCCGGCCCGAGGAAGGTGTCGGCGCCCTTCGGGAGGGCGGCCACGAAGCCCCACGCCCCGACCAGTTCAAGGGCCCGCCGGACCTGCTCCGGCGGGATGGCGAGATCACCGAGGGCGACGTTCTCGGCCACCGTCCCTTCGAAGAGCTGCACGGCCTGGGGGACGACGCCGATGAGCCGGCGGCGCCGGCCGGCCGGGATGCGGCGCGGGTCCACGCCGTTGATGGTGATGCTCCCGTCCCACGGCCCGTAGAGGCCGGCCATCAGGTGCAGGAGGCTGGTCTTCCCGGCCCCAGTGCGGCCGGCGATGACCAGCCGCTCGCCGGGCCTGACATCCAGGTTCAGGCCGCTGAGGACCGGGCGGTCTGGGATGTAGCCGAAGGTCAGGGCGTCCACGGTGACGCGTCCGGCGCGGGCGCGGCCGTCCGCCCCGGACGCGGACGTGGCCTCGGGCTCGACCGGGGCCGGCCGGTCCTCGGGGGCGACGTTGAGGACCTCCGTTATCCGCTCGACCCCGGCCATCGCCTGCTGGATGGTCTGATACTCGTCGCTCAGGTTGGTCAGGGGGTTGAAGAGGCGCTGCAGCAGCTGGACGAAGGCGACCAGCGTCCCGACGCTCACCCCGAGGTGGAGGAAGGTCCGCGGATTGGCCCCGAACCACAACAGCAAGGCGATGGACGAGGCGCGGAGGATGTCCATGGCCGGCGGGAAGAACGAGTTGAAGGTGGACGAGCGGTTGGCCGCCCGGACGAACCCGCGGAGGCCCGTGTTGAACCGCTCGATGAAGGCGCCCTCGCGGCCGAAGGCCTTGACCACGCGCAACCCGGCGTACGTCTCCTGGAGGTGGGTGTTCAGGAAGCCCACCTGACGGCGCACCTCGCGCTCGCTGTAGCGGATCTGCCGGCGGAAGAACTCGGTCAGGACGAAGACGAACGGCACCACCAGGAGAGCCACGCCGGACAGCCCCGGGCTGAGGGCGAACATGGTCACCAGAAGACCGGTCGCCCGGAAGGCGTCGACCAGTACGGCGATGACGCCCGAGGTGAAGAGGGTGTTGACCGCGTCCACGTCGGCCGTGCAACGGCTGATTATCTCGCCGACCGGGGTGCGGTCGAAGTAGGCCAGGGGCAAGGCTTCGAGGTGGGCGGCCACGCTCAGGCGCAGGCGCAGGAGGACATTCTGCCCGACCAGGGCGGTCAGGTAGTTCTGGCCGAAGTTGACGGCCTGCGTGGCGATGAGGGTCGCCAGGTACGCCGCGGCCAGCGGCCAGACCCCGGCGTAGTCGCCGACGGCCAGGTGCCCGTCGACGACGGCCCGGACGATGAGCGGCGGGGTCAGGTCGAGGAGCATGGCCGCGACGATGAGGGCACCGAGGCCGGCGACGACCGGCCACAGATGCGCGAGGAGCGGAGTGAGTTCGGTCCACATCGAGCGGCGCGGGCCGGCGGCGCGGACCGGATTCGCGGGCGTGGACTTCATCGTGACGCCTCCCCTCTGGCGCGGTTGGCGCCGTCCTTCATGGCGTTGTCCTCCAGCCATTGTTGCGCCTTGAAGATACGGGCGTAAGTCCCGCCGGCGGCCAGCAGTTCCTCGTGGCGCCCGGCCTCGGCCACCTGCCCGTCGCGGAGGAGCAGGATGAGGTCGGCCTCGGGGAAGGCCCCCAGGCGGTGCGAGAAGAGCACGACCGTCGAGCCCGCCAGGTCGGCCCGCAGGCGGTTGAGCATCCGCCGCTCGGTGGCCACATCGACGGCCGAGAACGGGTCGTCGAGGACGACCACCGGCGTCCGCGGGTAGAGCGAGCGGGCCAGGGCGATGCGCTGGCGCTGCCCGCCAGAGACCCGCACGCCGAGCTCGCCGACCATGGTCCGGTAGCCGTCGGCGAAGAGCGGGAGGTCGTCGGCCAGCGCGGCCGTGGTGGCGGCGCGGGCCAGCGCGGGCGCCGGCTCGGCCCCGGCGGCCAGGGGCTCGAACGACACGTTCTCGGCGATGGTCGCCGAGAACAGGAAGCTGTCCTGATCGAGGAGGCTGATGGTGGCCAGGCGCTCCTCGCGCGAGAGGGCGCGGAGCTCGCGGCCGCCTACGGTCAGGCTGCCCTCGTAGTTGTAGAGGCCCGTCAGGGCCAGGGCCAACGCGGTCTTGCCCGACCCGACCGGGCCGGTGATGGCCACGAGGCTTCCCGCCGGGGCGTCCAAGCTGACCCGATCGAGGGCCGGGCGCTGGCCGTCGGCGCCGAAGCGGAAGGTCAGGTCGCGGGCGGCGATGTGGCCAGGGAGGGCGGCCGGAACGGGCGGAGCGGCCGGAGCGGCCGGAGCGGCCGGAACGGGCGGTTGGGCCGGCTGCGTCCCTGGCCGGTCATAGAGGAAGGCCGCCACGCGGGTCCAGGCGGCGCGCCCGGCGTGGACGTGGTTCAGCACCCGGGCGGCCATCAGGGTGCGTCCGGAGAAAGCCAGGAACATCATCAGGTAGGTGGTGAAATGGCCGACGGTCCAGAGGCCGTGGGTCACGCGCAACCCGCCCAGACCGATGACAAGAATGACCCCGGACGTGGCCAGGGCCGAATAGGCCGGCATCAGGCCGCCCTGGAGGACGGTCAGGTCGAGGTTGGCCGTCATCTGGTCGCCGCAGAGCCGCTCGAGGCGGCGGCGTTCGGCGGCCTCGCGGCCGAACAGCCGCAGCAGGCGCACGCCGACAGTCGTCTCCTGCAGGTGGGAGTTCACCCGTGAAGCCGTCACCCGGGTCTTCGTCGAGCGGGCGAAGATGGCGCCGCCGGTGGCCTGGGCGAAGATGATGGTCAGGGGCACCGGGATGGCCGCCAGGAGGGTCAGCCCGGGCAGGTAAATGAGCAGGGCGACGAAGTTCGAGAGCATCATCAGCCCGGTGTCGAAGACCTCGGTGACCGTGGTCATCAGGGTGTCCGAGACCACCTGGATATCGCCGATGCAGCGGGACAGGAGGTCGCCGATGCGCTCGCGTTCGTGGCGGGCCGGCTTCCAGCCCAGCGTCGTCCGGAGCAGGTCGGAGCGGAGGTCGATGTTGAAGTTGTTGGCCATGACCCGGAAGCCGTAACGCTTACCGAGGCGGCCGATGGCGTAGACGACCGTGACCCCCACGTACCAGAGGGCGGCCAGGTACAGCCGCCGCAACCCGGCCGGGGTCACCCCCTCGCGTTCGAGGGCCATGGCCGCGTCGATGGCCCGCCCGAGGAGGATGGGCGGCAGGACCACCGTGGTGTTCATGACCACGCCGGTCAGGGAGCCGTAGATGACCCAGTACTTCTGGCGCCGGACGTATCCGGCGAAAGTCCGCGGGCTGAAGCCCGACGGCGCGGGGGGTTGGTTGGCGCTCATAGTACGATTCTAAGCCCTTGCGGCACCATCTGGCAACGCGCCTGGCCTGGCAGGGACAGGCCTTAGGCGTGGCGAATCTTCTATTCTCGAAAGATTAGCCCGATTGTTCAAGGAGGCCAGCGATTTGGCGCGCGGGATGGTACCGGAGGACATCCTCTCAATGAAGTGGGTCAGCGACCCGCAACTCTCCCCGGACGGGCGGCAGGTCGTCTACGTGGTCAAACGGGTCGATCCGAAGAACCTCGACCCGGCCACGGCGGACAAGTACGTGACCGACATCTGGCTCGCGGCGACGGACGGGGCCAGCGGGCCGCGCCGGCTGACCAACGGCGGGTCGGACACCGCGCCGCGCTGGTCGCCGGACGGGCGGACCATCGCCTTCCTCTCCAAGCGGAGCGGCGAGAACCAGCTGTGGCTAATACCGGTCGGCGGCGGCGAGGCCCAGCGCCTGACCTACACCAAGGGTGCGGTCGGCACGCCGGTCTGGTCGCCCAATGGGCGGGCCATCGCCTTCGCGGCCAAGGTCGGGCCGGACGGGCTGGGTCGGGCCGAGGCCAACGACGGCGCGGACGCCGGCGCGTCGGCCGCGGGGAGCGGCGGCGCGGCAGCCGCGACGAGCAGCACGAAGGATGACCCGGCGGCCAAGAAGGCGCCCGCCAACGGGCAGGCCCAGGGCCCGGCCCAGAGTCCGGCCCAGAGCCAGGCGGCCATCGACGCGGGGCTTTCGCCCAAGAGCGACGTCCGCTTCATCACCCGGCTGCGCTATAAGTTCAACGGCGAAGGACTGCTCGGGGAGAAACGGTCGCAGATCTTCGTCGTCGACGTGACGGGCGACGCCGTAGCCGGCAGCGGTGCGGCCGCTGGCGGTGCGTCTGGCACGGGCTCGGCTCCCGAACCGCGGCAACTCACCTCCGGCGACTTCGACCACGGCGCGCCGGCCTGGTCTCCCGACGGTCGCCACCTGGCCTTCGCCGCCGACCGCGACCCTGAGGCCGACTACCGCCATCAGAGCGACGTCTGGGTCGTCCCGGCCGCCGGCGGCGAGCCGGTCAGGGTGACCGACGGCCAGGGCCATTTCGTCTCCCCCTCTTGGTCCCCGGACGGCCGCCACCTCGCCTGCCTCGGTCATCACAACGAGGTCAGGAGCGTCACCCTGCATCACATCTGGCTGTGGACGGTTGCCGGCGCGGAGGGTGGCGCGGAGGCCGGCGCGGGGGCCGGCCAAGGCTCGACGGCCGCGGGGCTCTGCCTGGACCCGGGCTTCGACCTCGAGCCGGGCAACCACACCGGCAGCGACGTGGTCAGCTCGCCGGACCCCGGCCTCGTCTGGGCTGAGGACGGGCGGCTCATCTATTTCCTGGCCAGCGACGGGGGGCGGACCAAGGTCTGGGCCTGTCCCGCCCCCACGATGGGTGAGGCGCTGGCCCCCGCCGCGCCGGCCCCGGCCCCGACCGCCCTGCCCGTGTCGGCCTCGCCCGCTCCGGCTGCTTCCGCCTCGCCGTTCACCGTGGTCTCCGGAGACCGCATGGTCTATGGTTTCGCCTATGCCCGTGGGCGTTTCGCCTATGTGGCCAGCGGGCCCGAGGTCATCGGCGACCTCTACGCCTGCATCGCCGACGGCTCCAGCGAGATCCGCCTGACCTCGGTCAACGCCGACCTCCTGGCCGGCCTGGAACTGGCTCGGCCCGAGAACTTCACCTACCCGGACGAGGAGGGCCGGCCCATCGAGGGCTGGATCATGAAGCCGCTGGGCTGGACCGAGGGGCGGAAGTACCCGCTCGTCCTGGAGATCCACGGGGGCCCTCACTCCGCCTACGGCTGGGGCTTTTTCCACGAGTTCCAGTGCCTGGCCGCGGCGGGCTTCGGCGTCCTCTATACAAACCCGCACGGCAGCCAGGGCTACGGCCAGGACTTCGTGGCCGCGACGTACCACGACTGGGGCGGGCGCGACTACCGCGACCTGATCGGGGCCGTCGACTGGGCCCTTAAGCTGGGCTGGGTCGACCCGAAGCGCCTGGGCGTGACCGGCGGCAGCTATGGCGGGTACATGACGAACTGGGTCATCACCCAGACCACGCGCTTCCGCGCCGCCGTGGCCTGCCGCAGCACCAGCAACCGATACAGCCAGTTCGGTTCGAGCGACGCCGCCTACATGAACGGGGAATGGGAGTTCCCCGGGAACCCCTGGGAAAGCGAGGAGAGCGCCCGCGCCTACCTCGAGCGCTCCCCCATCACCCACGTGACGCGCGTCCGGACGCCGCTCCTCATCATCCACAACGAGCAGGACCTCCGCTGCCCGATCGAGCAGGCCGAGCAGTTCTACACGGCCCTCAAGCTCCTTCGCCGTGAGGTGGCCTTCGCCCGCTTCCCCGATGAGAACCACGAGATGTCACGGTCCGGCAAGCCGAAGCACCGCGTCGAGCGGCTGCGGCTGATGGTCCGGTGGATGGAGAAGCATCTGCTGGCGGAGAAGGGTTAAGGGAAGACAACTGGAATGTCCGAAACGGGGGGCGAGCCCATGCGTGTCCTGGTCCTCGGTGGAACCGGGTTCATCGGGTCCCGCGCCGTGACTCGTCTTGCGTCGATGGGCCACGAAGTGGCCGTCTTCAGCCGTGGCAAGACGAGAGCCGACCTTCCGCGCGAGGTTCGTCGCCTCGTCGGCGACCAAGCCGAACTGGGACGCCACGTACGGGCGTTCCGGGACTTCTCCGCCGACGTGGTCGTGGGAATGCACCTCATGTCTGAGCGCGAGGCCACCGCGTTCACCAGCGCCTTCGCCGGGCTGACCGGCCGAGCCCTGGCCATCAGCAGTGTGACGACTCCGCTCGCTGAAGCGAGGCGGCTTCTCGGTTCATCTACGACCCCCTAGCCCCTTCGTATCCCCGAAGGCTCCGTCCGAGCCCCATGTTTCTTGCTAGGCTGCTGACCTGTTTAGGATGTTGATTGCGGCGTTCACGTCCCGGTGAAGCGATGTCCCGCATGCCGGGCAGGTGTGCCACCTCTCGGACAGCGGTTTTGGGACGATGCGGCCGCACCCGCTGCAGTCCCGCGATGTGTTCCGTGGGTCGACCTCGACGACCTGACGCCCAGCCTCTACCGCTTTGGCCTTCAGGATGTTCACGAAGAGGTTCCAACCCGCGTCACTGATGCTTCCTGCGAGGCGGTGGTTCTTGAGCATGTTGCCGACTTGCAGATCCTCCACGGCGACGAGCCCGTATCTGTTGACCAGCGATCGAGCGACCTTGTGCGCCGTGTCCTTCCGCTGGTTGGCGATATGCAGGTGTGCTCTAGCGAGCTGGCGGACGGCCCTCCTTCTCCGATTAGAGCCCTTCTCCCGGCGTGACACCTGCCGCTGCAATCGTTTCAGGTTCTTCTCTGCTTTCCTGCGGTACTTGGCTGCCGGGAAGAACTCACCGTCGCTCGTGACCGCGAAGGACTCGATCCCCAGGTCCACCCCGCACGCCTCATCGGAAGGCGGGAGCGTTACCGCCTCAACCTCACAGACGAAGAAGGCGTACCAGCCGTCAGCCTTCCGGCGGACGGTGACGGTCTTGATCCTCCCTTCGAGCGGACGATGCAGCTTGAGCTTGACTCTCCCGACGTGCTGGAGGTACAGCCTTCCGTCCTTGAGCCGGCAGCCGTCGCCGTAGGCGGGGAACGTGATGGAGTCGTAGCGGCCCTTGGCCTTGAATCGTGGGTAACCCGGCTTCTCACTGGCTCTCACTCGGCGGAAGAACGCTTGGAACGCTTTGTCCAGCCGACGGAGCACGTCTTGGGTAGCGGAGTAGTTGACTCTGGCGAGGTACGGGTTCTGCTTCCGCTGGTCCTTCAAGGTGTTGGCCTGGTCATAGTAGTTCAAGGACTTGCCTTCGTGTTCGTAAGCGTCCCGACGCTCCGCCAGAGAACGATTGTATAAGCGGCGACAGGTCTCCAGCATCTCCGCCAGGGCTTCGGACTGTGCCTTGGTTGGGTAGAGACGGTACTGGAACGCCTTAAACACCACGTCACCACCCCTTTCTTGGAACTGTGCCCGCTTCGCCCGTGACGGAACCAGCCGTATTTTCGGCGTAATCCGGAGCCATCGATTCCCATTGTACCCGAACACGTGTTCGTTGTCAAGAACTGTCAAAGGGGGCGCATTCCTCTGCCGACTGAAGGCGGCAGTCCCCTGCGCCCGGATCTATGGACGAAGGGCTACCATCCATCCTCATGGAGGAACAAAGGGCGGGCTGGCGGGCGGGTCGCGGCTGCGTCGACAATGTCGCCGAGGCCATCGCCCTGGCGGCCACGGACCCCCGGGCGGCCGGCCGGGTGTACAACGTGGCCGATGCGGAAGTGTTTACCGAGTGGGAATGGGCCCTCAACATCGGCCGGGCCGCCGGTTGGACGGGCGAGGTCGTCGTCAAGCCCAGGGAGCAGCTTCCCGCGGAGGCGGGCAAGGAGTATGATTTCGGTCAACATCTCTTCGCCGACGCACGGCGCATCCGAGCCGAGTTGGGCTACCGAGAGCCGGTGGTGCTGGCTGAATCGCTGCGCCGGACCATCGCTTGGGAGCGCCGCCCCAAAGGGAGGAAGTGATGATCGAAGCCGAGGCCAATGCAAGGCCAATCTGAACAGCGAGAGCGATCCCCCCCCGGGGGAGGTCAGGGCCCCACCTGACAGTGTACCCGAGTACCAGGCCCTGCAAAGCGAGGATGAGCCTATCGTCAACCGACTCGGGGTAGCGTAATCACAGAACGTTTCCAGGACCCGTGGATTCCCTCATTGACATTTCCTAGGACTTCTGTTTATTATATAGTCAAAAGACCATTTGACTTTTTGACTGAAGGGTGATGGACATGGCTAAGGAGCCGATCAAGCTTCAGGCCTATCTAGATGCACCGGTATGCCAGGTCAACCTGGTTAACGAGGAAACGGTCACCCGGCTCAAGCCCCAGGTTAAGCGGATTGACGGAGCATCAAGAGTCTTCAAAGCCCTGGCTGACGACACACGGCTTAAGATTGTCTATGCACTTGCTGAAACCGAGCTTTGTGTGTGCGATGTTGCCAATCTGATCGAAGCGAGCAAGGCGACTGCTTCCTACCACCTCAGGCTTCTCCACCACTTGGGGCTAGCCAAGTACCGCAAGGAAGGCAAGCTTGTTTACTACCGGCTGGCAGATCCCCGCATCGGTGACCTGTTGCGGGAGGTCCTAAAGGATACAGGCCAGACATAGAGGCGCTAGGCGGCGGACCCGCGATCCATGGTCCACCATGTTGAGCATGAACTTCCGGTGCTGGACACGCCTGGCACGCCCACATAGGGGAGGGGATGCGTGGAACGGTCCATCGTCTGGGAAGACCATCGTGGTTCCATGAAACGGAGGAAGATTCGTTGAGAGTCCGTATTTGGAGAAATGCTATTCTGGCCGGGGCTCTGACCGTGGTGGTTGTCTCGGCTATCGGAATCGCCGGCGCGGCGGCCAAGCCCAATTCGGTGATGGTTTCACAGGCAAGTACTGGTTCGGGCCGGCCGGTCGGCATCATGCGAGATACACAAGCTCTTGGACAGGTAACCCCGGCACCTACGTCCGTACCGACACCGGTCTGGCCCCCAGCATCGCCGGCAACGCCGGACGCAGCACGACAGATAATCCAGACATGCTGGCAGATGGACCAGGCGCTAATCGACCAGTGGGTCAAGGCCACCGGCCTCAGCCGGGAAGATCTTCTGAAGATGGAACAGGCCTGGATGCAGAGTGCCCTGCAGCGGAATCCAAACCTCAGCTTGCAGCGTGGCTTTGAGTTGCACCGATACTGGGTACAGGGCTTCTTGAACAACCCGCCGCCTGCAAACCAGACTCCTCAAGCGCCGACAAACCCGCAGAGCCCCCCAGCGCAATATAACCAGCGGTACAACGGTTGGTACAGTCCTAGCGGCTGGGGTGGCTGTGGCTGGTAGGAACCTCGCTGTTCAGTAAGCTTGAGCATCAGGTACCGTGAGCCCCGATTCAGAAACATCTCGCCCCGGACGGTCTTGTGGCAATCCGTCCGGGGCGTATGATCAAAGGCGCTTTCCCGTTTCGGGCCGTCTCCCTCATGGACCAATCTGGGTATGAGTGATCGGTGTCAATGGAATATCTACTCGCCGATTGAGCAGGGGAAGTCCCTGAAGGAGGTGCGCATCCCTGGACGAGAAAAGCCAGCAGCTTGCCGCACCCGCGGAAGAGCTTGACGCGAACGAAGAAGCCGAGGAAAACGAAGACCAGGATGAAGAGGGCTTTGAGGGTCCGTGGTATCTCTTCCCTCCCATCCGCAATGCGGCTGTCGGCGGCGTCCTTGCGTTGGTCGGCTACCTGCTTGGACGCGGGGGCGTGCCTCTTGCCGTGCAGGCCGCGCTTTATCTTGCCGCCATCGGAATCGCCGGGTACCACTGGTTGCGTGAGGGCTGGGAGGAGTTGGTCAAGGAGAGGGAGGTCGGCATCGAGGCCCTTATGGCAGGCGCAACAGTTGGCGCTATCGCTCTTGGGCAGTGGGTGGAGGCCGCTTTCCTGGTATTCCTCTACGGCGCAGCAGAAGGCGTTGAGGAGTACACCTTCGCCCGCACTCGCTCCGCAATCAAGGCACTATTGGACTTGGCGCCCAAAGAGGCTCACCTGCTGGAGGGCGAGGGCGAGCGAACCGTCCCAGCTACATCTCTGAAAGCAGGCGACCGTATTCTGGTGCGGCCCGGCGAATCCTTGGCCACCGACGGAGTCATCCGAGCCGGTCGCTCTAGTATCAACGAGGCCGCCATCACGGGTGAGTCCCTCCCCGTTGAGAAGGGCAAGAGCGACTGTGTCTTCGCTGGTACGGTAAATGGCGCCGGCGCCCTCACCGTTGAGGTAACGGTATCGTTCGAAGACAACACCCTCTCCAAGATCATTCGCCTGGTGGAAAGAGCCCAGGCTCAGAAGGGCATAGCCCAGCGCTTTATCGAACGATTCGGCCGCCGCTACAGTCCTGCGGTGCTGCTGGCCGCTCTCCTGTTGTTGGCGTTGCCGCCGCTCTTCGGCCTTGACTGGCGGTTCTGGGCCATCCGTGCTGTGGTCTTGCTGGTCGCTGCGGCGCCATGCGCACTCATCATGTCCACCCCTGTGGCTATGGCTGCTGCCATCGGCACGGCGGGCCGTCACGGTGTGCTGATCAAGGGCGGAGTCCACCTCGAAAACCTCGGCGCAATCCAGGCGGTGGCCTTAGACAAGACCGGCACCCTGACCCGTGGCAGGCCCGTCGTGACCACCGTCATTGCTGAGGCAAGCCGTTCAGCCGGCGAAGTGCTGGCCGCAGCGGCTGCGGTGGAACGTTTCTCTGAGCACCCGCTGGCTCAGGCCATCATGAGCAGGGCAGACGAAGAGGGCCTCGAAGTGCCCGCCTCCTGGGACTTTACCGCGCTGGCTGGCTCGGGCGCTCAGGCCCGTGTTGCGGACGGAACCTATTACGTGGGTAGTCCGGAGCTATTCACCGGCTTCGAAGTCACACCGTCCACAGCTATTCAGGGCCGAATTGACGGCCTCCGCGATGAAGGTCACACTGTGGTCTTGGTCGGCACGGAAAGAGAGGTGGCCGGCCTGATTGCCATCCGCGATCAGGTTCGCCCCGAAGCGAAAGCAGCCCTGCAGGATCTACGCCGGGCCGGCGTGCGCCACCTGATCATGCTCACGGGCGATAACGAACGAACGGCTAGGGCAATCGCCGGCGAACTCGGCATCGGGGAAGTCCGTGCCGAGATGAAACCCGAGGACAAATCCCGAGTGGTCGAAGAACTCGTCCAGAAATACCGCGGCGTCCTCATGGTCGGAGACGGAATCAATGATGCCCCGGCCCTGGCCGCAGCTTCTGTCGGCATGGCGATGGGGGTTGCGGGAACCGACGCCGCGATTGAAGCGGCCGACGTGGCCCTCATGTCGGATGACCTGTCCAAAGTGGCTTTCGCCATTCGGCTCGGGCGCCGCGCCAAGGCCATCAGCCGTCAGAACATCGTCTTCTCCTTGCTGGTGCTCGCGGTGCTGGTGCCGTCCGCCTTCTTGGGCATTCTTGGAGTCAGTGCCGCAGTGACAGCCCACGAAACCAGCGAACTACTGGCCGTGGCCAATGGCCTCCGGGCACGGCAGGTTTGAGCTGGGGGCAGGATTCAGCCGTTCGGGGACAAGTCTCCGGGAGATTCCCAAATCGTTCTACCGGGAGTGATTCTTGTGCCGTGGTGTGGAGGTTGGTGGGGAGCTGCCGCGTGGGGTGGCCCCTTGGGACCCCTCTTCCTGTTTCCTTTTCTCGGCCCCTTGATAGGCATTCTCCTTCTGCTGCTCGTCTTCGCCATGTTTCGTCGGTCTATACGAGGCCGCTCTTGGTAGGGCGACCATGGACACCCACGGTGATCTTGCCTCGTCGCTCTGCCAGCCGCGAGACCAGTGAGCACGAGTACGAAGAGAGGCATAAGCTGTTGGACTTCAGCCACACCTCTTCGCCGACACCCGGCGCATCCGGACAGAGTTGGGCTACCGGGAACCGGTGGCGCTGGCGGAGTCACTGCGCCGGATCATCGAGTGGGAGCGTCGCCCCCAGTCATGACCGTGAGCGTGTTAGGGCTACGGACCACGACATCGGGCGGGAGGGTGAAAACCATGCCTGACAACGTGCCTGGGCATGAGACCCTGCGGAGAGAGGCTGAGCTCATCGTCGCCAGGCTTGGGTTGCTGGAGATTCTAGCGCGCTATGGCCGGTCCGAAGTGGTCGGCAGCGTGGCCCTGAATCTCATGGTCAAGAGGGACATCGATGTCCACGTCCTCATCGGCACCACCCGATGGCGGAACGTTGGCCTGGCGGCCGTCGTCAGCGACCTCTGGCCAAGGCTATTAGGTCTCCAGGGCGTGGGCGAACTCCGCCTGACCGATTATCGCGACGTAGGGGCCATCAAGATCGGCATCGACCATTACCCGGGGCCGACGGGCGACTGGTCCATCGACCTCTGGCTAACCGACCGGGAGGAAACAACGGCCTTTGCCGCGGTAAGAGAGTTGCGGGCCGCCCTGACGCCCGAGACGCGCGAGGCAATCCTGGCTATCAAGCGCCATTACCATCGCCTCGGCCAGCTCCGGGATGGCCTCAGCAGCCGTATCTATGAGGCGGTTACACGTCAAGGCGCCCGTACGGTTGAGGACTTCGAACGGGATCAGAAGGGGTCGGACTGAACGGTCGAAAGCTAGCGGAGCAAGAGCGGCGGGCCTCACCGGCCCGCCGTTTCTCTTAGCACTCGTTCCAAGACCATCGCCGCCAGGGCCAGGTCGTCGTAGGACGTCAGCTCTTGGGGGCTGTGGCTCACGCCCCCGAGGCTCCGCACGAAGAGCATCCCCACCGGGGCGATCTGGGCCATCATCATCGCGTCGTGGGCGGCGCCGCTGGGCAAGCGGCAGAATGGCGCGCCGGCCGCCTTGGCCGCCCCTTCGAGCAGCCCGACCATCCCTTCCGGCAAGATCACCGGCGCGAACTCGCTGGTCTGCTTGGCGTCGATGCTGACCTGACGGGCCTCGCCGACCTTCATCGCCGCGGCCATGATCTTGGAGGTGGCTTTGTCACGGGCCTTGGCGTCGATGGAGCGGACATCCACGGTGAACCGGACCCGCCCGGGGATGACGTTGGCCGCGCCCGGCTCGACCGAGAGCTTCCCGACCGTGGCCACGACCCGCTCGGAGTCGGCCCGGGCGATCTTCTCGGCCTGAAGGATGACCTCAGCGGCGGCCGTCATGGCGTCGCGGCGGAGGCCCATGGGCGTCGCCCCGGCGTGGGCCGCGCGGCCTTCCGCGGTCACCTCCAGATAGACGGGGCCGGCGATGCCGGTGACCACTCCGAGGGGTAACCCCTTGGACTCCAGGACCCCGGCCTGCTCGATGTGAACCTCGAAGTAGGCCGCGAGGTCGCCGGGCCGGCGGTGCTCGAAGTGGTCCGGCTTGTAGCCCGCGGCCACGAGTTCGGCGTACATCGACCGCCCGTCCACGTCGCGCATCTCGCGGAGCGCCCGGGGGCTGAACTTCCCGAGCATCGCCTGGCTGCCGAAGAGGCCGGGCGAAAAGCGCGCCCCTTCCTCGTTGGTGAAGTCGATGAGCTCGACGGGTCGGGCCGGCTCGAACCCGGACGCTCGCAGGCGCCGGACGGCCTCGAGGCCGACGACGATGCCGGCCACGCCGTCAAACCGCCCGCCCATCGGCACGCTATCGAGGTGTGAGCCCACGGCCACGGGCGCGGCGCCGGCCTCGGAGGCCGCACCGCCGACCGCCGTCCCCGCCGCGCTTCCCGCGGCCGCCCATGTCCCGATGACATTGCCGGCCGGGTCGGCCCGCACCGCCAAGCCCAGGCCCTCCATCAGTTTGATCAAGTGGGCCCTGGCCGCCCGGTCCGCCTCGGACAAGGCCGGTCGGGTCACCGCCCAAAACCCTTCAGGCGTCCGCTCCCCGCCAATCCTGGCAAAAGCCGCGATGTCCCTTTCAAGGCGGGCGGCCGTGGCCGCCGGCGACACGTCCAACCCCGACCGCCGCGCCGACCCGCTCGCGCTTCTCTTGACCAAAACTAATCCCCTCCGGAGGTTTATTTCACCGGAGGGGACCGTTTGTCCTACCGCAGCCTCAGTCCAGCTTCACCGGCCGAGTCGCTTCACGCCCCGATGGCCTCACTTCCCGCCCGATGGGCGGTAGTCTTCCTTGACGTGCTTGATGGAATCGTCCAGGAGCTGCAGCACGTAGGCCGGGTTGTGAATGCCCCAGCTTCGGTCGTTCTTGATGAGCTTGTAGTTGGTGTAGGCCCGTTCGAGGATCAGGTCCGGGTCGTCCTTGAAGGGCAACGTCCCGCCGCGATGACAGGTGGCGCACTTGTCGCCGGGCTTGGCCTCCGGCAGAACGCCGCCATTGCGCTCTTTGAGCAGGTTGCCCAGGGTCACCCATTTGTCGTAGACCTTCTTCTGGACGTCTTCACGGTCGAAGGTGTCGAGGCCCTTGTGGCAACTCTGGCAAGCCGCCAGGTTCAGGATGTCGTCCTTATCGGACGGATCGCGGTCCTTCGACGGGTCATCGGCCCGCGGGCCGTACCCGCCCAGCAGGCCGTCGGGGCCGGCGTCGCGCATCCTCAACGTGTGCCCGCCAACCAGGCGGACACCGGCGGCGTCGGTGCCGGTGACCCCGGTGGCCATGTGGCACAGGACGCACTTGTCCGCGGTGTCATGCGGGTTCTTGATCTTGTCCGCGGGGCGCCAGTCGTAACCGTTGCCGTACTGCCCGGCCTTGGCTTCGAGGACGGCGTTCTGCCACTTCTCGCGATGGCAGGTGTCGCACGTGGCGCCGGTCGCGCCCGCCCGCAGGGCGAACGGGGCCACCTTCCCGTCCTTGCCGGCCGTGGGATGCGGATCGTGACAGGTGGCGCAGGTGACGCCGGCATCGTCCTTCGGCGGCAGCTTGGAGAAGTCGGGCATGACAGCTGGGGCGTTGGCCGGAGCCCCCGGCGGGGCCACCTTGAATTCGATCTCCTCGAATCCCTTTCCCTGCTCCTTGGCCATCGTCACGGCCTGCGCAAAGCCCTTGGGGTTATGGCACTTGACGCAGTTCAGAAGGAGTGGCTCAGCCACTTCCGAGTAGCCGTAGGAGTAGCCGTCGCTATGGCGGGCCTTCTCCCATTCGGCGTACTGCTTATGGCACTGGCCGCAGGTGCCGGAGGCCAGCGAGACGGACTGCGTCGCCCGCTTGGCGGCCGTATCCCCGGCGTTCACGGACAGGTGGACGCGCGCCGGCCCATGGCAATCCTGGCATCCGGCCGCGCCGGTCGTCTGCCCGTGCGGGCCGGCCTTCCATGAGGCCACCCGGTCGCCGTGGCACGAAGCGCAGGCGCCGGTGTCAACGCGGCCATCGGCCTCCGCCAAGACGGTGAGGCTGACCGGGGATCCGGTCAGCGCGCCCGCCGGATCTTGGTCGCTGACCCGCAAAGTGGCCCGGTAGTAGCCGGCCCGGTCGGCGGTGAAGTGCGGGTACTCCGACGGCACCGGGACGTCGGCCGCGGAACCGTAGGTCAGGCGGGCGCTGACGTCCGTCCAGCCGGTCTTGCCGTCGGCCGAGTACTCCAGTCGCCAGAGGAACTTGAACTGCCGTTGATACTGGTCGTGGTTCTTGCCGTAGAGGTCCGGGGCGACCCCGCCGGGGTTGTAGACCTCGGGCGAGGGCATGTTCACGTCGACGGCCCAACCGCGAAGGTAGACCGTCCGGCCGGCGTCGACGACGTTCAGGCCGCTGGACGCGCGGAGCCCGCCCGCCGTCTGCTTGCTCGGCGGGTTGGGTCCGGCGATGACCGACGGGACGGCCTCCGGCGCCGTGTTGGCCGCCACGACGGTGGCCTCGGCCACGGCGTCCCCGGCGGCCTGCGGGGTGAGCCCATTGGTCAGAAGGAGACGGAGCACGTAGCGCCCCGGCTTCGGTGGGATGAACTCGAAGTCGAAGGGGGTCGAGCCGGGCATGGAGGACAGCTTGAGCTGCAACTCGTGGCCCGCGCCCAGGTAGGGGTCGGCCAGAACGCGGCCGTCCGGGCCGACGACCTGCCACCTAATGCCGTCGGAGGCTGCGTCCTTGCTCCCGGAGATGGACACCGGAAGGGTCACACCATAGGGGACTGTGGCGTCCTCGCTCTGCACCGACAGTTGGGCCTGCGGAGCCCCAGCCGGTTCGGGGAAGATGAAGACCGGCGCGTCCACCGTGGCCCCAGCCGGGGCGAGGACCGGCTCGGCCGAATGGTAGGTGACGAACCCGTCGGCCTCGACCGTCAACCGGTAGGCTCCCGCGGGGAGCTTTGCGAAGGTGAACTTGCCGCCTTCGACCGTGACCGTGCTTTGCTTCCCTGGCTCCAGGGTCACTTTCGCCCCGGCCAGCTTGGGGAAGCGCCCGGGGGCCATCTCCTGCATGGCTGTCACTGAGCCCTGGACGGTGGACGTGGCGGCCTGGCCTCCCGCGCGGCAAGCGGCCAGCAGCAGGCCGGCCGCGGTCAGGGTCAGCCCGATAAGGACGGCGCCGATGAGTCTGGGCGGCGTGGTCCTGTGCGGCGTGGTCCTGTGCGGCGTGGTCCTGGGCGACGTGGTCCTGGGCGATTTGATCCTGATCATGCTTCTCCCCCATGCGTCGAGTGCCTGAGTTCGCGGGCCTGGAGCGCGCCGGCTCAATGGTGCTGGAAGCAACCGATGGTCGGGGCGCGGCCGATGCGTCTGAAGACGATGGTCGCCGCCTCGGCGCGGGTCGCCCCGTCAGCCGGCCCGAAGGTGTTGTCGGGGCGGCCCTTGATCAGTTCCAAGCGGACCGCTTCGGCGACGTACTTGACCGCCGGGGGGCTGACCTTGGAGGCGTCCTTGAAGCTGAGCGGGCTGTTCTCGGGGATCGTGCCGGGCAAGCTCATGTAAGACGCCCGAACGGTCCAGACGGCCATCTCCTCACGGCTGATGGCCTTGTCCGGCTCGAAGCGGCGGTTCGGGTACTCGCTCGGGACGATGATCCCCCACTTGACGGCCGTCTCCAGGTAACCCTGGCGATGGACCCAGTGGTCGGCGGTGTCCGCGAAGGACGGCTTGAGGCCGATGGAGATGTCGGTCTCCTCGGTGAGCACCAGTAGTTTGAGGTATTGGGCCCGGGTGATGGGGTCCGCCGGGTGGAACTTCCCATCGGGATACCCGGCGATGACGCCCTTGCCGGCGAGGACCGTGATGGCCTCCTCGGCCCAGTGCCCCTTGACGTCGGGCAGGGTCTTCGCCGCCGCCGCCGCGGCCGGCAAAGTGGCCACGACCGCCAAAGCGGCGATGAGCCCGATGCCGATGATGGCGCCCACTTTCACAAACCGCACGATGCCTACCCCCCTGGTCACAGCCCTGACCCCTGCCATTGTAGCACAAAAAAGGCAGGGATAGGTGTGATTTGGGTCACACCTCCCGGCCCCTCTTGACTCGAACAGGCGTTCGTGTTAGGCTTGTCCCTGATGGCCGGAAAACCGCCCCTCCACTAGTGACTACCCCGGAGGGGAGCTGCTTTCTGGGAGCGGCCGCAGTTGATTGAAAAAGGCGCGTTGCCGCGCCCTTTTCATGGGAGTCACTAGTAGGTGGCGCCTACATCTCCTAACCCACAGAGTGGGGGCGACGGCTGCCTGTTCCGTCCTTAGTGATTCCCTCGTCGAATCCTTACCCGTCTATGGATAAGTCTAGCACACAACAAGCGATCTTCCAAGTGGACAGTGCGGAAAGTCGCGTTACCTGTACGTTTTCATGACACCAGACCCTAGATAGGAAGACAACTTCCCCCAAGATATCGCATAGAGGCTCCGAATGTACAGCACTCCACTCCTGCTGGCCCGGACGGCTACCAAGACGGCCTGCCGGGATTCATCGAAAACGCGAACGTATTCGATGCTTCCAGTGCTTGGGCGCACGCTCATGAAGTGTGGTTCCTGAAGTATGAGCGGGATATAGGTGAAGAACCGCCGGAAGTCCACCGGATGCTCATTCATCATATGCTCGATGTTGCTAGGGCCTATCCAAATGGGACGAGGTTTGATGTCATGCAGCGCGAGAAGGTTAACGGATTGTCCGGTAAGATATCCAACTTGCTGCCTTTCAGTTTCCTCTGGACTGGGAGGGGGGAAAGCCTTCATTGCACTCACCTGGATTGCTAAGTGTGGCTTCTTGCCTCCCTTGCCCGTTGCAGGTTGACCCAGGCTGGCGCATTAACAAGAGAGTGGCAGAGAAACCATGGCCCGCAGGTTTCTACCGTCCCCCCAATCCTCCTGCTGTTTGTCATTTCTTGACAAACGATAGCGCTTTCACGTTCCCAGCCAGCCCCCCGCTACCCCGGCAACTTCCTCAGGATCCTGAGGCCCCACAGCATCGGGGTTATCTTCAGTTCCTCGCCGCGGAGGGCCCGCTCGAGGAGGTCCATGGCCACGTTCACGCGGGCCCGGTACATCGCCTCGCCGGCCTCCTTCGAGGCCTTGGCCGGCGCTCCCATGTACGGCGTGAAGCCCTTCTTCCCCGTCCAGGCCAGGGTGGCGTCGAGGTGCTCCAGGTCGCGGCCGAGGACCCGCCCGCCGAGAGCGGCGAGGACGCGCCCGATGGCCGCCAGGGCGCCGGGGCCCTTAGTTGGGGCCGAGGCCGGTACGCCCGGGTAGCCCGGGTCGATGAGGGCCAGGTCGGTGGCCATCATCAGGGAGGTCTCGTTGGTCCCGGCGTGAACGTCCGGGTCGTCGCCGATGTTGCCGGGGCCGAGCCCGGTGGCCTGCATGAGGGCCGGGTCGTGCTGGACCATCATCCGGAACTCCAGGCCGAATGGGTTGATGACGTAAAAGCGGTGCTTGCGCCAGGCGGTCCGGGCGGCCGCCTCGATGGCCATCTGGTGGCGGGGGCCGCCGTGGTTATCCGAGATGAGAAGGTATTTGAACCCTTGGGCGGCGAGGCCGGACGCGAAGGCGACGATGAGCCCCTCGAGGACCGGCGCCGGCACGTTGATTGAGCCGCCGACCGGCAGCGGGTCGGCCCCGGCGGGCAACGGTGGCATGATCAGCATGGTGAAGTCCGGGTGACGGCGTTCGATCTCGGCGATGTAGCGCTGCCGCAGATTCTCCGAGATATAGACGTCGGTCCCGACGGGCAGATGCGGGCCGTGGACCTCGATCGGGCTGACCGACATCAGGGCCACGGTCTTCGCCTTGTCCAGGGCCTGCAACTGCGGCAGGGTCTGGCGGACGTACTCGACCACTCGCGCCATGTGGAGCCCTCCCTTGCTTGCCCGCGGCCGGAATGCGCCCAGCGGATGCGCGGGCCATCGCTGTCCGATTTCCACGCCGGGCGGCCCACTCCTGCCGAATGGAGGCAAGCATTGGCAGAAGGCATTCCGAGCCGGGGCGTCGAAAGATATTGGTTTGGTGCCCGAACCGCAGTCACACCAACGAACGGAGCAAACCCATGAGCGCTTTCGGCGAATACATCAAAGCGGCCCGGGGGATGGGCTCGAACGCCCGTCGTTACCTGCTTTTCACCGGCCTCAGCAGCATCGGCTGGGCCATCGGCTCACTGTGCCTCAACCTCTACCTGCACGCCATCGGCTACCGTCAGGACTTCATCGGCCTCCTGAACGGTCTGCCGTCGATGGTCGTCATCTTCGTCGGCCTGCCCATCGGGATGCTGGCCGACCGCAAGGGCTATCTGAAGTTCATCGTCATCGGCACGGCCATCAACACCTTGACCACCTTGGGGCTGGCCCTGTCCGTCGGCAAGGCTCCCCTGATGGCCTTCGCCGTCATCTCCGGTGTAGCCGGCTCGGCGGGCTGGATCCTCGGGGCCCCGTTCCTGATGTCCATCACCAGCCCGAAGGAACGCGTCTTCCTCTTCTCACTGCAGTCGGCGGTGATGACCGGGACCGGCTTCCTCGGCAGCCTCATGGGCGGGGCGGTCCCGCGGCTGATGGCCACTCGGTTCGGGGTCAGCTCCGGGGACGTCCTGCCGCTGCGCTTCGCCCTATTGGTCATCGTCCTCTTCAATGCCCTCAGCATGTTGCCCTTGATGGGTATGAAGGAGCCGAAGAAAGCAGCCGCGGCGGGCGATGGCGGCACCGGGGCGTCAGTGAAGCCGGCCAGCCCCCTCCCCCGCAGCCGCGCCGAGCTTGGCCTGTACCTCAAGCTGCTTTCCCTGGAGACCCTGGTCGCCCTGGGGGCGGGGGCCATGGTCACCTTCTTCCAGCTCTTCTTCAACATGAAGTTCAAACTGCCCCCGGAGCGCATCGGTCCGATCTTCGCCTTCGCCGCCATCGGGACGACCTTGGCCACGTTGGCCACACCGCTCCTGGCCCGGCGCTTCGGGAGGGTCCGCACGGTGGTCCTGTCGCAGCTGGCCTCGGTCCCCTTCCTGCTAACCCTGGCCTACTCGACCAGCCTGCCGGCGGTCATCGCCGCCTACTATCTCCGTGACGCCCTGATGAATATGGTCTGGCCGGTCCAGCAGACCTTCGTCCTCGAACAGGTGGCCGAGAACCAACGGGCCACGCTGACCAGCCTCAGCGCCATCCTCGGGAGCATGGGCCGCGGCGGGCTCGGCCCGGTCATCAGCGGGTACCTGCAGGTCGTCTCCGGGTTCAGCCTGGCCTTCACCTTCACCACCGTCTGCTATGTCCTGGGCGCCGGCCTATTCTGGTACTTCTTCCGCCACGCTGAGCGGCCCAAGGTGGCGATGACCTCGTGAGCGCCTTCGGCGACTATGGCCGCGCCCTTCGGGCGATGGGCGGCAGCGCCCGCCGCTATATGCTGTTCACGGTCCTGACGAGCATCGCCTTCAGCATCAGCAACCTCAACCTGAACCTGTACCTCCACTCCCTGGGCTACCGCCCGGACTTCATCGGCCTTCTGAACGGCCTGCCGTCGTTGGTCGTGATGGCCCTCGGCCTGCCCCTCGGCTACCTCGCCGACCGCAAGGGCTACATGCCCTTCCTCATCTTCGGCACGGCCATCAGCAGCGTGGCCGCGCTGGGCACGGCGCTTTCCGCCGCTAGAGTCCCGCTCCTCTTCTTCGCCATCCTCGGCGGCGTGGCCGGCTCGACGGCGTGGGTCATCGGGCCGCCCTTCCTGATGTCCATCACCCACCCGCGGGAACGCGTCTATCTCTTCTCGCTGCAATCGGCGGTGATGGGCGGAACCGGGTTCCTGGGCAGCCTCCTCGGCGGAGCCATCCCGGATTGGGTCGCCGTGCGAATCGGCGGCACATCGATGGGCGTGGTCCCCCTCCGCGCGGCCCTCCTGGCGATGGCTTTTTTCAACATCCTCGCCCTCCTGCCGATGATCGGGCTCAGGATCCCCAAGCCGGTCGGGGACGGCGCCCAGGAGACCGATGCGTCGGGGCCCGGCAAGATCGGCCCTGACGCGGCCAAGGTTACGTCGACCGCCGCGGCCCGCCCGGGCAAGCCGGCCAGCCCGCTCCCCCGCACCGCCGCCGAACTCGGCCTCTACCTCAAGCTGCTGGCCCCACAGGCGTTGGTCTCGCTGGGCGCCGGGGCCATGGTCACCTTCTTCCAGCTCTTCTTCAACATGAGGTTCAGGCTACCGCCGGAGCGCATCTCCCCCATCTTCGCCTTCTCGGCCATCGCCACGGCCGTGGCCACCCTGGTCGCGCCCTTGATGGCCAAGCGGTTGGGGCGGGTTCGCACGGTGGTCCTGACCGAACTGGCCTCGATCCCCTTCCTTCTGACCCTGGCCTATTCGGGCAACCTCGCGGCCGCCGTGAGCGCCTACTACCTGCGCGGCGCCCTGATGAACATGGGCGGCCCCATCCAGCAGACCTTCATCCTCGAACAGGTCTCCGAGCGCCAGCGAGCCACCTTGACCAGCCTCGGCGCCGTCCTTGGGAGCATGGGCCGCGGCGGCATCGGCCCGATGGTCAGCGGCTACCTGCAGGTCGTCTCCGGCTTCGGCCTGGCCTTCACCTTCACCACGGTCTGCTATGTCGTCGGGATGGCCCTGTTCTGGTGGTTCTTCAGGAACAGCGAGCGGCAGACGGCGAGCGAGCGCCCGCAGGCACAGCAGGCGGTCTGAACGCCGACCGGGCGCGACGCCGACTCCAAGGGGGCATCAAAATGGGCTCTCCGGCAGACCCGGCCCTCGGGCTTACGGAAGTCCTCCAGGACTTCCTGACCGCCGACGCCATCGAGGACCTATCGGGCCGCGTGCGGCGCGGCGAGGCGGTCACCACTATGACTGGCCACCACGTCATCAAAGTCCGCACCTCGGCTCAGCCCTATTACCTTATGGCCCTTGGCAACGAGAGGCGGTTTCTCGCCCTCGGACTTGACCTCCCCGTCGGTCTGCCGAAGGTGGTCCTCGCTGATTTCACCGAGGCCCGCGGAATCCTCGTCCTGGAGAAGATCGAGGGCCAGCCTCTGGCCGAACAGCGGGAGGGCGGCGGACTGGCCTGGTCGGTCCAGCGGGATGTCCTGGCCTTGGTGGCCGCGATGCAGCGGACCGCGTTCAACCAGGCGACGCTGCCGGAGGGTTCGTCGCCCCCTTATGACCGTAACGAAAAGGCGCGGCAGCACCTGGTCGCCCTGTCATCGCTTGGCGAAGAGCCCGCGGGCCGCGTCGTTGGAGTCCTGAAAAAGGTGGTCGGCCGGCTGGACCCGGGAACGCCCCCCGTCCTCAGCCACGGTGACCTGCACCCGGCGAACGTTCTGCGGTCCGGGGAGCAGTTCCGGTTCGTCGATTGGGAGTACGCCGGCACGCGGCCGTCTTCGTACGACCCGGCGACCTTCGTCCTATACGCCAATGACCCGCGCGACGGGGTGGCCATGCTGCCCCATGTCGGCGGGCCGTGGAATGTCCGTGAGCTGTATGAGGATGCTCTGATCCTGACCGCGCGCCAGGTGAAGAACTGGCTGACCGCGGGTCCCGGTGGGACCCTCGCCCGGAAACGAGCGGCCGTCTGGGCGGAAGCCATCGAGCTTCTGGTTGAGGTCGGCCGGTTCTACCGCTGAAGCTTCAGCTCCTTCCAAAGGGCATCGAGACTGCCGACCAGCTTCCGCTCGAAAGCGAACCCAAGCCCGCGGCCGGGACCAAGCTCCCGCGCCGCGGCGTTGTATATGGGCAGGAACTCGCCCAGGCTCGCGATGGCTCGCATGGCCGCCCGGTCTCCGAAAGTCAGGTCGATCATCTGACCATTCTGGAGCCTAGGTAATGGGCCCTAATTCCACCTCGTCAGGGCCCCGTCCTTCTCCCCTTTGATAAGGGATAGCCGGAACAGCCAGATGCCGACGGGCAAGAGCACGGCGGTCATCGCCACCAGGACCTTCACCTCGGGCCAGACGGTCGGGCTCAAGAGCCCGTCCCCTTTCAGGAGGGCCAGGCGCATCGCCCGGTAGACGTGCGTCTGGGGCAACGCCGCGCCCACCCTCTGCAGCCAAACTGGCATGACCTGCGGCGGGAAATAGACCCCCGCCACCAGTCCGACCAGGAAGTCCACCAGCCAACTGACCGGGTTGCTCCAGTTCTTCGCGTTCATCAGGGTGAAGGTGCTGGCAGCGATCAGGCCGAGGCCGGTGACCGCGGCCACACCGAGGATGGTCAGGGTCAAGGCGGCCCCGGGGTTCGCCAAGTGGACATCCACGTGGAAGACGGTCACCCCGAGGAGCATGAAGACTGCGAAATACAGGACCGAGAACGCGTACCGGAAGATGATGCTCCCGGTCATGTAGGCCGGGATGCCCACCGGGAATGCGTTGTAGACCTCGAAGCTCGAACTCCAGTAGCCCGCCGCGTAGGCCTGATAATAGACGTTCATGGTGTCATTGAGGAAGAGGTTGAGGACCACCCCGAGGACCATGTAGGCGGTATAGCTGCCCCCGTATTCGGCGAGGAGCGGGGCCGCCCCGGCCTCGACGTAACGGGCCATGAGGAAGAAGATCGTTATCTTCAGGAAGATGTCGACGAGGTTGAGGACCGCGCTGGGCAGAAAGTGTGTCCACTCAAGGTATTGGCTGAAGGTGTTGGCAGCCGCCCCCCGCAGGTAAGTGCGGAAATCCAACCGCTTACGTTCCCACTCAAGCGGGGCGCCGTTCGGTCCCATTGGACAACCCCCTTCCCGTCAGGGCGATGAACACATCCTCCAGAGTCGGCCCGCTGGGACGAACAGATTGAACCGTCACCGCGGACGCCTGCAGGGCCTCCATAACCCACGCTGTCGCCGCCTCGAGGTCCTCGCAACCGACCCGCATCGACGAGGCCGCGCTGTCCACGCCGCCCTGGGTCACGGCCACGCCCTTGACGCCGGGGGCCCCGCGGAGTCGCCTGGCCGCCAGCTCCAGGTCGCCTATCGCGTCCACTTCGATGGATTGGGTCGCGCCGATAATCTTCTTCAGGTTCCCCGGCGAGTCAATGGCGATGACCCGGCCGCGGTCCATGATGGCCACGCGGTCGCACAGCTCCTCAGCCTCCTGGATGTGGTGCGTGGTCAGGATGATGGTCGTGCCTTCCCGCCCTGAAAGCTCGGTCCTGATGTACTTGAGGACCTCCCTGGCCCCTTGGGGGTCGAGGTTGGCCGTGGGCTCGTCAAGAAAGAACACGGGGGTCCTGACGACGAATCCCTTGGCCAGGACCAGTCGTTGACGTTGCCCGGAGGATAGCGTTCGCGGAGTCTCACCGGCTTGCCCCGTCAGCTCCACCAGCTCCAAGGCTTCGGCGAGCCGCCGCTTGAGGAGGCTGCGCTCCAGGCCATACAGATTGCCGAAGAACTCGAGGTTCTCCCGGACCGTCAACGCCCAGTCGAAAGCCACCCAGGCCCCGCTGCCGATGAGGGTGATCGAGCGCTTGACCACGTCTGCCTGAGTGACCAGGTCGTGGCCGTCGATTACCGCCGTGCCTTCATCCGGGATGAGCAGGGTCGACAGGCACTTCATCAGGGTGGTCTTCCCGGCGCCGTTGGGACCGAGCAAGCCCACGAAGCCGCCCTGGGGGACCTCGAGGTCGACGTGGTCCACGGCGGTGAAGCGCTCTTCGGGTGAGGTCGCCTTGATGAAGATAGACTGAAGCCAGTGGCCGTCGCCCATGGTCGAGTGCACGGGGATTCCCTTTCGCGTCCTGAAGCGCTTGGTCAGTCCGTGGACCCGTATGCCGCCTTCCGTGACCGCGCCCGTCAGACCCATCGTGAAAGCCTCCCATCGACCTTGGCCAGGCGAAGTCCGCGCTTGAACATGGCCCACCCCAAGGGCAGGGCCAGGGCGCTGTAAACCGCCAGGGCCAGAGCGTCGGTCAGGACGGGCGAGAGCGCCGGGAGAAGGCGATGCAGGGGCAGGGTGGGCAGTGGTGTGCCGCCGCCCAGCAGGGCCTGGCGGATGCCGTCAAGGGCATAGGTGTGAGGGACCAGTCCGGCCAGCCACTGGACCCAGACCGGCAGGACCTGGACTGGAAAATACACCCCGGCGGCCACGCCGGCCAGGTTCTCGACCACCAGGCGGACCGGGTCCGACCCGCCCCGGGCGTCGACGATGTAAATCATCGAGGCGGCCATCAAGCCCAACCCGGTACAGGCCACGACGGCCAGGAACAGGACGAGAGCCGCGGCCGGCAGGTCGGCGCCGGCCGGGAACCTGAGGCCGAAGAGGAGCGCGCCGCCCCCGAGGTAGATGGCCACCCGGAAGAGGGCCCGCACGTATTGCCCGGCCGAGAGCCCCACGGTGAAGACAGGCAGCGACACGGGGCTCATGATGAGCACCTCGAGCCGGCTGTTCCAGAAAGAGTCCATTACCCCCATGTAGGGACCCGAAAGGGCCGTGCTCAGGAGGGTGTTGAAGACGAGCCCGATGACGACAAAGGCGACGTAATCGTGGTTATAAGCTGCCATCCCCTCCCCGCCCGGGTTGAACCGGGCGATGACAGCGTAGATGACCAGGTTCGAAAAGACCCCCAGAAGGTCCACGAGAAGGTTGACCTTGAAGTAGGTCCAGAGCTTCATGTCCCGGCGGACGAAGGTGGACAGAGCGCGGAGCTGATAGGCGAGACCGGTCGAACCCGCGTCGATCGAACTCATCGGACCGCCCCCCTAATTGATCTCCCGACCCACCAGTTTCAGATAGACTTCCTCCAGGCTCGGTTCGGCCGATTTCGCCCACTTGACCTCGGCCCCCGCGGCGCCAAGAACCTCCAGCGCGCCGGCCATCGGATTCAGCCCGTTGCCTCCGTAGATGCGGATGGACTGCCGGCCCAGGGCCGCGTCCTGTAACCTCGCCCGGACCTGGGTCACTCCGTGGATCGCCTTCAAGGCTTCCAGGCCGGGCTCGGTGCACCGGTCCGCCCTTATCTCGACGATGCTCCCGTCGTAAACGGAGCGCTTCAGGCGCGACGGGGAATCGCAGGCCAACAGGCGGCCCTGGTCGATGATGGCCACCCGGTCGCACATCAGCTCAGCTTCCTGCAGGTAGTGGGTGCTCATCAGGACGGTCTGGCCTCTCTTCGTGTTGACCGTCTCCTTAATGAAACGTCGCACCGTCTGGGCGACGTTCGGGTCCAGGTGCACGGTGGGCTCGTCCATGAGGACCACCGGGGTACGAACCATGAACAGGAGGGCCACCGTGAGCTTGTGCCGCTGGCCGGCGGAGAGGTACCAGGGAACTTCGTCGGCCTTGTCGGTCAGGTCCAAGAGCTCGAGGACCTCAGCCGACCGCCGCTCGATGAGCGCCGGGGCGAGACCGCTCATCTCCCCTTGGAACCGGAGGTTCTGGGATACCGTCCTCATCCAGAGGACTCCGGTCCAACCGCCGCCCTTGAGGACGCTTGACGAGGCCTTGGCCATCATCCTCTGGGTATGGATGTCATAGCCCGCCACCGTCGCGGTCCCCCCGTCGGGGCGCATCAGGCAGGCGAGGATCTTGATGAGCGTGGTCTTGCCGGCCCCGTTGGCCCCGATGAGGCCGAAGAGTTCTCCGTCCTCGATCTTCAGGTCGACGCCGTCCAGGGCCACCTTCCGGTCCTGGCGGCCGGCCAAACCCTTGACCAATTGGGGCATTGCGTCCATCCAGTTCTCCGCCGGCCTGCGCTTCGGAAAGACCTTCCTCAGGCCGGTGGTCGTTATGGCTGCTCCGCGGCCTGTCATCAGCATTCCCCCAGATATTCCAGGCATTGGCTTCATTGTACCCCGGCACCCTTCCATTGTTCAATGGTTAGGAGGCTTGAAATTAAGGGATGGGGTTAACCTTTCTGACGGTCCTCTTCACCGGACGCGCGGAATCGGCAAAACGTCCGGGGTTTGATTTGGCGCCTTGCATGTTAAGCATCCTTGACATTCCGGCGAGGATGGGTTATCCTCTAGATGTAAAGCATCCTTTACCTCAGGCACCCACGAAAGCCGGTTGATGTCCGTGCTGAACCTGGTCCGCAAGCTCCGCGCCGAACACGGATTGACCCAGGAGGACCTGGCCTCCCGGGTCGGCGTATCGAGGCAGACCATCATCTCCATCGAGTCCGGTCGCTACAATCCGTCCATCATGCTGGCCTATAAGATTGCCCGGTGCTTCGCCAAGAGCATCGAGCAAGTCTTCCTGTGCGAGGCCGAAGAGAAAGGAGCGTCGTCCGATGTCCTTGTTCGCGAGTGATCCAACGCGGCGGCCGTCGCCTGGCATCACGGTTCTGGGCGCCTTTGGGGCGGTGATGCTGATTGGCCTGATGGCGGCCATCCCAGCCCTCGCCGGCGGGGCTCCCGCCCTGGACGCGCTGAGCGGGGTGTTCCTGGTCCCCAGATTCTGGGTCGCGACAGCCCTCCCGGTGGCGGCCTTCTATGTCCTCTATGTACAGGCTTTTCCCCTCATCTGGCGCCACCTCGTGGTCAGTCCGGGGCGCCCGGCCGGCGCATGGAAGCGGAACCTCTACTTCTCTTCGGCCTGCGGCCTCTTCTATGTGCTCATCGTCGCCCGTGGCATCTGGGTTCGCGTCGAGAGCGGCCAGACCGTGCCCGAGGCTTTGTCCGAGATTATCCTGGCGGTCATCGCCGGCGTGGCGACCGTCGTCATGCTCATCTATGCCTGGCTTTCACCGTCCGAGGAGAAGGCCCGAGCCATCTCGTCCGGTGACTACAGCCGTATGAACGATGAGCGCAACCGTCTGGTGGCCATGCGGTCCGCCCACAGCGTGCTGAGCGCCGCCCTCATCGCCTTCGTGACCATCGGTGCAGCCGTGGACATCCTGACCTATCACGGCTACCCCGTCAGATCCTTTATCGAGGCCGGGGCGCTGCTGGCGGGCTGGCAGGTGGCCTACGCGTACTGGGACGGGAGGCTTTAGACAGGGCTGGTACAAGGCTACTTGCCGTCGGGCTAATCCCGGGTTATAATCGTGATGACAGGCATGCGCGGGATCATGGAACGTCGCCGTAAAGGTGGCAGCGCGCCGTGGCGCGTGGGATCGTTCCTCCCGGGGCCTGTTTTTGTTTTCACATCCGGCCTAGCCATTGGTACCCGCACGACCTCGAGAGAACCGTCCCGTCATCAGGAAACAGTTTGAGACCGTAACTGAATAGATTGCCGTTGCGCCTATACAGCAGCTTGGAGATTTCCTCAAGGTAGGCGGTTTCCGGGTTACCGAACTGGTCCGGCTCAAAGGCTTCGAGGCAAGCGCTGGTACATGCGTCGGCGACCTGAAGCATCTTACACTGGCTCTTGTTGCGGGGCTCGATCCCATCAATGACAGGACGGACCTGATAGGCGGGGTCAGCCATTAGAGCCCTGACATAGGCCCTCAAGGCGTCATACGAAAGGCTGGCCTTATTCTCGAAGATACAGTCCACGCGACCCCGCGACTCGTCTACCAGCCACGAAATCCGCTCCAGCAACAAGCGGGTGACGTAAAGGTACAACGCCGGAGGTTGCTGGAGGACACGCGTTTGGTTTAGCCCTCTCTTGTTGACTCCGGTCAGCACAACGGTGATGGGCTCCCTGGCAACCTCCTGGACGATGTATTTTCGCTGCTGGTGTCTGCGTCGATCAACCCAATGGAGCGGTCTTGCGACAGGCAGGTTCAGCCTGGACTTGATTCGGTCTATGACAGCACTGACCGACAAGTCAAGGGGTGCCGGCACAACGACGGCGCCGGCAAAGAACCACCCGGTCGAGCCTCTTCCGTCAGGCAGCCAATTGAACCCCTCGTCACCCGATTCGTCAATGTAGGCGTTGAAACGGTTCACTCTGGCCTGTCCGCCTCCCGCCCGCCAAAAGAAGAGCCCCGCTCGTTCAGCGGGGCATAGGATTAATACTTCAGTTGGCTCCAGAAACCCTTTCGTTGTCGACCGAATCCCTCGGTCGAAAGGAGCTGGGCGGTCGGTCACCGCCCGATCCGGTCGATCTCCTCCTGGTACTCCGGGTGGACCACCCACCGACCCCGGTCCAGGACCTCGAAGTCCCACGGCTGGATGATGAGGTCGTCGGTCTCGAGGGCGTACCAGTTGGGCCGCCACGACTCGGCGTGAACATAGAGCGTGGCGGTCTTGACCTTCTTGGCCCCCTTCTTGCGGGCCTCGCCGACGGCCAGTCGCATGGTCTCGCCGGTGGCGGCGATCTCGTCGACGATGAGGACCAGCTTCCCATCAACCTCTTCGGGCATCGGGACGAGGATGGCCGGCTTCTCCCGGACGACGCGGTCCTTCTGCCGCCGCGACAACCGCATCGGAAAGAAGTCCTTGCGCAGCATCGAGGCCAGGATGGCCCCGGGGATGACCCCAGCCTTGGCGATGCCGATGATGATATCGGGGTCGTACTCGCGCTGGACCCGTTCGGCCAGTTCCCGGCACATGCTCATGACGTCGTTCCAGTCGAGCCGGGTGACGCCGGCGTGATAGTGGTGATAGCTATCTTCCATTGCTGCGTCGATGGCCTCCTTGGAAGTCGGGACGAGTGAGGCCCGTCCTGAGGCATAGAAGCTTTCGACAGAACCAGCTAATTGCCTCCATAAATGGGAAAAGTCCCGGGCGGCCAAGCGCCCGGGCCTCCGTGTCTCTATTATTGGCGCCGACGCGCCGGTCCCCGCATCCGCGGCTGGGCCGCGGCTGCTGCCATCACTCGTACCTCACCCGCAGCACCCCGATGGTCAGGAAGACGGCGGCGAAGGCCAGCAGCACGAGGCTCGGCCTGAGGACATCCGACAGACCGCCGTTGTTCCGGACGAGGGCGTTGAACCCCCGCACGGCCCACTCCGGCGGAAAAAACTTGCCCAGGATCTGCATGAAGCGGGGCATCAGCTCAGACGGCCAGTAGGCGCCGCCAAGCATGCAGGTGCCGGTGATGAGGATGGGGCTGACCGCGGCCAGTTGAGCCTTGGTCTGGACGAAGCCGGCGATGGCCAGGCCCAGCCCGATGGTGCTGAGGATGAACGAGGTCATCACGATGACCAGCCCAAGGACGGAACTGCCCCAATTGACCCCGAAGAGGAAGTGGCTGGCGACGATGATCACGCCGGCCTGCAGCCAGGAGGACACGAAGACCCCCAGGAGCTGACCGAAGACCATGGTCAAGCCCCCGGTCGGGGTGGTCAGCAGGCGGCTCCAGGTCCCGCGCTGTCGCTCGTCGAGGATGGAACCGGCCCCGAAGACGGCCGGGTACATCAGGAACATGACTACGAAGCCGGCCACGGTGGCCGTGGTCGCGGCGGCGAAGTTGGCCTTACGCGTGGTCTTCGTCCCGACCTCATTGAGGATCGTGGTCACCTTGGGTCCCGTGGCCCAGGCGTCGTTGAGGGCCTCGAGGTCGGCGGCCCGGGCCTGGGCCAGCTGATCGGGGCTGACCGGGTGCCCCCCGGCCAGGGCCGGCTGGGCGGCGATGAGGTCGGCGGCTTTCAGGCTGGTGGCCGTCCAGAGGAGCGAGCGGCCGAGGACCTGTTGGACGACCAACCCGTCAGTCGAGTCGGAGCGCCCGAGGACGGTGACGGATGGGGCCCGCATGGCCGCCAGGTCGGCGCCGTACCCCTCGGGGATGACCACGGCCACGGAGGCGGAGTTCTCACGAACGGCGCCCTCCGGGTCGGGATCCTTCTCCGCGGCGGCCGCCACCGTCAGGCCGGGTGCCTTCTGCAGGTCGGCGACCAGGGCTTGGGAGCCCGGGCCGCGGTCGTTATCATAGACCAGGACTTTCAGGGCTCGGTCGGCGGTCTGGCCGCCGAACATGAGCCCGACGGCGAAGGTGAACACAAGGGCCATGGTGATCATCAGGATGGGCATGGTCGGCTCCCGGAACTCTTCCTTGATCTCACGGCCGGCGATGACAAGAAACTTGGGCATTCGACGCACCCCCTAAGCGGCCAGGCGCCGCGACCCGATGAGGGCCAGCGCCAGTCCGGCGACGACAAGGATTAGAGCGGGCGTCAAGATGGCCGTTAGCGGCTGCCCCTCCATGATGGACACAAAAGCGTTGTTGGCGATGCCGTTGAAGGTGAACATGCTGACCTTCTTGGCCCCCTCGGGCAGAACACTCAGGGGCACCATCGAGCCGCCGATGAGGGCGCTCATCTGGATGAAGATCATGCTGATGAGATCCGCGACCTTCGAGTTCTTGGAGATGGCGGCGATGAAGACGGCGATCCCCGATGATGAGACGGAGACGGCCAGGACCATGATGGCCAGAGCGAGCGGAGAGTGGCCCCAGCTGACGCGGAAGACGAGGGTCGTGGCGACGATCAAGGTGACCATCTCGATGATGGCCGTCATGAACGTCCCGACCAGCTTGCCGCCGACGATCTGCCAGCGCGGTGTGGGCGTGGTCAGGAGGCGCGGCAGGGTGCCGTCCTCACGCTCGGCGAGGAAGGACTTGGCCCCGCTGGAGGTCGTGGCGAAGAGGGAGAACATGACGGTCATAGCCGCGGCGTAGTACTGGAAGGCGGTGACGCCCTTCCGCGGCTCGACGGTCTCGTACTTGACCTGTTGCAGGCCGGCCTGCGCCCCGACCGACTGCAGTTGGCCGGCCAGGGCCGTGGCCGCCGCGGCCAGGTCCTGCGGGCGTAGCATGCCGCCCTTGACCCAGAGCTGAACCCCGGTGGCCGTGGCGGTCTGGACCGCCGACAGGTTGTCGGTGACGGCGGTCGCGATGGCCTGCACGATGCTGCCGCGGAGCGGCGAGTCGGGGTGCTGGTAGACATCGATGGCGGCCGGCTCGCCCTTCACGACCCGGGCGGAGAAGTCGGCCGGGATGACCACGGCCACCTGCGCCTCTTTCTTGTCGATGGCGGCGAGGGCCTCGTCGCGCGTGGCGACGGGCTTGGGGGTCAGCAGCTTCTTCAGGTCGGCGGAGGCGAAGACGTCCGCGACGCGGCCGCCGATCTCGCCCTTATCCTCGTTGGCGACCATCAGGTTGAAGGCGCCGCCGATGGCCGAGGCCGGCTCGCGGAACATCCCGCCGAGGGCGCCCCCCAAGATGGCCGTGAGGATGAAGGGCATGATGACGATGATCATCAGGGCCTTGCGGTCCCTGAGGATGAGCAGTACGTCTTTCTTGGCCAGTTCGATGAACTTCACTGTGCCCACCTCAGTCCCGTAGGGCCTTGCCCGTGAGATGGAGGAAGACACCCTCGAGGTCCGGCTCCTTGATGTCGATGGAGCGGACCTTGACGCCGCCGGCGGCCAGGCGGGTGACCACGTCGCCGAGGACCTTGCGGCCATATGGCGCTACGACGCGGAGATGGCCGTCGTCCTTGCTCACGCCGTCGACCCCCGGGATGGCCCGGAGGTCGTCCAGGACCTTGCCTTCGGGCACGTTGGCCTGGATGGTGATGACATCCTTGTCGCCGACCAGAAGGCGAAGCTCGTTCAGGCTGCCGCAGGCCATGACCTTGCCGAGGTCCATGATGGCGATGCGGTCGCAGAGGGCCTCGACTTCCTCCATGTAGTGGCTGGTATAGAGGACGCTCGTGCCCTGGCGGTTCAGTTCCTTGACCGTATCGAGGATGTGGTTGCGCGATTGTGGGTCGATGCCCACCGTCGGCTCATCCATCAGAAGGAGCTTCGGCCGGTGCATCAGGCCGGCGCCGATGTTGATCCGGCGCTTCATCCCGCCCGAATACTTGTCGATGCGCTGATTGGCCCGGTCGGCCAGGCCGACCAGTTCGAGGACCTCGTCAACCCGCTTCCTGAGGTCCGCGCCGCTCTGGCCGTACATGTGGCCCCAGAAGGCCAGGTTCTCACGGGCGGTGAGGGTCGGATAGAGGGCGATGTCCTGCGGGACGACGCCGATGAGGCGGCGCGAGGCCAGCGGGTCCTGGAAGATGTCGATCCCGCCGATGCGGATGGAGCCGGCGTTGGGCTTGACGAGCCCGCTGACCATCGAGATGGTCGTCGACTTCCCGGCGCCGTTCGGGCCGAGCAGGCCGAAGACCTCGCCGTCCTTCATCTCCAGATCGATGCCGGCCACGGCGGGATGGCCGTTGTAGGACTTCGTGAGTCCCTTGACTTCGAGGATCACTGGGGACACCTCCATCAATCGGACCGCGGTCGGACGTCCGGTGAGGGCGTCCGGTCTATAAACGTCTTGGCGGGAAAAAAGTTTCAGAATGGGCCGTCTCCGAGGTTGATCGGGCCGGCCAGCCAGCCGGTCAGGCGGCGTTCGGCGGCGGGCGTGAGGGCCAGGGCCATCAACGGCCAGGAGGGCGTGGCCTCGAGGCGTTCTCCGGCGCTCCAGAAGGCCGGGCCGGTCCACGGCCGCCAGCCTAGCGAGGCGTAGAAGCGCGGCGACCCGGTCGACAGCACGGCCAGTTCGAAGTCGCCCCCCGCGGCCGCATCGGCCAGCCGCTCCATCACCCGGCGGGCGAAGCCGAGGCCGCGGGCTTCGGGGTCGGTGGCGACGTCCTCGACCGAGGCGACAGTCTGCTCGTCGCCAGGGGTCCCAGGCAGGACGGGCAGCTCGATGGGAATGGTGGCGGCCGGGCCGAAGCGCATCCGCCGCGGGATGAGGGTGGCCTGGGAAAGCAGCCAGCCCGACGACTTAAGCATGATGTGGGCGGCCGTTGGCCTGATGCCCAGGAAGCGGCGGCCCCACACCTGGCGAACGGACGGGAACCAGGACAGGCCGTCCTGGGCGAGCGGCCGACGTTCGGCGGGGTCCGGCGAATGGACGCGCCGCAGGATGGCTTCGCGCGCCCGCATGGCCTCGGGCGAGCGCCCGAGGAGGTGCGGCCCGTCGGTGTAAGCCCGGCTGAGGAGCAGCGCCAACTCGTTGAACTCGCCGTCGGTGAGGACGGCGCTGCCCTTGACCAGGATCTGGCTCCGTCCGGGGTAGAACAGGTCCGGCCGGCCGAAGGCCTCGCCCAGCAGACGGGCGTCGCGGGTCCAGGCGTAGAGTTCGCCTTCGACGATGGCCAGCGTCCCCGCCGGCGGGGGCAGTTCGGGAGCGAAGTCGGTGTCAAGGACGAGACCGTTGCCGCATTCGACGCGGGCCCACGCGGCGATGGTCTCGGTGATGACCCCGCCGAGGCGCGTCCGGTGGCTGCCCGGCTCGGGCTGCTCGATAAAGGAGAGATCGGCGTCGGCCGGCGTCCACTTGGCCCGCTGAACGACCAGATCGAGCGGGCGGAGCGAGCCGACGAGGGCCGTCTCGAAGGCCCCTTCGTGGCCGATGGCCTCGGTGATGAGCGACCGGCAGGTCAGCGTGACGCGCTGGTCCGGCAGACGTAGGCGCAGAAAGACGTCCGCCCCATTGACCTCGGCCTTATTGATGCGGCAGTTGTATTTCATAGATGGACACTATTCCGCCCGCGCGCTTGTTTCCCTGCCATTTGAGCGTGCGAATTCAGGCGCCACGGCGTTATTCATGGTGGAACCGCGAATGACTCCGTGACGCAGCCCCCCGCGCCCCCCCGCCGGCAACTTTCGGCGACGTTCCCCGGCAAGGGATTCCAGCTGTCAGGCGAGAACTTGCTGGGAAAAAGGGGGAATCAGACGATGCAACAGGTCAGAACCCTCGTCGGCCAGGAATGCCAAGGGGTCCTCAAGTCCGGCTACTCGCTGGTCTACACAGGCCGCCTGTATCATCAGGAGCCGGGAGCAGCCGGCTCGGTCATCCACTATACCTTCTGCCGCCACAACCTCAGCCGAGGAACGTCCGACCCCATCGTCTGGTCCCGCTTCGACCTCAACATCCGCATCGCCGCCGAGGATGGCTCGCCGCTCTGGCGGGCGGCGGTGACCGCGTCAGAGGTTGATGAGCTGGTTTACCAGCTCTGAACGGCGGACGGGCGGGGCGGGAACCGGGGAACGTGGGGGCACGTCAAACCCAACGGAGGGATACCCATGAAATCAAGCCTTCGCGTGGCCGGTCTCCCGGGCGGAACGGCCGAGCCGCCGCGGCGCTCGCGGCCAGCCGCCCGCCGGGCTACGGTCCTCTTGCTCGTCTTGACCCTGCTCGCCCTGACCCTGGCCACGGCCGGGTGTTGGTGGAGCGCCCGCCCCTCCCCCGGCGGCTCGGACGTCGGCGGTTCGACCACGCCCCCGGCGACGGGGCCGGCGTACACCCCACCCAGCACCCCGACGACCGGCTCGCTGCCCGGCCCCGGGCAGCTGCCCTCACCCAGCCTCCCCTATCCGCCTGAGGTCATGGCCGTCTACGAGGCCATCAAGCCGGTCTACCTAGCCACCTCGGTCATCGTCCAGGACCAGACCTTCTTCTTCGTCAGCCTGGGGACTCAAAACAAGGCCGGGGCCGACGTCCGCATCACGGGCGTCAGCACCGACGGGGCCGAGGCCGTGGTCACCGTCGAGGTGAAGAAGGCCACGGGCACCGCCGTGGACGCGCCTTATTTCCCCGTCGCCGTCGAGGTTGCCAAGGGGAAGTTCACCGACGTCACCTTCCAGCGTATCGATGACTACTTCGTCTCACAACTGCTGCCGGATGGCGGCGGGCGGTTCCCCTCCTCCCTCTATGCCCTGGCCAGCTCACCCTCGATCCGGGTGACGGCCGTCGGGCGTGACTCCGCGAGGCTGGTCGTCGCCGGCATCGCCAGGGTCTTCGAGGGGACGGTCACCTGGGAGCTTCGGGATTCGGATGGCAAGAGCCTGGCCAAGGGCTTCGTGACCACGGCCGGCGCGCCCAACTGGGGCTATTTTGAGATCGACGTCCCGAACCCGCCGAAGGACGCGGCTTCCATGGTCGTCTACTGGAACAGCCCGAAGGACGGCGCCGTCTCCGAGCCGGTCCAGATGGGGCTGCCAAGGGCCCCGGGTGCGGCCTTGAGCGGAGTCGAAGTCTGGCCGCCGGAAGTGCGGTCACTCGTCGACCTGATCCGGTCGGCGGACCTCGGCCCGATCGGCGCCTCGCTGGTCGTCGGGGACAAGACCTACTTCGTAGCCAGCCCGGGGCGCCAGGTCAACCTGGGCGCGGGGGCCACGTTCACCGGCGTCAAGTTGGAGGACGGCGCGGCTTACCCCACCGTCGTCTTTACAGGCCCGGCGTCGATCAAGGCCGCCGCACCATACACCCCGGTGAACATCTGGTCGGTGGATGGGCACCTCTGGGCGTCCTATTTCGAGACGCTGGGCCACGGCTATCTGGCCTCGCTGGTCGGACTGCCGCTGGGGTCGGAGGTCACGCCGCAAAAGCAATCCGGCGACCTCGTCGTCACGGGCTTCACCTTCGACCCAAAGACCGGGACGGCCAAGGTCTCCGGGATCGGCCGGATCTGGGAGGCCCAGTTCCAGTGGGAACTTCAGGACGCTAAAGCGAAGGTCCTCCGGTCCGGCCCGGCCCGCACGGCCATCGGCGCGGCCGACTGGGGCTACTTCGAAGTGGGCGTCGACGGCATCCCGAACGAGGCCACGCGCCTCGTCCTCTTCGACATCGGCGGGAAGGGCGACCGCTACAGTGAGCTTCCGTTGGAGTTGAAGCGTTAGGGCGGCCCGACGGCCTGAGGGAGGCATGCTTCATTGCGGTCTTCGCGACTCTGGCGAGTCTCCGCGCCGATCTCGACTGCGCTATGGGTGATACTGACCGTGACGCTGGTCATGGCCGCGGGCGGCTGCCGCTCGGCCGGCGCCCCGAAGAACAAGGTCGAGGAACTGATCGCCACGGGCAAGACCACCGAGGCCATCGCCGCGGCCCGTGAGATGGTCAAGGCTGACCCGGCTGACGCCACCGCCAAGCATCTCTTGGCCCTGGCCCTCGTGGCCGAGGCCGGGACGCGCAGCCCCTCCGACCCGGCCACTGAAAAAGGGTGGCAGGCCAATCTGCGGATCGCCGACCTTTATGTCGAAGCCTCTGCTTATGACCCAAGCGTCCCGGGCATCTATACCGGACTGCTCCGGCTCGCTTATGCCGGTAAGGAGCCCTCCTGGCCACCGCCGGAGGGCGCGCTATGGCTCAGCGCGGCGGTGGACAAGGTGGCCCCGGGCTGGCGTGCGGGCGTACAGAAGGACCCCGCCCTGGCCCGCGACCGCGCCGCGGCCAAGGCCGCTGGGGTTCTGGCGATGCTCGCCGACGATTTCAGGCTGGCCGCCGACCTCAGCCCTGACTGGCTGGACGCCCAAATGGCCGCCGCCAAGGCCCTGACCCACGACGGCCACCGCGAGGAGGCTCTGCCGTACCTCAGGCGGGCCATGGCCCTCGCCGGCGACCGCACCGACGTCCTGGTCCTGGCAGCCATCCTCGGCGAGGTCAAGGCCCGTGAGACCGAGAAGGTTCTCGATCTCGACCTTGGCGGCGAGTACGGCATCGGTGGTCTGGTCGTCCGCGGGCGTCAGGTCTTCTTCGCCAAGGGTGAAGGCGGCCCCAACGACGCCCTCTTTGTCGTCGGTCCTGACGGCTCAAGCGAACAGCTGGTCTCCCGCTGCTGGGGCTCTTTCGATGTCACGGCCGACGTCAAGCAGCTGGTGTTCGCCACGGCCGCTGACCGGCAGGGACCGACAGAGATAAAGGTCCTGGACCTGACGACTCGCCAGGTGCGTCCACTGACCGTACTAAAGGGGGTCTCGCCGGTCTGACCTGGTCCCCTGCGGGGGACACCGCCGCCTACGCATCGAACGAGGGGTTGGTGCTCATCGGGGCTGACGGCTCAGGCCGCCGGCTTATCGATGAGGCCAAACCCAACGCCGGGGACTCGTCGCGGCACCCTGTACTGCCCAGATGGTCCGCGGATGGGACGAAGGTGCTTTACGGCGAGAGGTATTGGGAAGGCAGTGGACCGCTCAACATCTACGATGTGGCCACGGCCGCCAAACAGCAGGTGGCCAGGGATGGCGGCATCATCTTGTTCCACTGGGCTCTATCCGGGAAGGCCTTCCTCGCCGGCCAGGGCTCCTACGGTGACCTGTACTCCGACCGGGCCAAGCTCTTCGAGCCGGGCACGGATAAGCCCATCGCGCTGACCGATGGACCCGTCGAGAGCCGGCCCCTGGCCGTGTCTCCCGATGGGCACCTCGGCCTCCTGTCGCTTGAGCTTGTGCAGTGGGGTCGCAACACCCCGGGTGAACCGGTCGGGTGGCCTAGCCTTTGGACCATCGACCTGACCAGTCGCCGGCTGGCGCTGTTGGCGATGCCTGACCAGTCCGGCCCTGACTGGTTGCTCGGGGGTGCCCCCGTCGCCTGGTCGGACGATGGCACGATCTACTTCGGGGTCGTCACCCCGGGCCCCAAGACAAGACTGGTCGGGCTGAAGATCAAGTAGGTCCGGTACGAAAGCCGACGCTTGGAGGAGACGGATGGATGCGGGTGATCTCGATCAGACAGCCTTGGGCAACGTTGGTCTCGGTGGGGGCAAAACGCCGTGAGATCAGGAGTTGGCCCACCGGTTACCGTGGCCCCATCGCCATCCACGCTTCGGTCGGGATGTCTCCGCGAGAAAGAGAAGCCTGCTCCATCGCGCCCGTGAGGGATGCCCTGGCCACGGCAGGGTACGAGAGCTGGCGCGATCTGCCTCGCGGGGTCATCCTGGCGGTCGGCCGGATCGCTGATGTGCAGGAGATCTCTCCGGCGAACACACCTCCCGGCCCGGAGTCCGACTTTGGGCATTACACGCCGGGACTGTTCCAGTGGTTCATCTCTGACGTCCGCCTCCTTCCCACCCCCATCCCCGCCAAAGGGTCTCTGGGCCTGTGGCGAACCGACCTTATTACCACCCACCCCTGACCCAGGAGGTGCCCACCCTTGCGCTACCGCAAGCTCCCCAAGTCCGACCTGACCTTGTCGGAGATCGGTCTCGGCTGCTACGCCCTGACTGGCGCCTATGGCCGCAAGGACAAAGCGGGCTTCGCCCGGGTCATCGCCCGCGCCTACGAACTGGGCGTGACCTTCTTCGACACCGCCGACCACTACGGCGAGGCCAGCGAGGTCCTGGGGCAAGCGGTAAAGGGCTTTCGGGACAAGGTGGTCATCGCCACCAAGGTCGGCGTGACCGAGGACGGCGGCAGAGACCTCTCCCCCGCCCACGTCGTGGCCTCGTGCGAGGAGAGCCTGCGGCACCTGGGCACCGACCACATCGACCTCTTCCAGGTCCACTTCGACGACCCGAAGACGCCCGTGGCCGAGACGGCGGCGGCCATGGAAGAGCTGCGGTCGGCCGGCGGCTCCAGGCACGGACGCACGTCGGCCCAGACAGCCATCGCCTGGGTCCTGGCCCAGCCGGCGGTGGTCTCGGCCCTGACCGGCCCATCCAGCCTCGAGCACCTCGAGGAGAACCTGGCGGCGTCCGGGTTCACCCTGGCGCCCGAAGAACTGGCGGAGCTTGAGGCCCTCTTCATGCGCGAGGACGAGGCGGTCGCCAACTTCCGCCGCGAGCGGATGGCCGCCATCCTGGCCGCCCCGCTGGACGCGGACCCAGACGCGGCCCTGAGGGACCTCGTCTTCGTGATGGAAGCGGCGGCCGAGTTCGGGCTGTTGGACGAAGCCCGGCTGCTGGAGGTCGCCCGGCCGGTGCTGGGGGCCCGCCGCAAGAGTCCCGCCGAAGCCGCGGCCGACCTCGCCGAAGCACAACGTCTGCTGCGCGAATTGTTGAAGCTCTAGGAATTCATGGGGGTGCAACCGCCATGGGCCAAATCACCGACACCGGTCAAGACGCCATCCTCCAAGCGGCCTGTGACTTCGCGCGCGAGGCGTTGAAGGACGACCACAGCGGCCACGACTGGTGGCATGCGGAGCGCGTCGCCGAGACCGCCCGGGCCATCGCCCGCGCCGAGGGCGCCGATGAGTTCATCTGCATCCTGGCCGCCATCCTTCACGACCTGGCCGATGAGAAGGTGGCCGGCGACGAGGAAGCCGGGCTGGCCATGGTCCGCGCGTGGCTTGACCGCCAGGGACTGGCGGAGCCGACCGCCGGACGAGGCGCCGGTCACATCCTCGAAATCATCTCGACCATGTCCTTCAGAGGCGGCAACCGTCCGCCGATGCGGACCCTGGAGGGGCGCGTGGTCCAAGACGCCGACCGGCTCGACGCCATGGGCGCCATCGGCATCGCCCGAACCTTCGCTTACGGCGGCGCGCACGGCCGCCCCCTCCACGACCCGGACGCGGCACCGCGAGGCGCGATGACCGAGACCGAGTACCGCCAGGCCCGGTCGACCGGCATCAACCACTTCCACGAGAAACTCCTGAAGCTCCGGGGCCTGATGAACACGGAGACAGCAAAAAAGATGGCGCAGGGGCGCCATCGGTTCATGGAAGAGTTCCTCGCCAGGTTCCACGACGAATGGGCGGGCCGCAAGTAGGCCCGCCCTCTATTTCTCGTCGCGCTCCCGCAACCCCGCGGACCGGCAGTTACTACGGCTTGCCCTCGCGCCGTGCCTCGGCCGCCATCTCGGTCACGGCCCCCAGGACGTGGTCGACGTCGGCGGCCGTATTGTTGAAGCCGAGGCTCAGGCGGACCGTGCCGCGCGGGTAGGTGCCGATGGTCCGGTGCGCCCACGGAGCGCAGTCCAGCCCGACCCGGCAGAGGATGCCGTATTCGACGTCAAGGATGTAACCGAGATCCGATGGTTCGACCCCCTCGAGGTTGAAGGAGACGACCCCGACCGCCTCGACACCTTCGGGCGGCCCATAGACGGCTACCCCAGGGATGGCCCGGAGCCCTTCGCGTAGGCGTCCGGCCAACTCGTCCTCGCGGCGGCGGATGGCCTCGACCCCTTCCTCCAGCACGACCCCGACCCCCGCGGCCAGCCCGGCCAGGCCGACCACGTTCGGCGTGCCGCTCTCGAGCTGGTCCGGCAGGAAATCTGGTTGGACGTCGAGTTCCGAACGGCTGCCGGTCCCGCCCCTCGCCAGCGGGCGTATGGCCACGCCCTCGCGCACATAGAGCCCGCCCGTGCCCGACGGGCCTAAGAGCGACTTGTGCCCGGTGAAGGCCAGGAGGTCGACGCCCCAGGCGCCAACGTCGATGGGGTAGCATCCGGCCGTCTGGGCGGCGTCGACCAACAGCAGCACCCCACGCTGGCGGCAGAGCCGGGCGACCTCCTCCACCGGCTGGACCGTGCCGATGACGTTCGAGGCATGGGTCATAGCCACCAGGCGCGTCTCGGGCCGGATGGCCCGGGCCACCGCGCCGGCGTCGACGCGGCCGTCCGGTCCGGTCTCGACGACGGTCAGGCCGACCCCCTGAGACTCCAGATAGCGCAGGGGCCGGGCGACCGAGTTGTGCTCCATCGAGGTCGTCACGGCGTGGGCCCCGGGTTCGAGGACGCCGGCGATGGCCAGGTTGAGGGCGGTCGTAGCGTTCACGGTGAAGACCACCTGGCGCGAGTCCGGGGCGCTGATGAGCCGGGCCACCGCCTCGCGGGCGTCGAAGACGACCCGAGCGGCCGCGGCCGACAAGCGATGCCCGGAGCGGCCGGGGTTGCCGCCGGCCTCGCGCATGGCGCGGATCATGGCTTCCTCCACGGCCTCCGGCTTCGGCCAGGAGGTCGCGGCGTTGTCCATGTAGACGAGACGGTCCTTCAAGCGAATCACCTCTTAAGCGTCGGGGCCCAGGCGATGGAACCCCTCGGTCCGCACCCCGCCGCTGTCGACCAGGGCGCGGGCGGCCGCTTCGTGCTCCGGTCGCAGGCGCACAGCGAAGCCGCAGGAGGCGCTGATCTCCCGCGGCACCGGGACCAGTTCGTGGTCTATGCCGGCCTGCGTGAGCAGGCGGTCGAGGCTCATGGCCTCATGGGTCGAAGGGAAGACGACGAAAACAGGCAACCGGCATGCCCCCCTGGGGGTTATTTCGCCGACCTCACCAGATGACCGTATACAGCAGATAGCCATTCAGCCCGATGACCACGGCGGCGATGGCCCAGCCGAGGACCTTCACGACCGGCGGGTTGACCCACTTCCCCATCAGCGCCGGCCGGCTGGTCAGGATGAGCAGGGGGATGATGGTGAAGGGCAGCATCACGCCGAGGAGCGCCTGACTGAGGACCATGGTCGACAGCGGGTTCCGGGTCAGGGCCAGCCCGGCCACGGCCAGCCCGAGGACGACCAGGAAGCCGACCCGGAACGGACCGCTCGCGTGGTGCCAGCCCGGCTCCGGGCTGGCGCCGGCGGGGCTGCCGCCGAGGTCCACACTTGGCCGGCGCGCGCCCCGTCGCCGGCGCCAGGGGAAGAAACCGCCGGCGGCGTATGAGCCGGCCATCGCCCCAGTGATGCCAGAGGCCAGGCCGGCGAGGATCAGGGCCAGCGCGAAGACCGTTCGGGCCAACGCCCCGGCGATGGGTTCGAGGGTCCGGGCCGCGTCGTCGAGCCCGTTGACCGGCAGACCGTGGCGGTAGAAGACAGCCGCGGCGACGATAATGATGGCCGCATTGATGACCCCGCCGACGACCATGCTGACCGTGGTGTCGAAGAACTCGTGCCGCATCCGGTTGCCGCTCCAGTTCCGGCTCTGGACGATGGCCGAGTGCAGGTAGAGGTTCGAGGGCATGACGATGGCCCCGAGGACGCTGATGGCCGCGTAGGCGCTGGCATGGTCGAGGTGGGGCACAGCCAGGTAGTGGGCGACCTCGCCCCAGGCCGGCCGGGAGAGGAAGATCTCGACCAGGTAGGCCAGGCCGATGAGGCCGACCATGGCGACGATGAGGTCCTCGACGTGGTGATACTCCTGGCTCCAGATGACGGCGGTGACGACGACCGCGGTCAGGAGGCCGCCGGCCAGGAGGGGCAACCCGAAGAGGAGGTTCAGGCCGACCGCGGCCCCCAGCAGCTCGGCCAACACCGTGGCCGCCGAGCCGACCAGGGCCAGGCCGCCCAGCGGTATGCTCCAGGCCGGCCCGACCATCGGGCAGACGGCCTCTGAGAGGCAGAGTCGCTGTGAGACACCAAGGCGAGCGGCCATCTCCTGGAAGAGGATGAGGATGAGCGTGCCCAGGGGGACGACCCACAATAGCCGGTAGCCGAAGGCGGCGCCGGCGACGACGTTGGTGGCGATGTTGCCCGGGTCGATGAAGCCGATGGTCACGAGGAAGCCCGGCCCCATGTCGGTGATCAGGGACAGCAGGGTCTGGCCGCGCTGGCGGAAGTAATCGTAAGTGAGCCGGTTGTGGTTGTGTTCGTTGGCCATGGATTACCGCCTTATTGATAATTCATCTCAGTAGGTATGCTCATTGTAACTCACCGCGCCCCGCCTGGCAAGGCCCATTGCCTTATTTAGAAAGTAAACACTAGATTAAGCCTGGGCACCCGCGCCGGCGACCCGGGCGGCAAGGACCTCCGCTTCCCTGACGCCCGCCGGCGGGAACGAGCCCTTGGCGATCCTGGTCAGCAGATCGTGCAGGCTCTCGAGGGCGAAGGCGGCGACATCGGTTGAGATGGTCCGGACGAGCCACCCCCGCCGGGGGAGATAGAGCAGGAGGTCGCCGTGTCCCCAGTCGGCCGGGGGCAGTTCGATGAGCACTTCCGGCGACAGCTTGAAGCACGGGTTCGCGGGACGGGGCCCGCGGGCAGCCCGGTTCCATTGGATGGTGATCTGCTCGGCCATCGCTTCATTCTCCTCAGACTGACGCTTCAATCGGGCCTTGGCGCCAGCTCGTACAGCTTGTCGGCCAACCCTTCGATAATCCCGTGCCGAGCCAGGACCGCCCGCCATTCCGTGGGGATGGCGTCCTCGCCGTAGTAGGCCCCGGCCAGTTGGCCGTAGATGGCGCCGGTCGTGTCGGCGTCGTCGCCCAGGTTGACCGCCAGGAGGGCGCCCTCTCGGAACGAACCGGAGCGATGGAAGGCCCAGAGGCGGCCTCATTGACCTTGGGGGCCAGTGGCGCGTCCCGCCACACGCCGGGGATCGGCTCGAACCGGTCGGCCAGAAGCTCGTCCTTGGACGCGCCGCGCACGGCCCCGACGATTAGGGCGGCAAAATAGCGACAGGCGTCGACCGCCTCGACCGCCCCGTGCGTGGTCCGCGAGCTGTCGGCGGACCGGGCCACGGCCTCCGCCGGCCGATGGACATAAAAGAGCGGCACCGGCGCCAGCCGCATGAGCGAGCCGTTGCCGGCCGACATGGGGTCGGTCGAGGCCGCGTAGGGCTCGCCCGTCCGCTCGAAGGCGCCCCCCCGGCAGCGCTGACGTTCATCCATGTTGGTTCGCCCCCAATTTGTGATAATGATAGCAATGAAGGAGGCCGCGAAGGGCTGTCGAATCGGACGACTATGGGTAGAGTAGCCAGTCTTAAGACCGAAGGCCAAGCCAGAGGAGGAACGGTCATGACTGAGGGTTATGGCAAGGCGGTACTGGTCACCGGGGCGTCGTCGGGCATCGGCAAGGCCGTCGCCGAGTACCTGAGAGACCGGGGGTATCACGTCTATGGCGGGGCCCGGCGGGTGCCGGTTGACGCGGCCCCGCAGGCGGGCAAGGACGGCGGGTTCCTGAAAATGCTCCGGCTGGACGTCCGTGACGACGCCTCGGTCCAGGCGGCCGTGGACGCCGTGCTGAAGGCCGAGGGCGACCTGGGCTTCTTGGTCAACTGCGCCGGCTTCGGGCTGGCCGGCTCGGTCGAGGACACGACGCCGGACGAGGCCCAGGCCCAGTTCGACACGAACTTCTTCGGCCCCTTGAGGGTCTACCGCGCGGTCCTGCCGGCCATGCGCAAGCGCGGCGGCGGCTTCATCGCCGTGGTCAGCTCGGTGGCGGGCTTCATCCCCCTGCCCTTCCAATCGATGTACAGCGCCAGCAAATATGCCCTGGAGGCGATGACCGAGTCCATGCGGATGGAGGTCGCGCCCTTCGGGATAAAGGTTTCCCTCATCGAGCCCGGCGACATCAAGACCGGCTTCACCTCGGCCCGCGAATGGGTCTCGGCGGCCAAGGGCGACTCGGTCTACAAGGAACGGTGCCAGAAGGCCGTGGCCTCGATGGAGAAGTCCGAGCTGGCCGGGCCGGGGCCGGAGGTCGTGGTCAGGGTCCTGGCCGGACTGATGCGGGCCAAGAACCCGCCGGCCCGGGTCATCGTCGGGCCCATGTACAAGGCGGTCGGCTTCCTGAAGCGGATCGTCACCGACCGCTTCCTCGAGTTCGTGCTGGTGAAGATGTACTCTTGAGCCCGGTTGAGAGGTACTCCTGAGCTCGGCTGAGATGCACTCCTGAGCCCGGCCGCCTGTTGAAGTCAGACAGGAGGTGGACCCATGAGCGACGAGAAGGCCGCGCATGCTCCAGTCCCTGCCCCGGACCCTGCGCCGGGGCCGTTTGTTCTATGCCAGCCGCGCCTTGCGGCCGATGGCACCCTGCTGGTCCGCTACCGCGTGCATGTCCGTGGCCCGCACCAGTACCGGGTCGCCGGGGCCATACTGGCCGGACCTGACGGCGAGATGCCGCTGGTCGAGTCCGGGACACCAGAGGTGTGGATGGCCAGATCACCTGAGGGGCGCGTCTCCGACTCGCCTGTCGTCAGCGGGCTCCTGGTCGGGCCCGTGCCAAGGACGGGCGGCCAGATGTCGATCAAGGTGCCGGGCCTGGCGCCCCTGCGTGATGGGGCTCCGCCACCACCTGCCGGTGGGCCTTGGGTGTTCAGCTTCGTCCTGGCGCCCGAGGCTGTGGCCGACTGGCACTCGGCCATGCCGTTCGAGCGAAGCACGCCCCTGCCGGGTGGAGTCGAGCTGCGTTTGAATCGGCTGCTCCGGTCGGCCGAACGGACCGTGCTCTGGCAGGAGTTGTGTTGGCCCGAGCCGCCCGATGCGATCGTCGTTTGCGGCGTCAGCCCAGAGTGGCGGCTCCTCCTGCGCGAACAGTCCCATGTCTGGGGGGTCATCGACTGCCAGGGGCTCAGGTACACTGGCATCCCCCACCGGGCTGCGCGGCCCGACTTGCAGCCCCTGCCTCCGTACGCCCCGTATGCCAAGCCAGGCGAACCAGGCGGGCCGCCCCTTCAATGCCCCATTGATGCGACTGTCTTTGCTCCGCTCCCGGCCGGGGCCGCAGCCTGCCTGAGCTACCAGTCCCTCAGCTACCCAGCCACCTCGCCGTGGGCCCTCAGGTTCGAGGTGCCCGCGGACCGGCCGGCCATCTGGTCCGGCCCCGTTGTCTGCCAGGTGGCCGGGGTCGAGGTCCGCTTGGAGGAGGCCTCGCTCAGTCCGCGGTCCACCATCATGTTCCTGACGACCGGGATCCTCAAGACGGACGGCTTCACCGTCAACGGGTCAATCGCAAGCCCGACGCTCATAGAAGCCGGAGGTCGGGTGTATCCGACCAGCAGTGGAAGCAGCGGGTCCACATCGAGCCTATTGATTGGTCCGTCGCTGCCCCCCGGCGAGACGGAGCTGACCCTGATGGGGCAATCCATCATGCTCAATGTCAAGGCGGATGGAAGGGCCCTGAGCTTCGAGCTCCCCGCTTGACCGATCGGCCGTCGACTCAGGCCCGGCGCCCATACCAGGCCTCCCGTTCCGCCCGGCCGAGGAGCGGGACGTCGCTGAGCTGCCCGCGCCGCGGCGGAGGTTGTTCGAGGGCCGGAGACCTTCTTCCAAACGGGCAGACCTCGGCCAGGAAAGGGAGGAAGCGCCCGGCTTCGATGAGCCCGAGCAGCTCACTCAGGCCGAGCTTGGCCCCTTCGGCTTCGGCGGCCGACAGCCAGCCATCGGCCACGGCCCGCGCGAAGACGTCCTCGTCCTTGACCACCCGGCTCCGGCCATCCGGCCCGACGAGGATGTCGAGGGCGAGGTCGACGCTGTAGACCTGCGACCCCAGGCTATAGCACGGTGAGCAGACGTCGCAGTTGAAGGACCACTCGATGGGTCCGGGTTCAACCATGAACCGGTCATCGGGGCTGAGGCTGCAATTGACCTCGAACCAGCGACGGTAGAACGAATAGTGCCGGAGCGTCGCGCCGCTTGGGACGCGGACGTCGTAGACAAAGACCTCGTCATCCCAGCGGCGGACGGCCGCCGTGGGAACGGCGAAAACCCTGACTTCGTCGGGAAGATGCAGGTTGTAGAAGTCCAGTCGCTCAGGGTCACTGCTCAAGGAGACCCCTCCTACTCTCGCCGGCCCCCGGTTTCTAACAAACCGGGGGCATTTTGGCGATTTCACGGGTAGAGCCATCCCTCGAAGGGGGACGGTCCCCGTGGTCCAGATCAAGTCGATATCCGGCAGCGAGCCGACCTGGCCCAGAGAACCGACCCAGCCCAGAGAACCGACCCAGCTGAGAGTGACGGGCGGGCAGTCAACAGAAGCGTCCTATTCCGTGGTGTCCTCCGCACTTCCGGTGACGTCCCAGATGCCCACGGACGAAGTGGCGCCAGGGCCCCTTTCCTTCCAGTCCTTGCCTGCTTGGGCCCAGCAGGAGCTGGCCGAAGCCGGGTGGCTACCCGAGTCTACCTTCATCCGGAACAGCGCGGAAACGACCGATTTCCGTTTCTCCGCAAGTAACTCCGCTTTCGAGGCGTCCGTCGAAGGCCGCCTGGACTACCGGTCCATGGCGATGGAGGTCGCCATCGAGGTCCGGCCGACCGACGCCCCGGGCGGGTCCGGCCAGGCGGGCCCGGCCGCCGTTTCCATCAAGCTCCACCTGGCGATGAACCAGGTCTCCGCGGCGTGGGGCAGCCGTCTGACCGTCGGTCCCGCCCCAGAATTCGGTGGGAGCGCTTCCGCCTCGTCGGGTGGCTCGTTCAATGAAGGCCTGACCGAACTCCTCAGGAAGCTGGCCGATATCGCCGCCCAGGACGGGCGCAAGCGCATCACCCTGACCTTTGAGGACCCAGCCGCGGCCGGCATCTTCGGCGGCAAGGCCGGCCTCGGGCGAAAGGTCATGGCCCTGGTCCTGGCCGTGGTCCTGGCCTCGGAGGTGACCTTCGGCGACGAGCCCGAGGTGACCTACTACGACCTGCACATTCGTGGACCACGGAGCCCCGGCGGGGAGACGGCCCTCGCCGTGAGGGCCGAGTCGTGGAAGGAGCTGGAAGTTTCCCAATTCGAACTGACGGCGACCTTCGAGACAACGCAAGAGGCTGTAACGCAAGAGGCGAGGCCGGACTGAAAGGTCCCCTCGCCTCTCCCTTTTGGCGTGGCCGTCGCCGAGGGCTCAGGCGCCCGGGACGAGCGGCGGGATCTCCCGGTTCACGACATGCTCGGTGCCCGCGGGGACCGCCGTCAGCGCCTCTTTGAGGAAGGCCGGGTAGAGGGTCACCCCGGTCAGGTCGGTCACGTCATACCATTGGAAAATCAGCGGGAGCTTGCCCTCATGGCCATGGAACGGGCCGGGGTGGCCGAGGAGCGGGGAGCCTGGGGCCAGGTCCATCTGGAAGAACAGACCGAGTTCATGGCAGCGGTAGCCGGCGTACCTGAAGAAGTTCTCGACGACCCAGATGAGGCGCCCGACAGTGACCTCCTGGCCGACCTCCTCGCGCATCTCGCGCCGGAGGGTCGACGCGGCATCCTCGAGGAACTCGCCGTGCCCGCCGGGCAGGATCCAGAACGGATCGGTCACCGCCCGGTGTAGGAGCACCCGCCCTTCATGGAGGGCCACCCCGCTCACGCGATAGTGGAACTTGAGGTCGCCACGGCCGAATTCCATGGTCATTAGCTCCTTGTGCGGTCAAGTGCTTCGGTCAGGAGGTCGCGCGGGGTCGCCCCAGGGCGCTCGGCCAGGAGCCTGGCGCAGAGGGCGCGGAATTCGTCGGCGCGATAGTCCGCGGGCATCGGATAGAGCTTCTCGCTCCCAAGGATGATGCCGTTGTAGAAGCGGGCCAGGTTCTCCAGGGCCCGGTAGACGTAGTCGTAGTCGTAGCGGCCGAGGGCCATGACCTCGGACCCGATGTCGACGAGGATATGGGTCCCGACCTCGTGGCTGACGAACTGGGTCATCCAGACGCGGTCGCTGCCGCCGTAGAACAGGTTCCGTTCATAGCCGAGGGAGTTGGCATTGGGACCTCCCTTAATTGCAGCGCAGAGGACGATCTCATACCGATCGAACTTCCAGGTGAGGCCGGTGAGGCTCTCCCAGTGGGCGATGACGTCGCGCCCGGCGTAGTGCCCATTGATGAAAGCGGCCACCTCTTCGAGGGCGGGCCGCTCCCGCGGCCAGACGTCGCGCTGATAGCGCTCGAAATTCCTTTCGTAGACCGCGCCCAGGCGGGCGATGGCCTCGCGGTATGGGACCAGCGAGAGTAGCCAGCGGTCAACTCCGTGGAAGGTCCATTGATCTAGGTTTTCGAAAGCTGATCGGTAGCGGCTGAGGAATGGCCCCGGGTCGGCCGCGCACAGCGACTGGTCAAGGAGCCCGAAGTACTCAGCGATGGCCTCGCGGGAGCCAAGGCTGAGGTACCGGGATGAACAGGGCAATGGAGGCAAGTTCCCCGCCGTGGCCGTCCTGGAAAATCAGGCGACCGTGGAGAGCGCGCAGAGTCTCCAGGTCCTCGGGTTCCACCGAAGCGCCATAGGTTGTCGCATACTCGCTCTCGAAGCCGACCCCGGCCACGGCCATCAGGTGAAAGATGTAGTTCGGGCCGACCTCCACCGTAGCGACGATGGGCTTGGCGATAGCGTGTTGCGCCACGGGCTCCGGCACTTGACCACCCCCGTGCAGACCGTCCTCTTGGCTTGTATTTCCAGCTCCCTCGGCAAAATCCCTGCCGCTTCGACAGGCTCGCAGGAAAGCAAGAGGCGCCCGGAGAAAGAGAGGCGCCATGCGGGGGTGAGCGGGACATGGATCGCCCAGCCTTTCTTTATCACGGCAGTCCGGTACGGCTCGACCGCTTGGAACCCCGCCCCGCGCGAGGCGTCGGGCCCGAGCACGACATGCTCACCGCGGTCTACGCCACCCACCACCGGGCGGTGGCCATCGCCTTCGCTCTGGGCTCGATGCCGGATGAGGAGGGCCATGTCAGCTGGACCCTTGACCTGGACAAGTTGGACGAAGGGGGCCACCCTCGAATAGTCTATACGGCCGGCGGCCCCCGCCTGGGGGCCACCGGCTACGTATACATCGTCCCGTCCGATACCTTCGAACCCGTCGATGACCGCCAGTGGGTATCCTTCGTCCCAGTGACCCCGGCTAGCGTCGAGGCCATCTCGGTCGATGAGTACCTCCACTGGGTCACCTATGAAGGGAAGGCTTGAACCTGCGCATCGCCGTCATCTCTGATATCCACGGGAACGTCGTCGCCCTCGAGGCCGTCCTCAGGGACATCGCCCGGCGCGGCCCCGACGTCACCGTCTGCCTGGGGGATCTGGCCTTCAAGGGCCCCGCTCCGTCCGAGTGCGTCGGCCTGGTGCGGGGTCTCGGCATGCCCTCGGTCCAGGGGAACACGGACGTCACCCTGGCCGCCGTGATCGGCCTGTCGGGCTACGCCTACGCCGACCGTGACGACCCGGCCATCGTCCCCTACCTCGAATGGCACATCAGGGCGATGTCCGCCGAGGACCTGTCCTACGTGGCCGGCCTCCCCTTCTCCCACCGCCTCGAGGCGAGTGGGCAGACCTTTCTCTTCGTCCATGGGACACCCCGGGCCATCGCCGGTTACATCCTGCCGGGCTTACCGGCGGACAGCGTGGCCGCCGAAATCGCCGGCACCGAGGCGGACTGGGTAGTCATGGGCCACACCCATCGGCAGTACTTCTTCAAGCACGGCGCGACGAGGCTTGTCAACGCCGGCGCCGTCGGCTTCTCCCTCGACCGCGATTGGCGCGCCGCCTACGCCCTCCTGGATACGGTCGAGGGCACGGTCACGCTGGTAAGGGTCGAGTACGACCTCGAGGGCATCGTGGCCCTGGCCAGACAGCGGCGTTTCTGTTTTTCCCCCGACTGGTACCGCGAGGCCTTACGTGCGGGCTGGTGGGAGGCGATTCCGTGGAGCGAGCGGCCGGCGATCGATCAGGCCTGACCCGCCTGGGCGTCCCAGGCCTTACGGAGCAGATGCACGGGGCGCCATCCGGGGCATGATTTATCTGACGGCAGTCTCTGACGGAGCTTTCTCAAACGAAAGGAGCCCGCTGATGAACCTGACCCTGACCCACGTCCGGCTTCTCGTCGTCGACTACAAGGGCTGCTTCCGTTTCTACCGCGACATCCTGGGCTTCAAACCGGGCTGGGGCGACGAGGATTCAGGCTACGCCGACTTCCAGGCCGGCGGGGTCAAGCTCGCCCTCTTCAGCCGAGAGGCGATGGCCAGGGCGGTCGGCGCCGAGAAGTGGCCGGCCGAGACGCCGTCGCAGGACCGGGTGGCCCTTATCTTCAGAGTCGACGACCTCGACGAGACCTATCGCCGGCTGGACAGGGGCGTCGCCTTCGGCGCCGAGCCGCAGGACCGGCCCGATTGGGGCGTCCGGGTCGCCCATTTCCGCGACCCCGATGGGAACCTCATCGAAGTCAACCAGGATCTCCCGGGGAGGCCGTGATGTGAGACAGCCTACGAAACCCGACTCGCCGCCCTCGCGTTCCTCGCCGGCCAAGCCAGCCGCGCCGAGACGCCATGGTGCCCTCGGGACGGCCTCCTTCACCGTCGCTCACCTCATCAACGACTCATACCCCAACCTCTACCCGGTCCTCTTGCCCGAGCTGATGCCTGTCCTGCATTTCGGCACGGCCGCGGCCGGGCTCATCAGCACCGTGACCTCGCTGACGACCCAGTTCCTCCAGCCCTTCATGGGCATGGCGGCGGACCGCCTCGGGGGCCGGCGCTTCGTCGTCGGTGGTCTCACCCTCGGCAGCATCGTCACCGCCCTGGCCTTAGGTTTCGCGCCCTCCTACGGTCTCCTCCTCCTGCTGCTCCTCATCGCCGGCCTGGGAAACTCAGCCTTCCACCCGCACGCCTCGAGCATCGTCGGCGAGGCCACCGTCGGCCGCAAGGGCCTCGGGATGAGCTTCTTCATGATCGGCGGAAACTTCGGCCGGGCCGTGGCCCCGGTTCTGGCCGGCGGGGCCTTCCTGCTCGGCGGCCGGCATGGGCTGCTCTTCGTGGCCATCCCCGGCCTCATCATGGCTCTGGTCATGGCCCAGGTCCTGAACCCGCCCCCACCGCCGCATCCGCGCCAGGCGAAGGTCTTCACGGCCTCGTTCCGCCGCGGCCTGAGCGCTGCCGGCGGCCTCCTGACCCTGGTCGGGCTGCGCTCCATGGCCACCCTGGCCACCCTGACCCTCGTCCCCATCTGGTGGAAGGCTTCGGGGCGGCCGATCACCGAGACGGCCGGTCTGCTGTCGCTGCTCTTCATCGCCGGCAGCATCGGCAACGTCGCCGGCGGCTACCTCTCCGACCGCATCGGGAGCAAGCCGATCCTGATCGGGTCGGCGGTCCTGTCCAGTATCTTCATGAGCCTCTTCCTGCTCTTCCGGAACCCGTTCCTGGATGTCCTCGTCTTCGCCCTCCTCGGCGCCTCCCTCTACTCGACCGGGTCGGTGGTCATGGTTTTCAGCCAGGCGCTCTTCCCGGAGAACCGCGGGATGGCCTCGGGCCTGACCCTCGGCATCGGCAACACCCTCGGCAGCCTCGGCGTGGGCATCATCGGCCTCATCGCCGACCGAACCACGCCGGCCACGGGCCTGTGGGTCGTCGCCGGGGCTGTCCTGTTGAGCATCCCGTTCGTCGTCAGATTGCGGGAGCATGGGATCACGCCACCCCCACCTGCGCCAACGCCCGGTCCCGCGCCGGCTGGTCACTGAAAAAAAGAGCCGCCCTCGTAGGCGGCTTCAGTGGCTCTGGGGCCTGGGTGTTCCGTGCCGGTGGCCGGGCCCCCCCGACGAGTGCCGTGTCTCGCGAAGTCGGTTCCGGTTACAGAAAGCCGGAATGGAGGAGTGCGCGGGCATCGGCGTCACGAAGATTCGGTGGCGACCCGAAATTCTCCAAAAACCAGCGGGTTTTTCCGAAACCTATACCAGAGGTTACATTTCTTCCCCTAACATACCATAACGTGGAGGAACATCGCGAATTGTGTCGAAGGAGACTAAGACCCTCTTAGCCGAGGGGATCCACGACACGGAGGTCGCCGCCGATGAATGAGCCCCAAAGACATCCGCGAATCATCACCCGGTTGGCCGCTGCCGCGCTTGCGGCCGTGCTGATCCTGACTCCGGTCGGGACGGCCCGCGCCGCGACGAGCGTCGATGACGCCCAGCAACAGCTCGACCAGATCAACCAGCAGATCAGGGACAAGCAGGGGCAGCTGCAGGACATCCGCTCACGCAAGGCGCGCGTGAAGGCCGACATTCAGCGAATCACCGGGCTCCTCCAGGCCACCGCGCGGGAGCTGAGCCGGATCCAGACGCAGATGAGGAAGACCGAGGCCGATATGGTGCAGGCCCAGGCGGACCTGGCGGTGGCTGAGGCCGACCTGACCAAGCGGCGCCACTACATCGACGACCGCGTCCGGGCCATGTACGAGAACGGCTCCGTCAGCTACCTCGAGGTCTTGCTCGGGTCGCGCGACTTCGTCGACTTCCTCACCCGTCTCGAGATGCTGTCCCAGATCGTCTCCAACGACGTCCAGGTCTACGGGCAGATCAAGGACACGCGTGAGCAGATAACCCAGAAGAAGGCCGTGCTCGAGGACAAGAAGGCCCAGTTGACCGGACTGAAGCAGCAGAGCGAGGTCAAGAAGGCCAGCCTCGACCAGAACGAGGCCCAGCGACAGAAGTCGATGACGGAACTGGCTTCGCTGGAGAGCGACGTCGAGGACGACCTCGACCAGCTCGAACAGGCCTCCAACGAGCTGACCAAGTTCATCCGCGCCAACAGCGGCGGCGCCGGGCTGGCCACCGACCGCTCCCAGATCCACATGGCCTGGCCGGTCCCGCGCGGGCGGATAACCTCCCCCTTCGGGTATCGAGTTCACCCCATCCTCCGTACGCGCAAGCTCCATACGGGTATCGACATCGCCGACGCGGCCTGGACGCCGATCAAGGCGGCCGAGGCCGGCCGGGTCATCATGGCGCGATACAACTACTTCTACGGATACATGGTGATGATCGACCACGGCGCCGGAGTGGTTTCGCTATACGGCCACGGGCAGAAGAATCTCCAGGTCAAAGAGGGCGACATGGTCACCAAGGGCCAGTTGATCTCGTACGTTGGGAGCACCGGCATGTCGAACGGGCCGCACCTGCACTTCGAGGTGCGTGTCAACGGCACGCCCGTCGACCCGATGGGCTGGTTGCCGAAGTAGTAAGCGACCGGCACCCAGCGACGGACAGATAGCATTAGGCCGACGCCACAGAATCAAAGGCCGCGACCCCGATGGGTCACGGCCTTTTCGTTTCTCTTGGTGGGTTCATCGCGCTACGTGGCCACCGTCGACACGTCCTCGGCCACGCCCTCAGCGGCGACCCACGGCTCGACCGCGCGCTTGGCCCAGACGTAGCCGACAAAGAAGATGAAGGCGATGAGGATGAAGACGCCGCGGGGGTTGATGAAGGAACCGACGTACCCGCCGAGCAACGGTCCGACGATGGACCCGGCCGCGGACGCCGCCTGGTTCAGTCCGAAGGCCCGGCCGCGAAGGTCCCGCGGGACCTTGAGGGCCAGCAGAGCAGCCACACCCGGGCCGATGGCCGCGCCGACCACGCCGGAGCCCAGGCGCAGGGCGCCGAGCTCCCAGGTCCGGCCGACGAGGGCCTGGGGTATATAGAAGAGCGCCGACAGGCCCAGACCGAGGGCCACGGTCTGGCTGTATCCGACGCGCGCGCCGCGCCGGGCCCACCACGGGGCCATGAACACGAAGGCGACCCCGGGGAGGGAGTACAGGACACCCGCGATCCATCCCGGCGCGCCGGCGCCGGCGATCTGCTGAACGAACGGCACGATGACGGGTTCAAGGGCCATGATGGCGGCCTGAGACACCGCGGAGATGAGGACGACGGCCATCAGCAGGCGGTTGCCGGCGGCCGCCTTGAGGTCTGAAAGGATGCCCTGCTCGGTCTTGGGCGGACGGGTGAATTCCTCGCGGACGGTGAACACGACCAGGAGGGTGGCCAGGCCGACGAGGACCGCCGAGGCCAGCGACGAAGCCCGGATGCCGACCAGGTCGAGGGCGACCCCGCCGACCACCGGGCCGATGATGGCCCCCGACGGCCAGGCCGTCTGGATGATGCCCAAGGCCTGTCCCACCTCGGCCTGCGGGGTCGACACCCCGACAATGGCGACGGCCATCGGTACGAAGCCGGTCAGGGCGCCGATCATCATCCGAACCAGGGCGAGCTGCCAGGCGCTGTGGACGACGGCCACGAGCACATAGCCGATGACCAGGAAGATGCCGGCCCGGAGCATCATCATTCGACGACCGTAGCGGTCGCCGACGGCGCCCCACACCGGCGACATGACCATGCTGCAGACCGAAGACAATGAGATGATGACGCCGGACCAGAACTCGACGCCTTGTTCCACGCCCAGTTGCTGGAGGTAGACGGGAAAGAAGGGCATGATGCTCGTCCAGCAAATGCCGGCGATGAAGACCGCGATCCAAAGCACGACGACGTTACGCTTCCACTGCGGCAACGAAAGGCCCCCTCGCGTGAACGTGAAGATATTTGCTACCGGAGGCGAAAAACCTCCTGCTCGGGGGCAATATCGTCCGCCAATGGTTGGCTCGTCGCCCCGAGTCCGGGCCGGGCTATTGCCGCAGCAGCTCCAGGGCCAGGGCGCGGATGTCGAGGGCGACTCGGCTCGCCGGCCGCGCGGCCACGAACGGTCGTTCGAGGCTGATCGAACGACCGACGACGGCCGGGGCATCGCTGACGGTGCCGAAGACCGGCAGGCCCAGGTAATCCTCGATGACCCTGGGGTCGAGCTCGGCCCGTGGGCCGACCCGGTTGACGACCAACCGGACCTTGCCGTTGGGGCGATTGGGCCGACGATGGGCGCGGGACAGGACGGCCAGGGCTTCACCGGCCCTGTGAAGGGTCGGGAGGTCCGGCGTGGTCACGAGGAGAACGACGTCGGCCAGGTCGAGGGCGGCACCAATGGCCTCGTCCACCGTGGGATAGGTGTCGATGACGGTCAGGTCATGACCGCAGGCGAGGAGGTCGAGGACGCGCCTGATGTGTCCCGGTCTGGACCGGCCCGGGCAACCGTGCGGGGACAGCACGGCCACGTTCAGACGATGGCGGACGAGCTTCCTCTCTATCTGCGCGAAGGTCGTCTCCAGGTCGGGGTCGGCGGGCCGCGGGTCCATGGCGGTCGCGGGCCCGCCCCGAGGCGTCGGCCTGGCGAGGCCGAGGAACATGGAGACGCCCCCGGAGCCCTGATCCAGGTCGACCACCGGGACTAGGTGCCGCGTCTCGCGGGCCAGGGCGACGGCCAGGTTGACCGACAGGGTGGTCTTGCCGACCCCGCCCTTGGTCGAGAACACGGCGATGACCCGTGGCCGCCGTTCGGTGACCAGCAGCAGCCCGCGGGCGGCCCTGTAGCGTCTCGATTCACGCTCTTGGTCATGTACCGAGCGGACCACGGCGGCCAGTCTCTCGGCGGTCACCGGCAGGGCCACGTACTCCCGGACGCCGATGGCCATGGCCCGGCGAAGGTGCTCAGATGTGGCGGCCACCGACACCACGATGACCGAGGCGAAGGGGGCCTCGCGGATGACCGGCTCGATCATCGTCAACTCGCCAGGGTCGGTGGTCAACGGTTCATAGATGACCACCCCGGGCCTGAGGCGGCGGACCAGCGCCGCGGCCTCGGCGCAGGAGACCGTGCCCGCCAGCCGCAGGGCCGGTTCGGCCATGAGCAGACCGGCCAGGGTTGCCCCGGCCCCCCGCCGGTCACTGATGATGAGCACAGCGATACGTTCCTCCACCGGCCTCACCTCCCGGTCGGTCTCGGTCTCGAAGGGCCTGCGACAAAGGGAGATTGGTCACGGTTGGCTATGTTCCCACAATATGAAAGAGGCGGGGTCGGTGCCACCCACCGCCGCCTCTTTGCTGGCGATTGCGCTTCCTGCTGTTGTCCTAACTCGATGCCGGCCCGACCGGCCCGAAATAGCTGAAGTGATAGTTCACGCCCGACACAGGCGCGAACCCGTTGTGCTCCCAGAAGGCCGCCGCCTCAAGGTTGGCCGCGTAGACCATCAGAAAAGCGCTCGTCAGGCCGGCCTCTTTGAGGCCGGCCATGCTTCTGTCGAGCATCTTCCGGGCGATGCCCCGCCGGCGGTGGTCTTCGGCCACGGCCACGTTGTAGAGTGAGCCGCGACGACCATCGTGGCCGCAGAGGACTGTCCCGACCACCCGCCCATCGTCGAGGGCGACGGTGCTCAACCCGGGATTGCGGGCGAGGTAGGCCGCCGTCCGGTTCCTGGTATCGAAGGCCGGGCTGACATCGAGGTCCTTGGCCTCGATCCAGAACCGCAGGACCTCATCGTAATCGTCGATGGTCATGGCCCTAATCTCAAGCACAGTGCCGACCTCCCCGTTCGGCCGGCACCCGCGTCACTCCGGCCTTCAATCCATGATATAACCCACTCCGAAGACTCCGGGCCCGGTGTGCGCGCCCATGACCGGCGTGAAGTCGGCCAGGAAGCTCTCGGCGGGCTCGAGCTGTTCGCGGATCAGCCCAAGAAGCCTTTCCCCTCGGTCCTGGGAGGCCGCGTGCATCACCCCGGCGATGAAGCGAGGCGACCGGCCAATGCTGGCCATCACCCGGTCGCGGTCGCGCCTGAGGCGTTTGAGGATGGTCGCCATGGCCTGCTCGTTGCCTCTGGCCGCGCCGATGGGGACGGCGTCCCCATTGCGGAACCCGATGAACGGCTTGAGCCCGATGACCTTCGCCGCCGCCGCGGCCACCTTGGGGACATGTCCGCCGCGCACGAGGTACTCAAGCGTGTCGACGACCACGAGCAGGCGGGCCCTGGCCACCACCTCGCGGGCGCGGCGGACGATCTCGGCGTAAGGGGCGCCGGCGCGGGCGGCCCGGGCCGCTTCGATGGCCACGAGGCCCTCGGGCACGGCCCCGAACCCGGTGTCCAGCACCTCGACGGGGACGGCCCTCCCACCCGGCGGGGCATCGCTCTCGAAGAGCCGGGCGGCCAGGACCGCGCAGCTGTATGTCCCACTGAGTTTGCTGCCGGCCGCCACGCACAGGATCCGGTCGGCGTCGCGGGCGCACCGCGTGTACTCCTGGAGATACCAGCCCGGCGAGGGCTGGGACGTCCGCGGGATGGCCTTGGCCCGCGTCATTAACGCGTAGAACTCGGCCGGGGTGATGTCCACCCCATCGCGGTACGAGACCCCATCGATCTCGAGGACCAGAGGGACGACATGGATGTCCAGGTCTCGCTGGACGTCTGGCGGGACGATGGCGACGCTGTCGGTGATAATGGCGGTACGCTCCATGACAACCCCTCCTAGCCGTTCTCACGGAAGGTCTCAGGCGTCGTCGGAACGCAAGCCAGTGATGCGGTCGTTACATGTCTATGCCCGGCCGGAGCCGGCGAGGCCTATTTGGCTTCGCGTCGATCGGCGGCCGCGGCCACGTCGTCTTTTGCGGGCGGCCTGACCCCAACTCAGCGCATATACGTGAACTTCCAGACGAGCATGGTCCAGCCGATGATGACGGCTGCGCTGCCGGCCACCGCCGCCAGCCAAACCCATTGCCGGCGGACGCGCGGGAAGACCGCTTGGCCGATGAAGATGGCGACCACGCTCAGGGCGACCCATTCAACTATGAAGCGGACGATGTTCAAGGGCGTACCTCCCCATGGTTGTTAGGTGCCACGGTTCTCTTCACCAGCCAGTGCCGGCTGGTGGCGGTGAAACCGAAGCTCTCGTAGAGCCCGCGGGCGGTGCGGTTGTCGAACTGGGTGGTCAGCTCGACGTGGGCACAGCCCGCCCGGTGCAAGGTTTCGAGGGTATGCGCCAGCAGGAAGCGGCCGTAGCCGCGGCCCTGATGGTCACGATGAACGCCGAGCTTCAGGACGAAGCCGCCCGGCGGGGACCAGCGGCTGATGTTGTACCCGACGACCCGGCCGCCTGAGGCCGGCCCATCGCGGGCCGTGAGCACGGCGAACTCCTCGTCCGGCCCGAACGGGGCCATGAACCCGGCCGCATCGACCCACCAGATAGGGTCGAAGGCGGTGTGCTCGACCTCGAGGACGGCGGCGAGGTCAGACGGCGCAAAGGGGCGGACGGTCACGCCCGGGGCGGCGGCCGCCGCCGCTCGAGTCGCGGCCGTGGGAACCACGACGTCGTCCTTGCGGTAGCTGACAATCTCCTGGAACGGGGTCCAGCCGTCGGCGGCCATGGCCGGCAGCGACGCGGCCGGGATCTGATCGGCGATGGCCGAGGTGACCCCACGCAACAGCGGCACCTCCGAGGACTTGGCGGTCACGGCCGCCCGGCAGAGGGCAGTGACGGCCGCCTCGCGGACTTCCGCGGAGCGCCCTTCTTCGAGACGAAGCGTGACCGAAAGAAGCTCGGGCCGGTTCTGCCAGAGCATCACCGCGGAATAGGCACAGGGTTGACCTTCGCCGTCGAGGGCCAACCAGAAGAACATGTCCCCGACGTCCAGGCCTTTGAGGAGCTCGTCGTGCCGGTGGGACCCGAGGGCCTCGCGGAAGCGGAGCAGTTCAGGAAACGAGTCCTTGGTCACGCGGATGACTGAGACCGGATCCATCACCGTCCCCCCTGTCGCCTACTCAGCTGGGCCAATGGAGTTATTCGCGATGCCCCTCCTGATGCCTTCAGCAAGACTTCGAGCTCAGGAAGGTGAAAGGCCCCTCCCGCGGTCTCACGCGGGAGGGGCCTCATGTCATGGCCCGGGACCTGATATCAGGTCCGGCCGGCTAGCCACTGGTCGGCTGAGGCTGTACGTTAGGGGGCGGGTTAGCTGGGGCCGACGGGGCCGGGCCGGATGAGGCCGCCGGGGACGGTGTGGCCGGCTGAACCGGCGCGGTGACCGGCTGGCCCAACGGATGCCCGCAGTGCGGGCAGAACCTCCAGCCATACCTGGCGAGACGGTGACAGTTGGGACAGGTCGGCCAGGCGTCCCAGCGAGTCCGGTGGTTCCGGCTGAACAGGGCATAGAGGCCGAAGGCGGCCAGACCCAGGATGACAATCATCGCCAGGGGCGCGATGAACCCGAAGCCCATCGGCCCGGGACCGATGAAACCGCCGTGCGCGACGCGGAAACCTTCGCGGGCATACATGCCGCCGACCCTGGGACCGTATGACGCGAACCGCCACAGGCCGAAGGTCAGGGAGGCGATGATTCCCGCCCCGAGCAACCCGGCCAGCACGACGCCTACCCAGAAGAGCCATGAACGGCGACGCATATCTCACCCTCCTGCCTGAGTCGTATGTTCGGCAAAAGCTTTCAATCAACGATTGGCTCAGGTCACAAAGCCAATTGTAGCCCTGGGATTTCGAGATGTTGTTACGCCATTGTTAACAACTTCGAGGGACCTGAGAGACCTGGGTCCTGCATTGCCTGCGCTTCCATTAAAAACCTGAAAGTGACCGGTGGCGTCAGTTGTCAAGTGTGTTAACATGGAATGTTACAGGACATCTGAGGATTCGATTCCAATCACTCAAGGAGATGAGCAATCGTTGCGAACCAAGCGTGTGACGCGCAAACACCGCCTGGTCGTCGCCGTCCTGGCGGGCTTGGTTGTCATCTCCGCCACCTCGTTGGCCTGGGCCTCGGCGGCCGGCCTCGTTCCAACGCCATTCGGCGAGCGGACCAGCGGCGCCGGGCTCGACGTGACGGGTGGACCGGGGCAGACCGGTCAGCCCACGCAACCTGCCACGCCGGCCAAGCCGGTCAACATCCTCCTGATGGGCGTGGACAAACAGCCTCACGACATCGGCCGAAGCGACACGATGATCCTGATGAGCGTCGACCCCAGTCATAAGGAACTGCGGCTCCTGGACATCCCGGTGGACTACTACGTCGAGGTCGACCTGTCCGGGGCGGCCAAGATCGTAGACATCCTCGGCGGGGTCACCTTCAACGTCCCGCGACCGATGAACTACGATGACCCGACCCAGGACCTGCACATTCACCTGAAGGCGGGTCTCCAACACCTCGACGGCCAACAGGCCATCGAATTCGCCCGCTGGCGGAACGACGGCCTCGGGGACATCGGTCGGATCGGCCGTCAACAGGAACTCATCAGGGCACTGCTGGGCCAGATGGCCACCCCCGCGGTCGTGCCGAAGCTCCCGGCCCTGCTGTTCCAGGCCCGCAAGGCCGTGAGCACCGATGTCCCCCTGAGCGTTCAACTCTCCCTGGCCGTGGCCGGCTACGATTCTTACCAGAATGGGCTGGTCACGAACACCCTGCCGGGGACGCCCCAGTACATAGACAAGCTCAGCTACTGGGTTCCCGACCTTTCCGCGACGCAAGCACTGATGGCGGCCTGGGGCCTGGCGGCCGGAGGCAATTCTTGAGGATGTCGCTGGTGTTCTCCTGACGGGAACGTGAAACGGGAGGGGCAATCGCCCCTCCCGTTGTTGTATCTGGGCCTACCGTCTCTTCCCTTCCGACTTTTTTTGAAATGCTGCCCCCGGTGTGCTATATTGAGGTTGAGGTGACTGACCGTGGTCTCGATCGAACTAGTGGCCCTCGCCCTGAGCGACCCGATCCGCCTGAAGGTCCTGGACCTGCTAGCCGCCGGGCGCGACCAGGCCTGCTGCTCGCCGGACAACCCGGCCAGCCCGGAAGGCGTCTGCGCCTGCGATGTCCTGGGTCACCTGGACATGTCGCCGTCCAAGCTCTCCTATCATCTGAAGGAACTCAAGGACGCCGGCCTCATCTCGGAAGCCAAGCGCGGGCGCTGGATCTACTACACCATCAACCGCGAGGTCATGTCCGAATTCCTGGATGGCGTCAAGGAACGCTTCGTCGCCGAGCACCCATCCGTTTGCAGCACCTGCGGCGACGGCTGAATCAACCGCGGGGCGGCGCGCCAAAGCGAAAGCCCGGTCCCTGGTTCACCCAGGGACCGGGCTTTTCCGTGCTCTGGGGAGAGCCCTCGGCGGTCTGCGCCTCACGCGCCCCGCCAGACGTGGTGCATCCATTGTTCGACGGAGTCGGCGATGGCCAGGGCGACGAGTTCCTGGAACCAGTTCTCGCGGAGGACAGGCGCCTCGTCGGGGCAGGTGACGAAGCCAACCTCGGCGATGACCGAGGGGCACCGGGTGTTCCTCAGGACGGAATAGTAATCGGCGGTGCCGGCCGCGTTCAGCCGAAACACCGTCCGCCGCCACGGCAGGTTGACCTTGGCCGCCAGTTGCCGTTCAAGGATCGCGGCGAAGGCCGCCGAGTCCGGCGAGCGGTTCTGGTAGAAGATCTCGGAGCCGCAGGCCCGCGGGTCGGTCGCGCCGTTGTGGTGGATGGAGACGAAGAGGACGTTGGCGGGATCGGCGTTGGCCATCTCCGAACGCTTCAGGAGGTCAACGGAGACGTCGGCCTGGCGGGTCAGGGCGCAATCGAAGAACGGACGGCGGCCGAGGTGGGCCCGGACCTTGAGGGCCACGGCCAGGTTCAGGTCCTTCTCGAGAAGCCCGTCGACGCCGGTTGCGCCGGGGTCATCGCCGCCGTGTCCGGGGTCAAGCATCACCTGGGGAACCATGCGGGTCACCCCCTCCCCGCATCATATGCCCCCCAGCGTCCGGCGGTCTCGGGCGACTCAGGCCCGGGACGACGACGACCGGATGACGGCGTAGCCTTCGATCTTCGATGGGTCGATGATGGTGGCCAATCGGCATCCTCCTTGTCGGACCGGCACGGCCATCCTCGAAGCGACTAAGTGATGGCCGGGCGACCTGCAAATACCAGAAGGATAATCCGAAGTCTATCGTGAACGAGGCCGTACGGGGAACGTTCGAGCCGCGTTATTCGTCATAGAAGAGACTGACAAGCCTGTGACCCCCGCGTGAACGCGGAATTCCACCGAGAAACGAGGGCATGCGTGACGAAACCCAAGTCCTTCACCCAACCCAGGACCATCATTCCCCGCCTCCGCGCCGGGCTACGGGCGCATCGCCTGCTGCGCCGGGCGTTCATGGCCCTGGTCATCCTGGCCCTTCTCACGGCCAGCCTGCCGCGGACCGCATCGGCGGCGCCGATCTACGTTCGCCTGATGATCAACGGCGTGCGCGTCACGGCCACACCGGCGCCGTTCGTCGAGAACGGGCGGACGTTGGCCCCGCTGCGCTTCATCTCCGAGAAGCTCGACGCCACTGTCGACTGGAAGGACGGAGTCATCACCATCACCCGTGGGGACGCGCAGGTGGTGATGCGCGTCGACAGCCACTTCGTGAGCCTCGCGCAGGGCGGGGCGACCATCACCGACGTGCCGCCACGCTATTACGGCAGCAGCACCTACATCCCACTGCGGCTGCTCGCCACGGCCCTCGGCGTTTCCGTCACCTGGGACCAGGCGACCGGCACGGTGAAGGTCGACTCACGCGTGCCGATGAGCGGCGCGCCGCCGAAGGTCGTGACCATCACCTCGGTCCTGCCGGGCCAGGTGGTCGCCGACCCGACGACGATGCAGTTGGCCTTCGTCGGCGACCGGCCGGCCGCCGCGGTCGAGGTGCGCTACCAACTGATCGACCCGGCCACGGGCAAGGGCCCGGTGGTCGGTCGCGGCACCGACCTCACCGCTGCCTACACCCTCCTGCCCGACCAACTCTACAGCGGCCCGCGCATCTTGGCCGCCGCGCTCTATGACCGTAACGGCACCTTCCTCGTCGGCGACGCGGTGCCGATAACCATGGCCCCCAGCGCCAAGGTCAACCTGACCGGCGCCACGGACGGCCAGACCTTCACCGGCCCGGTCGCCCTGGGCGCGACGGTCAACTTCCAGGTGGCCTCGGTCAAGTGGGAAGTGACCAACCCGGCCACCGGGAGCACGACCTCCATCGGCCAGGGTGACCCGGAGGGCACCGTCACGTGGTATCCGCAGATGACCGACAACGGCAGCCGGACCTTCAAGGCGACCGCATACGACCGCCTCGGCCAGGCCTACCCCAGCGCGCCCGTGACCGTGAACGTGCAGGTCGAGCGCAAGACGGCCCTGTCCGGAGTCAAGTCCGGCGGCACCGTGGACAAGCCGGTGACCCTGGCCCCGAACGTCAACTGGGTGGTCAACCTTTTGCAGTTCATCCTCCGTGACCCGGCCACCGGGGCGCAGGAGGTCCTCTATCAGCACGCTGGTTGGGACTCCTACCGCTGGTTCCCCACCCCGGCGCAGACCGGCAACCGCGAGGTGTTGATGGCCGTCACCGACGCCCAGGGCAACCTGTACACCACGCCCGCCGTGCCGGTCCAGGTCAAGGGTGACCCGCAGGTGCGCCTGCTGACCATCGGGCCCGACCAGGTCCTCAACGGTAAGGTCTCGCTGAAAGCGGAGTCCAACGTGCCGCTGACCCAGATCGAGTACCAGCTGGTCGACCCGAAGACCGGCGCGGCGCGGGCCGTCGCCGGTGGCACCGATGCCACGCTCGGCTACACCTGGACGCCGGTCAAGACTGACGACGGCAACTGGCAGTTCCGAGTCATGGGCGTGACCGCCGACGGCAGCCGCCTCTATAGCCCGGCCGTGGCGGTGCGGGTCTACTCCGAGACCCTCTATACGGCCAAGCCGGTCATGGACAAGGACAAGTTCCAGCCGTTCGCTTCCGACCTGGCCGTGAAGACCATGCAGAAGACCGGGATGTCGGCCGCGTTGCAGGTGGCCCAGGCCATCCTGGAGTCCGGCTGGGGCCAGTCCGCCCCGGTCGACAAGTACACCGGCAAGCTGTCCAACAACCTCTTCGGGATCAAGGGCAGCGGGCCCGCCGGCTCGGTCATCTCCAACACGTGGGAAGAGTACAACGGCGTCGTCTACTACATCGACGACAGCTTCCGCGCCTACAATTCCCCCAACGAGAGCTGGGACGACCACCAGCAGCTCCTCCTGACCAGGTCGTGGTACGCCCCCTATCGCGCGGTGATGTACGACAGCACGCAGGGCGCGTGGGAACTGAAGCGGTGCGGTTACGCCACCGACTCGCAGTACCCGATCAAGCTCATCGACATCATCAGGCGGTATGGGCTGTGGCATCTCGATGAGGTGGGCATCTAGCCCTTGACACCCCACGGCGGGCTGTTATAATAGGCATCAATTCCATCGTTCCTCAGCAAAGCGAAGAAGAGGAAGAGTAGGACACGCCCAGGTTCAGCGAGCCGGGGGCGGTGCGAGCCCGGACCTTCACGGCATGTCCGAAACACACCTCTGAGCGCGGCCCAAAGCCCCGCGGATAAGCGGCCCCGGACCAGCCGGTCCAGCCGCTCGACCGCACCGTTGTAGGAGCCGACGGCGCCTCCCCGTTAACGGAGGAAGGCATGAACGCCCGGATGCACGCGCGCCTTTGGCGCCGGCTCTTCGCGACGGTGTGCCTGGCATGAGTGAGCCCGCTTCGGCGGGCTAACAAGAGTGGGACCACGGGAGCGCCTCTCGTCTCTTATCGACGAGGGGCGTTTATTTTTTTGAGGGGGTCAAGGCGTTGGAGGTCGCGGGGATGGTCATCACGAGAATGGATGCGAAGGCCTTCAGGCGGATGGCTGAGGGCCGACGGGGGACGGCGCCGGACGCGGGCGCGCGCCGGCGGGAGATGGTGGTCCGGGAGATCATTCGGACCGTCCGGGACGATGGAGACAAGGCCCTCGTCGAGTACGCGGCCCGCTTCGACGGGGTCCGGCTCGACCAGGCCGAGCTCGCCCTGACGGCGGACGAAGTGGCCGCCGGAGCGGCCGCCTGCCCGCCCGAGGTCATGGCGGCGCTGGCCGCGGCGGCCGGGAACATCGAGGCCTTTCACCGCCGCCAGTTGCCGTCCTCGTGGTGGGAGCAACCGGTCGGGGCCGGCGGGCTCCTTCGCGGGCAGGTCGTGAGGCCGCTGGACAGCGTTGGCGTTTACATCCCGGGCGGGACGGCCGCCTACCCTTCAACGGTCCTCATGGGCGCCATCCCCGCGCGGGTGGCCGGTGTCAGGCGGGTGGTCATCTGCACGCCGCCGACGCCGAGGGGGTCGGTCCCCGCCCCCGTCCTGGGCGCGGCGCGGCTGTGCGGTATCAGCGAAGTCTACCGGGTCGGCGGGGCCCAGGCCGTGGCGGCCCTGGCCTACGGGACCCGGACCCTGTTGCGCGTCGACAAGATCGTCGGTCCCGGCAACGCCTATGTGACGGCGGCCAAACGGCTGGTCTCCGGCGACGTGGGCATCGACATGCTGGCCGGCCCCAGCGAGATCCTGATCATCGCCGATGATCGGGCCGACCCGGCCCACCTGGCGGCCGACCTGCTGGCCCAGGCGGAGCATGACCCGCTGGCCGTGCCGGTGCTGCTGTGCACATCGCCGGCCGTCCTCGACCGGACCGAGGCCGAGCTGGAACGCCAGGTCGGGCGGCTGCCCAGGGGAGCCATCGCGGCGCGGTCCCTGGCCGACCGCGGCGCCCTGGTCCTTGTCGGCGACCTGGAAGAGGCGGCCGAACTGGCCGGTGACTTCGCCCCGGAGCACCTGGAACTCCAGGTGACCGACCCCTATGCGCTCCTGCCGGCGGTGAGGAACGCGGGCTCGGTCTTCCTGGGGCCGTGGACGACCGAGGCCTTCGGCGACTACGCGGCCGGCGTGAACCACGTCCTGCCGACGGGAGGGTCGGCCCGTTTCACCTCCGGCCTGGGCGTCCTCGACTTCGTGCGGCGTTCACAGGTGCTGGCCGTCGGGCCCGGCGCGGTCGAGACGCTAGGCGCGGTCTCGACCGTTCTCGCCAGGGCCGAGGGGCTCGAGGCCCACGCCCGGTCGATCGAGGTCAGGCGGGGCGGCCGGACCGCGGCGCCCGTTTCGGCGCCGTCGCCGGTCTCTCAGACCGACGTGGTGAACGCGGCCCGGGGCGTCTTTTCAGCCTGGGGGTATGAAGACGTCGCGGCTCCGCTCTTCCTGCCCCTCGATGCCTTGGAGCCGGGGCTCAAGGGCCTGGACCTCCGCGATCGTATCCTGAAATTCGTCGACCCGCGGGGTCGGGTCATGGCCGTGCGACCGGACTGGACCCTGGCCATCGCCGGTCAGTCGGTGGGTGCCCTGAAGTCCGGGAGCGCCGCGCTGAGGCTGTCATACGCGGGCAGCGTCTATCGCCTGGGCGGGAGGGGCGCCGCGGTCACCGATGGCGACGACTGGGAGGCGGCGCACGACTTCCAGGCAGGCGTGGAACTCTTCGGTGAAAGCGCGGCCTGGTCCGACGCCGAGCTGTTGGCCATGGCCGTGGAGTCCCTGGAGCGGTGCGGCCTTGACGACTTCACCATCTGCGTCGGGCACGCCAGCCTGGCCGAAGCGATGCTGGCGGGACTGGGTGCCGACCCGGCGGCAGCCGGGGCCATGCGTAACGCCCTTGTCCGGCGCGACCTCGTGGGCTGGGAGCGGCTGCTCGACTCGTCCGGCGCCGACCCCGCTAGGGTGACGGCCGCCCGGCTCTTGGCCGCTTGCCGGGGTGTGGCCGACGGCCTCGAGACCGTGCCGGGCGATGTCTTCGGACCCGCGGCGGTGGCTTCTCTGGAGAGACTGCGCAACCTCTGGTCGATCCTCAAAGGGAGCCGTCCCGACTGGCCGCTCGTCTTCGACCTGGGTCTCGTCCGCGACCTCGATTACTACACCGGGATGGTCTTCGAGGCCTACGCGCCGGGAAGCGGCGGCCCGGTCCTCACCGGAGGCCGGTATGACGGGCTTTTGTCGGCCTTCGGGCTTGACCGCCCAGCCATCGGGCTGGCCATCGAGGTCGAGGCGTTGACCAGAGCGCTGGCCGCGCAGGGCCGGATGAAGACTGAGACCGCCCAACCCTTACGAATCACGGTGAACGCGGGGGACGAAGCCACGGGCTTCGCTCGCGCCGCCGCCCTGAGGCGCGACGGCTTTCGGGTCGAGCTGCGAGGGGCCGAGCCACGGGCCGAGAAGCGGCGGCTCGAGCCACGGACCGAGCGGCGGGCCGAGAAGCGGCGGCTCGCGGGGGGTGGCCAGCGATGAGCGTGACCATGCCACCCTTGACCATCGCCCTCCCCGCGGGGAGGCTCTACGTCGAAGCGGTGGAGCTCTTGAAGCGCTGCGGCCTCGACCTCGAGGCCTGGCGCGGCGATGAACGACGGCTGCTATGGACATCGCCGGACGGCCGCCGGCGCTTTCTGGTGGCCCGCCCGGCGGACGTGGCGACATACGTGGAACGCGGAACGGCGGACCTGGGCATCACCGGCAAGGACAACCTGCTAGAATCGCAGGACGATGTCCACGAGGTTTTGGATCTGCGTTTCGGTGGCTGCCGGCTGGTCCTGGCGGCGCCGGGCGGCCGCCTTCCTGAACGGCTCGCCTCAGGAAACGGCCACGGTCTCTCGTCCGGACTCCGCGTGGCCACCAAGTACCCACGCTTCGCCCGCCGGCACCTGGCCGAACTCGGTCTGGCCGCCCAGGTCATCACCCTCCACGGGGCGACCGAGCTGGCGGCCGTGGCCGGGTTGGCCGACGCGGTCATCGACGCCGTCGACACCGGGGCGACCCTCCGCAACAACGGGCTGGCGCCCGTCAAGGACCTGGCCGCCTCGAGCGCCCGTCTGATCTGCAACCGCGCCGCCTTCCAGCTTCGCCGGGAAGAGGTCGCCGAGCTGGTCGGCCAGGTCCGCGGCCTGGTCGAGGAACATGCCCAGAAGGGAGTTGGCCAAGATGCCCGCTGATGCCACGAGGTTCGTCCGCCTGCACCTCAACGAGAACTCGTACCCGGCCCCACCGGAGCTGATCGAGCGCGCCCTGGCCGCGGCCAGGGTCCGGCTCAACCGGTATCCCGAGGTCGACCTGGCGCGGCTGAGGGGCCTGTACGCCGACTACACCAACGCCTCGGCCGGGCTGAACGGCGGGGACGCGGTCCTGGCCGAGCAGGTCTCGCCGGCCAACGGCGGCGACGAGTCCATCCTGAACACCGTCCTGACCCTGCGACCCAAGGTCCGACAGGTCGTGGTCCTGCCGCCCACGTTCTCCGAGTACGCACGGGCGGCCAAGGTGGCCGGCCTGCCCGTCGCCGAGGTGCCCCTGACCCGCGACTACCAGGTGGATCTGGACCGCCTGACGGCCACCGTGCGCGCGGCGCCGTCCCTGGTCTTCATCTGCGACCCCAACAACCCCACCGGCAATCTGCTCGGGGCCGGCGAGATCCTGGAGGCGGTGACTCGCGCCAATCCGGACACCTTCGTCGCCGTGGACGAGGCCTACTGGGAGTTCGCGGCCCAGGCGCCGGGCGAAAGGGGGCGGACCCTCGCCGGCCTCGTCGCCGGCCACCCCAATCTCATCGTCATCCGGACGATGTCCAAAGCCTTCTCGTTGGCCGGGGCCAGATTGGGGTTCATCATCGCCGCGCCCGGGCTGGCCAGGGAACTCGACTCCATTCGGATGGTCTTCAACATCAACGTGCTGACCCTGGCCGTCGCCGAGGAAGTCCTGAGCCGTCCGGCTTTCGTGAGTGCCGCGGTCGCCCGGGTCATCGCCGGCCGGCGCCGCCTGGCCCAGGGGCTGGCCGGGATCCCACGGGTGTCCCCGTACCCGTCATGGACCAACTTCGTCTTCGCTCGGACCAGCCGGCCCGCGGCCGAGGTCACCCAGGACATGCGGGCCCGGGGTATCCTGATCCGGCACTACCCGAAGGACGAAGGGCTTTCCCACCACATCCGGGTGGCCGTCGGCACGCCGGACGAGATCGACCGGTGCCTCGAAGCGCTGGTCGAAACGATGGAGGGCGGACGATGAGAGACTCAAAGAGCGAATCGGAGAGACGCGAACGGCGCGGGGAATATGAGCGGCGCACCGCGGAGACGGCCGTGCGGGTGGCCGTCGACCTGGACCGGCCGGGGACAGTAAGGCTCGACACCCCGATCCCCTTCCTCAATCACATGCTCGACCAGCTGGCCAGGCATGGTCGCGTGGGGCTGGAGGTCTCGGCCGGCTTCACCGGCGAGGCCATCGCCCACCACCTGGTCGAGGACGTGGGCATTGGTCTGGGCCAGGCCCTCGACAGGGCTCTGGGCGGTCGTGGTGGCGTCAACCGTTTCGGCTCGGCCGCGGCGCCGATGGACGAATCCCTGGCCGAGGCGGTCGTGGACCTGTCCGGCCGAGGCGGGCTGTATGGGGCGGTGGCGTTCTCAAGTCCCTCGGCCGATGGCTACGACACGGCCAACGGGCCGGAGTTCTTCCGGGCCCTGGCCGCGAACGCCCGGCTGACCCTGCACCTGGACCTGCGGCGGGGCGGCAACCCGCACCACGAGCTTGAGGCCTGTCACAAGGCGGTGGCCCTGGCCCTGCGCCAGGCGATTGCTTTAACCGGTGAAAGCGATGGCGGCGGCGTCCCGTCGACGAAGGGGGTCCTGTGACCGATGGCCCCGAGTAGCCCTGAGGGCGCAACCGACCGTCGCCCCGCGCCCCGCCCCCTGCCCATCGTCGTCATCGACCATGGCCGCGGCAACCTCCGAAGCGTCCAGGCCGCCCTGTCGCGGGTCGGGGCCGCTCCGGTCGTGACCGGCGAATCGTCCGTCCTCGCCGGGGCCTCCGGGGTCATCCTCCCGGGCGTCGGGTCTTTCCATGACGCCTTCACGACCCTGGAGAACCTCGGGTTCGTTGCCGCCCTGCGTGACTACGCCGCTTCCGGCCGGCCCCTCCTCGGGCTCTGCCTGGGGATGCAGTTGCTCTTCGAATCGGCCGAGGAAGGCGGGCCGTGCCCGGGCCTCGGGCTGTTGCGGGGCCGCGTCGTCCAGCTGGAGGGGACTCCCCGCCTCCCCCACATCGGCTGGAACCTGGTCCGCCGGCGCCGGCCCGGCGTCCTCCTGGGGCGGGAGGCCGATCACTTCTTCTTCGTCCACTCGTACGGCGCCCGCGATGTCGAGGACGCCTGTCTCGTGGGGACGACCGAATACGGCCCGACCATCCCGGCCGTGGTCGAAAAGGGGAACGTGATGGGCACGCAGTTCCACCCCGAGCGCAGCGGGACCGCCGGTCTTGAGTTGTTCCAGAGGTTCCTGGGGGTGGTCAGAAGATGCTCGTGATCCCGGCCATCGACCTGCGGGGCGGACGGGTGGTCCGCCTCCGGCGCGGTGACTACGCCGCCGAGACCGCCTATGCCGATGACCCAGCCGCTGTCGCCCTGGCCTTCGCGGCCGCCGGGGCGAGGCTCATCCACGTCGTCGACCTGGACGGGGCACGAGATGGCCGGCCGGTCAACCTTGCCGCGCTCAGGCGGATAGGCGAGGCGGTCGACGCGGGTGGCCCGCCTGGCGAGACCCGGCCCGCCGGTACGAGTGTCATTGGCGGGGCGAATTGCTCGGTCCAGTTCGGCGGCGGCCTGCGCGACGATGAGGCCATCGCAACGGCCACCGCCGGGGGGGCTGGCCGGCTCGTCCTGGGCAGCGCGGCCGTGGCCGACCCGGCCTGGGTCGAAGCCGTCGCCCGCCGCTTACCCGGTCGCGTCCTCGTCAGCCTTGACGCCAGGGACGGTCGGCTCGCCGTCCACGGCTGGCGGGAGACCACGCGGACGAACGTGCTCGACGTGGCCGGCCGCCTCATGGACCGCGGGGTCGCCGAGTTCGTCTACACCGATATCAACCGCGACGGCACCGGGGATGGCCCGGACCTCCGGGGGGTCGAGGCGCTGGCCGCCCTGGGCTGCTCGGTTATCGCCTCGGGCGGCGTCGGGAGCCTGGAAGACCTCAGGCGATTGGCGGCGGCCGGGGCCGCTGGGGCCATCGTCGGCCGGGCCCTGTACGAGGGAAGCGTCGACCTGCGGGAAGCCATCGAGACCTTGTCGGGAGGCCATGACCCGTGCTCTGCAAACGGATAATCCCCTGCCTGGACCTGAAGGACGGGCGGGTGGTCAAGGGAACGCGGTTCGAGGGCCTGCGCGACGCCGGAGACCCGGCCGAACAGGCCGCGTTCTACAGCGCCGAAGGGGCCGACGAAATCGTCTGCCTGGACATCGCGGCCAGCCGCGAGGGCCGTGGGCCGGTCCTGCGGGCCATCGAGCGCATCGCCGAGCGGGTCTTCATCCCGCTGACGGCCGGCGGCGGAATCTCCAGCGCCGAGGACGTCCGGGCGACCCTCCTGGCCGGGGCCGACCGGGTGTCCCTGAACACCCAGGCGGTCCTGAACCCGGGCCTCATCGAGGCCACGGCCGAGCGGTTCGGCGTCCAGTGCGTCGTCGTGGCCATCGACTTCCGGGCCGGCGCGGGCCTGGGCGGCTGGCGCGTCTTCACTCACGGCGGCACCGTCCCGACGGAGCTGTCGCTGGTCGACTGGGCCCAGCGGGCCGTCCGGCTGGGCGCCGGGGAACTCCTCCTTACCAGCATGGACCGGGACGGCACGGTCGACGGCTATGACCTCGAGGCCACACGGGCCGTGGCCGAGGCGGTCCCGGTTCCGATCATCGCCTCGGGCGGCGCTGGGACCCGCGAGCACATCGCCGCCGTGCTCGCGGAGGGCCGTGCCGACGCGGCCCTGGCGGCCTCCATCTTTCATTACCGAAAGTTGCGGATCTCCGACCTCAAGGCTTACCTCGGCGAAAGGGGCATGCCGGTGCGATGAGAGAGAACGAGAAGCCATCCGTTCCGGAGAACCCATCCGTTTCCAACCGCCCGCCGGCCCAGGACGACCTCTGGGCGCGCCTCTCCCCCGGCCCGGACGGGCTCATCCCGGCCATCATCCAAGACCACTCCACCGGGCAGGTGCTGATGCTCGGATATCAGGACCGCCAGGCCTTTGACCGAAGCCTGGCCACGGGGGACGTCTGGTTCTATAGCCGCAGCCGACGCGAACTCTGGCATAAGGGCGAGACATCCGGCCATTTCCTGCGGATGAAGGCCCGGCCCCGCGTGGACTGCGACGCCGACGCCATCCTGTACGCCGTCGAGCCGGCTGGCCCGACCTGCCATACCGGCGGGAAGAGTTGCTTCTTCAGGGTCATGGGCGAAGGCGGGCTCGAGCCGGCTAAGCCGTGGACTTTGGCTGAGACGAAGCCGGCCGCGAGTCGTGGCGGTGATCCGGCCGGCCTGGCCTCGGTACCCGAGCGGCTGGCGGCCATCATCTCGCGACGCCGCGCGACAGCCGAACCCGAAAAGTCCTACACGGCCCGGCTCTTCGCCGCGGGCCTCGACAAGATGCTGAAGAAGGTGGGTGAAGAGGCCACCGAGGTCGTCCTGGCGGCCAAGAATGGCGACCGGGCCAACCTCGTCTGGGAGCTGGCGGACCTCTATTACCACGCGGCCGTGGTCATGGAGCAGCTCGGCGTGACGCGGGAGGATGTTTTGAGGGAGCTGGCTCGGCGCTTTCCGGCCGGGATGACGCTCCCCTGAAGACAGCGAAGCCCAGTGGGATGAGTTCGTCCGGCTGGGCTTCTTCATGTCTGCGGGGCGTTTGACTTTGGGGCGCAGTCAGGCCGGGTTGGCCGAGACGAGTTCTAGCCCCAGACGACCGCCGCGTTGACGGCGGTCCCGATGATGAAGATGACCAGGAGGATCTGGTGCACGCGGTGCTTGAGGTCGAAGAAGATGACCTGCTCCGCGGCGCGGGCCACCCAGAAGACCAGAATGGCGGCGGCGAAGGCGCGCCCGAAGCCCGTCGTTCGGATCAGAAGGTCAGATGAAAGAGGCCCATGGCGAGGTTGTAGAGGCCTGAGGCAACCACCCAGATCAAGCGAGTCCCTCCTTGGCGGCGGCTTGTCGGAACCGAACCGCCAGCACGGCCGTGGCCGCTGGGAAGGCGACGCCCCAAGCGCCGAGGCTGGCCAGGATGAGCGGGTGGAAGGCGTTCGCGTTGACCTCCTCCCCGGATTGAAATCCGGGGATTCCCCGAGGCGGCTTTAAGCCGCCCTGGAGTCGCGGCTTGCATTTGCAGCCGCGGATTTGGCGCCGGTCGGCACCCAGCGGTGGCGGTTCCACCGCAGGGCCAGCGGCGCCGGGGCTTTGGCCTCCGCCCCGTCTCCCTTCGAGGGAGCCTGAAAACCAGCCGCCTTGTAAAGGATGTTTCTCGCGGCGTTGGCGTCGGCATGAGAGACAGTCCCGCAGTGGCGGCAGACGACCTTGTGGCGGACCGGGCGGGCGACCGGCTGCCCACAGACGGCGCAGCGGGAGGAGGTGCCCCGCGCCTGGACGGCGACCACCAGGATCCCCACCCGGGCGAGGGCCGCCTCAAGCGTCCGGCGCCACAGAGAAAACGCCCAGAAGTTGTGGACCAAGAGGTTCCCCGGGCCGAAGTCCATGCGCTCACGGATCCCTGTCAGGTCTTCCAGGGCCACGTGGGTCACGCCGGCGCGACGAAGCCCGACGGCGACCTGCCGGGCCAGGGCCTGCAGGGCGTGCAGCAGGCGCAGCCGGCGCCTACGGTACAACCGTCGCACCGCCCTGGAGGTGCGGAGCCCCTGTTGGGCTAGGCGGGCTTGCTCCCTGGCTATCCGCCGGGTCCAGTACGAGAACTCCCTCCAGATCTCCCGGCCCCGGTACAGCCGGACCGTCGGGTAGTCTTGAACCGCCACGGCGGCCAGGATCCGGGCGTTGAGGTCGATCCCGGCCCATTTCTCCGGTCGTGTGGCTCGGACTGGTTCTGGCGTCTCCACCGTGATGTGGGCATACCAGCGCCTGGTCACACCGTCGTACTGAAGCTCACACGTTTTCAGCTCTCCGTCATACCGCAAGAGGCCTCGGGTTTGGATCACCAGCCGGTCGCCCGGTCCCTTTCGCAGGTCGGACGGAAGCGCCAGCGCCAGAGCCTTGCGGCTGACGGAAAAGCTCCGCGGCGACTTGACGAAGACGCCGCG
>JAJYMC010000029.1 GCA_021787335.1 Bacillota bacterium | reverse complement strand
CGCTTGACTTCCTCCGGATGCTCCCGGATGTAGTTGATGTCGAGCACGTTAACCCCTCCAATGAAAAGGCGTCACCCATGCAACGAAAAGCCCGCCCCCACGACCTTTCGGCCGCTGGGGCGGGTTTGTACCCGCTGTGCCACCCTGCTTCGGTCGGTCGCCTGCCCGCCCGGCGGGATACCCGCGCGGCGGCACGATACGACCGGCCCTTTGATCCGGCTTTATCGGGCCGGGCCCGCGCGGCTCATCGCCGCCTCCTCAAGGGTGGATTCAGCCTTACGCGCCGGCTCGCACCAACCGCCGGCTCTCTTGGGGACCCAGGCTTACTTGGCCCTTTCACAGGAGAAAGAATCCAATGTGGCCCTATCATACCACGGCAGAGCTAGGTTGGCAAGCTGTTACCACTGTAGTTGTTGCCACTGTAGTGTGTCACGGAATACGCAGATCGCAGATTCCGTTTTCGGCCCCCACCAAGAAACCCCCCGCCGGTCAGACCGGCGAGGGTTTTCTACGCAAACGAGCTCTTTGACATCCTCCCCGGATTGGAAATCCGGGGATTCCCGGAGGCTCGCGCCTTCCGGTTCCTGCTTCATCGCCCGTGCCGTGCCCTAGAGAAGGGCTTTGGTCTTGCCGTGGCTCCACAGGCTCTTTCCGCGTGTCCCGCGGTGCAGGCTGGTTAGGCCGATTCAAGGAGCCGCAGCCCCTCTGCTTCGATGTTCAGTGAGGCGTTCAGATCCCGGTCACGGAAGGCCCCACAGCTTGGGCAGGTCCACTCCCGTGCTGAAAGCGGGAGCTTGTCCAGAACGCAACCGCAGTCATGACAGGTCTTGCTGGATGGGAACCAGCGGCCAATCTGGACAAAAGCTCTTCCATACCACGTTGCCTTGTAGTCCAATTGCCGCAGGAGTTCGCCCCAAGCCACGTCGTGGATCGCCTTCGCCAATCTGCGATTGTGGACCAGGTTCTTGACCATTAACGACTCAGCGCATACCACTTGGTTTTCGCGGATGAGCTTTGTCGTCAACTTGTGAAGCCAGTCCCGGCGCTGGTTAGCAATATGGGCGTGAATCCGGGCTACCTTCCGTCTGGCTTTCGCCCGGTTCCTGGAGCCTTTCTGCTTCCGCGACAGGTTCCTTTGGGCTTTGGCAAGCCTGCGTTCGTCATGCCGGAAGTAGTGCGGATTGTCTATCGGCTCCCCATGACTCGGAATCACGGCGTGTTTTAGGCCGCAGTCGATGCCCACAGTCCGTTCGACCGGCGGCAGTGGTTCAATCTCTTCGTCCACCAAGAGGCTAACGTGATACCGCCCTGCGGTATCGAGGGAAACCGTGACTGAAGAGGGGACGCCTTTGAACTGGCGACTCCAGCGAATCGGCAGCGGTTCAGCCATTTTCGCTAACCGCAAGTCTTGCCCGTCCCAGCGGAAGGCGCTGCGCATGAACGCGGCACTCTGCGGCCCGCCCTTGCGCTTGAAGCTTGGTTTGGCGGCACGCTTCTGGAAAAAGTTGCGGTAGGCCGCCTGAAGATGGCGGAGAGACTGTTGCAGAGGCACCGCCGGCACTTCGCCCAGCCATTCGTTCTCCTCTTTCCAACCCACCAGGGCCGCCGCGTCGTGCTCATAGCTGCCGTTCTTGCCTGTTTCCCGGTACGTTTTCTCCCGGATGGCCAAGGCCTCGTTGTAAACCCATCGCACGCAGCCGAAGGTCTTAGTCAGAAGCTGCGCCTGTTCCGGCGTCGGGTAGAACCGGTAGCGATAGGCTTTTTGCGTAACTCAGTCACCCCCTTTGACGGTCTGCTCCTCAACGTAACGTCGGATGGTCTCCGCCGACACGTTTCCGGCCGTGCCCACAAAGTACGAAGGTGCCCAGAGGGTTCCGCGCCCGGTCTTGTGGGCCAGTTGCGGAAATTCCTTCAGCAATAGCCGCGCCGTCACGCCCTTGAACACCTTCACCATATCAGCGGGCCTGATGGCCGGTGGGACCGACGCGAACAGGTGAACATGATCCGGCCTGACTTCCTGAGCCAGGACCTCCCATGCTCGCTCAGCAGCCACGGACAGGATGATCTCCTTCAACCGGTCGGCTACCGGCCCCAGCAAGACCTGGCGACGATACTTCGGAATCCAAACCATGTGGTACATGAGGAGGTGCCTTGAATGCCTTGTACTCTTGATGTCTGGCATGCCTCAAGTATACCATGTGCACCCCGAACGTGCAATCGGCTTCATCCCCGGAGAGGTTTTCGCCGTGGCTCTCTATAAGCAGAGCGCCTCAGCGGCGCGAGTGAAGATCTTCTCGGTGGCCACGATGTCGTCGACCGAGGCCCACTCGTCGGCCGTGTGGGCCTGGCGGATGGAGCCGGAGCCGAAGACGAAGGCGTCAAGGTTGCCCGTCCGGAAGGAGACAATCGAGGCGTCCGTGTAACCCCGGAGCCCGCGCGGCTCGGGCCGCGCGCCCAGGACCGCCGCGCAGGCGTCGGCCAGGGCCCGGTAGACCGGGGAGTTCAGGTCGCTCTCGACGGGCGGCCGGTCGATGTTGATCTGCCGGACCTCCGCCGTGAGGCCGGGCAGGACCTTCGGGGCCGTGGCCGCGACATCCCGCAGAAGCTCGGTGACGCTCTTAACGGTCATCGGCGGGACCGCCCGGACGTCGATCTCGACGCGGCAGCGGTCCGGCACGACGTTGGTCTTGACGCCGCCCTCAATGACGCTGAAGGTCACCGTCGGCGCGCCGGTCAGCGGATGCTGGTAGGGCAGTTCGGCGAAACGCCGCTTGATCTCGCGGATGAGTTCGGCCACACCGTAGACGGCGTCGACGCCGACCTCCGGCGAGCCGGCGTGGGACATCTTGCCGTGGGTGACGAGTTCGAACCACATCACGCCCTTGTGGGCGACGATGACTTCCATGCCCGTCCCGTCCGGGGCGATGATGAGCGTGTCCTTGCCCAGGATGCCCTGGTCGAGCAGGCCGACGGCCCCGAGCATGTGGGTCCCTTCCTCGTCGGCGGTGGCGCAGACCAGGAGGTCCCGCTTGAGGGGAAGCCCGCGGCGGGCGATGTTCCGGGCCGCCAGCATCGAGGCGGCCAGGCCGCTCTTCATGTCGGCCGACCCGCGGCCGTAGAGGCGGCCGTCCCGGATGACTCCGGCGAAGGGGTCGACCGTCCAGCCCGACCCGACCGGGACCGTGTCCATGTGGCCGACGAAGGCCAGGGGCGGCGGGGCCTGCCCGGCGCCCTCGCCGGCGCCCTTCCCGTCCGCCCCGTCCGCCCCGTCCGTCCGGGGGACCCTGGCGATGACGTTGGGACGGCCTGGCGCGGCCTCGACCACGCGAACGTCAGTGATCCCATTATCCTTGAACCACCGGGCCACGAAGGCCGCCACTTCGGCCTCCGTGTGCCCGGGGTTCTCACTGTTGATGGCGATGAGTTGCCGTGTCAGGGCGACGACTTCGGCGTCGGCGCTCGTCTTTGAAGCACCAGCCTGGGCCATACCCGCTGATCGCCTCCCGTGACCTCCCCGGCTCAGGCGCCGAGGTAGGCGTTCTTGACCTTCTCGTTCTGCAGCAGTTCCTTCGGTGAACCCTCGTGGGCGATCTTCCCCGTCTCCAGGACGTAGGCCCGGGAAGCCACGTTGAGGCCCATCCGCGCGTTCTGCTCGACCAGGAGGATGCTCGTCCCGGTCTTCTGGATCTCGCTGATGGTCTTGAAGACCTGAGCGACGAGCAGCGGGGCCAGCCCGATCGACGGCTCGTCGAGCATCAGCAGTTTCGGCCGGCTCATGATTCCGCGGGCGGTGGCCAGCATCTGCTGCTCGCCGCCGCTGAGGGACCAGGCCAACTGGCCCTTGCGTTCCTTGAGCCGCGGGAAGAGGGCGAAGACCTTGTCCAGGTCGTCGTCGATCTTCATCCCGCGCCGGCGCCAGCTGACCGTGCCCATCTGCAGGTTCTCCAGGACGGTCAGGCCGGGAAAGATGCCGCGGTCCTCGGGGACGAGGACCAGCCCGCGGGGGACGACGATGTTGCTGTCGGTTGACCAGAT
>JAJYMC010000024.1 GCA_021787335.1 Bacillota bacterium | reverse complement strand
CGCGCTGAGGCGGGAGGTTCCCGCCTTGAAACGGTCAACGCCGCCTACACCAGTCAAACCTGTCCCGTTCCGACGTGCGGGTATGTCCATAAGGACAACCGGCATGGGGACCGCTTTCACTGCCCGCGATGCGGGTGGGATGGTCACGCGGACGTTGTCGCCGGAATGAACTTGCTCCATCGGCTGGACGACCCTGACATTAACCTGCGGACACCCAAGGCACGGGTCAAGGTGATTCTGATGGAGAGGTTCCGTCGCCGGAAGGAACCCCTCTTGGGGACACCGCTCCCGGCAGGGCTCTAGCGTTTCGATGGGTACTCCGGCCGAGCGGATCAGCCGGGGAGAAGGCCCATCGGCGGAGAGCGAACAATAAGTGAAAAACCTCGATGCGCAAGAATGTCAAGGTTTTTCGGAGCGGAGCGTGACTCATGGCTGAACAGGACAAGCTCGAGGAACTGAGGCGGCGCGAGGCCGCGGCCCGGGCGGGCGGCGGTGAGAAGCGCGTCCAGCGGCAGCACGAGGCGGGGAAGTTGACCGCCCGTGAGCGCCTGGCCAAGCTGTATGACCCGGGCAGCTTCAACGAACTGGACCTCTTCGTCAAGCACCGGGCGACCGAGTTCGGCATGACCGAGGTCCAGGCCCCGGCCGAGGGCGTGGTCACCGGCTACGGCACCGTCGACGGCCGGCCGGTCGTCGCCTTCGCCCAGGACTTCACGGTCATCGGCGGGACCCTTGGCGAGATGCACGCGGCCAAGATCGTCAAGGCCATGGAACTGGCGGCCAAGATCGGTACGCCGTTCATCGGCCTCAACGATTCCGGCGGCGCCCGCATCCAGGAAGGGGTCGACGCCCTCAACGGATACGGCGGCATCTTCTTCCGCAACACCCTCAACTCGGGGGTCATCCCTCAGCTCTCCGTGATCCTCGGCCCGTGCGCCGGCGGCGCGGTCTACTCGCCGGCCCTGACCGACTTCATCTTCATGGTCGATCAGACCAGCCAGATGTTCATCACCGGGCCGCAGGTCATCAAGGCGGTCACCGGCGAGGAGGTCTCGGCCGAGGGGCTCGGCGGCGCCATGACCCACAACCAGACGAGCGGCGTGGCCCACTTCTTCACGGCCGACGAGGACGAGTGCTTCAGTACACTGAAGAAGCTCCTCTCGTTGCTGCCGTCCAACAACCTCGAGGAGCCGCCGGCCCTGCCGCCCTCGGACCCGGCCGACCGCGCCGATGAGGCCCTGGCGGCCATCGTCCCCGAGGATCCCAACAAGGGCTACGACGTCCGCGACGTCATCGTCCCCATCGTCGACAACCGCGACTTCCTGGAAGTCCAGCCGTTCTGGGGGACGAACATGGTCACCGGTTTCGCCCGCCTGATGGGGCGGACCATCGGGATCATCGCCAACCAGCCCAAGGTCCTCGCCGGCTGCATCGACATCAACGCCTCGGACAAGGCGTCCCGCTTCATCCGTTTCTGCGACGCCTTCAACATCCCCCTGCTGACCTTCGTCGACACTCCGGGCTACCTGCCCGGCACCGACCAGGAGTACGGCGGCATCATCCGGCACGGGGCCAAGCTGCTCTATGCTTACTCCGAAGCGACCGTGCCGAAGCTGACCGTGGTCCTTCGCAAGGCCTACGGCGGCGCGTACCTGGCCATGTGCAGCCGGTCGCTGGGGGCCGACCAGGCCTTCGCCTGGCCGCAGGCGGAGATCGCCGTGATGGGCCCGGAGGGCGCGGCCAACATCATCTTCCGCGACGAGATCGCGGGCTCGGCCGACCCGCCGGAGACGCGGCGGCGCAAGATCAAGGAGTACCGCGAGAAACTGCACAACCCATACGTCGCGGCGGCCCGCGGCTTCGTCGACGCGGTCATCGACCCGCGGCGGACGCGGCCGGCGCTCGCCGCCGCCCTGGAGATCTTCAGCTCCAAACGGGAGAGCCGTCCGTCCAAGAAACACGGCAACATCCCGGTCTGACCTGGAGGCGACCGTTCATGAGAAGCAGACGCGTAGAGGCGCCTCCGGTCCCGCCGCCGGAGGTCACGGCGGCCATCGTCGCGGCCATCAACGAGTACCTGGCGACGGAGGCCGGCGATGAGGACGCCGACGGCTACGGGCGTCCGCTGGCCTGGCGGATCAGCCTGGGGCCGACCCCCGCGCCGGGTCCGCAGCGGCAAAGCAGGTCATCGGCGTGGGCCTCGGCCGGCCGCCGCGACCAGATGAACTCAAGACAGAACACATATGACCGAAAGGGGTTCGGAAGATGACGGCGAGGAAGTTCCGGGTGACCGTGGATGGCCGAGCCTATGAGGTTGAAATAGAAGAGATCGGCCCCGCCCGGCCTGAGGCCGGCCCGGGAGCGGCCCGGACCACCGCGGGTGAGCCGCGCCGGACGGCCCCCACGGCGTCCCCGGCGCCCGTGCGCAAGGGACCCGCGGGAGCGCCCGCGGCGGCCGGCAAGGCCAAGGCCAAGGGCCCGGCGGTCTCGCTGCCCCCGGGCATGGAAGGCGTCACCGCCCCGTTGCCGGGCGTCATCTTGCAGGTCAAGGCCGCCGCCGGGCAGGCCGTCAAGGCCGGCCAGGTGCTCTTCGTCCTGGAGGCCATGAAGATGGAGAACGAGATAACCACGCCGGTGGCCGGCACGGTCCAGGAGGTCAAGGTGGCCAAGGGGTCCTCGGTGGCCGTCGGGGAACTCCTGGCGGTCATCGCCCAGTAGTCCGGACCGGCGGGGTTCTGAACGGCCCGGGCCGGGACAGACAACCGAGCCCTTGCATGGAAAGTTTTGTTAAAGCACAGAATATGGGCAGCCCCCAAGGAGGGTTGCCCTTTGGTTCTTCTGAGAAGCGCCTGGCGCCGGGCCTGGCCCGTGGTCGCCCTGGCGGCGGTGCTCTTCGGGGTGGTCGCCGCTCTGCCGGGCCTTGACCCGGACGGAACGATGAGACTCATCCCGCCGGTCCGCAAGCGCCTGGCTCGCCCGGCCTTCGAGGTCGTCGGCGTCTATACGCCCATCCCAGCCGGGGCCTGGGCCGAGGCCACGACCGCCACCACCGAGTCGCTGTCCTACGCCGACTTGAGCGACAACCCCGGCCTCATCGATGGCATCATCGGGGAGTGGCTGACGGTCGACGCCGCCGGGCAGGTGACCGAGGCCCCTGATGACGGCCCGGCGATCGGCTTCGCTCGTTCCTCCGGCCTTTCGGTCTGGACCCTGGCGACGTTGCGGCCCGTGGACGTGGGCACCAACGACGTATCCGTCGGGACCCCGGGCTACCTTGAGTCCGCGGGAGCCAGACGCGCCCTCGCGGCCCGCCTTGCCGCGGCGTCAGTCGCGCGGATGGCCGACGGCCTCGTCATCGACCTGACCGGATTACCGATGGGTCCGCCCGCCGCGGCCCAGGGCATCGTCGCCCTGGTCACCGAGACCAAGCAGGCCCTTGGCCAGGGGCGCACCCTCGGGGTCGTCATCCCGTCCCTGACCGCGCCGCGGGAGCAGCCTTATTCGGTCGACCCGGCCGCGCTGGCCGCCGTCGCCGACTGGCTCATCCTGCAGGGGTGGGGTGAGCACTGGCCGAGCGGCACGGCCGGGCCGCTCTCCGGTCTCGACTGGCTCACCGACAACCTCGGCGCCCTCTTGGCCCGCGTCGCCCCCGGCCAGGTCAGCCTGGCCCTACCGGCCTTCGGCTATGACTGGCCGGCGGGGGGGACCGGGGCCGTCCGGCGGGCCGGGCGTGACGCCGCCGCGCTGCGGGCGAACCCAGGAACCGGCTCGGCCGAAGACCCGAAGTCCGGCGAGACCGCGCTCACTTACGGCGGCGGAACTGAAGGGCCGCGGCGCCTCTGGTACCTCGACGGCACGGCCCTGACCAGTCGTGTTCGGTTGGCCCGTTTTCACGGCCTGCGCGGCGTCGTCATCTGGAGATTGGGCGAGGAGGACCCCGGCTGGTGGCCCGCCATCAAAGGCGCAGCCGGACCATCACGGTGAATCACGAACGAAATCGAAGCCTCGCCGGTCCTTCGCCGGCGGGGCTTCATTGATTTAACTTGCCATCATTTGGCGACCTGGAAATCCAGGATAGCAGGCCCTTAATGTCAAATAGAGGACTTTACCTGGCCGAATCCGTCGTGATCTGGTGACCTGCGGTCGCGTTCCGTCGCGGCCGCGGGAAATGGCGATGGTACGGGGGATTTGAAGCGGTCGGCGGCCCATGCCGTCGGCGCTGGGGTGAATCCGGTCAACGGCCGTCGCGCCGGACCGGTAGGCGTCCCTTCATGCCGAACCCGACAACTAACCCCGGAGGCAGCCAGAAGGAGGAGATCCCCATTCGTTCCCCATTGAACGGGGCTTCGGCCGACCAACGGAGCCGGCCCCGGCGGTGGCTGGCCATCGCCGCCTCGGTGATCCTGGTCCTGACGGCCACCGTGGCCTGTACCGGACGGCCATCCACGGGGCCGCTGTCCTTGGCCCAAGCGACCGCGCCACCGATGCCGTCCGAACAACCGGCGCCCGCCGGCGCGCCAGTCCCATCCAACGTGCCGGCCCCGTCCCAGACGCCGACCACATCGAAGCCGTCCCAGGCGCCCGCGCCAGGGCCGTCCACCACGAAGCCGCCCGCCTCACAACCGCCCGCCTCGCCGCCACCCGCGACGCAACCTCCGGCAACGCCGCCGTCCGGCCAGGACGGCAATGGCACGACCGACCCGTCGCGCGGCAACGCCCGCCAGCCCCTGGCCGGTCACAGCGTCGTCGTCGACGCCGGCCACGGGACCTACGGCAGCGGCGCTTCCGGCTTCGGCTCCGACGAGGCCACCAACACTCTGGCCATCTCCAAGGACTTGCGCGACCTTCTGGTCGACGCCGGCGCGAAAGTCTACATGACCCGGACGACGATGGCCTTCCCGGGCGACGCCCCGGGTCGCCTCGACATCCGCACGAACTACGCCAACAGCACCCGGGCCGACATCTTCGTCAGCGTCCACAACAACTACTTCGACAACAGCGAGGCCGTCAGCGGGGCGATGACCTTCTACAGCACCGGGGGCGCCCACGAGGACAACAGCCGCCGCCTGGCCAGGGACATCCAAGCAGGGCTGGTCAGGGCGACCGACCTGACCGACCGTGGCGTGGAGACGGCTGGCTACTACGTCACGCGGAACAGCACCCTCAGCGCGGCCGTCCTCGTCGAGGTCGGCTTCCTATCGAACCCCTCGGACGCGACGGCGCTGGCTGACGACGACTTCCGGGAGAAGGCCGCCAGCGGCATCGCCCAGGGCATCATCGATTACTTCGGCCAGGGCGACTGAGCGAGCCCGCGGCCGTCGCCCGACCGGATGAAGGGCCGGCCCTCGAAGGGCCGGCTTCTTCAGTCCCCACGCGGTTCCGGCGTTTCTTCCGAGTGAGGTAGGATTAGCCAGCCCCTCGTTGAATAACACTACTCAATACTTCAACCCGGGGAGGCAAACCATGATGAAGGCCCTCAACTTCTACTCTTCCGTTTACCATGGCATCCTCGTCGTCCGGGACAAGCGATGCACCATCCGACTCGGGGACAAGCGTGACAAGTACCAAGAAGGGGAACTCATCTGGGTCACCCACGGCAACCGGTTTCACCCCCGCCAGAAGGTCTTCACGGCGGTGATCGACCGGGTCACCGTCAAGAAGGTGTCCGAGCTGACCCCCGAGGACCTGTCGGGCGAGAACCCCGACATGAAGACCCCGGCCGCGGCCGCCACCTTCCTGAAGTCCATCTACGGTCGGGAGATCGAGCTCTCCGACCAGGTCACGGTGGTCTACTTCTCCGAGGTGATGGATTGAGGACCGGTTCTGAAGTCTGGGAGGAGAAGAACCGGCTGCGCCGCGAGGTCCTCGACCGTCGTGAGCGGCTCGATCGGGCCGAGGTGACGGCGCGCTCGGCGGCCATCGCCGAACGGGCCCTGGCTCTGCCGGAACTGGCCCGCGCGCGGACGATCATGGCCTACTGCTCCTATAGGCACGAGGTGGCCACGAGCGGGCTCATCGCCGGTTGCCTGGCGGCGGGGAAGGTCGTGACCGTGCCCAAGACGGTCCCGGCCGACCGGAGCATCATCCCGTCCCGCGTCCTGGACCTGGCCGAGGACGTGGCCCCGGCCAACTTCGGCATCCCCGAACCGCGCCCTGAGCGCATGCGTCCGGTGCCCCCGGAGGAGGTCGATCTGGTCTTCGTGCCGGGGGTGGCCTTTGACCGGACGGGGAACCGGCTCGGTTACGGCGGCGGCTACTATGACCGCTTCCTGAAGCTCCTCCGGCCCGGCCGGGTGGCCATCGCCCTCGCCTTCGAGATCCAGGTGGTGGGGAGCGTGACCCCCGGCCGCTTCGACGTGCCGATGGACCTCATCGTCACCGAGGAACGGGTCATCGACTGCCGGGCCGCCCGCGCCGGCCGGCGGGCGGGGACGGGGCGATGACGGCGGTCGACGGGAAAGAGATCGAACTGAAGTTCAGGCTGTCCGGCGGGCCGGAGGCCATCCGCCGCCGGCTCAATGAGCTCGGGGCGACGGGCGGTCCCAGCGTCCGCGAGGCCGACGTCTATCTCGACCAGCCCGACGGCCGCCTGGTCGCCGAGGGCAGGGTCCTGCGCGTCCGGCGCGACGAGGCCGGTTGCAAGGTCACCTACAAGGGGCCGCCGGCTCCGGGGACCATCTTCTCTGAACGTGACGAAGTCGAGGCGCGAGTGGCCGACCTCGAGGAGATTTTGGCCGTCCTGGCCGCCCTCGGCTACCGCCCGGTCTGCCGCAAGGAGAAGGACCGCCAGTCGTTCGCCTTCGGCGAGGTCACTGTCTGCGTCGACCGGTTGCCGTTCCTGGGCCACTATCTTGAAATCGAAGGGCCGCGGCGGGCGATCGCCCGGGCCGCGGCCCAACTCGGTCTGGATCTGGCGGCCGGGACGAACCGGCCGTACCTCGAACTCTACCTGAACCACTGGCGGGACCGCGGCGTCGAACCGGGCGAGGCCCCGGAGATGCTCTTCGCCGAGGAGGAAGGCCGCCGGGACGACGGCTAGCCGCCGCGACCGCGACAGCTCCCGCGCGGGGCGGGGGGCTCGGGGCTACCCGGCGTACCGCCCGATGACCCCGGCCAGCGTCCTAACGGCGAAGGCCAGGCTCTCGAGGGAGAGGCGCTCGTCGTGGCCGTGGGCCGTCTGCAGGCCGTCCTTCGGCAGGGTGGGGAAGAAGCCGTACGACGGGATGCCGCGAGGGCGCAGGAAGCGGGCGTCGGTGGCCCCGGGGACGAGGAACGGCACGAGCCGCGCCCCTGGAGCCGTCTCGGCCAGCGTGCCGCGGATGGCCTCGCCGAGCGGCCCGGGGAAGGGCGACTCGGACCCCGCCGAGCGGCGCCCGACATCGATGCGGATGCCCTCGCCGATCACCGCCCGGAGCCGGATGAGGTCGTCGGCCGTCTGGCCGGGGAGGATGCGGCAGTCCACGTCGGCGGAGGCCTCCGACGGGATGACGTTGACCTTGAGACCGGCCGAGAGCATGGTCGGGGCGGCCGTGTTCCGGATCATCGCCCGGAACCCGGCCGCTTGCTCCTCGTCGGGGAAGGCGGTCGCCAGGACACGCTCGGCCAGGGCCGGGTTAGCCATCTGCCGGACCGCCAGGGACTTCGGGAAGCTCTGCCCGGCGGCCAGGCCGGCGACGAAGTCGCGCACCGTCGGGATGATGTGCACCGGCAGCCTGGACGGGGCCAGCTTGGCCAGGGCCTGGGTCAGCTTGAGGACGGCGTTGTCGGAGTGGGGCATGGAGGCGTGGCCCGCCCGGCCTTCGGCCACCAGCTTGACCCAGACCGGCGCCTTCTCGGCGTTGTTGTAGAGGAAGTAGGTCGCGGGTCCGGCGGTGATGGCCGGTCCGCCGCCCTCGTTGAGGCAGGCGTCGGCCTGGATGGTTTCCAACTCATGCTCCGCCAGCCACCCGGCGCCCATCAGGCCGCCGGCCTCCTCGTCGGCCGTGGCCGCCAAGATCAGGTCTCGCTTCAGCCCGCCGTGCCGCTTGAAGGCCAGGAGCAGAGCCATCCAGACGGCGACCACGTTCTTGCAGTCGACCGCCCCGCGGCCCCAGATCTGGCCATCCTTGACCAGCCCGGCGAAGGGCGGCACGGTCCAGCGCTTCTCGTCGACGGGGACGACGTCGAGGTGGGACAGGAGAAGGAGCGCTCCCTTGGTCCCGTCGCCCTTGAGCCGGGCGACGACGCTGCCGCGCCCGGGGGCGGGCTCGAAGAACCGGGTCGGGATGCGGGCCTCGGCCATGACCTTCTCGACGTATCGCGCGGCGGCGGTCTCGCCGCCGGGCGGGTTGACCGTCGGGATCTTGATCAGGTCGACCAGGAACCCGGTGGCTTCCTCGACGGCCCTGGCCAGCTCGGATGGTTCGAGACGAGGGAACCCTGCGTCCTCGGCCATGTTCTTTCGGCTCCTTCGACGAGGTTGTTGTGGGCATGACCTCGAATTGTGAATTAGACCACGTTCTTATTAGAAATTCCTTACCGTCCGTCCGCCTCCTGCCGGGAGGATATCCCCGGGGTGGCACGAATAGGTGTTACAAAACCGAATAGGTCCCGTAGGTCCCGGCACCCAAAGAGACCAAGGAGGCGACGCCATTTGGAAGCGGTCGGCGCGGTCCAGTACCTGTGTCTGACATGCGGCGTGCAAGGTCTCGAGAACTCTCCGGGGGAACCGAACGAGGAAGGGACGACCAAGAGCGACGGGCATGACGGCCGTGAGATTCGCTGCCCACGTTGTGGTTCGCGGGTCTTGACCGTGGTTTTTCGCCCGGGCCGGCTGGCCATCGCGACAGGATGATCTAAAGGGGACCCCATCGGGGTCCTTTTCGCTTTCCATCAGTTCTCCGGCCATCGGGTGGTCTATTGGTTTCCGGCGGAAAGCTTCTAGCTCGGCCGGAAGCCTTGGTCACCCTTCCCACCGGCGGCCGACGATGCTATAATGATTTCAGGGTAGCACGGCAGGCTACACCTGGCTCGCTTGGTTGAACAAGGTACCCCTCTCCGGCATCAGGAATCAGCCATGCTTGGATCCATCACGGACCGAGACTGGGCGCTGACCTGGCTGTTTGGCTTTGGTCGCCCTTCCCGCGTCCGGGGAGGGCTTTATTCTTTACCGGCTTGTTTACCGGCGACCCGGACCCTGCCGGCGCCCAAAAATCGTAACGGAGGGAATGAAGTTGGAGCGGATGAACGGCGGCAAGCTTGGTCGCGGAGCCATGGCCGGACTCTTGACTTTCGCGCTGCTGGCGACCGTGCTCCTTCCCGGCCTCGCGGGCTGCGCTCGCAAGCAGGCCCTACGCGTGGCCATCAACACCGACCCCGACGGACTGGACCCGTACAAGACGGTGGCCGCGGCCACCTTCAACCTGACCCGTAACATCTTCGACACCCTGATCCAGACCGACCCGGCCGGGCGCCTCGGGCCGGACCTGGCCACCGGCTGGCAGGTCTCCACCGACGGCCTCACCTACACCCTCAAGCTCCGCACGGACGTCTACTTCCACAACGGCCGGAAGATGACCGCCGACGACGTCAAGTGGAGCCTGGACCAGATGCGCGACCCGAACGTCCACAAGCGGGCGGCCGACTTCGCCGCCATCAAGGACGTCAAGGTGCTCGCCCCTGACCAGGTGGCGATCACCCTGAACAAGCCCTCGGCGGCCTTCCTCTCCAACCTGGCCATGGGTTGGGCGGCCATCGTCTCCAAGGAAGCGGCGGCGACGATGAGCCAGAACCCCGTCGGCACCGGCCCCTTCAAGTTCGTCGAGTGGAAGAAGGACCAGGAGATTGCCCTGGAGCGCTTCAACCGCTACTTCGACCCCAAGGCGGCCAGGGTCGACCGGGTGGTCTTCCAGGTCATCCCGGAGGCCCCGGCCAGGCTGGTGGCCCTCAAGGCGGGGACGGTGGACGTCGTCCCGGACGTCCCGCCCGAGAACGCCAACGAGGTCCAGGCCTCGTCCGACCTCAAGCTCGTGGTCAAGCCGATGAACGCGGTCCAGATCCTGGCCATCAACAACAAGAAGAAGCCCTTCGATGACGTCCGTGTGCGCCAGGCGCTGGCTTTGGCCATCGACAAGCAGACGGTCATCGACGGTTCGGTCTGGGGCTACGGCAAGCCCATCGCCAGCCACATGCCTCCGAGCAGCGACTACTACGTCGACCTCCTGGCCCAGCACCAGACGGACGTCGCCAAGGCCAAGGCCCTCCTGGCCCAGGCCGGGCTGGCCAAGGGGTTCAAGACGACGATCGTCCTCCCCGAGCCGTACATGCTCCACCGCCGGGCCGGCCAGGTCATCGCCGAGCAGCTGAAGGCCATCGGCGTGCAGGCCGACCTGAAGGTCATCGACTGGCCGACCTGGCTCAGCGAGGTCTACACCAAGCGCAACTATGAGTTGACGGTCATCGGCCACACCGGCCGGCTCGACCCCGACCCGTGGCTGAACCGTTACGTGTCGACCAGCAAGGAAAACTACATGAACTTCTCCGACCCCGAGTACGACCAGATTATCGCCCAGGCCGCGGTGAGCACCGACGCGGCCCAGCGGAAGCAGCTTTACGGGCGGGCCCAGGAGATCCTGGCCGACCAGGCCCCGGCTGTCTACCTGCAGGCTCCGGCGATGGTCATCGGGTTGAACAAGGCCGTCGAGGGATGGCAGGTCTATCCCATCGACATCTATGACCTGCGCGGGGTGAGCAAGGGTAAATAGCGCGAGGCATCATGCGCAAGCGATCCGGAGGCCACGCCGTTGACGGTGAGAGCTATCGGGAGGCGCCTGGCCGGGCTGGTCCTGACCATCCTCATCGCCTCCACTCTGAGCTTCTTCGTCTTCAACATCCTGCCGGGGGACCCCGCTCAGGTCATCGTGGGCCTGGAGGGTTCCCCGGACTCGCTCCAGGCGGTCCGGGCCGAACTCGGCCTTGACCGCCCTCTCGGCGTGCGCTTCGCGGCCTGGATCGGCGGGCTCGCCCGGGGCGACCTCGGTCGCTCGATTCATTACCAGCAATCCGTGCTGAGCCTCATCCTTGGGCGCCTGCCCCTGACCGCGGCCCTGGCCACCCTGGCCATCTTGATCGCCGCGGCCATCGGCATCCCCCTCGGGGTGCTCGCCGCGGCCCGGCGCGGGCAGCCCGTGGACTGGTGGGCGACCTTCTTCATGCAACTCGGGCTGGCCATCCCCGGCTTCTGGCTTGGCATCCTCGGCATCATGGTCTTCTCGCTCAACCTGCACCTCCTGCCGCCGGGCGGCTACGCCGGCCGCGAGGAGGGCTTCCTGGCCGGCCTTGAGTATCTCATCCTGCCCGCCCTGACCCTGGCCGTAGGAAGGGCGGCCGTGCTGACCCGGCTCACCCGGGCATCGATGAACGAGTCCCTGGCCGCCAACTACATCCAGGCCGCCCGGGGCAAGGGTGTGCCCGAGGGGCGCGTCCTCTTCCGCCACGGCCTGCGGAACGCGGTCATCCCCGTCGTCACCTCGGCCGGCCTTCAGGTCGGCGCCCTTCTGGCCGGCAGCGTCGTCGTCGAGCGGGTCTTCGCCCTGCCCGGGCTGGGCACGCTCCTCCTCGGGGGCGTCTCCAACCGCGACCTACCCCTGGTCCAGGGCCTGGTCGTCTTCTTCGTGGTCGTCGTCTCCCTGGTCAATCTGGCGGTCGACCTGAGCTACGGGGCCATCGACCCGCGGACCAGGTCAGGGGAGGTGGGCGGATGATCGAACGTGGCCGCCCCCGGCCCGGTCGCCGGGAGCCCAACCCACTGAAGCTCAGCCGGCGGCGCCGCACCAACCTGTCGGTCGGATTGGCCCTGGCCACCCTGGTCGTCGCCCTGGCGGTCATCGGCGCCGTCTGGACGCCGGTCGACCCCGCGCGGATGGACATGACCCACCGGGCCGCACCGCCTACGGCGGCCCACCTCTTCGGGACAGACGAGTTCGGCCGGGACACCTTCAGTCGTGCCCTCAAGGGCGCCGGCTCGGCGGTCGAGGTCGGCCTGGGCGTGGCGGTCATCGCCGGGACCCTCGGCCTGGCCCTCGGGGCCCTCGCCGGCTACCGCGGCGGCCTGGTGGACGAGGTCCTGATGCGGTTGATCGACGGGCTGTACGCCTTCCCGCCGCTGATCATGGCCCTGGCTCTGGTCGCCGTGCTGGGACCGGGCCTCCGCCAGGTGACGGTGGCCATCGGCCTGGCCGAGGTGCCGGCCTTCGCCCGGTTGACCCGCAGCCTCATCATCGGCCTCAGGCAGCAGCTCTTTGTCGAGGCGGCCCGGGCCGCCGGGGCCACCGACTGGCAGATCGCCCGCCGTCACCTGTTGCCCAACGCCGCCCCCGCCCTCATCGTCCAGGCCAGCATCGCCTTCTCCACGGCCGTCCTGGCCGAAGCGGCCCTGTCCTTCCTCGGGCTGGGCGTTCAACCGCCCTCCGCGAGCTGGGGCCTGATGTTGCAGGAAGCCCAGAGCTTCCTGACCCTGGCGCCCTGGATGGCCATCTTCCCCGGGGCCCTCATCGCGGCGACCATCCTCGGCTTCAACCTCGTCGCCGACGGTCTGGCTGAGCGGTCCGACCCGCGCCTGAGGTGAACCTCCTGAACCACTGACGGCTCTGAATGACACAGGCCCGGACGCCACAAGGCGTCCGGGCCTCTTTATTCGGCTAAAGGCAAGGGCCATTCAAGCCCACTCTAGCTGGGGCCGGCATCCATCGCCGGGCAAGCCCCACCGCGACTGGAAAATTTTCTTCGCCCCGCAGCAGGAGATTAACTGGGGGTGGAGAAATGTCGTCCTAGGTGGGTGAAAGTGGGGAGAAGTGGGGGACAGGCCGGGCGGGTCAGAACCCGCCGCCACCCCCAACCGCATCGAAGGTTTGGGACCTTCGGTCACCACCGACACCACAGAGATTCGCTCGCGACGCCGGAACCCCTTGCTTCTAAGCTAGACCCCCCTTTGGCGCCGCGATCCTTCTAAAGACCCCGGAGCGGCCGACGGCCGCCGGTACGATAGGTGGTCCCCCAAGTGTTCAAAGGAGAGTACCAGCACGCGCTGGATGAAAAGAATCGCCTGACGGTACCCTCCAAGTTCCGCGAAGGGCTGGGGGATTCCTTCGTCATCACCCGGGGCCTGGACAACTGCCTCTTCGCATACGCCGCTGACGAATGGTCCAAGTTAGAGGAAAAGCTCAAAGCCTTGCCCTTTACCAGGGCTGACGCCCGTTCGTTCTCGCGCTTCTTCTTCTCCGGCGCCGTCGACGCCGAGGTTGATAAGCAAGGACGGGTGGTCATCCCGAGTAACCTCAAGGAGCACGCCAGGATCGACAAGGACGTCGTCATCATCGGCGTGGCCACCAGGGTCGAGATCTGGGCCAAGGCTGAATGGGAAGCTTTCCGGGAGAAGACCGAAGCTTCATATGAACAAATCGCGGAAAAGATCGTTGACATCGGTATCTGAACCCGAGTTTGACCGGGCCGAAGAAGAGGGCCGGGCGACCGGCGACTACCACCGGCCGGTATTATTGAAGGAGGCCATCGAGTTTCTGGACTGCCGTCCCGGGGGCATCTACATCGATTGCACCTTGGGCGAGGGAGGACACACGCTAGAGATCCTGGCCAGGATCGGGCCGCGCGGCAAGCTCGTCGGGGTCGACCAAGACGCCGGAGCACTAGCGATCGCCGCAAAGAGACTCGAGACTCAGGGATGGGTCCCAAGTCCTGGCCCGACCGACACAGACGAAAGGGAATTCACAGACTCGGCCGGCTCATCGGCAACCCTCATCCACGCCAACTTCGCCGAACTAGACCAAGTCCTTTCGTCACATGCGATCCCTCCTGTGGACGGCGTTCTTTTTGACCTGGGGGCGTCTTCAAGACAGTTCGACACACCTCAACGAGGATTTAGTTACATGCATGACGCCCCCCTCGACATGCGGATGGATGCGGGCCAGCCGGTGACGGCCCACGATGTGGTCAACGGCTGGGACCAGGCCGAGCTGGCCCGCATCCTGTTCGAATACGGCGAGGAGCGCTGGGCGAGACGGATCGCCCAGTTCATCGTCGAAGCCAGGGCCCGCCGGCCCATCGAGACCACCGGCGAGTTGGTCGAAGTGATCAAGGCGGCCATCCCGGCCGGCGCTCGGCGGCACGGGCCGCACCCGGCCAAACGGACCTTCCAGGCCCTGCGGATCGCGGTGAACAATGAGATTGAAGCGGTGAGGGCCGGACTCGCGGCGGCCCTCCGGGCGGTCAAGCCGGGGGGACGCGTGGTGGTCATCTCCTTCCATTCACTCGAAGACCGTGAGGCCAAGAGGACGTTCAAAGAAGCGGCTGAGGGCCGCTTTCACGTCCTGACCAAGAAACCAGTCACACCAAGCGACGTCGAACTCACCGACAACCCCAGGGCCCGCAGTGCCAAGCTCCGGGCCGTCGAAGCAGCGTTCTAAGGGCTTCAGGAGGCGAATAACCTTGATTGCAGCGGAAGAACTGGCTCTCGCCCAACGGCGTTTTTTGCGCCCCGCGGAACGCGCGGACGGCAGGAAAGCCCGGGCGGCGGCCCGAAGAGTACGTACCGACCCGAGGGCAGTTTACCTGGCCTTCCTGTTGGTGTGTGCGGCCGTGGCGTTCACCCTCACCGCCCGTTCGCTGGCCGCCGTCAATGAGGGGTACCGCCTCGGGGCCCTCCAGAAGCAGCTGGCTCAGCTGCAGCGCGAGAACGAATCCCTTCACCTGGAACTCGCTCAGGCCCAGAGCCTCGAGCAGATCCGGGCTTTGGCCACGACCAAGCTCAGGATGAAGCAGCCTGACCACTTCCGCGTCGCCGCCGTGACCAACGCCGCCGACGCCGACGCCTACGGCTTCCGGAGCGACCTCCTCGGCGGGAGCCGGACGGTGGCCAAGGCGTCCGTGGCGCCCGTCCCGAACTCGGCGCTGGTGGCGGCCGACCGTGGTGGGCGCGCTTTCGCCGACATCGCCCGCCGGGTCTTCCGCTGGCTGACGACGATGCGCCAGGCCCGCGCTGATGGCTGGGAGTGACCGCGAGGGGGATGACGGGCAGGCCGGCAATGGTTCACCAACTGTAAAGGCTTCGTAAGAGGAGGAAGGCTCCTTTGGTCTCAGTGCCGGGCATGAGCATGAGAAAAAGAGTAGCCTTTCTTTTTCTATTTGCTCTGGTCTGCATCGGGCTATTGATCGGCCGATTGGGCTGGCTGCAGCTGGTCCGGGGAGAGGAACTACGGGCCAAGGGCGATGAGGCGCGGACCCGCGACGTGCCGATCGAACCCAGGCGCGGCGTCATCTATGACCGCAACTTCAAGGAGTTGGCCATCAGCGTCAACGTTGACTCGGTAGCGGCGGTCCCCATTCAGGTCAAGGCGCCGGAGGAGACGGCCAAGCTGCTCGCTGAGGTCCTCGGCGTCGACTACAACGACACCCTGGCCAAACTCAAGCAGCGGGTCTGGTTCGTCTGGCTCAAGCGGAAGATCGACGACGCGACCTCGATCAAGATCAAGCAGTTGCAGCAGCAGGGCAAGCTCCAGGGCATCGAGCTGACTCAGGAGTCCCAACGCTTCTACCCCAAGGCCAACCTGGCCTCGTCCGTCCTGGGCATCGCCGGCATCGACAGCCAGGGCCTCGGCGGGCTTGAATATGAGTACGACAATGACCTCAGGGGCACGCCCGGGCGGCGGATCATCGAGACCGACGCCCAGGGCCGGGAGATCCCTGAGGGCCTCAACCGCTATATCCCCGCCATTGACGGCAACAGCCTGGTCCTGACCATCGATGAGACCCTCCAGTTCATCGCCGAACGCGACCTGGAGAAGATGATGGTCGAGCACCAGGCCAAGCGGGGGATGGCCATCGTCATGGACCCCAACAACGGGGAGATCCTGGCCCTGGCCAACCGCCCCGACTTCGACCCCAACCACTGGCAGGACTACCCCGAGGAGAACCGGCGGATCATCGCCATCTCCGACACCTACCCGCCTGGCTCGGTGTTCAAGCCGGTCACCGCGGCCGCCGCCCTCGACGAGGGCGTGGTCAGGATGACCGACCTCTTCTACTGCGGCGGCACCCTCCGCGTCCCCGGGGCCCTCCTGCACTGCTGGAAGGCCGGCGGTCACGGTAGCGAGACCTTCTCTGACGTCATCAAGAACTCGTGCAATATCGGCTTCATCCAGGTCGGGATGAATCGCCTGGGGACCGATAAGTTCTACAAGTACCTCCAGGCCTTCGGGTTCCTCGACCTGACCGGCATCGACCTGCCCGGCGAGGCCCGCGGGATAGTCACCCCCAGGGCCAAGGCCACCCCGTTGGACATCGCCGAGATGTCCTTCGGCCAGACCCTGACGACGACCCCGATCCAGATGATCACGGCCATCGCCGCCATCGCCAACGGCGGGACCCTGGTCCGGCCGCACCTCGTCAAGGAGATAAGGTCGCCAGAGGGTAAGGTCATCAAGAGCTTCACCGACAACGCCGTTCGGCGGGTCGTCACCCAGCAGACCGCCCGCGAGCTTTCCGTGGCCATGGAACGGGTCATCGAGGAAGGCACCGGGAAGTCGGCCTACATCGAGGGCTACCACCTCGCCGGTAAGACCGGCACCTCGCAGAAGGTCGTCAACGGCCGGGTCTCGACCGAGGCCCACATCGCCTCGTTCGTCGGCTTCGGGCCGTCCGACGCCCCGCGCCTGGTGACCCTGGTCGTCGTCGACGAGCCGGGAGGCTACGAGCAGTTCGGCGGCCAGGTGGCCGCCCCGGTCTTCAAGGACATCATGAAGGACGCTTACCGGTACCTGGAGATCCCGATCCGCTTCGACCCGGCCAAGGCCCAGAAGAACGAGAAGCCGTCGGTGGCCGTTCCCGAGGTCGTCGGCCAGGAACTGGCCCAGGCCAAGAACAGCCTTTATCAGAAGGGCCTGGCCTGGCGGGTGGAGGGCGACGGCGACCGGGTCATCGAGCAGTTACCGCCAGGGGGCGTCCAGGTCCCTCAGGGGACGACCGTCATCCTCAAGGTCGGGCCGACGGGCGAAGTGGGAACAGGCGAGGTCCTCGTTCCGTCAATAATGGGTAAGACCATCCGCGAGGCCGGGGAGATCCTCGGGTCTTTCGGGCTGAAGATCAACCCGAGCGGCAGCGGCCTGGCCACGGCCCAGGACCCGTTGCCCGGGGTCAAAGTGAAGCGGGGGGCGATTGTCAACGTCCAGTTCCAGACGCCCCCTCCTTGATAAAATAACCACGTTACGTATACACTAGGGGACAGGGCACAGCCTCGGGGGGTATCGGAGTGCGTTTGGCGCTGATCCTACAGGCGGTCGCGCCGGCCGGCGTCACCAGTCAGCGTGGGCCGACCGACATCGAGGTCAACGGCCTAGCCTATGACTCGCGACGGGTCGAGGCCGGGACGGCTTTCTTTGCCATCAAGGGCTTCGTCCGCGACGGACACGACTTCATCCCGCAGGCCCTCGCCAAGGGCGCTTCCTGTGTCTTCGTGGAGAAGCCGGAAGCCATGCGGCCGCCCATCCCGGCGGGCGTTCCGGTGATCGAGGTCACCAGTTCCAGGCAGGCGCTGGCCCTGGCCGCGGCCGAGTTCTACGGCCATCCCTCGAAGGCCCTCAGGGTCATCGGGGTGACCGGGACGAACGGCAAGACGACGACCACCCACCTCGTCCGGACCCTGCTTTCCACCGGCGGGCGGAAGGTCGGGCTGATCGGGACCATCCACAACATCGTCGACGACCGCGAATTGCCGGTCGAACGGACGACGCCCGAGTCATCGGACCTTCAGAGCCTGTTTCGGCAGATGGCCGACGCCGGGTCGTACGCCGTCACCTTCGAGGTCTCCTCGCACGCCATCGAGCTGCACCGGGTCGACGGGTGCGAGTTTGACATCGGCGTCCTGACCAACCTGACCCAGGACCACCTGGACTTCCACCATACCTTCGAGCAGTACCTGAAGGCCAAGGCCAAGCTGTTCGAGCGCCTCGGGGAGACCTACGCCGGCCACCCGAAGACCGGCCCGAAGGCCGGCGTCATCAACGCCGACGACCCGAACCACGAGGCCTTCGTCAGGGCCTGCAAGGTGCCGGTCATCACCTACTCGTTGACCAAGCCGGCCGACCTTCGCGCCCACGACCTGTCCGTCGAGGCCGGCGGGCTCAGCTTCACCCTCGAGGCCGCGGGGCGCCGAGTGCCCGTCCGCCTCAGCCTGACCGGACGGTTCAACGCCTACAACGCCCTCGCGGCGATGGGCGTCGGGCTGGCCGAGGGGATGGCGGTCCAAGAGATGGCCGATATCCTGGCCGCCGCCAGGGCCGTTCCGGGCCGGCTCGAACGGGTCGACGCCGGGCAGGACTTCACGGTCATCGTCGACTACGCCCACACCCCGGACGGCCTGGAGAACATCCTCCAGACGGCCAGGGACTTCGCCCGTGGCCGAGTCATCTCCGTCTTCGGCTGCGGGGGTGACCGTGACCGCACCAAACGGCCGATCATGGGCGATATCGCCGGCCGCTACTCCGACTTCGCCATCATCACCAGCGACAACCCGCGCAGCGAGGACCCGATGGCCATCATCCGGGAGATCGAGGCCGGCATCGGGGGCCGTCCGCCGCGCTGGGGATACACGTCCATGCCCGATCGCGAGGAGGCCATCCGCGCGGCTGTCGGTAAGGCCGAGCCGGGCGACGTGGTGGTCATCGCCGGCAAGGGTCACGAGACGTATCAGATCTTCAAGGACCGGACCATCCACTTCGACGACCGTGAGGTCGCCCGGCAGGCGTTGGGGGAAAGAACGAAATGACGGCGCGCGTCGGCGGAAGTCCGGAGCGGGCCGGTAGCCCCATCCGGGAGAAGAGGTTCACGGCGGCCGAGGCGGCCGCGGTCGGCGGGGGAGCGGTCGTGGCCGGTCCCTCCGATGCCCTGATCACGGGCGCGGCTTCCGACAGCCGTCGGGTGCGCTCCGGCGACCTCTTTGTGGCCATCCCCGGGGAGCGGGTCGATGGTCACACCTTTTTGAACGTGGCGGCGGCGGCCGGGGCGGCCGCGGCCCTCGTCTCGAGGGCCGTCGAGGCGCCGCCCGGGCTGGCGGTCATCCAGGTCGACGATACGGTGGACGCCCTGGGCCGGCTGGCCGCCGATTACCGGCGCCGCTTCGACCTGCCGGTCGTCGGCGTCACCGGGAGCGTCGGTAAGACGACCACCAAGGACCTCCTGGCCGGTGTGCTCAGCCGGTCTTTCGAGACCCTGGCCAACGAGGGCAACCTGAACACTGAGGTCGGTCTGCCCCTGACCGTGCTCGAACTCGAGCGCCGGCACCAGGTCGGGGTCTTTGAGATGGGCATGCGGGGGCGCGGCGAGATCGCCTATCTGGCGGGCATCGCCCGGCCGTCCATCGGGCTCATCACCAACATCGGACCGACCCATCTGGAACTGCTGGGGTCCATCGAGAACATCGCCCGGGCCAAGGCGGAACTCATCGAGGGCCTGCCCGCGGACGGGCTGGCCGTACTCAATGGGGACGACCCCCTCTGCCGGTCCATCAGCGGTCTGACCCGGGCGCGGGTCGTCTACTACGGTGCCGGGCCGGATTGCGAGGTCCGGGCCGAGGAGTTCGAGACGCTGGGGGAGAAGGGGGTCCGCGGGCGGGTCGCGGTGGCCGACCCGGCGGGGGCGGGAGCGGGGGTGACCGAGCGGTTCGAGGTCGTCGTCCCCATCCCCGGACGACACAACGTCGGCAACGCCCTGGCGGCCGTGGCCGTCGGGCGGGCCCTCGGGATGAGCCTGACCGACATCGCCGCCGGACTGGCCGCGCCCCGGCGTTCGGCCATGCGCCTGGCGGTGGTCCACGCCGCCGGCCTGACCATCATCGACGACACCTACAACGCCGGACCGGCCTCCATGCGGGCGGCCCTCGGCATCCTGAAGGAAGTGGCCGGGAGAGGGCGCTCGACGGCCATCCTCGGCAACATGCTCGAACTCGGGGCGGCCGCCGAGGCGGGCCACGAGGAGATCGGCCGGGCCGTCCGCGAGTTCGGGATCGGCCGCCTGATCACCGTCGGCGACCTCGGGGCGGTCATCGCCCGGGCCGCGGTCGCCGCGGGCTACGACGCCTCGCTCGTGACCACCTGCGCCTCCAACGCCGAGGCCGTCAGGGTGGCCCGGGCCTGGCTCCGGCCAAGGGACACGGTGCTGGTCAAGGGTTCGCGCGGGATGAAGATGGAGGAGATCACCGGCGCCCTCAAGGCGACCTGACGCGTTCGTTGGGAGTGGTGGAGCTTTGGAAAGACTGATTCTGGCCCCGGGGCTGGCCTTCGTGGTCGCCGCGGCGGTGGGTGTGCCCATCATCCGGTTCCTGCAGCGGCTGAAGCTGGGGCAGAGTGTCCGCATTGACGGGCCTCAGACCCACCTCAAGAAGGCCGGCGTACCGACCATGGGCGGACTCATCTTCCTCCTGGGCATCGTCGTCGCGACCCTCGTCTTCGTCCCCTTGAACGCCTCGGTCGGCCTCGTCCTCTTCACCGCCTTCGGGCTCGGGGCCATCGGTTTCATGGATGACTTCCGCAAGGTCGTCCTGCACCGCCCGCTGGGCCTGAAGGCCCGGCACAAGCTGGTCGGTCAGGTCCTCATCGGCCTCGTCCTGAGCCTCGGGGCGACCAATGTTGTCGGCCTGCCGCCGACGGTCGGCATCCCGTTCACCGCGACGACCATCGACCTCGGTTACTTCTACCCGGTCCTGGTGGTCCTCGTCGTTATCGCCACCTCCAACTCGGTCAACCTCACCGACGGCGTGGACGGTCTGGCCGCCGGGGCGATGGTCATCGTCTCCGCCGCCTACGCCCTCATCGCCATCGCCGGCGACCGGCTCGAACTCGGCCTGCTGTCCCTGACCATGGTCGGCGCGCTGCTGGGCTACCTCGTCTACAACCTCCACCCGGCCAGGGTCATCATGGGCGACCTGGGGGCGCTGTCTCTGGGCGGGGCCCTGGCGGCTCTGGCCGTGCTGACCAAGACCGAACTGCTCCTCGTGTTCACCGGCGGCCTGTTCGTCCTCGAGGCCGTCTCCGACATCATCCAGGTGGTGTCGTTCCGGCTGACCGGCCGGCGGGTCTTCAAGATGGCCCCGCTGCACCATCACTTCGAGCTCCTCGGCTGGAGCGAGACCCAGGTGGCCACGCGCTTCTGGCTGGCGGCGGCGATCTTCGTCATCATCGGCTTCCTCGGCCTCAGGAACTGGGGCTAGACGGCCACGGCGGAAGGAGAGGACGCGATGGCCCGGCGCAAACAGAGTCCGGATTTCGTCATCTTCGCCGTGGCGATGACCATCCTGGCCATCGGCATGGTGATGGTCTACTCGGCCAGCTCCATCAAGTCCGAGATGCAGTTCAAGGACGCCCTCTACTTCCTCAAACGCCAGGCCGGCTGGGCGGTCGTCGGCCTCATCGGGATGCTCTTCCTGATGAACTTCGACTACTGGCACCTGAGGCGCTACGCCATCCCCATCGTCGTCTTCTCGTTCTTCCTCTTGGCCATCGTCCTCGTCCCCGGCATCGGCCGGGAGATCAACGGCGCCCGCCGCTGGGTCGGGTTCGGCTCGTACGCCATCCAGCCGTCGGAGATGGCCAAACTGACGCTGGTCATCTACCTGGCCCACTTCCTGACCCGAGGGGCGGGCCGGGTCCAGGACTTCTGGCGCGGGGTCATCCCCGTCCTGGCCATCCTCGGCGCCGCCGGCCTGTTGATCATGGGCGAGCCGGACCTCGGCACCGCCGTCGCCCTGGCCGGGACGGTCTTCCTGATGCTCTTCGTCTCCGGCGCGCGTCCGGCCCACCTGGTCGGCCTGGCCCTGTCGGCCCTGCCGGTCCTCGGGGCGGCCATCTTCAGCGCCGACTACCGTCGGCGTCGCTTCTTCGCCTTCCTCAACCCGTGGGCCGACCCGAGCGACACGGGCTATCACATCATCCAGGCCCTCTACGCCCTGGGCTCCGGCGGCCTCTTCGGGGTCGGACTCGGCCGCAGCCGGCAGAAGCTGTTCTATCTGCCCGAGGCCCACACCGACTTCATCTTCGCCATCATCGCCGAGGAACTCGGCTTCATCGGCGCGGCGGTCATCCTGCTCCTCTTCTTCGTCCTCATCTGGCGCGGCTATAAGGTCGCCATCTCGGCCCCGGACGCCTTCGCGAGCGTCCTCGCGGCCGGCCTGACGACGATGATCGCCCTTCAGCTCATCATCAACATCGGGGTGGTCACGGCCTCGCTGCCGATCACCGGCATCCCTCTCCCGTTCATCAGCTCCGGCGGTTCGTCGCTGGTCTTCACGATGATGGGGGTCGGCATCCTCCTCAACATCTCCAAGTACTCCGTAGTCTAAGGCGGTGGGCACGTGCGCACACTGATAGCCGGCGGCGGCACGGGCGGCCACGTCAACCCGGCCCTGGCCATCGCCCGCGTCCTGGCGGAGCAGGACCCCAAGGGCGAGATCCTTTACGTCGGCACCCGCGACGGCCTCGAGGCCGACCTGGTCCCCCGGGCCGGCCTGGCCTTCGCCACCATCGACGTCAAAGGCATCCTGCGCAAATCGGCCGCGGAACGGATCACCGGCGTGGTCAAGGCGGCCGGGGCCTGCCTCCAAGCCGCTCGGATCATCCGGCGTTTCCGGCCGGACGTGGTCGTCGGCACCGGCGGCTATGTCTGCGGCCCGGTCGTCCTGATGGGGGCGGTGTCCGGCCTGCCCACGCTGATCCAGGAACAGAACGTCTTCCCGGGGCTGACCAACCGGCTCCTGTCGCCCTTCGTGACCCGCATCGCCGTGCCTTTCGACGACGCCCGCAAGTACTTCGCCACCCCTGGCAAGGTCGTCGTCACCGGCAACCCCATCCGGAGCGAGATCCTCGACCGCAAGCGGCCCGAGGCCCTGGCCGCCATGGGGCTCGACCCGGAGCGGCGGACCCTCCTCGTCTTCGGCGGGAGCCGCGGCGCCGAGACCATCAACCGGGCCATGATCGAGGCCCTGCCGAAGCTCCTGACCCGAGGCGACCTGCAGGTCGTCTTCGCCACCGGGACGACCCACCACCAAGCCACCGTCGAGGCCATGACGCGAGCCGGGTTCGACCCGGCCGCGCAGCGGAACCTGGTCCTCGTGCCCTACCTCTATAACCAGGACGCCGCCCTGGCCTGCGCCGACCTGGCGGTCACCCGGGCCGGCGGGATAACCGTGGCTGAGCTTACGGCGATGGGCATCCCGGCCATCCTCGTCCCCTCGCCGAACGTGACCCACAACCATCAGGAGTACAACGCGCAGGCCCTGGCGTCCAGGGGGGCGGCCATCATCATCGCCGACGCCGCCCTGACCGGGGAGGCCATCGCCGGCCAGGTCCAGGCGTTGCTCGACGACCCGGACCGGCTGGCCGCCATGACCAAGGCCGCGCGGGAGATGGGCCGCCCATCGGCGGCGGCGGAGATCGGGCGGGAGATCAGGTCGATCGTCCGAACGCGGCACCGGTCCAGTTCATCAAGGTGAGACAAGCATGAGTCACTACCACTTCATCGGAATCGGCGGTTCGGGCATGAGCGGGATCGCCAAAGTGCTCCAGGAGATGGGACACCGGGTCAGCGGTTCCGACCTGGCCATCTCGATCCATGCCCGGAAGTTGGCCGAGATGGGCGCGGAGGTCAGGGCCGGCCAGAGGGCGGACAACCTGACCGGCCCCGACGGCCATCTGCCCGACGTGGTCGTCATGTCGTCGGCCATCCCCACCTTCAACGAGGAACTCCAGGCCGCCCGGCGCCTGGGCCTGCCGATCAAGCGGCGGGCCGAGGTGCTTGCGGAGATCATGCGTTCCGGCCGGTCGGTGGCGGTGGCCGGTTGCCACGGCAAGACCACCACCTCGTCGATGATCGCCCTGGCCCTCCACCGTGGCGGGCTCGATCCCACCTACGTCGTCGGGGGAGAGGTCCGCAACCTCGGAGCCAACGCCGCCCTCGGCCGGGGGAGTTACGTGGTCGCCGAGGCCGACGAGAGCGACGGGTCCTTTCTGAAGCTCCACCCGGCCATCGCCGTGGTCACCAACATCGAGGCCGACCACCTCGACCATTACGGGACCCTGGAGCGCATCGTCGAGGCCTTCGACCAGTTCCTGCGCGACGTCCCGCCGGACGGGCTGGCCGTCCTCGGCTACGACAACGCCCTGGTCCGGGAGATCGGGGGACGGTACCCAGGTCGCAAGGTCACCTACGCCCTGGACGGGCCGGCCGACCTGACGACTACGGCCATCAGCTTCCACGGGCCCGGGAGCAGTTGCCGCGTCCTGCTCAAGGGACAGGAACTGGGTGTCCTCCAGCTCAACGTGCCCGGCCGGCACAACGTTCAGAACGCCCTGGCCGCCGTGGCCGTCGGCTTCGAGGCGGGCCTGTCCTTCGCGGCCATCGCTGAGGCCCTGCACGACTTCATCGGCGCCGAGCGACGCTTCGAGCGGGTCGGCGAGGCCCGCGGGGTGACCGTCATCGACGATTACGCCCATCACCCGACGGAGGTGGCCGCCACTCTGCGGGCGGCCAGGCTCCAGAACTTCGGCCGGGTCATCTGCGTCTTTCAACCGCACCGCTACACGCGGACGAAGCACCTGGTCAAGGAGTTCGGCTCGGCCTTCGCCGCGGCCGACCTGCTCTTCCTGATGGACATCTACTCGGCCGGCGAGACGCCCATCCCCGGCATCACCGGGGAGACCCTCCTGAACCAGGTCCGCGAGTCCGGCCACCGCCACGTGGAGTATCACCCGCGGCGTGAGGACCTCCTCGACGCCCTCGCGCGGGCCGTCCGCCCCGGCGACCTCGTCCTGACCACCGGGGCCGGCAACGTCACCACCCTCGGCCCGGAGCTGCTGAAGCGTCTCGAAGCCGGACCGCGCTTCTCCTGAGCCCTTCTGGGCCCCACCCCTTTCACCAACCGGCCACGCCCACCGTATGATAGTGGGCAGCCGCCTCGGCCGGCTGTTTCGGGGGTGGCCAAGTGGGCTCTTTTGTGATTGAAGGCGGCCGGAGACTCGAAGGTCAGGTCAGGATGAGCGGGGCGAAGAACGCGATCCTGCCGATCATGGCGGCGACGCTGCTCTGCCCCGGCGATTGTTTCATCCACGAGGTCCCGGACCTGCGCGATGTGACCGTCATGACGGACATCCTCAGGTCACTCGGAGTGAAGGTCGAAGCCGGAAGAGGGGGAGACGGCGGGCGGAGTCTCACCATCCACGCCGGCGGCCTGAACACCCACGTCGGCCCCGGCGACCTGATGGGCCAGATGCGCTCGTCCATCTTCGTCATGGGCCCAATCCTCGCCAGGCTGGGCCGGGCGACCGTGGCCTACCCCGGCGGGTGCGCCATCGGGCCGCGCCCCATCGACCTGCACCTGCGGGGCCTCTCCGCCCTGGGGGCCAAGTTCCGTGAGCGCTACGGTCATATCGAGGCCGAGGCCGTCGCCCTGCGGGGCGGCGAAGTCCACCTCGACTTCCCGAGCGTCGGCGCGACGGAGAACGTCATGATGGCGGCGATCCTGGCCGAGGGGACGACCGTCATCCGCAACGCCGCCCGGGAACCGGAGATCGCCGATCTGCAGCGTTTCCTCAACGCCATGGGCGGGAGGGTCTCCGGGGCGGGTTCGGACTCCGTCCGGGTGGACGGCGTGGCCACCCTACACGGCGCCGAGCACTCGGTCATCCCGGACCGCATCGAGGCCGGCACGTTCCTGGCCGCGGTGGGCGTCGCCGGCGGCCATGTCGAGTTCAGGAACGTCGTCGGGGAGCACATCGAGGCGGCCATGGCCAAGATGCGGGAGGCCGGCCTGATCATCACCGAGGGCCGCTCCGGGCTGATGGTGACCGCCACCGCCAGACTGCGGGCGGTCGACTTCAAGACCCTGCCGTACCCCGGCTTCCCGACCGACCTGCAGCCCCAGGCGATGGCCCTGATGACGGTGGCCGAAGGGACCAGCCTGATCACCGAGACCGTCTTCGACAAGCGCTTCAACCATGTCGAGGAGCTGTCGCGGATGGGGGCCAGGATCCGCGTCGAGGGCCGGGCCGCCGTCGTTGAAGGGGTCCCGGGCCTGTCCGGGGCCGAGGTGGCCGCGCCCGACCTCCGCGGGGGGATGGCCCTGGTCATCGCCGGGCTGGCGGCCGAAGGCGTGACGAAGGTCAGGGGGACCGAGCACATCGACCGCGGCTACGAGGGGCTCGAGGCCAAGTTGTCGGCGTTGGGAGCGGCCATCGGCCGCGAGTGAGCGCCGCGCCTGTCGGTCGAAGCGACGGGCGGGCCGTCCCCGGCGCCGTGCCAGGCCGCGTCGCGGTCAACGGGCGCGGCCTGGTTTTCGGCCGTTCTTTGGACAAGCCCAAGCCGCGTATCTGGGCCGACGGTTCAGCGGCCGAGGGTTCAGCGGCCGACGGTTCAGCGAGTCGATGGACGAGTCCTTTTGTTTGACATAACGTCAACCGGACGTTAGAATCTAGCGTTGGAGGACTGTGTCTCATAGCTGGTTTTCACGGGCACGGAGGGACCTGAGTGGCGGTGGTCAAAAGGCGCCGATGGCGCGCGCAGCGCCGCGTCTTCCTGTTCTTCGACCTGTTGTTGCTCGGCGGCATCGGGCTGTTCTTCTTCTTGAGTTCAGCCTATTTCCGCGTCGCCACCGTGACCGTGACCGGCAACGTCAAACTGGCCAACCAGGACGTGGTCCAGGCCGCCGGTCTGCCGGCCAAGGCCAACCTGTGGCAGGTCAACCTGGCCGAGGTCAAGCGCCGCCTGGAGGCCCAGCCCTGGATCAAGGAAGCGGCCGTGCGCCGCGAGTTCCCCGGCCGGTTGGTGATCGCGATCAAGGAACGCGAGGCCACGGCGGCCGTCCCCAACAACAACACCTTCTTCGTCGTCGATGGGGACGCCCGCGTGCTGGCCCTGGTGGACAACTACTACGGTCTGGGGTTGCCGGTCCTGACCGGGGTCCGGTCCGAGGAATGGCGGGTCGGTCTGACCGTCAACAGCGAGGCCCTCCAGACGGGCCTGGCCGTCATCGGCGCCGTCGACGCCGCCCACCGGGCCATGCTGGCCGAGGTCCATGTCGCCGGCCGCGACGATGGGACCAGCGACATCACCGCTTACACCACGGGCCACGCGACCGTCCTCCTCGGGTCGTTCCGGCCGACCGACGGCGACCTTCTCCGTCGAAAGGTCGAGGCCTTGGCCGGCATCCTCGATGATATCGCCGCCAGCAAGATGCCGGTCCGCCAGATCGACCTCAGGTTCGACGGCCCGCCCGTGATCAAGCTGGACAAGTAGTCGTAGGCTCCGGGCTCAAAGATAGAAACGAGGGATCCGTGATGGGCAAAAAGGGAGGTCCATGGGCAGTCGCTCTGGTCAGCATGGTCCTCGGGCTCATGCTGGCCGTCCAGTTCAAGGTCCAGCACAACATTCAAAACCCGCTCAGTTTCGAACGTTCCGAGGAGATAAGCGTCATGCTGCAGCAGGCTGAGCAAGAGCGCGACCTGCTACGCACGGAGGTGACGACCCTCCGCCAGCAGCTGTCCGATGGGGCCAAGGGGCAGCAGACCGACCAGGGCATGCAGGACGCCCTTCTGCAGTCGCAGATCATGGCCGGCACCGTGGCCGTCAAGGGCCCCGGCATCCGCCTGGTCCTCGACGACTCAAAGGCCCCGCGGCAGCCGGGCGAGGACCCGAACCTCTTCATCCTCCACGATGACGACCTCCTGAAGGTCATCAACGAACTGCGGGCGGCGGGGGCCGAGGCCATCTCCGTCAACGGCCAGCGGCTCGTGGCGCGGTCGGAGATAAGGTGCGCGGGCCCGACCATCTCGATCAACAACACCCGGACGGCGCCGCCGGTGGAGATCCTGGCCGTCGGCGACCCGACCACCCTGGAGAACTCCCTGCGGATGCGCGGCGGCGTCCTCGACCAGCTCAGCTTCTGGAAGATCGACATCAGGCTGACCAAGCCCCAGGAAGTGACCATCCCGGCCTACTCCGGGCCGCTGCAGTTCCTCTACGCCAAACCGGTGACCGACCAGGGAGGTGCGGGTAAGTGATCTGGCTCTCCTTCCTCGGGCTGGCCGCCGGCCTGGCCGTCGGGATCCTCCTGCCGGTGGCTCTCCCGGTGGTCTACGCCCGCTATCTGTCCATCGCCTTGCTCGCCGCGCTCGACTCGGTCTTCGGCGGCCTCCGCGCCGGCCTCGAGGGAAACTTCGACAACGTCGTCTTCGTCAGCGGTTTCTTCGGCAACGCCATGCTGGCTGCGGCGCTGACCTACATCGGCGACCGGCTCGGCGTCGAGCTCTACTATGCCGCGCTGTTCGCCCTCGGCTACCGCATGTTCCTCAACCTCGGCGCCATTCGCCGACATCTCCTGCGGTTTTGGCCGAATTTCGACCGATGGAAAGTCGGGAAAAAGCCGGAAACTGAGAAAGGGAAAAGCACGACCGTCTAGAAATAAGTAGCCCAGGCCAAAACGGCCTGGGTCTTTTGTTCAGGCCACCCGCTCCGCCGGGGGGGCCCAACGGCGCAAGGAGGTAGCCCGCAGAATGCTCGAACTTGACCTCGACAAGGAACAATTCGCCCTCATCAAGGTGGTCGGGGTGGGCGGCGGCGGGAGCAACGCCGTCAACCGGATGATCACCGCCGGCCTGATGGGCGTTGAGTTCATCTCCCTGAACACCGACGCCCAGGCCCTCTACCTGTCCAGCGCCCCCCACAAGATCCAGCTTGGGTCGAAGCTGACCCGGGGGCTCGGCGCGGGCGGCAACCCCGAGGTGGGCCGAGAGGCCGCCGAGGAGACTCGGGAGACCATCCTTCAGGCCCTCAAGGGCGCCGATATGATCTTCATCACCGCCGGCATGGGCGGCGGGACGGGCACCGGAGCGGCGCCGATCGTCGCCGAGTGCGCCAAGGAATCGGGGGCCCTGACCGTCGGCGTGGTCACCCGGCCGTTCACCTTCGAGGGCAAGAAGCGCCAACAGCAGGCGGAGAGGGGCATCGCCGACCTGAAGGACAAGGTCGACACGCTCATCACCATCCCCAACGACCGGCTCCTCCAGGTCGTCGAGAAGAAGACCTCCATCGTCGAGGCTTTCCGCATCGCCGACGACGTCCTGCGTCAGGGCGTCCAGGGCATCTCCGACCTGGTCGCCGTGCCCGGCCTGATCAACCTGGACTTCGCCGATGTCCGGACGATCATGCTCGACACCGGCTCAGCCCTGATGGGCATCGGCTCCGCCTCCGGCGACAACCGGGCGGTGGAGGCGGCCAAGGCGGCCATCTCCAGCCCGCTTCTGGAGACCTCCATCGAGGGGGCCAAGGGCGTCCTTCTGAACATCACCGGCAGCCCGGACCTGGGGTTGTTCGAGGTCAACGAGGCGGCCGAGATCATCGCCGCGGCGGCCGACCCCGAGGCCAACATCATCTTCGGCGCGGTCATCAACGAAGACATGAAAGACCAGGTGCGGGTGACGGTCATCGCCACCGGCTTCGACAACCGGCCTCGCCGCGGCCAGCCGCAGGAGGACCTGGAGTTCAAGCCGTTCCCAGGGGACGATCTGGACATCCCGGCCTTCCTCCGCAAGAAGTAGACCCTGACGGGCCCGGGGCCCTGCCCGACCCTCGCCGACCCTCCCTGATATCCGCTCCCCAAGACCCCGTCGCCTTCGCGGCGGGGTTTTTTCGTTTGACAAATTTCGGAGGTTACCTCCCGGTATAATTCACCCTGTGGGCGGCCGCGACCGGTCATCGGCCGATGGGGACGAGCATAAGGATGGATTGGATAGGGAGGAAACCCCGCCCACCCGCGGACCGGCTCCCGTCGCCCAGGGTGCGGTGGGCCAGTCAGGATGAGGGTCTACGGCGACATCTTTCTGTTCACTAATTTCGTGGTCGACCTGGCCCTTCTGTGGGCCGCGGCGACGCTCGCCCGCCACCCGGCGCGTCCGTGGCGACTGGCCCTTGGGGCCGCCGTCGGGGCGGCCTATTCGCTGTGGGTCCTGGTCTTCGGCCGCGGGCCTTTCGGTGGTCTGGTCGGACTGCTCGTGGCGGCCGCGGGCATGCTGGCCGCGACCTTCATCCCGACCACGCCGTCGGTCTTCCTCGCCCTTTACGGGTACTTCCTCTCGGCGGCCGTCTTCCTCGGTGGGGCCGTCCTCGTGGCCGACCTGGCCGCGTCGTCCCTGCGGCCCGATTACGCCCTCGGCCCGTCCGAAGCCCGCTGGTGGGCCGTGGCCGCGGGTCTGGCCATCGTCCTGACGGCGGGCCGCATGGCCTGGGGGAGCTTCCGCCGGCGGACCCGCGAGGCGGGCCGCCTGCTCGGCCTATCCGTCGATGTCGACGGGCGCCCGGCCGACCTGACCGCCCTCGTCGACACGGGCAACCAGCTCCGCGACCCGCTGTCGGGACACCCGGTGGTGGTGGTGGAGCTGACCGCCATCGCCCCGCTCCTGCCGGTCGAACTGATCGAGGTCTACCGGGCGGGCCCCGCGGCGGGGCTCGACGGAGGGTTCATCGGCTCCCTCTCCGGTCTCGACCGTCTGCCCGAGCCGTGGCTGGCCAGAGTCAGGGTCGTGCCGTTCACCTCGTTGGGCAAGGAGAACGGCCTTCTGCTCGGGTTCAGGCCCGACGGTCTGACGGTGCGCGGTTCGGGGGGCCCCACCCGCAGGCGCGACGCGGTCGTCTGTGTCTATGCCGGGACCCTGTCGGAGGACGGCTCCTACAACGCCCTTCTGCACCCGGACCTGGCCCCACCAACCGCCAAGGGGGTTTGACCGTGCTCGGCACGCTGGCCAGGCTTCGCTGGACGATCATCGCCAACCTCGTCCGCCTGCGGAAGGCGATCGGCCTGCCGGCCCCGCGCGTCTTCGTCGCCGGGAGTACCGAGGCCCTGCCTCCGCCGCTCAGCGCCGATGAGGAATCCTTCCTCCTCGGCCGCCTGAAGCGCGGGGATCAGGCCGTCAAGGGCATCCTCATCGAACGTAACCTGCGTCTCGTGGTCTACATCGCCCGGAAGTTCGAGAACACCGGGGTCGGCATCGAGGACCTGGTCTCCATCGGGACCATCGGCCTCATCAAGGCGGTCAACACCTTCGACCCCGACAAGAAGATAAAGCTGGCCACATACGCCTCCAAGTGCATCGAGAACGAGATCCTGATGTACCTCCGGCGGAACAGCCGCACCCGCTCGGAGATCTCCTTCGACGAGCCCCTCAACGTCGACTGGGACGGCAACGAGCTGCTCCTTTCGGACGTCTATGGGGCCGAGTGCGCCGATTACCGCAACCTCGAGGACGAGGTCGACCGGCTGCTCCTGCGCCGGGCCATCGGCAAGCTGACCGCCCGGGAGCGCCGCATCGTCGAGTTGCGCTTCGGCCTCAAGGACGGGCAGGAGCGGACCCAGAAGGAGGTCGCCGACCTCCTCGGGATCTCCCAGTCCTACATCTCCCGGTTGGAGAAGCGCATCATCAAGCGGCTCCGCAAGGAGATAAAGAAGATGGAGTGAGCTCCGGCCGTCTGGCCGGCGCCCGCCGGGCCGCGCCCGCGACCCGAGCCAATAGGAACGAGCCACCCCAGGGGCCCGACCGCAACGACGGTCGGGCCCCTGGCTTTTTCTGCCAGTTACCGGGCCGCGAGGGAATAAACTCACCCAGCCCAGGACATAATTTAGATTGCTCAGCAAGAATCTGGAAACCGTGGGGTGGCTGCCGGTGCTGGTCAACAAAGTGGAGATCTGCGGGGTCAACACCTCGAAACTCCCCGTCCTGACCTCGGCCAAGATGCGCGACCTGTTTCAGCAGATGCGGACCGGAAACCACGATGCCCGGCAGGAGCTCATCAACGGCAACCTGCGCCTGGTCCTGTCGGTCATCCAACGGTTCAACAACCGCGGGGAGTACGTCGACGACCTGTTCCAGGTCGGGTGCATCGGCCTGATGAAGGCGATCGATAACTTCGATCTCGGGCAGAACGTCAAGTTCTCCACCTACGCCGTGCCGATGATCATCGGCGAGATAAGGCGGTACCTGCGCGACAACAACCCCATTCGGGTCAGCCGATCCCTGCGCGACATCGCCTACAAGGCCCTCCAGGTCCGCGACAGCCTCGTCAACAAGCACTCCCGCGAGCCGTCCATCACCGAGATCGCCGCGGAGCTCAAGATCCCGCGGGAAGAGATCGTCTTCGCCCTCGACGCCATCCAGGAGCCCATCTCCCTGTTCGACCCGATCTACCATGACGGCGGCGACCCCATCTACGTCATGGACCAGATCAGCGACGAGAAGGACCAGGACCACACGTGGCTCGAGGGGATCGCCATTCGCGAGGCCCTTCGCAAGCTGTCCGACCGCGAGAAGGTAATCCTGACGAAGCGCTTCTTCGAGGGCAAGACTCAGATGGAGGTGGCCGAGGAGATCGGCATCTCCCAGGCGCAGGTTTCGCGGCTCGAGAAGGCCGCCCTGACCCACATGCGCAAGCATATCTGAGGCAACGGAGGTCCTTCCATTGGCTGCTGAAGACAGTGCCGGACCCGGTCCGGCGACCGATAACTCGATGCACCAAACGGTGGCCCGGCTGCCGAAGCCGCTCCGCCGTCCGACCTGGCCCTCGCGCCGCGAGGTGGGGCGGGTGGCCGCGGTCCTGACCGTCGTCGCCATCCTCCTGGGTTCCGCTCAGGCGGCGTGGGCCGGCCGCAACCAGGTGGCCTACAACCAGACCAACCTGAACCGGCAGGGCATCTTCCGGCTGCATGTCCGGGCCAACAGCGACGAGCCGGGCGACCAGGCCCAGAAGCTCAAGGTGCGCGACGCCATCCTGGCCGCCTTCGGGCCGGAGTTCGCGAAGTTGAACGACGCGAAGGCCGCCGAGGCCTACGCCCGGGACCACCTGGCCAGGATCACGACCGTGGCCGAACGGGCGGCGGCCGAGACCGGCCCGGCCTACAGCGTCCGGGCGACCGTCGGCGTGGGCTTCTTCCCGACGCGGGTCTACGGCTCGCTGGTCGTCCCGTCCGGTTGGTACCACGCCCTGCAGCTGTCCATCGGCGATGGCGCCGGGCGCAACTGGTGGTGCGTCCTCTTCCCGCCGCTGTGCCTGACCGACCTGGCCACCGAGCCCGGCGGCGCCCCGGCTCTGGCGTCGGGCGGGTCGCTACAGGCGCAGGTCCTGGCTGACGGCCTTGGCCCGGTGACCCTCAGCGCGGATGAACTCGCCCTTCTGGCCGAGCCGGACCAGGACCCCGACCGGGTCCCGATCGAGTTGCGCTGGAAACTCCTCGATTGGGCTCGGGCGGCGGGGATGAACGCCAAGGCCTTCGTGGACCGGCTGGTCCGGGTGTTCGAGGCCGCGGCCGGCCGGGACGACGGGGAAGGGCGGTAGCGCCGCGGCGCCCGCCGACCGCGCAGTCCGGCAGAATCGCGTATATCCAAGGCGGTCCCCCGAGGAGGGCGGGCCGCCTTTCGTGTCCCTGGGAACGGCCGACCATTCCGACGACGGGACGAGCGGCATATATTGTTCCGGGGGTGGGCGCGATGATGAAGTCGGACCTGAGGGTCAGAGAGGTCATCAACCTCTCCGACGGCCGAAAGCTGGGCAACCTCATCGATGTCGAGGTGGACCTGGAGTCGGGGCGCGTGACGGCCATCGTCGTGCCGGGCCGCGGGCGCGTCCTCGGGCTCTTCGGGGGCGACGACGACTACGTCATCCCGTGGGAGAAGGTCGTCCGGATCGGCGTCGATGTCATCATCGTCGACCTGCCGGCGCAGGCGGGCGCGGTCAGGAACTCCCGCCTGAGATGAGCTCGGCCGCCAGCGCCAGGTGGGGGAGGGGCGGTCGGAATGAGGTGTCGAAATGACTTCAGGGGCGGCGCGCCGGCGCCGTCCCTTTGCTATCGGTCGTCTTCCGGCGACCGTTTGGGACCATCGGCCGGGGCGAGGTATTAAGACCGAAACGGGCGGTTAGAAAAAATTCCCTGAGGCCCCGAGGCACCCCTGGACACACTACATCTAGTGGGATATAATGGACATGCCGCCCCAAATGTAGTGAAGCACAGCCGTTCGGTGCCCGTCGTAGCGCTCTTTCATGGACAGGAGCCGAGGCCGATGCGTTGCCCTTATTGTGGGGAACCGGAAAGCAAGGTCCTCGACTCCCGGCCGACCGAGGAGGGCGCGGCCATTCGCCGGCGGCGTGAGTGCCAGGCCTGCGGTCGCCGGTTCACGACCTACGAGAAGGTCGAGGAACTCCCCCTGGTCGTCATCAAGAAGGACGGCCGGCGCGAGTCGTTCGATCGGGTCAAGCTGCTCAACGGTCTCCTGCGGGCGTGCGAGAAGCGCCCGATCCCCCTGGCCAAGCTCGAGGCCCTCGTCGAGGACATCGAGCGGCAGCTTCGCAACCGGACCTCGTCCGAGGTCGACAGCCGGGATATCGGCGAACTGGCCATGGAGAGGCTTCGGGAACTGGACGAGGTGGCTTACGTCCGCTTCGCTTCCGTTTACCGTTCGTTCAAGGATATCAACGATATCAACCGCTTCCTGGAGCAGTTGCAGACCCTTGTCCAAAGGCGCTCCTAGGCTCTCCGGCGCCCGCCCTCCGAAGACGGGCACCGGCTGATGGTAGCGCTTTTTCTATCGGCAAAACAGCCGCCGCTCGGGCGTCCACGGGCGGGAGGCTTCCTTCATTCGGACGCGCCGCACACCCATTAGATATCGAGGGGAAACTGTGGGCTCGGGGGGACGACAGGTGAAGCTATCCGACAACGCGTTGACAGTGCTGGAGAAGAGGTACCTCAAGAAGGTCGACGGGAAAACCGTCGAGAAGCCGGAGGACATGTTCCGGCGGGTGGCCGAAAACATCGCCGCGGTGGACGGGGACCTCTACGGCGAGAGTGGGCCGGCCGTCAAGAAGCTGGCCGACGAGTTCTACAAGGCCATGACCGAACTCGACTTCGTCCCCAATTCACCGACGCTGATGAACGCCGGCCGGGAGTTGCAGCAACTGGCGGCCTGCTTCGTCCTGCCGGTGCGGGACTCGATGGAGTCCATCTTCGACTCCCTGAAGCACGCCGCCCTCATCCACAAGTCCGGCGGCGGCACGGGCTTCGCCTTCTCCCGGCTGCGGCCGAAGAACGACGAGGTCCTCTCGACGGGCGGGGTGGCCTCCGGGCCGGTCTCCTTCATGCGTGTCTTCAACTCCGCCACCGAGGCGGTGAAGCAGGGCGGCACGCGACGCGGGGCGAACATGGGCATCCTCCGCGTCGACCACCCGGACATCCTCGAGTTCATCACCGCCAAGCAGAACAACGCGGACATCACCAACTTCAACATCTCCGTCGGCATCACCGAGGAGTTCATGAAGGCGCTCAAGGCCGACGGCGAGTTCGCCCTGATCAACCCGCGCCACAACCAGGTCTCCCGCCGCGTCCGGGCCAGGGAGATCATGGACCTCATCGTCGAGATGGCCTGGAAGAACGGCGAGCCGGGGATCATCTTCCTGGACCGCCTGAACCACGACAACCCCACTCCCGAGGTCGGTGAGATCGAGAGCACCAACCCCTGCGGCGAGCAGCCCCTCCTTCCGTACGAGGCCTGCAACCTGGGCTCCATCAACCTGGCCCACCTGGTCGTCCGGAAGGGCAAGAAGGCCGAGATCGATTGGGACCGCCTCGGCGCGCTGGTCAAGCTGTCCGTGCACTTCCTGGATAACGTCATCGACGCCGGCAAGTACCCGCTGGACCTCATCGACCAGATGGTCAAGTCCAACCGCAAGGTCGGCCTGGGGGTCATGGGCTTCGCCGACATGCTCGTCCTCCTCGGCGTGGCCTACGATTCCAAGGAAGCCATCGGCGTCGGCCGCAAGCTGATGGCCTTCATCCGCGAGAAGGCCCGCGAGGCCTCGCGGGAGCTGGCCAAGAAGCGCGGCCCGTTCCCGAACTTCGACCGCAGCGTCTATCGCGACGGCGAGCCCGTCCGGAACGCCACGACCACGACCATCGCCCCCACCGGGACGATCAGCATGATCGCCGGGTGCTCGAGCGGCATCGAGCCCCTCTTCGCCCTGTCCTATGTGCGCAACGTCCTGGACCAGACCAAGCTGGTCGAGGTCAACCCCCTCTTCGAGCAGGTCGCCAAGGAACGCGGCTTCTACAGCGAGGCCCTGATGCGCAAGATCGCCGAGGTCGGTTCGGTGCATGGCCTCGACGAGGTGCCCGCGGACGTGCGTGAGGTGTTCAAGACCGCCCACGACGTCTCGCCGGAGGCCCACATCGCCATCCAGGCGGCCTTCCAGGAGAACACCGACAACGCCGTCTCGAAGACGGTCAACTTCGCCCACTCGGCGACCAAGGAAGACGTCGCCCACGTGTTCGAACTGGCCTACGAGATGGGCTGCAAGGGAGTCACCATCTACCGCGACGGCAGCCGCGACGAGCAGGTCCTCAGCACCGGCAGCACCGGCAAGACCACCGCCGACGCCGAGGCGGCGGCCGCCGTGGCCGCGCCGGCCCAGGGTTCGATGGCGGTGACCCCCAAACCCCGCCCGCGGCCGGATGAGACTCACGGGATCACCCGCAAGTTCAGGATCGGCGGCTGCGGCCATCTCTTCGTCACCGTGAACGCCGATGACAACGGTATCTGCGAGGTCTTCACCAACACCGGCGAGGAAGGCTGCTCGTCGCTGTCCGAGGCGGTGAGCCGGCTCATCAGTATCGCCCTGCGGGCCGGGGTGCAGATCGACCCCATCGTCGACCAGCTCCGCGGGATCAAGTGCATCGGCTGCATCGTCGACGCCGAGACCAATGTCCTCTCCTGCCCGGACGCCATCGGCAAGGCCATCGAGAAGTTCGCCAACGGCTCCAACCGGTTCGACCTCGATGTCTTCGGCGGTCCCAAGCCCGCCATCTCCTGCCCGGATTGCGGCGGCCTGATGGTCCATGAGAGCGGGTGCTGGCACTGCACCTCGTGCGGCTACTCGAAGTGCGGCTAGAGATCCTCAGGCAAGACCAGGCGCCGGCCGTCAGGCCGGCGCCTTTTGGAGGAATGTCCGATCACCGGTCCCCCTGACGAGGCCTTCACCCTCGACCCCGAGGGACGTCTCTATCACGCCGCGCGGCTCGAAGCGGCCGCGCCGGTGGTGGCCGTCTTCACCACCCGGCGGGGCGGGGTCAGCCGCGGCCACCTGGACTCGTGCAACCTCGGCCTGGCCGTCGGCGACGACCCGGAGGCCGTCCTGACCAACCGGCGGCGCGCCCTCGAGCGCGCCGGCTTGGCCCTGCCTTCGGTGGTCGCCGCCGAGCAGGTCCACGGGGGCCGCGTGGCCCGCGTCGGCCGTCATGAGGCGGGCCGCGGCGCGACCACCCGGGAGACGGCCATCCCAGGCGTGGACGCCCTGGTCACCGACGAACCCGGCCTGACCCTGATGATCGGCTGTGCCGACTGTGTCCCGGTCTACCTGGTCGACCCGGAGCGACCGGCCATCGGGCTGGCCCACGCCGGCTGGCGGGGCACCGTCGCCCGCATCGCCGCCGAGGCCGTCCGAGCCATGACCGAGGCCTTCGGGTCGCGTCCCGAGGCCATCCTCGCGGCCGTCGGCCCGTCCATCGGCCCATGCTGCTACGAGGTCGACGAGCCCGTGGCCGGCCCGGTCCGGCGGGCCTTCGGCGAGGACGCCCAGACCCTGCTCGCCCCGGCGGGCCGCCCGGACCGCTGGTTCCTCGACTTGTGGGCGGCCAACCGCCAGGCCTTGCTGGACGCCGGGCTGAGGCCGGAGAACATCGGCGTGGCCGGCGTTTGCACCTCCTGCAACCAGGACCGGTTCTTCTCCCACCGCGCCTCAGGGGGCAAGGCCGGCCGGATGGCCGCCCTCCTGGCCATCCGCCCCTCAACGCCCGCCCATTGACCTTGACGGATGGAAAGGACGACCCAAGGTGGCCGGACAGACCAAGAAAAGCGCCGGGCGAAAAGCCTCCAAGCCGCGCTCTTCCCGGCGACGCCGGCGCTCCGAGGCCGGACGGTCAAAGCTTGTCTTTTTTGTCCTGGCCACGTTGGTCCTGCTGATCGCCTTCCCCTGGATCCGCCGCGTCGTCGCCAGCCAGCTCATTCGGATGACCCCGGCCGAGCAGGGGGTCATCGAGCTGATCGCCCCCGGTGACGGCGTCCTGGTCAGGTCGGAGACGGTGGTCACCACGCCCATCGCCGGCACCGTCACCCTGCTCCAAGCGGAAGGCGCGCGGGTGCGCGTCGGCACGCCCATCGCTCAGGTCGCCAACAGCGAGGCCCGGGGTCAGGCCGAGGACCAGGTGCGGGAAGCGGAGCAGCGCCTGAACGAGTTCAAGACAGCCAACGGGGCCGAACTCGTCGACCTACAGACAAAGCTGCAGGAGAGCGACGGCCGCCTCAGCGCCACTCTGGCCGAACTGCAGCGGGCCGCGCTCAACCGTGACCTGAAGGCCCTCGACGCGGCCTCGGCCGCCTCCCGCAAGTTGTCTTTGGCCCGCGCCGACACGGCCCGCCGCTTTGACGACTTGAAGAAGCAGCAGGCGGCCCTCGAGGGGGAGGTGGCCGCGGCCAAGGCCTTGGTGGACAAGGCGACGGCGGAATTGACCGCCCCGGCCGCGGGCATCATCTCCTTCCGGCGTGACGGGCTCGAGAACGTCTTCTCGCCGTCCACGCTGCCGGGGCTGACCGGCAAGAAGGCCCTCGCCGAGCTGGAACAGGCCGCCTCGACCAAGGGCGGCGACGCGCTCCGGCCCGGTCAGGCGGTCTTCAAGGTCATCGACTCGGTCCGCGCCTACGTCGCCGTGGTCCTGCCAGGCGACCAGCTGCCGGCCATCGACGGCAAGAACATGGTCACCCTCCGCTTTCCTGAACTGAAGGGTCAGGCGGTGGCCGCGACCGTCGAGCGAGTGGGGGAGAAGGAGCGCAACGGATACGGGCTGGCCGTCTTCAGCACCGACCAGTTCCTGACCGAGTTCGCCAACCTCCGGCGCACCCCGGTCCAGGTGGTCAAGGAGAGCTACGCCGGGGTCATCGTCCCCCGCGGCGCCCTGGCCAAGCGGGAGGGGCGCGAGGGTGTCTTTATTCTGCGAAAGTCCCAGGTCGTCTTCAAACCGGTGACGGTGGTCGGTTTCGACCGCCGGCGGGCCGCCGTCGACGGCATCCCGGCCGGGGCCCAGGTGGTCACGAACCCATGGCTGGTGATGGGTGTGGAACAGCAGATCCAGTAGTTCCGGGCCGGGGCTGAAGGGCCCGGGCGGGGGAGGGACGTCGGACCGTGGCCGTCGATATCGCCGCTAACCTCGCCGCGGTGCGGTCCCGCGTGGCCGCCGCCGCGATCAGAGCCGGGCGTGACCCGTCGGAAGTGACCCTCGTCACGGTTTCCAAGACCGTGAGCCCCGCGGTCGTCCGTGAGGCCGTCGCCTGCGGAGCCACCGACCTCGGGGAGAACCGTGCCCAGGAATTCCGCGACAAGTACGCCCTTCTCGGACCCTTGGCCCACTGGCATTTCATTGGACAATTGCAGACCAATAAGGTAAAATACTTGGTAGAAAAGGTAAAACTCATCCATTCGGTCGATCGGATGGCCGTCGCCATTGAAGTTGAGCGACTCGCGAAGCAAGCGGCCATTCAGCAGAGCGTTCTCGTCGAGGTCAACATCGCCGGAGAACACAGCAAATCGGGGGTCCGCCTCGACGAGGCCGTCGCCCTCGTCGACTCCCTCAGACCTCTGAGCCACGTCAGGATCATCGGGCTGATGACGGTGGCGCCGCTGGCGGCCGACCCCGAGGCGGCCAGGCCCCACTTCCGGCGGCTGCGCGGCCTGGCCGAGGAGATCGCCGCTCGCGGTTGGCCCGAGGTCGAGATGACCCAGCTGTCGATGGGCATGAGCGGCGACTTCGAGGTCGCCGTGGAAGAGGGAGCGACCCTGATCCGCGTCGGCACGGCGATCTTCGGACCGCGCGCCTGACGTCGCATAGATCACCCGGAGGTGGGCAGGGGATGGCCAAGGGCATGATGGAGAGGATCCTGAACTTCCTGGGCTTCGAACAGGAAGAGGTGGAGGTCGAGGAGGAGTTCGAGCCTGAGCGGCCCGAGGAGCGTTCGGAGCGGGCCGAGAGGGCCCGGGCGCCGCGGGGCCGTGGGGCCGTGGTGAGCCTGCCTACGGCCAAGCCGATGAAGGTCGTCGTGGTCGAGCCGAAGTCCTTCGAAGAGGTCGAGAACATCGCCGAGAACCTCAGGAGCCGCCGGCCGGTCATCGTCAACCTCGAGGAGGCTGACAAGGAGTTGGCCCGCCGGGTCATCGATTTCCTCAGCGGCACGGCCTTCGCCATCGACGGGATCACCCAGCGCATCGCCGCGGGTGTCTTTCTCTTCGCGCCGAGCGGCGTGGACGTGACGGCCATGGTCAGGGACCGCGCCGCCCTGGACGGCAAGGACGAGGGCGAGGGGTTCCCGTGGGCCAAATGAACAACCCGGCCAGCCGACGCGGCTCGCCATGGGAGGGTCAGCGATGGTGAACTCGACCATTATCCGCGCCCTGCAGATCTTCTCCGTCGTCTTCTACTGGGCCATCATCGTCCGCATCCTGCTCGAGTGGTTCTCCCCGCGGGCGATCGGCCGGCGGGACTTCTGGGGTACTCTCTACAGCCTCACTTTCCGCTTGACCGAGCCGCTCATCCAACCGATCAGACGTCTGCTCCCCGACTTCGGGGGGCTCGACATCTCGCCGGTCATCGTCATCTTCCTGATCAGCTTCATCACGCGGGTGCTCATCCGCCTGCTGTCAACGGGCTTCTGAGCCGCCCGGCCGAAGCCCCGGAGGGTTTTGGACGAATCCTGTCGAAACTCTCCGCAAGCCGGGCCGGTGACCGCCGGTCGCCGAGCCGCGTTCCAGTCACCAATCGCCAGTCGGGGGTGGTCCGATGCCGGTCTTGACGCCGCTTGACGTTCACAACAAGGAATTCCGCAAGGGCTTCCGCGGATACAGCGAGGAAGATGTCGACGAATTCCTCGATCAGGTCGTCCGCGACTACGAGGAGATGCTCAAGGAGATCGACCGTCTCAAGGTCGAACTGGGCAAGGCCGAGGAGAAGGTCGGCCAGTTCCGCCGGTTGGAAGAGACCCTCAACCAGACCCTGGTCGTCGCCCAGTCCACGGCCGAAGAGGTCAAGGCCAACGCCCGCAAAGAGGCCGACCTCATCGTCAAGGAAGGCCGGGCCGAGGCCGAGCGGGTTCTCGCCACGGCCAGGACGGAGGGCGACCGGATCGCCCAGGAGTACGCCAACACCCGCAAGGAGGCGGCGGTCTTCCGGATGAAGCTCCGCAGCCTGCTCCTGGCTCAGCTCGAGGAGATCGGCCGGGAAGAGCCCGGCGAGGACGGGAAAGTCGGGAGTTGAGTGAGGAGCCGCGCGTCGTCGGGGTGACCACGGTGCCGGGCGGCGTCCTCGTCCCGGTCCGCGTCCAGCCCCGGTCCAGCCGGTCGCGGGTCGAGCCGCCCCGGGACGGGGCCGTGGTCGTCCGGGTGACCGCGCCCCCGGTCGACGGCGAGGCCAACCGGGCCTGCCTGGAGACCGTGGCCAAGTGGCTCGGGATCCGCAAGTCGCAGGTCAGCCTGGCCGCCGGGCAGACCTCGCGGCACAAGACGGTGCATGTCGCCGGGATCGACGCGGAGTCGGTGCTCCGGGCCATCGAACGTCTCTAGTTGCGCTGGACCTGACGGACTCGAGTGGTCGAGCCGTTTTCTTATTTAAGCTGCCGTTCACCGGCCCAAAAGTGGGAGGGTGCAGATTGGATTACAGCCAGACCTTGAACCTGCCGAAGACCGACTTCCCGATGCGGGCGAACCTGCCTCAGCGGGAGCCGGAGATCCAGAAGAAGTGGGACGGCGTGGACGTCTACGGCCTCGTCCGGAAGGCCCGCGCCGGCCGCGAGAAGTTCATCCTCCACGATGGGCCGCCCTACGCCAACGGGGATATCCACATCGGCACGGCGATGAACAAGATCCTCAAGGACATCGTCGTCAAGTTCCATAGCATGCGGGGCTACGATGCGCCCTACGTGCCCGGCTGGGACACCCACGGCCTCCCCATCGAGCTGCTGGCGATGAAGGCCGAGGGCCTCAAGCGCGAGGACGTCACGACCACGCAGCTCCGGGCGCGGTGCCGCGAGTTCGCCCTGAAGTACAAGGACATTCAGCGCGAGGAGTTCAAGCGCCTCGGCGTCAACGGCGACTGGGCCGACCCCTACCTGACCTTGAAGCCCGCGTATGAGGCCAGGCAGATCGAGGTCTTCGGGGAGATGGCCCTCCGCGGGTACATCTACAAGGGCCTCAAGCCGGTCTACTGGTGCCCCGTCGACCAGACCGCCTTGGCCGAGGCGGAGATCGAGTACGCCGAGAAGCGCTCGCCGTCGGTCTACGTGAAGTTCCCGGTGGTCGACGGGAAGGGCGTCATCCCGGAGGAGGACACCTTCGTCGTCGCTTGGACGACGACCCTCTGGACCCTCCCGGCCAACCTGGCCATCGCCCTGAACCCGGACCTCGATTATGTCGTCCTCAAGACGCCCAAGGGCCGCCTGGTCATCGCCCGCGAGCTGGTCGACCGGGTCATGCAGGAGTGCGAGCTGAGTGAGGCCTCGGTGGAGAAGACCTTCAAGGGCCGCGAGCTCGAAGGGGCCAGGTGCCGCCACCCATTCGTCGACCGGGACTCGGTCATCATCCTCGGTGACCACGTCACCCTGGAACAGGGCACCGGCTGCGTCCACACGGCCCCCGGCCACGGCCAGGAGGACTTCGAGGTCGGCCGGAAGTACAATCTGCCGGTCCTCAACCCGGTCGCCAGCGACGGCAAGTTCACCGCCGAGGCGGGACCCTTCGCCGGCCTCTTCTATGAGGATGCCTCTAAGCCCATCGCCGCGGAGCTGGAGAAGCGGGGCATGCTCCTCAAGCTCGGCTTCATCAAACACGAGTACCCGCACTGTTGGCGCTGCAAGAACCCGGTCATCTTCCGGGCCACCGAGCAGTGGTTCGCCTCGGTCGAAGGCTTCCGCAAGGAGGCCCTCAAGGCCATCGACGAGGTCCGGTGGATCCCCGCCTGGGGCCGCGACCGCATCCACAACATGGTCGCCGACCGCCAGGACTGGTGCATCTCCCGGCAGCGCGTCTGGGGCGTGCCCATCCCCGTCTTCTACTGTGCCGATTGCGGCGAGCCGCTCATCACCAAGGAATCCATCGCCGCCGTGGCCGACCTCTTCCGGCGCCACGGGTCGGACGCCTGGTTCACCACCGAGGCCGCCGACATCCTACCCAAGGGGACGAAGTGCGGGAAGTGCGGGTCCGGCAAGTTCCGTAAGGAATCGGACATCATGGACGTCTGGTTCGACTCGGGGAGCAGCCATTCCGCGGTCCTCGAGACCCGCGACGAGCTGCGCTGGCCGGCCGACATCTACCTCGAAGGCTCGGACCAGCACCGTGGCTGGTTCCAGTCCTCGCTCCTGACCGGCGTGGCCACCCGCGGCCGGGCCCCGTACCGCGCCGTCCTGACCCACGGCTTCGTCGTCGACGGTGAGGGCCGCAAGATGTCCAAGTCCATCGGCAACGTCATCTACCCCGATAAGGTCATCAAGCAGTATGGGGCGGACATCCTCCGGCTCTGGGTCTCGTCGTCGGACTACAAGGATGACGTCCGCGTCTCCGACGACATCCTGAAGCAGATGGGCGAGGTCTACCGGAAGATCCGCAACACGGCCCGCTTCCTCCTGGGCAACCTCTACGACTTCGACCCGGCCCGCGACCGGGTGCCGTACGCGAAGCTGCCGGAGATCGACCGCTTCGCCCTGCACCGGCTGCAGGAACTGATCACCCGGGTGACCAAGGCCTACGACGACTACGACTTCCATCTCTTCTATCACGACGTCCACAACTTCTGCGTCCTCGACATGAGCTCATTCTACCTCGATGTGCTCAAGGACCGCCTCTACACGTCCAAGGCCGACTCCGAGGCCAGGCGGGCGGCTCAGACCGTCCTCCACGACATCCTCGAGGCCCTGGTGCGGCTGATCGCTCCAGTCCTGACCTACACGGCCGACGAGATGTGGGGCTATCTCCCGGCGGTCGCCGACCGGCCGGTGTCGGTGCAGTTGGCCGACTGGCCGACGGCACAGGCCGAGCTGCTCGACCAGAAGCTCGCCGAGCGTTGGGAGGGGCTGCTGGCCGTCCGCGAGGACGTCCTGAAGGCCCTCGAGACCGCCCGGCAGGCCAAGGCCATCGGCAATTCCCTCGAGGCCGAGGTGGTCCTCTGGGCTTCCGGGGACGACCGCAGACTCCTCGAGGAGTACCGCGACCAGCTGGCGACGATCTTCATCGTCTCCGCGGTGACCCTGGCCCCGTCCGGCGAAGCGCCGGCGACGGAAGCCGTTCACGGCGAGCGCCGGCCCGAAGTGGCCGTGCTCGTGCGGACGGCGCCGGGGGCCAAGTGCGAACGTTGCTGGACCTACAGCCCCACGGTCGGCGCCAACCAGGACCACCCCGGTCTCTGCGAGCGTTGCCGCGCGGCCGTGGTCTAGTCCCGAGGCCCTGGCCCTGGCGGCGGTGGCGGAGGCCCTGAGCGAACAGAGAAGGGGAGGGGACCGGCTGGATGGTCAGCGAAGGGAATAGTCTCTTGCTCTATAACGGCCGGGTGACCGGGCTGGGGGAAGCGGCCCGGGGCGCCACGGCCGTCCTCGTGATCGACGGTCGGATCAGGGCGGTGGGCGGGGACGAACCAGTGCGGGCGGACGCCCCGCGCGGCGTGCCCGCCGTCGACCTGGCCGGGAAGGCCGTCGTGCCCGGCTTCATCGACAGCCATCTGCACCTCATCAACTTCGGCGTCTACCTGCAACGGCTCGACCTCATGGGGGTCAAGTCGCTGGCCGAGTTGGTCCGTAAGGTGGCCGAGCGGCACCGGTCCATGCCCGCTGGCGATTGGCTCATCGGCCGGGGTTGGGACCAGGACCTCTTCGCCGAGAAGCGCTATCCGACGCGGCAGGACCTGGATGCCGTCGCCCCCGACCGGCCGGCGGCCCTCACCCGCGCTTGCGGGCATGTCATGGCGGTCAACTCGGAGGCTCTGCGGAGGGCCGGCGTGGGCGCCCAGACGCCCGACCCGGCCGGCGGCCAGATCGACCGCGACGCCGCGGGCGAGCCCACCGGCATCCTCCGGGAACGGGCCATGGGGCTCGTCAGCCGGTTCATCCCCAAGCCCTCGGCCAAGGAGCTCGAGCCGGCCCTGCGGGCCGCGGTCGGACGCGCCCTGGCGGCCGGGGTCACCGGCGTCCACAGCGACATGGACATCTCCAACGACGTCATCGGTGACCTTCTGGCCACCGACCTCCGCACCGGCTCGGGCGACGACCACGTCAAGATAGGCTCGGTCAAGATGTTCGCCGACGGCTCCCTGGGTGCCAGCACGGCGGCCCTGTCCGAGCCGTACAGCGACAACCCCGGCAACCGGGGCATTCCGGTGGTCTCGCCGGAGCAGATGAAAGAGAACGTCCTCCGCGCCCACCGGGCTGGGATGCAGGTGGCCGTCCACGCCATCGGCGACCTGGCCATCGCGATGACCCTCGACGCCTATGAGGCGGCCCTGTCCGGGGCGCCACGGCCGAACCACCGCCACCGGGTCATCCACTGCCAGATCATGCGGCCAGAGCAGTTCGCTCGCTTCGCCCGGCTCGGCGTGGTGGCCGACATCCAGCCGAAGTTCATCACCACCGACATGCGCTGGGCCGAGCGGCGCGTGGGCCCGGAACGCGTCCGGACCTCTTACGCCTGGCGGACCTTCCTCGACCACGGCGTCCACTGCGCCGGCGGTTCCGACTGCCCGGTCGAGCCCCTCGACCCGGCCCTCGGACTGTACTCGGTGGTCACTCGAGAGGACCTCGACGGTCAGCCTCGCGGCGGCTGGTTGCCCGAGCAGAAGCTCACGGCGGAGGAGGCCCTCAGTCTCTTCACCCTGGGCGGCGCCTACGCGGCCTTCGAGGAGAACGACAAGGGCTCCATCGAGCCGGGCAAGCTCGGCGACCTGGTCGTCCTCGACCGCGACCCGACGGCCATCCCCGGCGAGGCCCTGAAGGACCTCAGGGTCGAGATGACCGTCGTCGGCGGACGGGTGGCCTTTCGGCGAGACTAGGCCGATGTCCCGACCATGACCTCCGGCCCGCCGGGACCGGCGCCCTGCCGGGCCGCGGCACACGCCGATAAACAGTGACTTCGCCCAACGCTGAATGGCCCCCTCCGGCGTAGGATGCTAACGCGGGGCATCCAGCACTGGAGGGGGCGAGGTTGCAGCACATCCGGAGCGAGAAACCATGGCGACCTTTCGAGGCGCCGCCCGGGGCCGAACCCCAGGCGACTCTGCGGAAGGTCGCGTCCATTCTCAGCCGGCACGTCCTGCCGGCCGTGTGCGTCAGGTCCGAGGTCTTCGCCTCGACCCTGACCCTGCTGCCGGTGACCGTCGGTCAGATGAGGGATTCATCGTGGATGGCCGTGGAGATGATCCTCCGGGTGAGCGATGGTCGCGAAGCCGCCGCCGCCCGTCACCTGGCCGCAGCGGCCCGCCTCGCCGGGACCGCCCTGGCGGGTGGGGCGGGGGAGACCTTCCTGGCCGCCCTCCGGCCGCTCCTGAAGGGCCGCCGGCTTGTCCGGGCCGCCCTCGCGGCGCGGCTGCGGGCCTGCCGCGAACGACCCCCGGCGGCCGGTCGCCTCTCGGCCGCCGACTGGGAGACCGTCTGGGCCCTCTACTTTCGGCCGATGCTGGCCCTCGAGATGGGACTGGCCAGGCTGTTGGACGACCTGACCGTGCTCAGCTCCCTGGAGGGAGGGGTTCGTCCAGGCGGACCAGCCCGGTCTTGATGGCGTGGACCGCGGCCTGCGTCCGGTGTTTCAGCCTGAGCTTACGCAGGAGGTTGGAGATATGGTTGCGGACCGTCTTTTCGCTGATGAAGAGGCGGTCAGCGATCTCCTGATTGGTCAACCCGCGGGCGACCAACACCAAGACCTCGCGTTCGCGTGGCGTCAACTGGGTCGTGGCGGCATCTCCGTGCCGGCCCGGCGTCCGCTCGGCCAGGCGGGTGATCTCCTGGACGAGCTTGGTGGCGATCTTGGGGTGAAGGATGGACTTGCCGGTCGACCCGACCTGGATGGCCCGGATGAGCTCCGAGCTCCCGACGTCCTTCAGGATGTACCCGATGGCCCCGGCCTTCAGCGTCTCCAGGATGTACTCCCGGTTGTTCTGCATGGTCAGGACGATGACCTCGACCGTGGGGTGTTCCCGCTTCATCAGCTTGATGCCCTCCACGGCGGTCATCCCGGGCAGGTTGACGTCCATCACCACGATGTCGGGGACCAGGGCGCGGCATTGGGCGACACACTCGTCGTTGGTGGCCGCCTCCCCGACGATCTCGATGCTCTGGTCCTGCTCGAAGAGCTTCATCATGCCTTGCTTCAAGAGCGGGTTCTTATCGGCGACGAGGACGCGAATCTTCTCCAAAGCGCCTTCACCTGCCGGTGGTGTTGGGACCAAAGTTTCAGGCCCCGGGTGGCTTCCACTTATAGTATGAAGGCCGCTTCGCTGATGCGAAAGGCCCTGTTCTGGTAAACTTCACAGGGCAGGATTTAGTACTATGGCGACGAATCACTGCTAAACGTGTGCTAAGATCGAAAGGTCTGAGTCCGTGCCCCAGGAGGCCGTCGCCGATGCTGGTGAAGGACATCCTCAGAAGCTCACCGCCACTCTTCCTGACTGCCCACGATACCTTGCGCGACGCGGTCCGCGTGTTTCACCAGGGGCGACTGGAGGGGGCCCCGGTGGTCGACGACCAGATGAAGGTGGTCGGCGTCTTCACGCGACCGAACCTCTACGCCGCTCTGCTCGAAGGACTCGGGCTGGATGAGCCGATCGAAGGCCGGTTCAGCGCGACGGCCGTGGCCATCGGCCCGGACACCGACCTGGCCGACGTGGCTGAGAGGGCTCTCCTCGACCAGCGCGATTCGCTCCGGGCCGAGCTGGACTCGCTCAAGAAGGTCCGGCAGACGCTGGAGACCGTCCTGGAGATGGCCTACGACGGGATCATCGTCGTCGACGAGCGCGGTTACGTGACCATGCTCAACCGGCCGCTGGCCGACCTCATCGGCAAAGAGCCGGCCGAGGTCATCGGCCGGCACGTGACGGAGGTCCTCGAGAACACAAGGTTGCACATCGTGGCCAAGACGGGGGTCCGCGAGCTGGGGCACGTCCAGGAACTGCGTGGGCAGAGGTTCATCGTCAGCCGTCAGCCCATCGTCAAGGACGGCCGCACGGTCGGGGCCGTCGGCAAGGCCATCTTCAAGAACCTCGACGACCTGCGCGAGGCGGTCCGGCGGATGGACAACCTGGAGGGACAGGTCGCCTACTACCGCGACCAGCTCGAGAGGGTCAACGGGACCCGCTACACCTTCGACAGCATCGTCACCCAGGACCAGGCGATGGTCGAGCTGAAGGCCGTGGCCCAGCAGGCGGCCCGCAGCAACGCCACCATCCTCCTGCGGGGCGAGTCGGGGACGGGCAAGGAACTGTTCGCCCACGCCATCCACAACGCCTCACCCAGGCAAGGGCGCCCTTTCGTCAAGGTCAACTGCGCGGCCGTCCCCGAGCCATTGCTGGAGTCGGAGTTCTTCGGCTACGCCGGAGGGGCTTTCACCGATGCCAGGAAAGGCGGCAAGCCCGGCAAGTTCGAGCTGGCGGACGGCGGGACCATCTTCCTCGACGAGGTCGGGGACATGACCCAGTCACTCCAGGCCAAGCTGCTCCGCGTGCTCCAGGAGCGGGAGTTCGAGCGGGTCGGCGGGACGACCACGATCCACGCCGACGTCCGGGTCATCGCCGCCACGAACCACAACCTGGAGGCGATGGTCGAGTCGGGCGACTTCCGCCGCGACCTTTACTACCGCCTGAACGTGGTCGGCCTGGTCATCCCGCCGCTCCGCGACCGGCGCGAGGACGTCCTGCCCCTGATCCACCACTGCGTCGCCAAATACAACGAGGTCATGGGGCTCAAGGTGGCGGGGGCCACGCCCGAGGCGGCGGCCGTCCTTCGTGAGTACGACTGGCCCGGGAACGTGCGGGACCTCGAGAATGTCGTCGAGCGGGCGATGAGCCTGGGAGCGGGGCAGACCATCGGCCTCGAGCACCTTCCCGGCCACCTGACCGCCAAGGTCGGCGACGCGACCTCGTCGCGCACCCGGGAAATGCTGGGCTACCGCGATGCCGTGGCCCAGGCCGAGAGCCAGGCCATCGCCGAGGCTCTGAAGCGGGCGGGAGGCAACAAGGCCAGGGCCGCCAGGCTGCTCGGCATCAGCCGTTCGCACCTCTACGAGAAGATCGCCGAGTACGGCCTTTCCGGCGACCATCCGACTTAGAGACGGATGGGGGAGTCCGAGGGGGCTATAATCCCCCCGACTTGAAACAGAAGGCCCGGGCTCCAGAGAAGCCCGGGCCTCGAACTCGACGGTCAATCCCCTTCAGCGGCCACCGACGAACTCCCCGTGGAGCGCGTAGAGGTGGCCGTCGTTGTCTCCGAAGTAGACGAAGTCCCCACTCGGGACGGGTGAGGAGAAGATGCCCTCCTTGGTCACGAAGGACCAGGCTACTTCGCCGGTGGTGGCGTCGAGGGCCCGCAGGTTGCCCTGGTAGTCACCGAAGATGACGTACCCGTCGGCCACGGCCGGGGACGAGTAGATGGCGTTCCCCGTGTCGAACCGCCACTGCTCCTGGCCGGTCTGGGCATCGAGGGCATACAGCCATCCGTCGATGCCGCCGGCATAGACCAGGCCGCCGTCGACCGCGGGTGAGGAGACGATCAACTGGTCGGTGGCGAAGCGCCAGCGCTCGCGGCCGGTCCGGGTGTCGACCACGTACACGTTCCCGTCCAGCCCGCCGAAGAACAGGGACCGCCCGGCCAGCGCGGCGGTGGAGCCCACGCCTTTGGCGACGGGGAAACGCCACCGCTCGCGACCATTTCCGGCATCGAGGGCATAGAAGTTGCCGTCACCGCTGCCGAAGTAAAGCTCGGACCCGGAGACGGTCGGGGAGGCGAGGACCATCCCACCGGTGCGGAAACGCCAGACCTCTCGTCCTGTCTTGACGCTGACGGCGTAAAGGGCGCCGTCGTTGCACCCGAAGAAGACCCGGCCGGCGCTCACCGCCGGTGCGGTGTTGACGCCCGCCGACGTGGCGAAGCGCCAGACCTCCTGCCCGGTCAGGGCATCGAGGGCATAGAGGTTCCCGCGGTTGCCCCCAACGTAGACCACCCCGCCGGCCACGGCGGGCGAGCCCAGGTAACCGGAGGGGGCCTTGAAGGACCAGACCCGCAGGCCCGTGCCCGCCTCGAGGGCGTACATCTGGCCGTCCTGGCTGCTGAAGAAGAGCCGGTCGCCGTCGATGACGGCGGTCGAAGCCACTGGAGCCCCCGTGTCGTAGGTCCACAGGACCCTGGGGGCCACGGGGACGTGCGCCGACGGATAGACCCCGGTACGCCGCAGGTCGCCGCGGAAGAACGCGCCCGCGGGCGCCGCCGCAGGCTGGGTCGACCCGGAGGTGGGGAGCCCAAGCGGGCCCCGGTCCCCGGTGACCAGCCAGGTCAGGGTGCCACCGATGGCGATGACGATAAGCAGGGCGATGAGGGGGAAACGGACACGGTGCCGCCAGCGGCGGCGCCGCCTATTTTTCCGCGAAGAACCGTTCGAGTCCGGCATAGATGTCGGCGGCCACCTCTTGGCGGAAGGAGTCCTTCAGGAGAAGTTTCTCTTCTGAGGGGTTGGTCAGGTAGGCCACCTCGACGAGGACCGACGGCATGGTCGTCTCGCGGATGGCCACGAACGCATGCTCCGAACTGATGCCGCGGTCCGTCAGCCGCAGCCCGTCGATGAGGGCGTGGTGAACCTCGTCGGCCAGCCGCTCACTGCCTGGGTTGACCGGATAGTAGTAGACCTCAGTGCCGCGGATCCAGCGGGACTGATACCAGTCCAGGTGGATGGACACGTTGGCGTCGGCCCCCGCCAGGTTGGTCAGGGCGGGCCGCTCATAGAGACCGACGGTCGAGTCATCGACGCGGGTCATCAGGACCCGGGCGCCGGCCTGGACCAGAAGGTCCCTCAGCCTCAGGCCCATGTCCAGGGCCAGGTCCTTCTCGACGCCGCCCAGGCGGCCCGTGCCCCCGGGGTCGTCCCCGCCGTGCCCCGGGTCGACGACGATGAGCTTGCCGGCCAGGGGCCCGTCCGGCGGGGCGCCAGGGTCGGGGCCGACCCGCCCGGCTGTCCCCGCGGGGTTCAAAGCATACGGCCCGAGGACGGCCTCCGCGCCGGCCGCCTGCCCGAGCGTGGCCAGGGTGAGGACGATGATGATGATGATGAGCATCAGCGATGTTGGCAGTCGACGCGGCAAGGAACGCTTCCTCCCAGCTAGATCAATCATTCAAAGAGACGACCCGCGGGTCCTCGAAGTTCCTGCCCCGGTGCGGTAATCATTGGGCGGGCGATGACCGGCATGGATGACACCTGTCCGCGCCGGCGGACAACCGGTGACCGCCGGATCAACAGAAACGGTTCGGGCGAGCCCGCTGAAACGCCACAATCACGCGGTTTTGATCGCTTGTAGAATAAAGACGCGGCTAAGCATATCTCGGCATGTCTCTTGCAAAAGGTCTGAAAGGTGATGAAAGTCCGACGGGAGGGGTCGCCTTGGAAGAGCGTTTCTGGCACCGCTTCTATCCCGAGAAAGTCAGGTGGAGCCTGGATTACCCAAACGTCCCGCTGCCCAGACTGGTGGAGGACGCAGCCAGAGATGACGGAACGACGACCGCCCTCGTCTTCTTCAACCGCCGTTTCAGCTGTTCCTGGCTTGGCGAGCAGGTGGATCGGCTGGCCGCGGCCCTCTCAGCGATGGGCGCCGATTACATGCCGTTCCCGCTCAGCGTGCTTTACCCGATGAAAGCGAAGAAAGAGGGTCACTTCAGGGCCATGCTGACCCACCGCAACCTGCTGGCCAACGCCTTGCAGTGCAGGGAGTGGAACGCCGAGGCCAGACCCGGTGACGAAGGCATCTTAGCTGCTCTCCCATTGTTCCACTCGTACGGCATGACCACCTGCATGAATTTCGGGATTCTCATGCATTCGCCCATCGTCCTGATGCCCAGGTTCAACGCCATGGACGCGATGAAGGCCATCCAGAAGCACATCTGGGGCCAGAACAAGATCGGGACCATCGGCCTGAAGCCATGATCGTCCTCTGCCGGAAGACCGGCGTGACAGTGCAGGAACTGCCCGGCGGCGACCTGCTGATGCACGGACAATTCGAAGACCAGAACCATCTCCTCGACGTCCAGATCAAGGTGAATCGTGAGTCCGGCACGGTGACCTCGGCCTACGCCTCGATGAGCCGGACCCCGTTTGGGGAGGTCTGCCTGGGCCCCCTGGCCGTGGTCGGGAAGCTGGCCGGGGTGAACATCGGCCCGGGCTCGGCCCGGAAGGTCACCGCCCTTCTCGGCGGCCCCAGGGGCTGTACCCACCTGGTGGACCTGGTGGTCGAGGTCTTCCGCGCTTACACGCCCGCCCTGGCCCGCCTCGAGGAGTTCCGCCTGTCGGACGCCTACGCGGCCGAGGGTTCCCCCCCCGAGGAGGTCCGGGCGAAGGTCTTCGATGACATCCGGGCCCTCGGCCGCCAGGTCATCCCGAATTCCTGCGCCGCCTACGAGATCGGCGGGTCGGGCGGCGGCGAGCCCGGCGCCGGGGGGCGCTGAGGCCGCCGCGCCAGCGCGGGCACGATAACCGAGCCGAGAGAGCGGGCGAAAGCTACTTTCGCCCTCTTTTTTTGGTTGTTTCACCTGATTTTCCCTTGTAATTCCGGCCTATTTAAGACAAAATGTCCTTGTGGAAGCCATCAACCAGGGGTGGAAAGCCCTCAGCCCTGGGCAAGGGGGCCCCGCATGCGCCTCATCCAGGTGACGCCCGAGCTACGCGAGAACTACGACCGGTTCGTCGCCGCCGCCCCCAAGGGCCATATCCTCCAATCTTACGAATGGGGGGAAGTCAAGGCCGAGACCGGCTGGACCCCCATCCGGCTGATGGCCGAGGACCAGTCGGGGCCCAGGGCCGCGGCCCTGATTCTCCGTCGCGACGTGCCGGTCATCAAGCGGACCATCTTCTATTCGCCGCGCGGCCCGGTCCTCGATTACCGCGACACGGAGGCCTTTGACTTCCTCATCGCCGAGGTCCGCAAGCTGGCTCCGCGGAGCCGGGCGATAATGTGGAAGATCGACCCCGACGTCCCGGCCGACCGGCAGGAAGTCCGGGACTACCTGGCCCGCCGGGGCTTCGTCCACAACGAGCGGGGGGCCGATTTCGAGGGCGTCCAGCCCCGCTTCGTCTTCCGGCTGCCCCTGGACAAGTCGCTTGATGACCTCTTCGCTTCCTTTGGCAACAAGACGCGGTACAACATCCGCCTCGCCGGGCGGAAGGGAGTCCGGGTGCGGGACGGGGTCAAGGATGACCTCACCAGGTTCTACGAGGTCCTGCTGGAGACGGCCACGAGGGACCGCTTCCTGGTGCGCTCCTACGACTACTTCGTCGACCTCTGGGACCACCTCGTCGAGCGGGGCCTGGCCCGTCTCTTCGTGGCCGAGCTGGAGGGCCGGATGATCGCCGCCACCCTGGCTTTCATCATGGGTGACAAGGCCTGGTACATCTACGGGGCCTCGTCCAACCAGGACCGCGAGGCGATGCCCAACTACGCCCTGCAGTGGGAGATGATCCGCTGGGCCAAGGAGTCGGGGTGCGTCATGTACGACTTCCGGGGGGTCTCCGGTGACCTCAGCCCGGACAACCCCCTTTACGGCCTGTACCGGTTCAAAAAAGGCTTTTCTGGGAACTTCACCGAATTCATCGGTGAATACGACCTCATCTTCTCACCCCTGGCATATTGGCTGTGGGGTTGGGGTGAGCCCTTCTATCGCAGGACCCGGGGCCGGCTGACGCAGATGCGCCGGCGGCTGACTGGGCGGGACAAGGAGTGATGACCGTGCAGAGCGGCCGCGGGCCTCAGCCCGGAGCGGCCAAGGTCGGCCCCGTGAAGGGCCAGACCTGGGTTGAAGTCAATCTGGATGCCATCGCGCATAATCTGGCGGCAGTGAAGAAACTGATCGGGCCGAAGGTCGGGATCATGGCCGTCGTCAAGGCCAACGCCTATGGGCATGGGGCTCTGGCCGTGGCCCGCACGGCTCTGGCCTCCGGCGCCGCGGCCCTGGCCGTGACGACCGTCGAGGAAGGCGCCGAACTTCGCCACGGCGGCATCCGGGCGCCCATCCTGGTCATGGGGGCCATCCTGCCGCAGGAGGCGGCGGCCGTCATTCGCCAGAGCCTTACGCCGTCCGTCGGGAGCCTGGTCGTGGCCGAGGCCCTCGACGACGTCTCCCGTCAGATGCATCGCAAGACCAGGATCCACATCAAGGTCGACACCGGTCTCGGACGGCTCGGGGTGAGGTTCACCGAGGCTCCCGCCTTCGTGCAGCGGCTGAGAGAGTTTGAATGGCTCGAGATCGAGGGCATCTACAGCCATTTCGCCACGGCCTTCCGGGCCGCTTCGGGTTACGCTCAGCGGCAGCTGGGGGTCTTCAACGACGTCGTGGCCAAGATCGAGGCCGACGGCCGGAAGATCCCTCTCAAGCACATGGCCAACAGCGAGGCCGTCATCACCCTGCCGGAGAGCCGCCTGGACATGGTCCGGGTGGGCAACCTCATGTACGGCGAGAGCCCGGTCCCTCTGCCGGCCGGCATGGAACTGCAGCCGACCTGGTCCTGGAAGGCTCGGGTCGTCCATCTGCAGACCATCCCCGCCGGAAGCGGCGTGGGTTATGGCCGCGACTACATCGCCCGCCGCGAGATGGCCATCGCCGTGCTCCCCGTCGGTCAGGCCGATGGATTCCGGGTGAGCCACCTCAGACGCCCGACCCGCCTCTCCGAGCTTGGGCGGGCGGTGGCCCGCGACGTCCTCACCTACGTGCGCCGCAGCCGCATACCGGCGGAGGTCCTCATCAAGGGCCGCGAGGCCCCCGTCATCGGCCGGGTGGGCATGCAGACCTTCACCGTTGACGTGAGTCGCATCCCCGGCGTCGAGCCGGGCGACGTGGCCACTCTTTCAGGGCGCCGGGTCAACGTCCCGGCGCACGTGCCGCGGATCTATGTGGGCGCCGAGGCCATGGCCGGCGGTCCGGCCAAGCCAGTCGAGGAAGCGGGCCCACGCCGCCAGACCGAAGAGGCCCGGGCCGCCGGAGGCCGGCGTGAGGAACGCCGGGACCGCGGCGGACGCCCCGGGCAAGAAGGGCGTCGCGAGTTCGAGGGGCATCGTGAAGGCGAGGGGCGCGGTCGCCATACCGACCGCTACGAGCATGCGGAGCGCCGCCCCGCGGGCGAAGGTCGTCCCGCCAGGGGGGCCGCCGGGGCCGCTCCTCCGAAGCCTGAGATCGCCGCTCCTCCGAAGCCGGAGTTCACCGCTCCTCCGAAGCCTGAGGAGTTCGCTGTTCCTCAGAAGTCAGAGTTCGAGCCGGCCCCAGAGACCGCCACCGCTTTTGAGGCGCCTTTGGAACGGCCGACCGAGCGCCGGCAGGCCCCGTCGGCCGTCCTCCAGGGCGAACGACTCGCCAGGTTGACCACGGGCGGCAAAGCCGCTGATCCGGCGGAAGATGGCGGGGCGGAGGTCGCCCCGGCAAAGAGGCCGTTCGGCGCGCGCAAGAAGAAGGGGCTTCGTGGACCGAAGCGCCGCCGCCACACGCCGGGGAAGATCCGACCCAGCTGATTCGGGCCATAGAAACACCGGGGGAGAACCCTGGGAGACCGGCGCCATCTCGCCTTGACCGGCCTCAGGTCGGCGCCGTGGGGGCCGGGGGAGGGAAACAATGAGTCACCTCATCGTTGTCGCCCTTGGCGGCAACGCTATCCTAAAAGCTAACCAGCCCGGCGACTTCGGGGAACAACTGGCCAACGTCTATGAGTCCTCGAATCCCATCGTCAGCCTTCTCCGTCACGGGTATCAGGTCGTCGTCACCCATGGCAACGGTCCGCAGGTCGGCAACATCCTCATCCAGAACGAAGAAGCCAACAAGGTCGTCCCGGCTATGCCCCTCTACGTCTGCGGGGCGGAGAGCCAGGGGCTCATCGGTTACATGATCCAGCAGGCCCTGGGCAATGAGCTGAAGCGGGTGGGTCTCGACCGGCCCGTCGTCTCGCTGGTGACCCAGGTCCTGGTCGACCCGGCCGACCCGGCCTTCGACAAGCCGACCAAGCCCATCGGCCCCTTCTACACCGAGAAGCGGGCTCAAAAGCTGATGTCCGAGCGAGGGTTCAAGATGGTCGAGGACGCCGGCCGCGGCTGGCGCCGGGTCGTCGCCTCGCCTGAGCCCAAGGCCATCGTCGAGGGCCCGGCGATCAAGGCTCTGGTCGCCGCTGGGGCTCTGGTGGTCGCCTCAGGCGGTGGGGGCATCCCGGTGGTCTCCCGCGAAAGCCGGCTCGAGGGGATCGAAGCCGTCATCGACAAGGATCTCGCCGCCATGCGCCTTGCCTCGGACCTTGACGCCGAGACGTTGCTCATCCTGACCGATGTGCCGGGCGTGGCCGTCAACTACGGGAAGCCGGACCAGAAGTTCCTGAAGAGCATCACGCCGGCCGAAGGGCGCGCCTACATGAGCGAGGGGCAGTTCAAGGCGGGGAGCATGAAGCCCAAGGTCGAAGCGGCTCTGCGGTTCGTCGAGTCGTCGATCGACGGCCGGCGCCGCGCCATCATCGGCTCGCTGGAACAGGCCGCCGAGGCGGCCAGGGGCGAGGCGGGCACGACCGTGCAGGCCTGACTCCAAGCATGAAGTGCACAGCCGAAATGAAGGACCGGCCCTCGATGGGCCGGTCCTCTTCATACCCAGGGCTCGCGAGTCTTCATAGCCGGTAATCCTCTATCCGCTGCGTCTTCATGATCACGCCGGGCACCGCCGAGACCGCGTCGGCGAGTCTTTCCCGAGTGAAAGTGGAGAGGGGCGACGGCAGGCGATCCGGAGCGAAGAAGCCCCACTGGTCGATCTCGGCGCCGTCGGGGACGGGGTCGCCCGGGCTTCGCCGGGCCATGAAGACGAAGACGTACGCGTCACGGTGGGCGAGGTGATAGAGGCCCCGAAGGTCCGGTCATCTGCCCGAGCCTCCCCTGATTCCACTGATGATGGCGCGCAGCCGTTCGAGTTGCCGGCCAAGGGCCGTGGCGTCCGACCGTTCGTCCAGGGCGCTGCCGTCGACTCCGCCATACTCGAGGGTCACCAGATGGGCGGGGGCCCTCTCCAGGACCCAGGCCAGGGTGGCGTAGTCGTCCTCGTCCATCTCCTGATGCCGGTCGCGCGGTTCGTCGTCCACCATCGCCACTCCCACGACGTGGATCTCATCGACGAGATCGAGGGGCAGGGCGGAAAGGTAGTCTCGACGGTCTTCACCGCGATGCCAGGCCGCGATCCGGGCGTGGGCGAGGTCAAGGAGGAGGCGGCAGCCCGTGGCCGCCAGGGCCGTGGCGATGAAGGCCGGGTCGGCGATGTACTCGGGGTTGTCGGGACGGTCAGGGACGGGGAGGTACCAGTGCCCGTTCTCCAGGAGCACGGGCAGCCCGGAGGCCTCCCGTACCCGGTCGATGTCCGCGACCAGCGCCACGAGGAAGGCATCCGGGGATAGCCGGACGGCCTGCAACGCGTGACACGACAGGTGTGCGGAGAGATAGACGGAGTCCGTGGCCGCCAGGGCGGACCGAAGGGTGGCCGGTTCAAAGGCCGCCGGGAACCCGGGTTTCCCCGGCTGGGCGGCGTGCCCCAGGCCGTGCAGGATCAGCGGCTTGCGGCGGCGGGCGGCGGCATACTCATCCAGGAGTTCCGGCCGGTCGAATTCTGAGACCTTGATGATGTCGACGGCCTGGTTATCCACGGCCAGCCGGTCCATCAGCGCTGAAGAGTAGTTGGCGGCCAGTGACGGCTTGTCCGGCAACGGCTCGGTTGGGTCTACGGCTCTCTGTCCCATTGGCCTTGGGTGTCCTTCTTTCGTCAGTCGATAGTTGATAGACGGGCCACGGCGACGTCTGGTTCCAGCGGGCATAATAACCTTCGTGCCAAACGGGTGACGGAGGCGTGAAGATGGCCCAGGTCGACAACTCGCTGGTGGAGAAGCTCATCCGCAAGGTCGAGACCCTCTCCGTCAGCATGGAGAAAATGAAGCTGGCCGAGTATGTCTACCTCCTGCAGCACCCTTGGCGGCTGCTCTACGTCAACTTCATCGGCGGTGTGGCCCGCGGGTTCGGCGTCGCCGTCGGTTTCACCCTCATCACCGGCGTCGTCCTGTACCTGTTACAGCGGCCCCTCCTGGCCCGCCTGCCGTACATCGGCGAAGTCATCGCCGAGTTGGTCCGGATCGTCAATACCAAGCTTGGTCAGTGACCGGGCCCGGGCCGGAGAGGCGCGGTCGCCCAAACGAAGGGAGCGGGGAAGACATGACCTCATTCAACCGTGAAACCGTCCGCCGGCGCCTGCTCGACCGCCAGGAGGAACTGCGCCGTACCGTCGACACGCTCAACCGGCGCAGCTTCGATGAAAGCGAGCAGTCTTCGGTGCAGGAACTCTCGTCCTACGACAACCATCCGGCCGACCTGGCGAGCGAAACCTTCGAGCGGGAGAAGGACCTCGGGCTCATCGGCAACGAGCAGGTCTTCCTGGACCGCGTCGGGCGGGCCCTGGAGAAGCTGGACGAGGGCACCTACGGGGTCTGCGACGTCTGTGGCGGCCCCATCGGGGAGGGCCGGCTGGAGGCCATGCCCGAGGCCACTCGCTGCCTACGCTGCCAGGCGGCCACCGACGGACTCCCCGACCGGCACCCGCGCCCGGTCGAGGAAGACGTGCTCTATCCGCCCTTCGGCCGTAGTTGGACCGGCGACAAGGGCGGGGTCGGCTTCGACGGCGAGGACACCTGGCAGGCCGTGGCCCGCTACGGGACCGCCAGCGGGCCCCAGGACACCCCGGGGCGGGACCTCACGAACAACGTCTTCGGCGACGCCGAGGAACCGGAGGGCACGGTCGAAGAGGTCGAGCGCCTGGTCGACGAGAAGGGCGAGGCCATCCTCGACTCCAGGCGGCGCAAGGAGGTCAAGCCGCCGGGGTCCAAGGTCGAGGAATGACGCTCGGCGCCGGAACCGGTCGACACCCGTCGGCCTGGTCGGGTTGAAAGCCCGTCCATAGGCGTGGTAAAATGAGCCAAGACAGCGCGGACCAGAAAAGGATGTCGCCATTGCCGCTCGCCATCACCGCCGCCGCCATCGTCCTCATCGACCGGCTGACCAAGATCGCCGTCGTCAGGAACATGAGTGAGCTGGACTCGATCCCCGTCATCCCGGGGGTCTTTCATCTTACGTACGTCCGCAACCCCGGGGCCGCCTTCGGCCTGTTGCCAAACCGGACGGTCTTCTTCATCATCGTCACCCTCGCGGTGGTGGCCCTCATCGTCTTCTTCGCCGGGCGCCTCGGTAAGGACGGTCTGGCCTACCAGATCGCCCTCGGTCTGATGCTCGGGGGGGCCCTGGGCAACCTCTGGGACCGTCTTCACGGCGGGCTGGTCATCGACTTCCTGGACTTTCGGGTCTGGCCGGTCTTCAACGTCGCCGACAGCTCGCTGGTGGTCGGCGTCTTGCTCTTCGCCTACCTGGTCCTGCGATCGCCCGAACCGGGCGTGGCGGGCAAGGGGGGCCAGCCGTGAGCCAACGTCACGCCGACGGTCCGGGCAAGTCGGCCCAAGCCGGTCAGGCCGGTCCGCGGACGGTCGACCTGACCGCCGGCCCGGAGGACGAGGGGTTGCGCATCGACCAGTTCCTGGCGGCGCGCCCGGAGGCCGGTGTGACGCGTTCGCACGCCCGCCGGCTCATCGACGAGGGCCACGTGACCACCGAAGGCCGGCCGGTCAAGGCCAGCCACAAAGTGACTCCGGGGGAGGCCGTCCGCATGGAGATACCGGCCCCAGAGCCGCTCCACCTGACTGGCGAGAACATCCCCCTGGACATCGTCTATGAGGACTCCGACCTCCTGGTTATCAACAAACCCAGGGGGATGGTCGTTCACCCGGCGGCCGGCCACGAGGACGGGACGCTGGTCAACGCCCTTCTGGAGCACTGCGTCGACCTCTCCGGGATCAACGATGTCCTGCGGCCCGGCATCGTCCACAGGCTCGACCGCGATACCACCGGCCTTCTGGTCGTGGCCAAGAACGACGCGGCTCACCTGTCCCTGTCCGGGCAGCTCAAGGACCGGCACCTGAAGCGACGCTACCTGGCCGTCGTCTCCGGCGGCATGAAAGACGAACGGGGCGTGATTGAGGCGCCCATCACCAGGCATCCGGTGGAACGCAAGCGGATGGCCGTCGTCGAGGGCGGCCGCCCGGCGCGAACCCGCTTCACCGTTCGTGAGCGGTTCCCCCGGTCCACCCTGGTCGAGGCCGAGCTGGACACGGGACGGACCCACCAGATCCGCGTCCACTTCGCCTTCATCGGCCACCCGGTCCTCGGCGACCCGGTCTACGGGCCGAAGAAGAAGGCCCCCTTCGTCGAGGGGCAGGCCCTCCACGCCTGGTCGATCTCGTTCGCCCACCCGCGGACGGGCGAGGAGCTGACCTTCACCGCCGAGCCGCCCTCCGACTTCCAGGCCCTTCTCGACTGGCTCAGGACAGCCAAATAGCCACCCGGCGACGGCTCCGCTCTTCTGATGAAAAAACCCCTCCCATGCGGGAGGGGTTATCTTTTGGCCAGATATGTTCGGCGCGGGCTTCAGCCTTTCGACTGAACGGGTGACGCGGTGGTGATAGCGCTGGCCGCCCGCGCGTCCATGTTCACATAGAAGGGGATGACCGTGACGAGGATGCCCTCGCTGTAGCGCAACTCGCGGAGGAGCATTTCGGCCGTGCCGTTGTGGAGGTACTGGTCGAATGGCTCGTTGGTCACGACCACCGGCACGAGCAGGTTGATGAGGAGCCCGGGATTGGCCGCCCGCAGCCCTTCGACATACTCGCGGAGGGGCCCGACGACGTCCCGGAAGGGCGATGGCAGGACGACCAGGGGCACGCCGCCGTGGCGCTTCAGGTCCCACTTGCCCCGGAGCTTCTCGCCGAGCTCGGGCTCGACGGCGACGTAGACGGCGGTGATATCGTCGGAGATGCGGCGGGCCACGCGCATCGAGTGGTCGATGACCGGGCTGAGGCCGCCGATGGTCAGGACGACCTTCACCCGCCGGGCGTCGTCGATGGCCAGGTGCTCGCCGAGGAGGCTCTCGACCCGCCGCTTGAAGCGGACGTAATATCCCCGGACGTGGAGAGAGTAGGCCACCAGGAGCGGGACCAGGATGAGGACGATCCAGGCTCCGTGGGTGAACTTGGTGATGCCGATGATGATCAGCACGGTGCCGCTGAGGAAGGCCCCGAGGGCGTTGATGGTCAGTGACCACCAGTGCCGCCGAAGGGGTTGGCCGGTCCGCCGGGCGTCACGGACCCAGTGAATCACCATGCCGGTCTGGGAGAGGGTGAAGGCGGTGAAGACACCCACGGCATAGAGCGGGATGAGCAGGTGGGTGCTCCCGCGGAAGACGACGACGAGGGCCGAGGCCAGCCCGGCCAGCAGATACACGCCGTAGTTGAGGACCAAGGTGTCGCCGCGGTTGACGAAGCGGCGGGGGAGGAAGCCGTCGCGGGCCATGAAGCTGGCCAGCCGCGGGAAGTCGGCGTAGGCCGTGTTGGCCGCGAGGAGCAGGATCATCGCCGTCGTCGCCTGGATGATGTAGTATAGGACGTTGCGCCCGAAGACGTCCCGGGCGATCTGGCTCATCACCGTTTCGCTCTCGCTGGGCAGCGCCCCGAAGCCGAAGGCGAGGAGGGTGATGCCGGCGAACATCGTATAGAGGAGCGTCCGTTCGAGGTTCATGGTCCGGATGGCGTTCTTCGCCTCCGGCGGCCGGAAGGCCTGAACCCCGTTGGAGACGGCCTCCAAACCGGTCAGGGCGGTACAGCCCGACGAGAAGGCCCGCAGCAGAAGGAACAGCGTGACCCCCCCGGTCAACTGGTGAAAGGCGGGGCTGCCGAACCCGAAACCGAAGGACGGCGGGACGATTGGATGCCAGGTGCCGGCCAGCACCTTGAACAGGCCGGCGCCGATCAAAGCGAGGGTGCTGATGATGAAGCCGTAGGTGGGCACGGCGAAGACGAGCCCGGACTCCCGCACGCCGCGCAGGTTGACCAGAGCTATGAACCAGATGGCGGCCAGGGAGAGGATGACCTCGTGACCGCGGAGGGCCGGCACGGCCGAGACGAGGGCGGCGATGCCCGCGGCCGTCGACACGGAGACGGTCAGGATGTAGTCGATGAGCAGGGCTGCCCCCGCGGTCAGGCCGGCCACCGTCCCGAGGTTCTCGCGGGAGACGATGTAGGAGCCCCCTCCTGCCGGGTAGGCCCGGATGGTCTGCGAGTACGAGGTGGCCACGACGAGGACCAATCCGACGATGGCCAGGCCGACCGGCAGGGAATAGACGCTGGCGGCGGCGCCCGCCAGGACGAGGACGTAGAGGATCTCCTCGGTGGCGTAGGCGACCGACGACAGGCCGTCGGCGCTGAAGACGGCCAGGGCCGACCCGACCCCCAGTCTTTCCTGGTGCTGCTGGTCGGTGCGCTTCGGTCGACCGAAGACGAGCCGCTTGGCACGGTTGACGATGGCGTGTGACGGGCTGGACATGTTCCTTACTCCTTCTTGCTCGCCGGCAACAAAAAAAGACCCACCAAGGGGTCGTCCCGAGAAGCTCGTGGTGCCGGGCGGCCTCTTCGACTGTGCGCTTACGAGGTTAGCTGTCGGGTTCGGGAGGTCGAAGACTCCCTACCGGCCGCCCCACGGTGGACGCGGGCGGCGGATTCACCCCCAGGGTCTGGTTCCCCCGTTCCGTTTTGCGGATTCAGCGCTTACAAATCATTAGTATAGCCGGAAGATGGCGGGCCGTAAATCCCGAGACGGCCTCGGCAAAAGCAGATAAACCGCAGAATTTGGCAAAAAGACTGGATTAGGGCCTGAAGACGTGTCCGCAATAAGCCGGCCACACCGGACAACGGCCCCACGAGCAGGAAGGCCTGTTCCCTTTCTTTTTGAGGGTATTGCATAACTATGCGTAGGCGGGTATAATTATGGCCATACCCGTCATAAGTTCTAGCAGCCCGGTGAGGGGCCCCGGCGGGGTCCCGCGGGCCAAGCTAGGCCGCTCTCGCCGCCAGCGCGGCGAGGTTGCCACGAGGAGGTAACGCCGTTGAAGAAAGTCGTCCTGGCCTACTCCGGAGGCCTCGATACCTCGGTCGCCATCCGCTGGCTCCAGGAGAGGTACGACGCCGAGGTCATCGCCCTGTCCGTCGACGTGGGCGAGGGGAAGGACCTCGATTTCATCAAGGCCAAGGCCCTGACCATCGGGGCGAAGAAATCCTACATGCTCGACGCGCGGGAGGAGTTCGCCCGCGACTACGTCTTCCCGGCCCTCAAGGCCAACGCCGTCTACGAGGGTCGCTACCTGCTCTCGTCGGCCCTGTCCCGGCCGCTCATCTCGCGCCTCCTGGTCGAGGTGGCCGAGGCCGAGGGGGCCGACGCGGTCGCCCACGGCTGCACGGGCAAGGGCAACGACCAGGTCCGGTTCGACGTCTCGGTGGCCGCCCTGAACCCGGAGCTGAAAGTCATCGCCCCGCAGCGCGAGTGGGTCATGTCGCGCGAAGAAGAGATCGACTACGCCAAGGCCCACGGCATCCCCGTCCCGGTGGGCAAGAAGAACCCCTATAGCATCGACGAGAACCTGTGGGGCCGGAGCATCGAGTGCGGCGTCCTCGAGGACCCGTGGGTCGAGCCGCCGGAGGACATCTATGCCTGGACGGTGAGTCCCGACAAGGCCCCGGCCGACCCGCAGTACGTCGAGATCGGCTTTGAGGCCGGCGTCCCGGTGAGCCTGGACGGGTACAAGGTAAGCCCGGTCGACCTCATCGAGCGGCTCAACAAGATCGCCGGAGGCCACGGCGTGGGGCGCGTCGACCACGTCGAGAACCGCCTCGTCGGCATCAAGTCCCGCGAGAACTACGAGTGCCCGGCGGCGACCGTGCTCCTGGCCGCTCACCGCGACCTCGAGGACCTCTGCCTGCCGCGCGAGGTGGCCCACTTCAAGCCGGCCATCGAGCAGAAATACGCCGAGCTGGCCTACTTCGGCCTGTGGTACTCGCCTCTGAAGAAGGCCCTCGACGCCTTCGTCGACTCGACCCAGGCGACGGTCAGCGGGACGGTCCGGGTCAAACTATGGAAGGGCAACTGTGCCGTGGCGGGCCGCAAGTCGACCGCCTCGCTATATGATTGGAAACTGGCGACCTACGATAAGGGCGACGCCTTCGACCACAAGTCGGCCAAGGGCTTCATCGACGTCTGGGGGCTGCCGACGCGCGTCTTCAGCTCGGTCAACGCCCAGGAACGCCGCAAGGCCGTCGGTGAGAGGTTGATCGTCGCCGACTGAGGGTGGAGAGATGACCAAGAAGCTGTGGGGAGGCCGGTTCGCCAAGGACGCCGACGCACGAGCGGCGCGGTTCACCGCCTCCCTCTCCTTTGACCGGCGGTTGTACAAGCAGGACCTCGCCGGGAGCCGCGCCCACGCCCGGATGCTGGGGAAGTGCGGCATCCTGACCCAGGCCGACGTGGCCGCCATCCTCGGCGGACTCGACCGCGTCGAGGAGGAGATCGAGTCGGGCGCCTTCCCCTGGCGGCCGGAACTCGAGGACATCCACACGAACGTTGAGCGCCGCCTGACCGAGCTCATCGGGCCGGCCGGCGGGAGGCTGCACACGGCCCGCAGCCGCAACGACCAGGTGGCCCTGGACATGCACCTCTACATGGTGGAGGAGCTGAGCCGCGTCACCGGGCTCATCAGCGGCCTCCAGGAGGTCATCGTCGACCGGGCCGAAGAGCAGCTCGGCGGGCCTGGCGCAGGCGGGGCCGGGGCCGACCAGTCCGGGCCCGGTCCCACGGTCATGCCCGGTTATACCCACCTCCAGCGGGCCCAGCCGGTGCTCTTCTCGCACCACCTGATGGCCTACTTCTGGATGCTCCAGCGCGACCGCGAGCGCTTCGCGGACTGTCTGGGCCGGACCGACCTCTCGCCCCTCGGCGCGGGGGCCCTGGCCGGCACGACCTTCCCCATCGACCCGGCGGCCGTCGCCGCCGACTTGGGGCTGGCAGGCGTCTACGAGAACAGCATCGACGCCGTCTCCGACCGCGATTTCCTCCTGGAGTTCCTGGCCGCCGCGTCCATCCTGATGGTCCACCTCAGCCGGCTGGGTGAGGAGCTCGTCCTCTGGTCCACGGCCGAGTTCGGGTTCATCGAGATGGACGATGCCTTCGCCACCGGCTCCAGCATCATGCCGCAGAAGAAGAATCCGGACGTGGCCGAACTCGTCCGGGGCAAGGCGGGGCGGGTCTTCGGCCGCCTGACCGGGCTCTTGGCCACGGTCAAGGGCCTGCCCCTGGCCTACCACAGCGACCTGCAGGAAGACAAGGAGGCGACCTTCGAGGCCGTGGACACGGTCGAGGCCGCCCTGGAAGTGACGACGGGGATGCTGGCCACCCTGAAGGTGAGGGCCGAGGCGATGGGGAAGGCCGCCGGCGGGGGATTCTCCACGGCCACAGAGGTCGCCGACCACCTGGCGAGGAAGGGTCTGCCCTTCCGGGAGGCCCACGAGGTCGTCGGTCGCCTGGTCCTGGACTGCCTGGAGCGCGGCCTCGCCCTGACCGACCTGACCCTCGAGGACTTCGGCCGGTTCTCGCCGCTGTTCGACGAGGACATCCTGGCCCAGGTCCGGCCGGCGGCGGCCGCGGCCGCTCGGCGATCGTGGGGCGGGACAGCGCCGGAGCAGGTCGCCAGACAGATCGAGGCGGCCAGGGTGCGGCTCGCCGCTAACGGACGAACGTCCGGTACACCCGCCAATGCGGGTCAGGATGGACCATAAGCTTCAGCCGGTGCGTCTTGATCTGGTCCCTGGGCCGGTCACCCAGGAGTTGGTCACGGTCAGCTGGTCTTTGGGCGGATAACGTCTCCTGGCACGGAAAGGCCACATTGGCAGGCCTCCTTGAAACCACTTCTTTGGCCGGCCATCGAGCTGTTCCTGCCCCGCCTCTGGTGGGAAAGGCTGGCTGGAGAAATCGTTTGACAGGACTGCCAAACACTTGCTAAAATAAGCCTGACCGGGTTCCTTATAAGCGGGTCCAGCGAGACCGGTAAGGAGCAACCCAGAAGTACGCTAGGAGTACGCTAGGTCGCTTCTTGCCGCTCAGGCAAGAGGCTTTTTTGTGCCCGGTCGCAGGACAAGCTACCAGCGGGAGGCGAGGCCATGGCCACTAACCTTGTCGAGAAAGCCCAGATCATGGACGCCGAGGCGATCCGCCGCGGGATGGTCCGGATCGCCCACGAAATCATTGAACGCAACAAGGGTACCGAGGGGCTCGTCCTCATCGGCATCCGGCGCCGAGGAGTCCCGCTGGCCCAGCGGCTGGCGGCCTTCATCGAGGAGATCGAGGGCCGCAAGGTCCCGGTCGGTGTGCTCGATATCACCCTCTACCGCGACGACCTGACCACCCGGACGGACCAGCCGGTGGTCCACCGGACCGAGGTCCCGGTGGCCATCGCCGGGAAGACCATCATCCTGGCTGACGACGTGCTTTACACCGGTCGGACCATCCGCGCGGCCCTGGACGCCCTGATGGACCTGGGGCGGCCGGCCCAGATCCAGTGCGCCGTACTCATCGATCGGGGACACCGCGAACTGCCCATCCGGGCCGACTACGTCATCAAGAACGTCCCGACCTCCAAGCGCGAGGTCATCGAATGCCATCTGACCGAGATCGATGGCGGAGATGACAAGGTCATGATCATGGAGAAGTCCGAGGGCTGAAGCCCCCGGTTGGCATGGAACCGCGGGACCCGCAAGGGTCCAAAAACCCAGCAAGTGAGCAAGGCCCTTGAATTCGGTCCGGTGAGACTGGAAAGGGCACGAGAAAGGCTTTCGTGTGCCTGACCTCCCCGCCGGACAATCTAAGGCGAGGAGGTCTTTTTGCATGCTCCGTAGCCCCCGGAAGTCGAGGTGGAACCGATGAGACTGGCCAGCAAGGACGTCCTCGGCCTGCAGGACATGAGCACGACCGACATGCAGCTCATCCTGGACACGGCCGAGTCGTTGAAGGAGATCATCAGCCGGCCCATCAAGAAGGTCCCGACCCTGCGCGGTAAGACCGTCCTGACCCTCTTCTACGAGCCCAGCACGCGCACCCGGACATCCTTCGAACTGGCCGGCAAGTATATGAGCGCGGACACGGTCAATATCGCCACGACCACGTCCAGCGTGGTCAAGGGGGAGACCCTCCGCGACACGGCCAAGACGGTCGAGGTCATGGGGATGGACATGGTCATCATGCGCCACCCCATCTCGGGCTCCTGCCACTACCTGGCGAAGATCCTCGATGCCTCGGTCATCAACGCCGGCGACGGCATGCATGAGCACCCGACCCAGGGGCTCCTCGACATGTTCACCATCCGCCAAAGAAAGGGCCGCCTGAAGGGCCTGCGCGTGGCGATAGTCGGCGACATCTACCACAGCCGGGTCGCCCGCTCGAACATCTGGGGCCTGACCAAGATGGGGGCCGAGGTGGTCGTCGCCGGGCCTTCGACGCTCATCCCGCCATACATCGAGGAACTCGGGGTCAAGGCCTACACCCGGGTCGAGGAGGCCATCGAGGGCGCCGACGTGGTCAACGTCCTGCGCCTGCAGCTGGAGCGGCAGCAGAAGGGCCTCTTCCCGAGCACCCGCGAGTACGCGCGGATCTTCGGGGTCAATCAGGAGCGCCTGGCCCTGGCCAAGGTGGATTACCTGCTGATGCACCCGGGGCCGATGAACCGCGGCGTGGAGATCGCGAGCGACGTCGCTGACGGCGAGCACTCGACCATCACCGAACAGGTCACCAACGGGGTGGCCATCCGCATGGCCATCCTCTACCTGCTGTTGGGAGGGGCGACCGATGAAACTGCTGATTAAGGGTGGGCGGGTGATCGACCCGGCCAACAAGGTCGACGCGGTCCAGGACGTGCTGGTCAAGGACGGTAAGATCGCCGCGGTGGGCAAGGACCTGGGGTCCGAGGCCGCCGAGAAGGCGAAGGTCATCAACGCCAAGGGCAAGCTGGTCGTCCCGGGGCTCATCGACATGCACACGCACCTCCGCGAGCCGGGCTTCGAGTACAAGGAGGACATCGCCTCCGGCACCCGGGCCGCCGCCTGCGGGGGATACACCTCGGTCGTGGCCATGGCCAACACCAAGCCGGTCATCGACACGGCCAGCGAGGTCACTTTCGTCCGCGAACGGGCGGCGACCACCGGGATCGCCAACGTCTTCCCGGTCGGCGCGGTGACCAAGGGTCAGAAGGGCGAGGAGCTGGCGGAGATCGGCGACATGGCCGCGGCCGGCGCGGTGGCGGTCTCCGACGACGGCCACCCGGTCCAGAACGGCGAGGTCATGCGCTGCGCCCTCGAGTACGCCAAGATGTTCAAGGTCCCGGTCATCTCTCACTGCGAGGACCGCCCCCTGGCCGGGGATGGGGTCATCAACCTCGGCCGCGTCTCGACGGTCCTGGGCCTGCGAGGGATGCCGGCGGCGGCCGAAGAGGCGATGGTCGCCCGGGACATCCTCCTGGCCGAGCTGACCGGCGGGCACGTCCACCTGACCCACATCTCCACGGCCCGCTCGGTGGACCTCATCCGCTGGGCCAAGGGCCGGGCCCGGGAGAACGGCTTCACGGTGACCTGCGACTGCACGCCGCACCACCTGACGCTGACCGAGGACGCGGTCGAGAAGTACCTCTACGACACGAACACCAAGGTCAACCCGCCGCTCCGGACGATCGCCGACGTGGAGGCTTTGCGGCGGGGGTTGGTCGACGGGACCATCGACGCCATCGCCACCGACCACGCCCCGCACCACTTGGACGACAAGGACGTCGAGTACAACTACGCCGCCTTCGGCATCGTCGGCCTGGAGACGGCCGTCGGCCTCATCTTCTCCGAACTCGTGGCCAAGAAGCTGATCACCGCGGCCCTGGCCGTTGAGAAACTGACCGCCGGGCCGGCCGGCGTCCTCGGGCTCCCCAAGGGGACGCTCCAGCCGGGCGCCGACGCCGACGTGACGGTCATCGACCCGGCCGCCAAGTGGACGGTGGACTCGGCGACCTTCGCCTCGAGGGCTCGCAACACGCCGTTCGGCGGCTGGGAACTCACCGGTCGGGCGGTGCTGACGGTCGTCGGCGGCAAGGTCGTCGCCGAAGACGGGAAGCCCTCTTGACGAGCCCGGCAGGGAAGATGCATAATAGTGCATAACAATGCAGACGGCTCGTATATTTATGCCGAACGGCGGTAGACCGCCGGCGGTGAAGGAAGGGCGGTGCGCGCATGGTCGGGCGGTTGGTGCTCGAGGACGGGACGGCCTTCGAGGGCAAGGCCTTCGGGGCCACCGGGGAACAGCGCGGCGAGGTGGTCTTCAACACCGGGATGACGGGCTATCAGGAGGTCCTGACCGACCCTTCCTACTGCGGGCAGATCGTCACGATGACCTACCCGCTCGTCGGCAACTACGGGCTCAACGGCCGGGCGGTCGAGTCGCGGCGGCCGTGGGTCAAGGGGTTCCTGGTCCATGAGCACTGCGAGGTCCCGAGCCACCACCTGGCCGAACGCGACCTCCAAGGGTATCTGGAGGAGCAGGGGATCATGGGCCTGGCCGGCTTGGACACGCGGGCGCTGACCAAGCACCTCCGCGAGCGCGGGACGATGCTCGGGGTCCTGACCACCGGCGACCGGCCGGCCGACGAGCTGGCCCACGAGGCCCACGAGACGCGGCTGGCCGGGCTCGTCACCGAGGTCACCACCCCGCGCCCCTACCGCATCTTCGGCGACGGACCGCGGGTGGTCGTGGTCGACTACGGCGTCAAGTACAACATCCTCCGCTCATTGCAGGCCTACGATTGCGATATCATGGTCGCTCCGGCGACGATGTCGGCCGAGGACATCCTTGAGTTCAACCCGGCCGGGGTCCTGCTCTCGAACGGCCCCGGTGACCCGAAGGACATCCCCGAGGCCGCCAAGATCATCCGGGAACTGGTCGGCCAGGTCGCCATGTTCGGCATCTGCCTCGGCCACCAGCTGCTCGCCCTGGCCCTCGGGGCCGACACCTACAAGCTCAAGTACGGCCACCGGGGGGCCAACCACCCGGTCAAGGACCTCAACCGTGACCGCGTCCACATCACCACCCAGAACCATGGCTACGCGGTGGATGAGAACAGCCTGGCCGGGACCGGCCTGCGGGTGACCCACCGCAACCTCAACGACGACACGGTCGAGGGCCTCGTCCACGAGAAGTACCCCGTCTTCGGCGTGCAGTACCACCCGGAGGCCGCCCCGGGGCCTCAGGACTCGACCTACCTCTTCGAGAAGTTCCTGGCGATGGCCGCTGACTAGACAGACCAAAAGGAGTCCGGCCTCTTGCCCACCCGCGTCGATTTGAGGAAGGTCCTCGTCATCGGGTCAGGTCCCATCGTCATCGGTCAGGCGGCCGAGTTCGACTACGCCGGCACGCAGGCTTGCCGTTCGCTCGCCGAGGAAGGCGTGGCCGTGGTCTTGGTCAACTCGAACCCGGCGACGATCATGACCGACCCCGAGATGGCCCAGCGGGTCTACGTCGAACCCCTGACCGTCCAGTGCCTGGCGGAGATCATCCGCCGTGAGCGGCCGGACGGTCTTTTGCCGACTTTGGGCGGGCAGGTCGGTCTCAACCTGGCCGTGGAACTGGCCACCTCGGGCGTCCTCGACGAGGTCGGGACGCGGCTCCTCGGCACGCCCCTGGAGTCCATCAAGCGAGCCGAGGACCGGGAGCTGTTCAAGGCGACCATGCAGGCCATCGGGGAGCCGGTCCCGCGCAGCGGCATCGTCTCCGACGTGGCCGCGGCCAGGCGCCTGGCCCGTGACCTGGGATACCCGGTCATCGTCCGCCCGGCCTTCACCCTCGGCGGGACCGGCGGCGGCTTGGCCGACACGCCGGAGGCCCTGTCCGAGGTCGCCGCGCGCGGGCTGAAGGCCAGTCCCATCGGGCAGATCCTGATCGAGAAGAGCCTCGCCGGCTGGAAAGAGATCGAGTACGAGGTGATGCGGGACGGCAAGGGCAATTGCATCACCGTCTGCAACATGGAGAACCTCGACCCGGTGGGCGTCCACACGGGAGACAGCATCGTCGTGGCCCCCAGCCAGACCCTGTCGGACGTGGACTACCAGCGGCTGCGCTCGGCATCCCGGCGGATAATCGACGCCCTCGGCATCGAGGGTGGCTGCAACGTCCAGTTCGCCCTGAACCCGCGGGGGGACGACTACCACGTCATCGAGGTCAACCCGCGGGTCAGCCGGTCCAGCGCCCTGGCCTCCAAGGCCACCGGCTATCCCATCGCCTTCATCGCCGCCAAGATGGCCGCCGGCCTGTCCCTCGACGAGATAAGGAACCCGGTCACCGGCAACACCTACGCCTGCTTCGAACCGGCCCTCGACTATGTCGTGGTGAAGCTACCGCGCTGGCCGTTCGATAAGTTCAGGACGGCCAACCGGGCCCTCGGGACGCAGATGAAGGCCACCGGCGAGGTCATGGCCATCGACCGGACCTTCGAGGGCGCGCTCCTGAAGGCCGTCCGCTCGTCTGAGACGGGGGCCGACGACGTCATCCTGCCGGCCCTGGCCGGGCTCGATGACGAGCGGTTGGCCGACCGGCTGGAGAACCCCGACGACGAGCGACTGTATATCCTGGCCGAGGCCCTGCGGCGGGGTTGGGCGCCGGACCGCGTGGCCGCCCTGTCCGGCGTCGACCTCTTCTTCGTGACCAAGATCGCCGGTCTGGTGGCCTTACGCGATGGGCTCGCCCAGGCGGGCACCGACGGCGCCGCGACCGCTTCGCTCCCGGACCCGGCGGCCCTCGCCGCGGCCAAGCGCAAGGGGCTCGGCGACCGGGCCATCGGCCGGGTCACCGGTCTGCCGGAGACGGCCGTCCGAGCCGCCCGCGCGGAGGCCGGCCTGGGGCCGGTCTACAAGATGGTCGACACCTGCGCGGCCGAATTCGCCGCCCGCACGCCCTACTACTACTCGGCCTATGACCAGGCCGACGAGGTCACCGTGGAGCGCCGGAAGAAGGCCGTCGTCCTTGGGTCGGGACCCATCCGCATCGGGCAGGGCATCGAGTTCGACTACTGCTCGGTCCACGCCGTCAAGGCCCTCCGCGAGGAGGGCTACGAGTCGGTCATCATCAACAACAACCCGGAGACGGTCTCCACCGACGCCAGCGTCTCCGACAAGCTCTACTTCGAACCCCTGGCGATGGAGGACGTCCTGAACGTCATCGAGAAGGAGCGTCCCGACGGTGTGGTCGTCCAGTTCGGCGGCCAGACCGCGATCAACCTGGCCGGCCCGCTGGCCGCGGCCGGCTTCGGCATCCTCGGGACGTCCGTCGACGGCATCGACGCGGCCGAGGACCGCGAGCGCTTCGACCGGCTCCTCATCGACCTGGGTATCCCGAAGCCGCCCGGGCGGACGGTCACCTCGCCGGCCCAGGCCCGCGAAGTGGCCGCGGCCATCGGCTTCCCGGTCCTCGTCCGGCCGTCTTACGTCCTCGGCGGCCGGGCCATGGAGATCGTCTACGACCCGAAGGAACTCGACGACTACATGACCACCGCCGTCCGGGTCACGCCGGACCACCCGGTCCTCGTGGACAAGTACGTGGAAGGTAAGGAAGTCGAAGTGGACGCGGTGGCCGACGGCGAGGAGGTCCTCCTCGGCGGGATCATGGAGCACGTCGAGCGGGCCGGGGTCCACTCGGGCGACAGCATCGCCGTGTATCCGCGGCAGTCCCTGAGCGCGGCGGCCGTGGCCAGGGTCATCGACTACACCACCCGGCTCGGCTTGGCCCTGGGCGTGCGCGGATTGCTCAACGTCCAGTACGTCGTGGTCGGCGACGAGGTCCTCGTCATCGAGGCCAACCCGCGGTCCAGCCGCACCGTGCCCTTCCTGAGCAAGGTCAGCGGGCTGCCGCTGGTCGCGGTGGCCACCCGGGTGGCCATCGGGCGCAGCCTGCGGGCCCAGGGTTACCACGGCGGGCTGTGGCCGGAGCCGAACTACGTGGCCGTGAAGGCGCCGGTCTTCTCCTGGTCCAAGCTGACCTCGGTTGACACCTCGCTGGGTCCGGAGATGAAGTCCACCGGCGAGGTGATGGGCATCGACCGTGACTTCTCCGGGGCCCTCTACCGGGCGATGATCGCCGCCGGCCTGAAGTTCCCCTCGGGCGGGACCATCCTGGCCACCGTGGCCGACCGCGACAAGGCCGAGGCCGCGCCGCTCCTGGCCCGCTTCGCCGCCCTGGGCTTCAAGCTGATGGCCACCGCCGGCACGACCGGGGCGCTGGCCGCCGTGCGCGTCCCGGCGACGCGGGTGAAGAAGGTCGGTGAGGGGAGCCCGAACCTCCTCGACGAGATCCAGGCCGGCCACGTCGACCTGGTCATCAACACCCTGACCAAGGGAAAACGCCCGGAGCGGGACGGCTTCCGAATCCGCCGGGCCGCCGTCGAGTACGGTGTGCCCTGTCTGACCTCGCTGGACACGACCCGGGCCCTGGTCGACGTGCTCGCCGCGGGCCTACCCGCGCGGCCGTTCGAGCCGCGGGCCCTCCAGGACTATCTGGCCGAAAAGAGGTTGAGCGATGCTCTCGGTCTTCAGAGCGCCGATTAGGGAGAGCGTGCGCGTGGGCGGCGGAGGCGGTCGCGGGGCTGACGGCGACGGCCAGGCCGTCTTTCATCGTCTGCGTCTCCACGCCGCGGCCGTGGCCGAGGTCGCGCGGCCGGGACAGTTCGTCCACCTTCGCTGCGCCCTGCCGGGCCAGTGGGACCCGCTGCTGCGCCGACCGCTGAGCGTGCATCGCATCAACCGCGGGCGAGGCGAGATCGAGGTCCTCTTTCGCGTGGTCGGGAGGGGGACAGGCTACCTGGCCGGGCTGGCCGAGGGCGACGCGATAAACCTCATCGGGCCGCTCGGGCAGGGCTTCCCGACCGACCTGGCCGACGGCGAGACAGCCGTCCTGGCGGCCGGCGGCATCGGGGTCGCCCCGCTGGTCGCCCTGGCCGAGGAACTGGCCGGGAAGGGCGCGCCGCTGACGGCCGCCGTCGGGGCCCAGACAGCGGCCGGGCTGGTGGCCGTGGACGAACTGGGGAAGGTCGCCGGGCGCGTGGCGACGGCCACCGACGACGGGTCGTCCGGGTACCACGGCTTCGTCACCGACCTTTTGGCCGGGCTCCTCGAGCGCGTGGCCCGGCCGGTGGTCTACGCCTGCGGGCCCGAGCCGATGCTCCGCCGGGTCCAGGCGATGGTCGCCGAGGGCGGGCCGCGCGTCCGCGGCTACCTGTCGCTCGAGGCCCGGATGGCCTGCGGGGTCGGGGCCTGTCTGGGTTGCGCCGTGCGTCGGGCCGGGCCGGGGACGGCCTACTATCACGTCTGCCATGACGGGCCGGTCTTCGCCGCGCAGGAGGTGGTCCTCGGTGGCTGATCTGGGGTTGGCCTTCGCCGGCCTGAAGCTGAAGAACCCGGTCATGACGGCCTCGGGGACTTTCGGCTACGGCCGCGAGTATGGCGAGTTCTTCTCGCTGAAGAGCCTGGGGGCGGTGGTCACCAAGGGGATCACCCTTGAGCCGAGGGCCGGCAACCCCGCGCCGCGCGTCGTCGAGACGCCGGCCGGGATGCTGAACTCCATCGGCCTCGAGAACCCGGGCGTCGACCGGTTCATCGAAGAAGAACTGCCGGCGTTGCGCGAGGCCGGGGCGACAGTCATCGTCAACGTCTCCGGCCACACCGCCTCCGAATACGCCGAGGTGGCCGGCAGGCTGGACGGGGCCGAGGGCGTGGCCGCCCTGGAGATCAACGTCTCTTGCCCCAACGTCGACCAGGGCGGGATGACCTTCGGGGTCGACCCGGCGGCCGTGGCCGCGGTCGTCGAGGGGTGCCGGCGCCGGACGAGAAGGCCGCTCATCACCAAGCTGACCCCGAACGTGACCGACCTGACGGTGGTCGCCCGGGCCGCGGCCGAAGCCGGTTCGGACGCCCTGTCGCTCATCAACACCTTGGTCGGGATGGTCATCGACCCGGCCACGCGGCGGCCCGTCCTGCCGCGCGGGGTCGGCGGCCTATCGGGGCCGGCCGTGCGGCCGGTGGCCGTCCGCGCCGTCTACGAAGTGGCCGCCGCCGTCGACGTGCCCATCATCGGCCTGGGCGGGGTGACGACGGCCGAAGACGCCCTGCAGTTCATGATGGCCGGCGCGGCCGCGGTGGCCGTCGGGACGGCCTTCTTCGTCGACCCGGTGGCCGCGGTCCGGGTCGTCGAGGGCCTATCGGACTGGTGCGACCGCAACCGGGTCGAATGGATCGGAGAACTGATAGGCGCCGCGAACCCGGGCTTCAAGGGGCGGCGACCGGGGAGGTACTAGATTGCTGAAGAGACCGCGAGGGCGCGAGCGCCTCATCGTCGCCGTGGACGTGCCCAACCTCGATGGGGCCAAGCGCCTCCTGGATCGGCTCGGCGACGACGTCGACTGGTTCAAGGTCGGGCTCGAGCTCTTCACGGCGGCCGGTCCACGGGCGGTGGAACTCCTCATCGAGGCGCGGAAGCTCGTCTTCCTCGATCTGAAGTTCCACGACATCCCGAACACGGTCGGGGGGGCCGTCCGCTCGGCGGCCGCCCTTGGGGTGGCGATGCTCAATGTCCACGCCCAGGGAGGCACGGCGATGATGCGGGCCGCCGCGGAGGCCGTGGAGGGACTGGGTGAGCATCCGCGGCCGCTCGTCATCGGGGTCACCGTCCTGACCAGCCTCGACCAGGCCGCCCTGGAAGAAGCCGGAGTGGCGCGACCAATCGAGCAGCAGGTCCTGACCATGGCCGCCCTGACCCACCGGGCCGGACTCGACGGCGTCGTCGCCTCGCCGCGCGAGGCCGCCGCCATCAAGGCCGCGGAGGGCCCCGGCTTCCTGACCGTGACCCCCGGGGTGCGGCCGGCCTGGGGCGTGAGCGGCGCGGGTCGAGGAGGCTTGCCCGGCGTCGGCCTGGGCGATCAGCGGCGCGTCCTCCCGCCAGGGGACGCGGTCCGGGCGGGCTCCGACTACCTGGTCGTCGGCCGGCCCATCACCGCGGCTCCGGACCCGCGCGAGGCCGCCGCCCGCGTCGTCGAGGAGATCCAAGTCGCTGAAGAGTCGATGGGGGAGGGACGACCTTGACCGCGGATGAAGCCATCAAGATCTACAAAGACACCGGTGTCCTGATGGAGGGCCACTTCCTCCTGACCTCAGGCAAGCACAGCCCGCGTTTCCTCCAGTGCTCGCAGGTCCTGCAGCACCCGGAGACGACCGCCCGTCTGGCCGCCGCGCTGGCCGAGCGCTTCGCCGGCGAGCGGATCGAGACGGTCATCGGCCCGGCTATGGGCGGGGTCATCCTGGCCTATGAAACAGCCCGGGCCTTGGGGGCCCGGGCGATCTACGCCGAGAAGAACGACGGCGGGGGATTCGTCTTGCGACGGGGCTTCACGGTCCGGCCGCGGGAACGGGTCCTCCTGGTGGAGGACGCCGTGACCACCGGCGGTTCGGTCAAGCGCGTCCTCGACCTCGTCGTGGAACTTGGCGCCGTCCCGGTGGGCGTCGGCGCCCTGGTCGACCGGAGCGGCGGGCAGGTGGACCTGGGCGTCCCCCTGCGGGCCGTGGCGACCCTGTCCGTCGAGGCTTATGATCCGGACGAGTGCCCGCTCTGCAAGGCCGGCGTGCCGCTCACCCGTCCGAAGGCGGCGGGTTGACCAGCCCTTTCGGCCTCAGGCGTTCGACCTCGGCCGCTTCGGGGGTCACGTAGACCGTCCGGTGATGATCGTAGATGACCATCCCGGGGCGGGCCCCGGAGGGCTTACGAACGTGGCTCCGGGGCGCGTAGTCGACGGGGACCCGGCTCGACTGCCGGCCCCGGCTGTGGTAGGCCGCCAGCTTGGCGGCCTCGACTATGTCGGTCTCGGTGAAGTCGCCCGAGGGGTCACGGCGGAGGATGACGTGGGAGCCGGGGATGTCCTTGACGTGCAGCCAGAGGTCGTCGGGGCGGGCGGTCTTCAGGGTCAGGAGGTCGTTCTGGCGGTTGTTCCGCCCGACCAGGACCTCCCTGCCGCTAGAGGTGACGAAGCGCAACGGGGATGAGGCGGCCGGGGCGGCCGGGGCGCCCGCGGCGCGGGCGGACGGCTTGCCGGCGGCCTTGCCCGCGGCCCGATGGCCGGCCGCGGGTTCAGGCCGGACGTATCCGGCGGCGATGAGTTCCGCGCGGACCTCGGCCAGGGCGGCCTCGTCCTCCGGTGACGGGACGCCCGGTTGGTCGAGGACGGCCAGGCTCGAGGCGACCTCCTCGAGGTAGCGCAGTTCGTTCTCGGTGGCGGCGAGGCGCGGCGTGGCCCCGGCCACGGTCTTCTTGCCCCGGGCGTAGCGCTTGAAGTAGCGCTGGGCGTTCTCGACCGGGGTCAGGTTCGGGTCGAGCGGCACGGTCACCTGGCGCTGGTCCGGGTCGGACCAGTCCGTGGCCGTGAACTCGGCCGCGCCGGCGGTTATCTGGTGGAGGTTCTGCTTGATGAGTTCGCCCCAGGTCAGCTCCTGCTGATGTTCGCGGCCCCGGGCCAGCTCTTCGCGCTGGGCCTCGGCCCGGCGAGAGACGCGGGTCTGAGCGGCCTCGATGGCCCGCCGCAGGCGCTCCAGCGTCTGGCGGAAACGGGTCGCCTGTTCGGCCCGGCCGTAGACCAAGTCCAGCATTTCGCCGGGCTCCGGGAAGGAACGGGTGGCCAGACCGGCGTAACCACTCATCGGGATGGCCGAGAAAGCCGCCACCGAACCATCGCCGTCGATGTACGCCGTGGGAGAGAAGGGCGCCAGGCCACGCGCCGGGGCGATGACCTCGGCGAGGGCCTTGACCAGCGCGGCGGCCAGGGACAGCCCGGGGGCCCCGGCTGCGCTGGCCGTGTCGGCAACAGAGCCCGTGGCTCTGGCGACGACCTCGGCCGCCAGCCCAGGCCCGAGCCCGCGGATGTCCTTGCGCACGGCATCGGCGACACTCGTGGCCGTCACGTCGCCCAGCGGGGCAGGCAGGTCCGCCAGCCCGCGGGCCGTCAGCACCGCCCGCACGGCGGCCTCGTCGGCCTGGTCCGGGTCGAGCTTCCCGGCCGGCGGGGGAGGGATGTACTTCTCCCCCGGGACCAGCAGGCGGTAACGGTTCTCCTCCGCGCCGATGCGCTTCAGGGCGTCGATGATGACCCCGGCCTCGTCCACCAGCACGACGTTGCTGTGCTTGCCCATCGCCTCGACCAGGAGCCGCAGGCGGCGCGGCGTCCCGAGCTCGTCGTGGGTCGACAGTTCGAAGGCGGCCACGCGTTCCCAGGGGACCTGCTCGACCGACTCGATGCGCGCCCCCTCGATGCGCTTCCGCAGGACGAGGCAGAACGGCGGCGGCACGGGCGGGTTGCCCTTGTCGCGACGGGTCAGGTGCAGCCTGGCCCGGACCGGGTCGGCCGAGATGACCACGCGCCGCATGCCCTCGCGCGTGTAGACGTGGAGGAGCAACTCCAGCCGCTCGGGCTGGCTTATCTTCTGGATTCGGCCGCCGGCGACGGTGCGCGACAGTTCGGCCACGGCGGCGGCCATCATCAGGTTATCGTAGGGCATGGAGGTCCGGCCTTTCTCGCGAGGTGGCGGGCCCAGGGTTTGAAAGCGCCCCCAGTATAGCATTCGCCCGGAACGGGCGTCAAACGAGTCAAACGAGGTAAGGATGACGTCATGAAGGCCCTTCGCAGGCTCTGGAACTGGTTCTGGTCCATCCCGGCCGACCGGCGGTGGCTCTGGCCGCTGATCGCCATCAACTTTGCCGGGAGCCTTTACGGCTTCTACTGGTATCGCGACCAGTTGGCGACGACGCCTTGGTACACCTGGATCATTGTCGCCGACAGCCCGCTGTCCAGCTTCTATTTCACCTTCGTCCTCCTGAACCTGCAGCGGCGGGTGCGGGCGGGCTGGCTCGAGGCCCTGGCCTACATCGGCCTCGTCAAATACGGCTTCTGGACCTTCATGGTCATCGGCCTCTACTGGCTCGAGGGTGGCCCGGTCATCGTCATGGATGCGCTGTTGGCCCTGTCCCACCTGGCCATGCTGGTCGAGGGACTGATGTACTTCCGCTACTTCACGCCGGCCAACGGCTGGCTCGTGGCCGCCACGGCCTGGTTCGCCTTTGACGACTACCTGGATTACTTCCACGGCTACGTGCCGAGCATCCCGGTCGAGGCCCACCTCCGGCTGGTGGTGGCGGTTAGCTTGGCTTCGACCTACGTGGTCCTGGCCATCCTGCTCTTGATACGCCGTCTTGCCCTGGCCCGGCAGGAAACCCGCTGACCCAAGCGAATTACCCGGCAAGATGGAAAATTCCGGCCGGCATGGTTCCGGCCCGGGCGGGGGGTTCTGGGCGATGAAAAAGAGACGCTGGCTGATCTACACTCTGGCGGCGATCGGGATCATCCTGGTGGCCGCCATCGGTTTCGCCTGGCGCTGGACGCGCGTCGGCCTGGCGCCGACCAGCGGGAAGCTGGTCGTGGCCGGCCTGTCCAAGCCGGCGACCATCTACCGCGACAAGTACGGCGTGCCCCACATCTACGCCGCCACTATCAACGATGCGGCCTTCGCCCAGGGCTACGCGGAGGCCCAGGACCGTCTGTGGGAGATGGACCTCTCGCGTCGCGGGGTCGAGGGCAAGCTGGCCGAGATCCTCGGTGACAAGTTCGTCGACCAGGACTACTTCGTCCGGACCATCGGCTTTACCCGGGCCGCCGAGAAGTCGCTGGCCATTGTCAAACCGGAGACCATGGACCTGCTCCAGAGCTTCTCCAACGGCGTCAACGCCTATCTGCAGAAGACCGGCGACAACCTGCCCCCCGAGTTCCGCCTCCTGAAGTACCGCCCGGAACCGTGGACACCGGTGGACTCTTTGGTCATCGGGAAGTACATGTCCTGGGTCCTCGGTGGCAACTGGGAGGGCGAGGTCTTCCGGGCGTCGCTTCTCCAGAAGGTCGACCCGCGGAAGGCCATGGAGATTTCCCCGTCCTATAAGGAAGACTGGCCGGTCATCGCCCGCGACTGGCTCCGCGCCGACACGCCGGACATCGGCCGGCTGCTGACGATGAACCCCGAGGCGACCATCGACGGCCTCCTCGGGCAGGTCGCCGAGCCGGCCGACCGGTCGGGCCTGGGCAGCAACAACTGGGTCGTCAGCGGGGCCAAGACCAAGTCGGGCAAGCCCCTCCTGGCCAACGACCCGCACCTCGGCATCCAGCTCCCGTCCATCTGGTGGCAGGTGCAGCTGAACGTCCCCGGTATGGAGAACGTCATCGGGGTCGTCTTCCCGGGCGTCCCTGGGGTCATCGTCGGCCACAACGACCATATCGCCTGGGGCGTGACCAACGTCGGCCCCGACGTCCAGGACCTCTACATCGAGAAGCCGAACCCGTCCGACCCCTACTCCTTCGAGTTCAAGGGGAAGTGGGAGAAGGCCACCGTCTACAAGGAAGAGATCAAGGTCAAGGGCAAGGCCGACCCGGTGGTCCGTGAAGTGGTCGAGACCCGGCACGGGCCGATCATCAGCAAGGTCGTCCCCGGGCTCAAGGAGCCCATCGCCATGCGCTGGACGGCCCTCGACGCGTCCGACGAGTTCGAGGCCTTCTACCTGATCGACCGGGCCAAGAACTGGTCCGACTTCAAGGCCGGCCTTAGCTACTTCGACGCCCCGGCCCAGAACTTCGTCTACGCCGACGTCGACGGGAACATCGGCTACCGGGCCAACGGGAAGGTCCCCATCCGGGCCAAGGGCGACGGCCTCGTTCCCGTGCCCGGCTGGACCGGCGAGTACGAGTGGACCGGCTACATCCCCTTCGACAAGCTGCCCGAGCTGTACAACCCAGCCCAGGGGTTCATCGCCACGGCCAACAACCGCGTCGTCGGCGACGACTACCCGTACTTCATCTCGGCCGAGTGGGCCGCGCCGTACCGGGCCATGCGCATCGTCCAGTACCTCAGCCCGAAGACCGGCCTGACGGTGGCGGACATGCAGGCCCTCCAGACGGACAAGACCGACCTTCAGGGCGGGCTGTGGGCACCGTATATCACCAAGGCCCTCGAGAGCGCCAAGCTCACCCCGGAGGAGGCCAAGGCCCGCGACCTCCTGGCGGCCTGGGGCAAGAACCCGGTGGACACCGTCGACCAGGTCGGGCCGTCGGTCTTCCAGCAGTTCTACCGTGACTTCCTCCACGAGACCTTCGCCGACGAGTTGGGCGACGACCTCTTCGCCAAGGCCCCCGGCCTGAGCATCGCCGTCGACACCTGGCTCACCCAGCCCGGCGCCGGCGCCGACTGGTACGACGACGTCAAGACCCCGGAGAAGGAGACCTTCGACGACATCGTCCGGCGGGCGTTCTCCATCAGCGTCGGCAAGCTCGACAAGGCCCTCGGCCCCGACCCGGCCAAGTGGACCTGGGGCCGCCTGCACCAGATCACCTTCGCCCACGCCATGGGCGCCGTCAAGCCGCTCGATAAGCTCTTCAACGTCGGGCCCTTCCCGATGGGCGGCTCCGGCGGTACGGTGATGGCCGCCAGCTACAGCACCAAGAAGGTGCCCTACCTGGTGACCTCGGCCGCGCCGTGGCGGCAGGTGGTCGACCTCTCCGACCTCCGTCACTCCTACGACGTGACCACGCCGGGCGAGTCGGGCGAGCGCTTCAGCAAGCACTACGCCGACCAGGCGCCGCTCTGGCTCAGGGGCGAGTATCACCTGCAGGCCTTCGACCAGGCCGACCTGGAGGGGGCGCAGAAGTTCGTCCTGGAGCCGGGGAAGTAGGAGGGCGGTAGGACCATAGCACAGCCTGCGCATCATAAGCCGATTGCCAGAGAGTCTCGCCCCTGCGGCGAGGCTTTCTTGTTATGTGCCCCTGGTCCGGTGTCCAAGATTCGGACACCCGCCTGATTAAAGCGTGAGCTACGGCCCAACATCATGTCGAACTGCGCCGAAAAACGTCGACCGGTAAACCTTAAGGAAACGGACCTGCCAGACGATTACATTAACGGGAGCGTATGTCAGCGCAGTCGGCTTCAATGGGGGTCAGGGCTCGAATGAGAATCGCTCGGTCACGTCTGGTCTCCGCCATCCTGGTCTTCGCCTTGGTGATCGCCTCCAGCCCGGCGCACGCCGCAAAGCCGGGCGGCGGCATTGTGCCTTTGGCGACCACGGGCGTCAGCGTCAGCCCTAACCCGTATGACCCGACCTCCGGGCAGACCCTGACGGTGACATGGGCCTACGATACGATACCCCATCCGACGCTGATAACAGTGTCAGGCCCCTTCAGCGCGTCCTACACGACCTATGGCGGGCTTGGCAGCAACACGTTCTCGTTCGGTTCCCCCCAATGGCCGGACGGTTCTTACACGATAACCGTCGCCCCGAACGACGAGTGGAGCGGCTATTCCGGTTCGACCGGCTTGACCGTCCAGAGGGGGAGCGGGACGCCGCCACCGCCGCCCCCGCCGCCACCGCCACCTCCTCCCCCGCCGCACCCCGCACCATCGGGGATGAGTTTCCAGAGTGACCCGCTGTACTCACCGACGCAGACGGTCTGCGTGCCGGTCCCGAGCTTCTCTCCGCCTATACCGATCGTGACCGGTGCCAGGATCAGCGTAAGCGCCGGCGGAGCCACGCTTGAGCAATCGAGCGCGTCGCCATCCGGTGGCAACTACGTCTTCACCTTCACCCCGCCGGCCAGCGGCACGGTCACGGTGGTTGCATCCTACACGTTCAAGGATGGTATTCCCGGCGACACGACCAGCGCTTCATTCACCTATATCCCCAAGCCGGCGGCCCCGACCATCACGTCGTCCCTGCCCAGCGTGTCCGGGGACCGCGTGGTGACGGTCGCCGGCACGGTCTCGAACAGCATGGCCCCGGTCGCCCTGGTCACCGTGACCAACAACGGCGGTACCGTGGCCACCCTGACCCCATCGGGCGGCTCGTGGTCGACCCGCGTGACCCTCAACGAGGGTTACAACCACATCGTCGCCAAGGCCCAGAGCCCGGCGGGGATTACTTCCGATGAGTCCAACGCCCGCGACTCCCTTTACGACCCCCTCAAGAAGTACGACGGCGACCTTGCCCCCAGCGCCGCGCAGCAGACCTTGGGCGGCTCCTACGCCTCCGGGCGGTGGGCCGACCCCATCAATACGGCCACGGGCAACTTCATCCACTCCGAGACCGACCTGGCCGTCTACGGGCGGTTGCCCATCGTCTTCGAGCGCTATTACAACTCCCTCGATCCGTATTTCGGAGCCCTCGGCAACGGCTGGCGGAACAGCTTCGAGTACGCCC
>JAJYMC010000042.1 GCA_021787335.1 Bacillota bacterium | reverse complement strand
GGGAGCTAGGCGTCTACGACGTCGTCGCCCGTGAGGGTTGGGGCTCCGTCTCCTCCAAGAACTGCGGCAGCTTGGTGAAGCTGGCCGTGGAACGGGCGGAGCGGATGCTGCAAGGACGGAAGGTCTGACGGCGGGCGACCGCCAAGGCCACCAGCCGCCGGCGAGGCCTCTCGCCTCGCGGCGGCACAAGAAAGCTCCGGCCGATCGCGGCCGGGGCTTTCTTTCGTAGTCATGGACTTCTGCATAAACCCCGGGTCAGTTCGGGAGCTTAGTCTCGGAGGCGAATCGAACCGTGAAGATGCTCGGCGAGATTGGCATGCACGCCCTGAAAGCCTTCATCCTCTATGTCATCGTCCTTTTCATCTTCCGGCTCATGGGGAAGCGGTCGATGGGCCACATGGCCCCGTTCGACTGGGCCGTCCTGATCATGATCGGCGAGGCCGCCGCCCTGCCCATGGATGAAGAAGGGTTCAAGATCGAACAGGGGGTCGTCCCCATCGTCACCCTGGGCGCCCTGCAGATGCTGGTGTCGTGGATCAACATACACTGGCGGGGGTTCGAGCGGGTCACCCAGGGGGTGGCCAAGCCGCTGGTCCAGCAGGGCAAGCTGGTCCAGAGCAACCTGGACTTCGAGCGCATCACCACGGCCGACCTCCAGATCGCCCTGCGGGAAAAGGGCATCACCAGCCTCAGCGAGGTCGAGGAGGCCAACCTGGAGCCCACCGGGAAGGTCAGCGTGATCAAGGTCAAGTCGTCGCGGGCTCTGACCCCCAAGGACATGCAGCAGATCTCAGCAGCCCGGCTCGACGCCCTCCTCGAGGAGAACCTCCGCCGCCTGCAGGAAAGGGCCGGCCAGACCCTGGCCGAGCTCACGGCGGACCGGTCGCAAAACAAGAGCGGCGCCGGCTAGGCGTCGCTCGCTTGTTGTCGGCCCTATTGGCGGCCGGTCCTGCTTTCCGGGCGGTCCTGTTTCCGGGCGGAGCCGAGGCTCAGTGCCTCAGCTCCTTCGGCACGCCGTAGATGGTGTACTTGAGGAATCGCCTGAAGCTGCCGCAGGCCGCCTCGCGCACCTCTCTGATGGAGGTCCCCAGCCGGATGGTCATCATCACCACCAGCGCCCACGACAGCATCACCAGCTCTCGTGACCGGGCCAGGTGCATGTTCAGTAAGGGCAGGACGATGAAGGCCACGCCCAATCCGAAGGAGATGTTGCGGGTCACAAGGTAGATGGTGATGATGACCCCGAGGAAGACGGCCAGTTCCGGGTGCGGGGCGGTCGCGGCGATCACGCCGAGGCTGGTCGCGGCCCCTTTGCCACCGCGGAAACCGAGGAACAGCGGCCAGTTATGCCCGGCCACGGCCATCAGCCCGGCCAGAACGATGCCCCAGTCGGACCAGTTGCTCCAGCGGGCCAGAGCCACGGCCAGGACGCCCTTCCCCGCGTCGATGAGGAAGGTCATGATGCCCCAGAATGGTCCGAGGATGCGGAAGACATTGAGGGATCCCATGTTCCGTGAGCCGACCAGGCGGATGTCGATCCCCTTGAGCCAGCGGCCGAGGAAGTAAGCCGTCGGCACTGAACCCAGCAGATAACCGGAAAAGGCCGCTCCAACCACGCTGTCTCCCTCCTCCATAATCGGGCCTGGCGCATCGATGAACCTGGCGCGTTCGAACCGCCGGGATCCTCACGGACCGAGGTCGAGCAGGATGACCTGGGATTCGGGGAAGCCGAAGAGCGGAGCGTTCCAGTTGGTCATCTCAGCCCGGTAGCGACCGGCGTCACGCTGCATTTGGCGGACCCGGCCCGGCGAGCCCAGGTCGATCTCTGAAGCCAGACCCGAAGGCGGCGAGCTTGCCTCTGACTCCTCGACCTGGCCAGTGTTCCCGTCGATGACGAAGGCCCGATAGCGGCGGGCCTGCCCACCGCTGGCGGCCACCACGACCGCCCGGCCCTGACCGTCCAACCCCGCGACGACCTCGACCGCCGAGGCCACAAAGCCATCGTCAGGCCGATATCTCCATATTATCTTGCCCTTCGCGTCGATAAGGTAGAGCGACGAATTCCGCGACCCTCTGTTGCGCACCACGACGTGCCCGCTTGGCAACGGTGCGGCCTCGACGCTCCCCCCGAACCTGATGCTCCAAAGCCGGTGCGGGTGCGTGGCCGTGTCGGCCCGGCCGATGGTCGTCTTGGTCGGCCCGCCGATCTGCCAGGCGGCCTGCAGGTTCAGGTAGTCCCACCGGAAAAGGGCGAAGCTGTAGCTCATGTCGGCCAGGACCAGGACGGCCAGGACGATGCTCAGCCGCTGATGACGTCGGAGCAGACCCATCTTCTGGTCCCAGGTGAGGTTGGCGGCGCCAAGGACGACGCGCTTCCCCGAGACCCACGTCCGACTGCCTGACCGGTCCTCGATCCATTCGCCCGACCCGGACTCGGTGGTCGTGGTCGTCGTTTCGTCGTACATGAGACGCTTGACCCGCCGCTGGAAACTCAGATCGTAGACCACCCAGAACCCGATGAGACCCACGAACAACAATGCCAGGGTTCCTTCAAGCATGGCCTTCACCCCCGGCCGGGCCGCGGCGGTCGGCGACGCGAACCCGGACCTCGGAGACAACCTTCTCCCTCGGCCCAGCGAATTCCTTGCGACGCCGAAGGGCCGCCGGTGAAAGCATATGCCGCCGCCGGCAAAGACGGCCAAAAAGACGAGCCCCCGGTCACTCCGGGGGCTCGACGCTTGGTGGTCTCCAGAATCCGTGGTCGTGTCCGCTAGTATCCGAGACCGCGGATGACCTTCCGGATGGACGCGGCCGAATGGTCCAAGGCCGTCTTTTCCTCTGGTTCGAGGTCGACGTTGAGGATGCGCTCGACCCCGCCCCCGCCGATGACACACGGCACGCTCATGAAGATGTCCTTCTGGCCGAACTCGCCGTCCAGGTAAGTCGACACCGAGAAGATCCGGTGCTGGTCGAGGACGGCCGCTTCAATCATCCGGGCGATGGACGCGCCCGGGGCGTAGAAGGCGCTCCCGGACTTGAGCCGGTTGACTATCTCCTCGCCGCCGCGCCTGGTCCGCTCGGCCAGCCGGAGGAGGGTCTCCCGGCCGAGGAGCTTCTCCGCCGGCACGCCGCCGACCGAGCACGAGTCGAGGAGCGGGACCATCTCGTCGCCGTGGCCGCCGATGACGAGGGCGCTGACGTCCTGTACGGCCACTTTCAGCTCCATGGCCAGGAAGGTCTGGAAGCGGCTCGAGTCGAGCAGCCCGCCGAGACCCATGATCCGGTTCCTGGGCCAGCCCAGGTGTTTGTAAGCGACGTAGCTCATGGTGTCCACCGGGTTGGTGACGACCAGGAGGAAGGCCTCCGGGGACAGGGGCATGGCCTTGTCGAGCACCGAGAGCAGGACCTTGGAGTTGTTCTCAGCCAGTTCCTCGCGGGTCATGCCGGGCTTCCGGGCCCCGCCCGCGGTGACCACGATCATGTCTGAACCAGCCGTGTCCTGATAGTCGTTGCTGCCGATGACGGAGACGTCGAAACCTACGACCGGGGCAGCCTCCTGCATGTCCAGGGCCTTGCCCTGGGGGACACCCTCGACGACGTCCAGGAGGACGATGTCGGCGATGTTCTTCGATGCCGCGAGCTGGGCCACGGTGGCACCGACGTTACCGGCCCCGACGATGCTGACTTTCTTCCGCTTCATGGAGTCCCAATCCTCCCCCTCTCGGCTCAAGAGGCCTTAGCACCGGACATGGGTGGTGTGCTTATAGTACCACATCCCGCCGGGTGGTACTATTCAACATCGCATAACCCAAGCCCTCTTTGGCCGACAAGATTTTCCTTCGCCCCACGGAACTTTCCAGTGGAAACAAAAAAACGCGGGCGGCAAGGGGACCGCCCGCGGTCGGAGAGAGCGGGGCCCCTCGCGGGACCCCTGATGAGGCCTTCACAAGCCGATGAGCAGCGTCACCAGGGCGAAGTTCACCAGGGTGACGACGGCCTCGACGCCGAACCCGACAAGGAACGGCTTGATGCCGGCCTTCATGTCGGAGAAG
>JAJYMC010000027.1 GCA_021787335.1 Bacillota bacterium | reverse complement strand
CGATCTGGCCGGCATCACCATGGCCACGGCCATCATCTCGGCCCTCTCCAGGCGACCAGTCCGCCGCGACGTGGCGATGACCGGCGAGATCACCCTCCGCGGCCGCGTCCTGCCCATCGGCGGGGTCAAGGAGAAGGTCCTGGCCGCCCACCGGGCCGGCCTCAAGACGATGATCCTGCCGCACGACAACAAGAAGGACACCGAGGAGATCCCGGCCAACGTCAAGAAGAAGATCGAGTTCATCTTCGTCGAGCAGATGGACGAAGTGCTCGAGGTGGCCCTGGCCGGCGAGCAGGTGGCCGAAGCCGAAGTGGTCGAGGAGGTCGCCCAGGCCGCCCTGCAGGAAGCCTCCATCCGCAACGTCCTCACCCCGCAGACCGAGCCGGCCCACTGAAGCCGCGGCCGTCGTGTGAGCCCCCATAGAGACAACGAGCGCCGGAGCCATCGCTCCGGCGCTTTGTTTGCGTATGCGGTTCTTGGCCGCGGGTGCGGTTCCTCATCGGGGCTCGCCGCCGCGGCTACCTCTCGCTGAGGATCTGGGCCGCCTCGGTCGGGTCGATCCCGAAGAAGGCCAGCTTCTGTGCCCCGGCGCCCTGGAACTTGCTCCACGCCTCGTTGACCGTGGCCGGGGTGTCGTACCGGAACACCGTCAGGACCGTCCCGGACGGACCGGTCTGCAGCATGTACATCGGGACTTTGGCCTTCGAGCTGACGTAGACGAAGACCCGGTCGGAGTTGCGGTTGAAGCCCTTGGCGTAGGTCTCCAGGCCACGGGCGACGATGCTCGTCGTGGGCCGTCCGGGGAGGACCTCGAAGCGGAGGAAGGAGTCCTTGCCCACGGTCTTCGTCCCCTGCTGGGTGATGGCCAGGGTGCGGGCCGGGTCGGCCGCCGGACCGAAGAAGGTCAAGGGCTTGGCCGCGTCGGGGGCGGTCCCCGCCGCCGGCGGTTGAGTCGCGGTGTCGGTCCCGACGGTCTGGCCCCCGGCCGAGCCGACGAAGCGGAAAGGCTCCAGACCGGTGCCGTTGATGGTCGCCAGGATGGTCTTGGCCGCGTCACCCTGGGGGGCGGCGTTCGCCTGGATCTCGTACGTCCCGTCGTTGGCGAAGCCGTGGGCCTTGAGACCGGTGGCATCCATCGTCACGGCCACGTAGGTCTTCTGCGTCACGGCCTTCTGGGCGTACGCGACGAGGCCGCTGCCGTTCTTGGAGAGGTCCCAGAAGAAGCCGGCGAAGGAAACGGCCAGCGACAGACCGGCCACGGTGAGCAGCTCTTTCCAGACGGAAACTTCCAGGCCGAGGGTTTTCTTGGACATCGGTGCCTCCTACGATGGCGAAAGGCTTGCCTAGCCTGCTTTCGCCGCGGGGTGGTAGGTCTCCTGCCGGGGGCGGACCTCCGCCAGCAACATCCCGGCCAGCATCAGCCCGGCCCCGGCGAGGGCGCGGGGGCTGAGGATTTCGCCGAGGTAGAAGAAGGACGTCAGGGCGGCGAAGACGGGTTCCATGGCCAGAAGGATGGCGGCATGAGTCGGCGGGGTCAGGCGTTGGACGACGCTCTGGAGGACCATGGCCAGGGCCGTAGCGAGGACCCCGGTGACCGCCATGGCCACCCAGACGGAGGTGGCGATGTGGCCCGGCCGCGGCTCGAAGGCCAGGGCCAGGGCGGTGAAGACGGCCGCCGCCACCCCGACCTGGAGGGTCGCCAGGGCGAAGGGGTCTTGCCGAGAGGTGAAGTGACCGACGGCGGCGATGTGGAAGGCGAAGCCGAAGGCTCCGCCGAGGACCAGAAGGTCGCCGGCTGACGGCACAAGGCTGCCCTCCAGGGTCAGAAGGCCCATCCCGACCGCGGCGACGACCGCCCCGACCATCGGGGTCGCCCCCGGGGGCCGTCTCAGGAGGGTCGTCTGGAGGATGGGCACGATGACCACGTAAAGGCCGGTCACGAAGGCCGTCTTCGAAGGCGTCGTGACGGTCAGCCCGGTCGTCTGCAGGGAGTAGGCGACGGCCAGGAAGACGCCGACCACCGCGGCCCCGGTCAGGGCCGCACGGACTTTAAGAGCGGCCGCCACTTGACGATAATATATGACGAGAAGGATCGCGAAAGCCAGCCAGAAGCGAATGGCCAGGAACCAGAACGTGGACAGCCGGGCCACCGCTTCCTTGACGACGACGAAGGTCGACCCCCAGATGAAGGCGACGATCAAGAGCGAGAAATCGGCCAGGATTCGCTTGGGGTTCAATCCCTTCATCTCCACGACGGTAGTATACCATGGTTCTAACGACCAAGCCAGCGATGAAAGTTCCTGTTGACACAGGTGACCAGGGGCTTATAATTGTGCTTGAAAAGCGGCTTGTTGGCAAGAGATGCCACGCCGCCGAAACAGCCGAAGAAGGGGGCGGGCCTAGGGCTTAGCTGGAGACAAACACCCTAAATCCCCGACTCGTTTGGCCCACATTTCACTCAGGAGGAATCAAGACGGATGGGACTCACCGTAGGTTTGCTTTACAACCTCGGTAAGTACGACCCTCCAGAAGAGGGTGAGCCTCCCGATATCCACGCTGAGCTGGACAGCGAGAAAACAGTGCTGGCTATCGCGGATGCCCTCAGATGGGGCGGTCACGAGGTAATCTTCATCGAGGCCGACCAGAACGCCTATACGACCCTCAGGCACAGCAAGATCGATGTCGCCTTCAACGTCGCCGAGGGTCTGCGGGGAGAAAGCCGCGAGTCGCACGTTCCAGCGGTTCTTGAGTTGTTGGGGATCCCGTACACTGGTTCGAACGTCCTGTCTCTGGCGATGAGTCTCGACAAGCCCATGGCGAAGCGCGTCTTCGCCTACCACCGCATCCCGACCGCCAAGTTCGAAGTGATCGAGCTCGACCAGGAGCCGAGCCGGGGCAACCTCCGCTTCCCGCTGTTCGTCAAGCCGGCCCGCGAGGGGTCCAGCATCGGTGTCTCGACCAGTTCGGTCGTCACCAACGCCAGGCAGCTGCGGGAGCAGGTCGGCCTGATTCACCGGTACTACCGTCAGGCCGCCCTGGTCGAGGAGTTCCTTGATGGCCGCGAGTTCACCGTCGGCCTCATGGGTAACCACGACCATCACTTCTTTCCCATCACCGAGATCAACTACGACGCCTGCCCGACCGGGCGCGCCCCCGTCTATGACTACGAGTTCAAGCGCGACTGGGACGCCGACCACTACTACATGATGCCGGCTCCCCTGACCGAGGGTGAGCGCGATCGGCTCTGCCAGCTGGCCCTGGCCGCCTTCAAGGCGATGCAGTGCGCCGACGTCGGGCGCGTCGACATCCGGCTCGACCGGAACGGCATGCCGCACGTCATCGAGATCAACCCGTTGCCGGGCTTGGCCCCCGGGTTTTCGGACCTGCCGCGCATGGCCGATGCCGAAGGGATGAGCTACAACCAGCTCATCAACGGCATCCTCGACGCCGCCCTCGAGCGGAACGGGATCCTGGCGCCGGCGATGGCCCAGGCCGCGGCGACTGCTTGAAAGGGACCGCCTGAAGAAGAACCACCTGAAAAAAGGAACGCTTCGCTGATGACAAGAGCTTCCCTAGCGGGAAGCTCTTTTTCCTGCCACTCTGGCGGGGCGTGGTCGACCGAGCCCCAGCCCTTCCGGCGACCGCACGCGGCGGCTGCTTTCTTTTGCCTGACCTGGAAATACTAGTCCCCGGTCCCTCGCGGGGCCGGGATGAAGGCACGGATTCAGTCACCGCGCAGTCTTGGAGGCATCGGCTTGAGTCCGGACGACGGAGGGCCAGCGGGCCGCAAGGACATACTCGGGGACATCCTGCCCGGCGCGGTCAGAGCCGACGCGGCCGAAGCCATCCTCGGCAAGCCGGTCGAGGTCGGGCCGGTGAGGCTTGTGCCCATCGCCTCGTACTGGTTCGGCGGCCTGGGCGGCCGGCCAGGCGCGCCGGGCGCGGAGCCAGGCTTTGCCGCCGCCATCGGGGCCGTCCACCCGGTCGCCGTGGCCGTCGTCCGGGGCGACGATGTCGCCATCTACTCCCTGCGCGGTCCGGGGTTGGCCGAGCAACTGAAGGAACTGCTGGAGACGGTCCGCGGGGCATTGACCAGCGACCAGGAGGCCGGCTCAGCCTCCGGCGTCCCTTCGGGTCCCTCCAACCCGACGTAGAACGGGAACGGTGGGCTCGAAAGGTCGAGCGAGGCCCAGACCGAGCGGCCGTCCGGGCCGCTGCCCGCGGGTAGTGGCCGGCTCGGGCCACGGTCGAGGTCGGTCAGGGTCGCCGAAGCCGGGCCCCCCTCGGTACGCAGGCGGACCTCCAGCCGGACCAGGGACGCCGGGAGATAGACATAGAACCGATAGTCGGCCGGTCGGTTCGGGCGGGACGTCAGTTCCAGGCGGACGTGCAGGCTTCGGCCGTCCCAGGCCAATCGGGCCTGGCTCCAATCGGGGCTGGCCGCCCTACGGCCGAGGGCGGCGCCGGACCAGGGGTTGGTCACGGCGACCGGCAGAGCCCGCCAATCGGCTTCAGTCGCCGGCGCCTGGTCGACCTGGGCGGCCGTCACCGTCCGCCCCGCCCCAAGGAGTTCGTTGGTGCGGGCGAAGCTGGTCAGGTAGTCGCGGGACACCCGCAACTGTGTGCGATAGCTGGCGATGGCCAGCTCTTTTTGCGCCCTCTCCGCGGGGGCGGCGCGCCGGACGATCCAGGTCACACCGGCGCCGGCCAGTGCCTGCGGCGGCGACAGCGGCAGATCAGGGGCCGACCACGGCGGGCTGGGCCATGGGCCGGCGTGGACGACATAGCCGAGGATGGACGGCGACGCCCCGGGCAGCTTCCCGGCCGCCTGCAGGCGGGCCACGGCCAGGCCGGCGAAGACGGCCGTCGCCCAGTGATCCGGGTGGACGTCGCCGGTGTGCGGGGCGGCGATGAGGGTCGGGCGGAAGCCGGCGATGACCTGTTCCAGGTCGGCCAGGAGGGCCTCACCGGCGTGGGGCGCGCCCGGGCGGAGGATGTCGGGGTACGGCGACCGCGTCGAATCCGTGAAGGCCGAACGGTACGGGTCGGCGGCCGACCAATGACCGAGGAGCATCTCCTTCAGCCCGCGGTCAGGGTAGCCGAGGAAGACCACGTCCTCCGGGCGTAACCCGAGGGCGGCGGTCGCCCGCGCGGCCTCTTTTCGCCGCTCGGTAGCCAGGGCAAGATAATCATCGACGGTCGGCCGCCGGTCTCCCGATTCGGCCGCCGCCGCCCGCGTGAAACCGTCGCCGCCGGTGATGAAGACCACGCGGATCGGATGCCCCTGCCGTCGCGCGGCGGCGATGAGCTGCCCGGTGGCCAGCGTCTCGTCGTCCTCGTGCGGCGCCAGGACCATCAGCCGCGTCCCCGCCGGAAGGCCGGCCGCGGCGAACCGGCCGGCGGCCCGCGCGATGGGGCCGATCGGCGCCACGCACACGGTCGCCAGGGTCAGGACGACGACGACCGACGACCACGCCCGCCTGGTATTCGTGGGCTTCACACGTCCTTTCACGGCCAGGATGCCGGCCGGCTGAAATCCCCGCGCGAAGCGGTTTAGCCGCCTCATGGAGCCATTTTCCTGCAGGATTCGCCGCTTTCGACAACGAAGAGCATGTCCAAAAAGCCGATGTTTCTAAGCTTTTCGAGGCAGCGGCTCAGACGAACAGACGGCCTTGTCAGCCGGCGCGACGGCGCCGAAGGTACGGGAGGTTCTCCAACAGGTGGTCCGAGGGCAGAAAGTGAACCTTCGCCCGATCCGAGAGTCAGACCTCGGCAAGATGATGGAGTGGGACAACGACAGCGAGATCGTGAAATACCTCGGTAAGAAGTTCCTCTCCTGGGACACCTGCGTCACCTGGTTCAACCGCGTCTCGGTCAACCGGACCCACCGAGCCCTGGCCATCGAGTCGGAGACGGGCCGTCTCATCGGGACCATCGAACTCGAGCACATCGAGTGGCGTAACGGTCGCGGCGAGCTGTCCATCTGCATCGGTGAGCGGGACTGCTGGGGGCACGGCTATGGCAGCGATGCCGTCCAGGCCTTCGTTGACTTCGCCTTCCACCGGCTCCACCTGGACCAGGTCTACCTGCGAGTCTATCGCGGCAACGGGCGGGCCATCCGGTGTTACCAGAAGGTCGGCTTTCGCAAGGAAGGGTTGCTCCGCTGGGACGGTCGCCGGGCCGAACTCGACGACGACCTCATCCTGATGTCCCTGCGGCGCGAGGCCTTCGCGCGCGAGGCCTTCGCCCTTGACAGCCGCCGGGAAGCCATATAAGATTAAGTCAATACCGAACTGCATAAGAACAAAGGCGAAGATGGGGAAGAGTAGGTCGGTTCCGCCTGCAGAGAGGGCGACCCAAGGCTGGAAGGTCGCCCAGGAGTGGACCGCCGAACGTCGCCCCGGAGCTTCCGGGTTGAGGGCCAGGCCGTATGGCCGCCGCCAGACCCGGACGGCGAAAACCCGTTAGGCGAAGAGGGCCCTGGCGCGAGTAGGCTGTGCGAACGGCCGGCGGACGGCCGGGGAACTGAGGTGGTACCGCGGAAGAGCGACAGATTCGCTCCTTTCGTCCTTGTGGACGAGAGGGGTTTTTTGGTTTCGGGGGCCATTCCGGCCCCGCATTCGAGCGACAGCGGACGGATCGGAGGTCGACGCCATGAGCGAGGAAACGAACAGGACCGCCCCGGAGGCGGCCATCCCGTCGGTCTATGACCCGAAGGCGGTCGAAGACCGGTGGTACCAGTACTGGCTGGACGGGGGGTACTTCCGGGCCGAGGTCGACCCGAAGAAGAAGCCGTACTGCATCGTCATCCCGCCCCCGAACATCACCGGGGCGCTCCACCTGGGCCATGCCCTGAACAACACGGTCCAGGACGTCCTCATCCGCTGGCGGCGGATGCGGGGCGATGAGGCCCTGTGGCAGCCCGGCACGGACCACGCCGGTATCGCCACCCAGGTCAAGGTGGAGGAGGAGCTGGCCAAACAGGGCCTCTCCCGCCAGGACCTCGGCCGCGAGAAGTTCGTCGCCACGGTCTGGGAGTGGAAGGACAAGTACAACGCGACCATCGTCAAGCAGCTCTACAAGATGGGCGCGTCGTGCGACTGGTCGCGGCTGCGCTTCACCCTCGACGAGGGGCTGTCGCGGGCCGTCCGCGAGGTCTTCGTCCGCCTCTACGAGAAGGGGCTCATCTACAAGGGCAAGTACATCGTCAACTGGTGCCCGGACTGCCGCACGGCCATCTCCGACATCGAGGTCGAGCACGTCGAGGAGAACAGCAGCCTGTGGTTCATCAACTACCCGCTGGAGGGCGGCGGCCAGGTCACCGTGGCCACCACGCGGCCGGAGACCATGCTCGGCGACACCGCCGTAGCCGTCAACCCCAAGGATGAGCGGTACAACAAGCTGGTCGGCCGGACGGCCATCCTGCCCGTCCTCGGGCGGCGGCTCCCGGTCATCGCCGACGAGTACGTCGACCCGGCCTTCGGCACCGGGGCGGTCAAGGTCACTCCGGCCCACGACCCGAACGACTTCGAGATGGGCCAACGGCACAGCCTGGCGGTGTTGGAGGTCATCGACGGCGAGGGCAAGATGACCGCCGAGGCCGGCCCCTACGCCGGGATGGACCGCCGGGCCTGCCGGGCCGCGCTGGTCAAGCAGCTCGAGTCCGAGGGCTTCCTGGCCAAGGTGGAGGCCCACACCCACGCGGTCGGCCATTGCTCGCGCTGCGACACGACCATCGAGCCGCTCATCTCGACGCAATGGTTCGTGCGGATGAAGCCCCTGGCCGAGCCGGCCATGGAGGCCGTCCGCCGCGGCGACGTCAAGTTCGTCCCCGAGCGCTTCGCCCGCATCTACCTCAACTGGATGGAAAACATCCGCGACTGGTGCATCTCCCGCCAGCTCTGGTGGGGCCACCGCATCCCCGCGTGGCATTGCCAGGAGTGCGGGAAGATAACCGTCGCCCGGGAGGACCCGAAGAAGTGCGCCCACTGCGGGGCCGACGCCGGCCGTCTGGTCCAGGAGGAGGACGTCCTCGATACCTGGTTCAGCTCGGCCCTCTGGCCCTTCTCCACCCTCGGCTGGCCGGACAAGACGCCGGAGCTGAAGTACTTCTACCCGACCGACGTCCTGGTGACGGCTTACGACATCATCTTCTTCTGGGTCGCCCGGATGATCTTCTCCGGCGTGGAGTTCATGGGCGAGAAGCCCTTCGACCACGTCCTCATCACCGGCCTCATCCGCGACTCGGAGGGCCGGAAGATGTCCAAGTCGCTGGGCAACGGCATCGACCCACTGGAGGTCATCGCCAAGTACGGCGCCGACGCCCTCCGTTTCACCCTCCTCACCGGCAACACGCCCGGCAACGACATGCGCTTCTACTGGGAGCGCGTCGAGTCCAGCCGGAACTTCGCCAACAAGATCTGGAACGCGTCCCGCTTCGCCCTCATGAACCTGGGCGACTTCGACCCCGCCGGCGACGGCTGGGACCTCCCGCGGGAGGGGCTCGAACTCGAGGACCGCTGGATCATCTCCCGGTTCAACCGGGCGGCCCGCGAGGTCGACCACTTCCTGGAGGACCTCGAATTGGGCGAGGCGGCCCGCGTCCTCTACGAGTTCGTCTGGGATGAGTTCTGCGACTGGTACATCGAGCTCATCAAGGGGCGCCTGGCGGCCAAGGGGACGGCGTCCCGCCGCGTGGCCCAGCGCGTCCTGTGGTGGGTCCTCGAGCACACCCTGCGCCTCCTGCACCCGTTCATCCCGTTCATCACCGAGGAGATCTGGCAGCACCTGCCGCACGACGGGAAGACCATCATGAAGGCCCCGTGGCCGCGGGCCGACGAGGCCCTCGACGACCGCGCGGCCGAATCCCGGCTGGCGGCGATGATGGAGATGATCAAGGCCATCCGGAACATCCGCGCCGAGATCAACGTGCCGACCGGGAAGAAGGCCGACGTCATCATCCACCCGACCACCGCCGAGGTCGGGGAGGTCCTCCGGACCGGGCGCGAGCACCTTCTGAAGCTGGCCTACGTGGCCAACCTGGAGGTGGCGCCGACCCTCGAGGAACGCCCGCCCCAGGCCATCTCGGCCATCGCCGGCGGAGCCGAGATCTACCTACCGTTGCGCGGCCTGATTGACATCGACCGCGAGCTGGTCAGGCTCGACAAGGACCTCCAGGCCACCGGGTCCGAGCTGACCAAGATCGACGGCCGCCTGGGCAACCAGGGGTTCCTGGCCAAGGCCCCGGCCGAGGTCGTCGAAAAAGAGCGGGCCCGCCGGCAGGAACTGGCCGACAAGCTCGCTCGGTTGAAGGAACGTCGGGAGCAGATGGCCGGGCGGTAAGCTACGTGACCCCGCCGTCCCGTGATTCCGGCGCCCGCGCCACCGAGCGCTGAACAAACGGAAGGGAGCGTCCGAGGCCATCCGGCCCGCGACGCTCCCTCTTTGTCAATCGGTACTTTTGCCGGCCGACTCGGCCCGTGGTCGGCCTGGTTTGGCGTCGGCGCCCGAAGGTCCGTTGACCGTCACCCGGCCGCGTTCGACGACGGCCTCGTACTCCCAGCCGTCCGGCCCGAAGAGGCCCAGCCGCCTGACGTCTTGGGGCCGCAGGGACGGGGCATCGAGGCCGACCATCACCCCGGCGGCGGCCAATCTCCTGGCAAGCTCGACGGCGCGGCTGTGGCCGGTCGCCAGCGAGCCTGGTCGGCCGGACGGACCGCGGATGAGGACGGCCTCGAAGCCGGCCAGGCGCCGGTAGAGGCTCTCGCGATAGGCTTCATCGGCGGTCACCGCCGCTTTCAGGAGGGGCGAGCGGGTGGCCTCGGCGAGGAAGCCGACGTTCTTCGGCAGGTATTCCCCGTCGATGCCGTAGTCGACCCCCATCACTTTCCCGTCGCCCTTGGCGTTGATCGCCTGTCTGAGATCGTCAAAATCAACCCCGACCCGGTCGCAGTACAGCTTGAGGTCCTCGGCGAAAGCCAGCTCGAGATAGCGAAGGGAGTTTTCGACGACCGTCGCCAGCTCGACCACCCGGACGTCGGCGAAGGCGGTCAGGAAGCCGGCGAAGGGGGCGTAGAGTTCCAGGCCGCGCTCGAGGCAGGCCGGGGTGACCCCGCCGATGACCCGCGGAGTCTCGAGGACGTCCGCCTCGCGGTCGGGAGGGACGCGGTGCGGGCAGTGGACGAGGAAGACATCCCGGCCGGCGGCCAGCCCGCGCCGCGCGAAGCGCTGTCGGACCTGTTCCATGGTCCCCGGGGGGATGGTCGATTCGATGGCAATCAGCGCCCCACGTCGCGGGGCGATGGAAGAGAGGGCCTGCCACAGCGCGGAAAGCCCCGGCCCCATGGGGACGGCCAGGACCCAAGCCTCGACCGCCTCGGGACGCTCGGCCCTCACCGCCACCGGCCAGCCCGCCCCGGCCAGTTTACGAACGAGACGGCGGTTCGTGTCGACCCCGCTCGTCTCCGGGTGGAACCGCCTCATCGCTTGGAACGTCGGCAGGCCGACCTGCCCCAGACCGAGGACGCAGACCCGCACGCGTGACCCTCCCGCCAACCCTCCGTTCATCTTATGTCCGCCCGGCGGGCGGAGTCAACCGCGCCGGCCCCGTAATTGCGCCGGCCCTGTAATTCGGGCTCCCGTCCCGAATATTGTAAGTCGGTGAAGACAATGAAGCGGATCCTGGTCACCGGTTCGCGGGGGACCTTGGGCCGGCCGCTCGTCGCCGAGTTGAGACACCGCGGATACTTGGTCCGCGGGATCGACCTCTTCCACGGCGACGATGGTGATTACCGCCGAGCGGACGTCGGCTCCTTCCGGCAGGTGGAGCGGGTCCTCGCGGACGACTACGACTATGTCTACCACCTGGCCGCCGAATCCGGCCGGAGCAACGGCGAGGGCCACTATGAGGAGGTCTGGCGGACCAACGTCGTCGGCACCCGCAACATCCTGGAGATGCAGGTGCGCCGCGGGTTCGGCCTGATCATGGCCAGCTCGTCCGAAGTCTATGGCGACCGCGGCGACATCGCCCTCGACGAGGGCTTGACCGACCGGGCCCCGGTCTTCCCACCCGATGACCACGCCGTCAGCAAGTGGGTCAACGAACTGCAGGCGATGAACTTCACCAAACGTTTCGGCTCGGCCGTCGTCCGGGTCCGTCTTTTCGACTGCTACGGCCCGGGGGAGACCTATCACCCCCGGCGCGGCCCGGTCTGTGTCTTCTGCCACCACGCCCTGACCGGCCGGCCCTTCGACGTCCATCGCGATTGTCACCGGACCTTCATGTACGTCGACGACCTCATCCCTTCGCTGGCCAACGTGGTCGAGAACTTCAAGCCCGGCCAGGTCTATAACCTGGGCGGGCGTGACCACCGCTCGTTGGAGGAGTTGGCCGCCATCGTCCTGGCGGCCACCGGGGCCGACCCGGCCCTGGCCATCCCGCGCGAACGCCTATTCCCCATCGTTCCTGGCGCTCGCCCGGACATCACCAGGGCCGCCCGCGACCTGGGCCACGACCCGCGCGTGCGGCTGGAGGAGGGCGTCCAGCGGACCGTCGATTGGCTGCGGTGCGAACGGAGGTCTTGCCGTGAGCGTCCGGTTGAGCGTCGTCATCCCCGTCTATAACCAGGCCGAGCGGCTCCTCCTGACCCTGGCTTCCCTCCGCCATCAGTGCCCCGGGGACTACTCGGCCGAGGTCGTCCTGGTCGACGACGGCTCCAACGATGGCAGCGCCGAGGTGGCCGCCGGCGTCCCGCTGCCGTTTCCGCGCGCGGTCGTCCGGTCACCTTCCAATCAGGGGCGTTCCGCGGCCAGGAACCGCGGCGTCGAGGCGGCCGCCGGGGACGTCATCCTCTTCCTTGACGGCGACATGATCGCCGCCCCCGACCTCTTGGCCAAGCACGCCTCCTATCACCAGACGGGACGGGCTTGGACGGTGACCGGCGCGACCCGATTTCTTCGGGTCTACTCCTGTCTGTATCCCGATGACACGGACTTCCGCCGCCGCTTGACGCGGTTCGCGGCGACGCGCCCCACCCTGGCCGCCCGGCTTCACGAAATCGAGAGGGCGCGGCCGTCCGGGCCGATCCAGCTCTTCGGCCCGGAGCAGGTCGAGAGCGGGGAGTACCAGCAGTGGAGCTTCCAGTTGGCGTCGGCCGCCTGCTTCGACCAGCTCGTCCGCGAGTATGGGCCCGAGCTGGTGGACTTCCCGATGGGTTGGGCGACCGTCTTCACCGGGAACCTTTCTGTCCCGAAGGCCGTCCTCAAGGATGTGGGGCTGTTCGACGAGGGTTTCCGCGGTTGGGGCTACGAGGACCAGGACCTTGGCTTCCGACTCCATCTCGCCGGCTACGGTCATTGTTGCGCCCTGGATGCCGATTCTTATCATCAGGAGCACCCGTCATCGCACGATGAGCGGTTGGCCTCGGGCCGGGAGAACTTCGCCCGGCTCTGCCGGAAGCACCCCGACCTCCGTATATGGACCCTCGGCTTCAGCGTCAGCAGCCCATATTGGAACGTGCGCATCCTCGGCCGGGTGCTCCTGGATTATCAGCACCTGTCTTCCTACGGCGGCGTCCCAGAGGCCATGACCGTCTTCCCGCACGTGGTGGCCCGTCAGGCCGTGCGGTTCGTTGGCGATGAGCCGCCGGTCGACCCGACGCCGCTCCCGGCCGACCCGCTGCCTGGACCGTCGGCGGCCCTGACGAGCGAGCTCAAGGCCCGCGCCCCCTGGTTCTATCGGGCTCTTGACTATGCGGCGAAGAACGGGCTCTGGCCGGGCGCGTGAGGCGGCCGACATCTTTTCCAGGCATGGAGGAATTGGCGGGGGCGTAGATAATACCCAGAACGAAGGTGGTCGTCGTGACGACTCCGCCCGCTGAAGCGAGGCGGCTTCTCGGTTCATCTACGACGCCCCAGCCCCTTCGTATCCCCGAAGGCTCCGTCCGAGCCCGATGTGTTCTTGCTAGGCTGCCGCCCTACGCAGGATGTTGATCGCGGCGTTCACGTCCCGGTGAAGCGATGTCCCGCACACCGGGCAGGTGTGCCACCGCTCGGACAGCGGTTTTGGGACGATACGGCCGCAGCCGCTGCAGGTCTGCGATGTGTTCCGCGGGTCGACCTCGACAACCTGACGCCCAGCCTCCGCCGCTTTGGCCTTCAGGATGTTCACGAAGAGGTTCCAACCCGCGTCACTGATGCTTCCTGCGAGACGGTGGTTCTTGAGCATGTTGCCGACTTGCAGATCCTCCACGGCGATGAGCCCGTATCTGCTGACCAACGACCGAGCGACCTTATGCGCCGTGTCTTTCCGCTGGTTAGCGATGTGGAGATGAGCCCTGGCGAGCTGGCGGACGGCCCTTCCTCTCCGATTCGAGCCCTTTTCCCGGCGTGACACCTGGGAGGCGTGCCAACCATCGGCTTTTCGGCGGACGGTGACGGTCTTGATCCTCCATGTTAGCGGACGATGCAGTTTGAGCTTGACTCTCCCGACATTCTGCAGGTATAGCCTTCCGTCCTTGAGCCGGCAGCCGTCGCCGTAAGCGGGGAATGTGACCGAGTCGTAGCGGCCCTTGGCCTTGAACCGCGGATAACCCGGCTTCTCACCGGCTTTCACTCGGCGGAAGAACGCCTGAAACGCTTTGTCGAGACGGCGAAGCACGTCCTGGGTGGCGGAGTAGTTGACCCTAGCTAGGTACGGGTTCTGCCTTCGCTGGTCCTTCAGGGTATTGGCCTGGTCGTAGTAGTTCAGGGATTTGCCTTCGTGTTCGTAAGCATCCCGACGCTCCGCCAGAGAGCGGTTGTATAGGCGGCGACAGGTTTCCAGCACCTCCAGCAGGGCTTCAGACTGTGCCTTACTCGGGTACAGACGGTACTGGAAGGCCTTAAGCACCACGTCACCACCCTTCCTCGAACTCTGACCGCTTTGCCCGTGACGGGACCAACCGTATTCCCGGCGTAAGCCGTATCCACCGGCTCCCATTATACCAGAACGAGTGTTCGATGCCAAGGAATGGTAAAGGGAGGGAAGGGGCGTATTCCTCTGCCGTCTGAAGACGGCATTCCCCTGCGCCCGGATTTATGGACATCCGCCCGTACGTGTTGGCCGTCGCTCGCGGTTATACGGAACCCAGCGGGCCGCTCCACGCGCTGTTTCTGGACGAGCACTCCTTCATGGACGCCTATAGGCTGAGGGAGTACTCGCCGCCCATCGATTTCGCGGAGGACGTCCTCCTGGCCGTCCACAGCGGCCTGCGCCCGTCGGCCGGCTATCGCGTCCGCCTGACCGGGGCCAGCACGCAAGCCGACCGACTGGTCATCACGGTCGCCATCGACGTCCCGGGGCCCGGGATGATGAGCGCGGCGGTGATCACCTACCCGCGGGCCTTCGGGCTCATCGAGCGCGCGGCTCTGCCCGCCGGCGAACTGTTCGATGTCCGCTTCGTCACCGGCGCCGGCAAGGTTCTGGCGTCGTGCCGGGCCGCCCGCGGCACATCGGCGAAGGCTTGATCCGTCGGCCTTCGCTGCCATCTCTTTACATGACATAACCATGCAGGTCTTGGAGGAATTGCTCGGCGGCGCGGCGTAATCAGCTACGGACACCCCTCCGATGGCTGTCGCTCTTACGTTTGCGGCGTTAGGCGCCCGCTGGCGAGCGGAGGTGGTCATACGGAGACACGCATCTCTCGCAAGGCCGGTCGGCGCTACCGGCTCTTCACGGTCATCGCCATCCTCACCGTCGTGGCCGGCCTCTCCGGGTTCTACATGGGCTGGCGCCTCTTCAACGCCATCGTTGCCCATCGCGCGGCGAGCATCGAGAGCCCGGCGACCTCCCCGACGACTTCAACGAGCGCAACGGGTGGACAGCCCTCCACGTCGCCTGGCCCGGCGGCCCCGACGCCGGGCACCGTCACCCTGAGCCCGGCCGCCTGCACCATCTACGCTCATCAGGCGGCCGCCCTCGACAAGGACCAGTCCGCCCAGAACGAGGCGACCCGGTTGCGCGCCCGTGGTTATTCGGCCTATGTGACCTACCTGCCGTCCTCGCCGCCGGTCTACAAGGTGCGCGTGGGGGCCTTCGCCGATAAGGCGACGGCCTCGGCCTACTCGGCCTCGCTGAAGAAGGCCGGCGTGAGCGGGTTCCTGAGTTCAGTGTCGATCCCGGCGACTCAGCGGACCTGGCGGGGCTCGGACGCGACCTACCTGGCGGCCCTGAAGAAGGCGGCCGAGGAGGCCGGCGCCCTGGTCCCGGCCGAGGCCGGTTGGTTCGACGCCTACCATCAGAAGAAGATCGACCGCGAGGCCCTGAAGACCCGGGCCGACCAATGGAAGGAACGTCTCCGCGCGGCCGGCGCCGGCCTGACCGCCGCCGCCCCGGCCGACCTGACCGCGCTGGGCAGCCGGGTGACCGAGGCCCAGAAGGCGGCGGAGGGGGCCGTCGAGGCCCTGTCCACCTTCGCCGGCAGCGGCACGAACGACGCCTATGGCCGGGCGGTCGCCGCCTACATGAAGCTGGTTGACGCCTATCGCGCGGTGCTGGCTTGGGACGGCAACAAGTGACCGACTGCACCGCGGGCCCGCGGCGCATAGGTCTCCCGCGATTGGCAGAAAATAGCAACGAGAAGCGCCACTCCATGACCCGGGGGAGGGAAGGACGACGCGTCGAGGAAAGAGTCTACTTCTATTACTTGTGTTCCTTCTGGTCGGCGGCTGGCTTGGCAACCTCATCGGTGGGGTCGTCGGGCATGCCGTTCCGCTGCTTGCCCGCTCGGTCACGGCGGGTTTCGACCCGCCCTTCAAGTTCGCGGCCGAGTTCTTCAGCCTGACCTTCGGCATGACCCTGCACCTCAACGTCATCGGCCTGATCGGACTGCTCCTGGCGATCTTCGCCTGGAGCCGGTTCTAGTCTTCGGGCCATGGACAAGCATCTCATCCTCGCCTCCACGTCGCCCCGCCGCAAGGCCCTTCTGGAACAGGTCGGGGCCGACTTCGAGATCATCCCCAGCGAGTTGAGGGAGAACCCGATCATCGGCACACCCGTCCAGCAGGCCAGGGCCCTGGCCCTGGATAAGGCCCGGGCGGTGGCCCATGGTCGGCGCTCCGGACTGGTCATCGGCGCCGACACCATCGTCGTCGTCAACTCGGCCATCCTCGGCAAGCCGCGGGATCGTCACGAGGCCCGGACCATGCTCAGGCTCCTGGCCGGGCGGCGGCACCAGGTCATCACCGGCCTGGCCGTCATCGACACGGGCGGCGGGCGCGAGGTCGTCGCCCACGAGGAGTCGGCGGTCTGGATCCGCTCCCTCACCGACGACGAGATCGAGCGCTACGTGGCCTCCGGCGAGCCGGATGACAAGGCCGGGGCCTACGCCGTCCAGGGGCTCGGCAGTCTCCTGGTGGAACGGATCGAGGGCTGCTACTACAACGTGGTCGGGCTGCCCCTGGTCCGCCTCGACCGGATGCTGGCCGAGTTCGGAGTGCACCTGCTCTAGAAAAGTCCATCGGCTCTAGGGCGCAAGGCCTCTCTAGGGCGAACCTGAGGAGGTCGGTTCGATGCGCCCGATGACCATCCGTGAGTTACCCATGGCCGAACGCCCTCTGGAGCGTTTCCTGACTCAGGGGGCCGAGGCCCTCAGCGAGGCCGAGCTTCTGGCCATCATCATCCGGACCGGGACGCGCGCGGCGACCGCCGTCGACGTGTCCCGGAGGCTCCTGGCCCTGGACCCGGCCGGGCTCCGTTACCTGGTCAACGCCAGGATCGAAGAGCTGGCCGTGGTCGGCGGCGTTGGCCGGGTGAAGGCGGCCCAGATCAAGGCGGCCCTGGAGATCGGCCGGCGGCTGGCGATGCGCCAGGAGACGCGGGTCACCATCCGCTCGCCCAAAGATGCCGAGGCCGTCGTCGCCGAGCGCCTGCGTTATCAGGAGCAGGAGCATTTCCTGGTCGTCCTGCTCAACACCAAGCACCACGTCCTGGGGGTGGAAACGGTATCCGTCGGCGGGCTCTCATCTTCAGTGGTCCACCCGCGGGACATCTTCAAGAGCCCGGTGAGACGCAACGCCGCCGCCGTCATCCTGGCCCACAATCATCCAAGCGGCGACCCGACGCCAAGCCGCGAGGACATCGACGTCACCAAGCGGCTGGCGGAGGCCGGGAAACTACTGGGAATAGAGGTATTGGACCATATCGTCGTGGGTGACAATAGATACGTCAGTTTTCGCGAGAAATCCCTGCTCTAAAGACAGTAACACCACCCGGCTCGATACGGAGAGGACGGTCGCATAGATGTTCGGATTCATCTACAACTACTTCAGCCGAGACATGGGTATCGACCTGGGCACGGCGAACACCCTGGTCTACGTCAGGGGCAAGGGCGTCGTCATCCAGGAGCCCTCGGTGGTCGCCCTGCACAGTGAGACCAGGCAGGTCCTGGCGGTCGGGGACGAGGCCAAGCGGATGATCGGCCGGACCCCCGGCAACATCGTCGCCATCCGCCCGATGAAGGACGGGGTCATCGCCGATTTCGACGTCACCCAGACCATGCTCCGCTACTTCATCAACAAGGCCCAGCAGGGCCGGATGCTGGTGCGGCCGCGGGTGGTCATCGCCGTCCCGTCGGGGGTCACCGAGGTCGAGGCCAGGGCGGTCATGGACGCCACCCTGCAGGCCGGGGCCCGGGAGGCGCACCTCATCGAGGAGCCCATGGCCGCGGCCATCGGGGCCGGCCTGCCGGTCCATGAGCCCACCGGTAACATGATCGTCGACATCGGCGGCGGCACCACCGAGGTCGCCATCATCTCCCTCGGCGGCATCGTCACCAGCCGGTCCATCCGCGTCGCCGGCGACGAGATGGACGAGGCCATCGTCAACTACGTCAAGCGCAACTATAATCTCCTCGTCGGCGAGCGGACGGCGGAGGAAGTCAAGATCCGCATCGGCTCGGCCCATCCCGGCCGGGAGAAGGAAGAGACCGAGATCCGCGGGCGAGACCTCGTCACCGGTCTGCCGCGGACCCTCAAGGTGACCTCCGACGAGGTGCAGAAGGCCCTTCAGGAGCCGGTCGACTCGATCGTCGAGGCGATCAAGGTCACCCTCGAGCGGACCCCGCCCGAGCTGGCCTCGGACATCATGGACCGCGGCATCTTCATGACCGGCGGCGGGTCCTTGCTGAAGGGCATCGACACCCTCGTCTCCAAGGAGACGGGTATGCCTGTCCATGTTTCGGACGAACCGCTCCTCGGAGTCGTCCGCGGAGCAGGGAAAGTGCTGGAAGAGATTGAAACCCTCCGGCGGATCCTGATCACGACGAGAAGGGCCAGCTGATCTGAGGATCACGGGGGACTGATTCATTTGGCCCGGTTCTTCCGCCGCAACGCCCGGCTATTGGCGGCCGTAGGGGTGGTCGTCGTCCTGGTTGCGCTGATGAACGTCACCAGCCAGGAACGGCACCACCTTACCTATATCGAGCAAAAGACGGCCGAGCTGATGGCCCCGGCGCAGCGGTGGACCTACGGGTTGGCCAGCGGGATCCGGGCCTGGGTCCTCAGCCTGGGCGAGCTGCGCTCGATCCGCGCCGACAACAACCGGTTGAAAGAGACCGTGGCCGACTACGAGCAACTGCGCGTCCAGCTCGAGGAGTACCGGGCCGAGAACGAGCGGCTCAAGGCCCTCCTAGAGTTCAAAACGCAGGCGGCCTATCCGACCGTCGCCGCCAGGGTCATCGCCCGCAACCCGGACAGCTGGTTCTCCCAGATCATCATCGACAAGGGCCGGCGGGCCGGGCTGAGTCAGGACATGCCGGTCATCACCCCGAGCGGATTGGTCGGGAAGATCACCAAGGTGACTGAAACGACGGCCACCGTGCTGCTCCTCCTCGACCCTGAGAGCGGCGCCGGCGGCCTCGTCGAGAGGACCCGGGACACCGGTGTGGTCCTCGGCCAGGCCGGGGCGACGGGCAACCTGCGCATCAAGTTCTTCTCCCGGGACGCCAAGATCGAGGTCGGCGACGACATCGTCTCGTCCGGCCTCGGCGGGGTCTTCCCGGCCGGTCTGCCCATCGGCCGCGTGGCCCAGGTCGAGCCGGCCGAGTTCGGCCTGGTGCAGTACGCTGAGGTCAGGCCGTCGGCCGATTTCATGCACCTCGAGGAAGTGCTGGTCATCAACCAGCCCCCGGCGGGGGGCGGGGGACCTTGAAATACGCCCGCTACTGGCTGTGGCCGCTGGCCATCCTGGCCACCGCGCTCCTGCAGTCGACCGTCGTTCCCTACCTGGCCATCGGCTGGGCCAAGCCCGACGTCATCCTGGTCATCGTCGTCCTCGTCGGCCTGCTCTACGGACCGGCTCAGGGGGCGCTCGGCGGGCTCTGCGCCGGGTTGCTCGAGGACCTCTTCTCCGGCCGGTTCATCGGGCTCTTCGGGCTGACCCGGATGCTCGCCGGATACCTCGCCGGGCTGGTCGAGCGCCGGGTGTACAAGGAGCCCTTCATGGTCCCGATGGCCACCAGTTTCGTGGCCACGGTCGTCTGCGAGACCTTGACCTACGTCATCCTCCGACTTTTCGGCCTGGCGCCCGGCTTCGGCCGGTCGCTCATCCACGTCATCGGACCGGCCGCCGTCTACAACGCCATCGCCGCGCCGATCCTGTATCGGCCGCTGCGACGGCTCAAGAAAGAGACCGACAAGGGGACGGGCGTCCACGCCTAGCGGAGGCCTTCTGCGGCCTAGGGGGACTCGACTGGAGGAGCTACCATGATCTCCCGCGAGCTGGAGAAGCGGGTCAACATGTTCTCCATAGCCGTTCTACTGGTGTTCACCGTCCTCGGTGGACGCCTGGCTTATATGCAACTCATCCAGGGGAACCACTACGAGAAGCTGGCCGAGGGGAACCGCATCCGCAAGCTGCCCATCGCCTCCCCCCGCGGCGTCTTCTATGACCGTTACGGGGCCGTCCTGGCGACGAACCGCCCCGCCTTCGCCGTCTACATCACCCCGGCCGAGCTCGGCCAGCCGGATCAGGTCATCGACCGGGTCGCGGGGATCATCGGGATGGCCCCCGAGGAGATCAAGAAGAAGATCACGGCCCAGGCCAGCCGGCCGTTCGAGCCGGTCCGCCTGAAGACCAACCTGACCCCGGAGGAGCACACCCGGCTCGAGGAGTTGAAGAGCGAACTGCCCGGCGTGGTCGTCGACGTCCAGCCCATCCGCGACTACCTCAACGGTGAGTTGGCCGCGAACGTCACGGGCTACGTCGGTGAGGTCACCGCCGAGGAGTTGGCTGACGACAAGGGCAACACCTACGAGTCGGGCGACATCGTCGGCCAGTCGGGCCTCGAGAAGACCCTCGACCGCTATGTGCGGGGGGTCGACGGTGGGCGGCTGGTCGAGGTCGACGCGCGCGGGCGGGCCGTCACGACCATCGGTCAGATCGACCCGAAGCCCGGCGATAACGTCATCCTGACCATCGACGCCGAGCTTCAGAAGGCGACCGAGAAGTCTCTGGACGACGCCATCGCCGCACTCCAGAAGCAGGGCAAGGCCCTGACGGGCGTGGGCGCGGCCGTGGTCGTCAACGTCAAGACCGGCGAGGTCCTGGCCCTGGCCAACCGGCCCTCCTACGACCCGAACCTCTTCGCTTCGGGGATCAGCCAGGCGCAGTATCAGGAGATCCTCTCCAAGAAGGCCCTTTACAACTGGGCCATCTCCGGCACCTACCCGCCCGGGTCGACCTTCAAGATGGTCACCGCCGCGGCCGCCCTCGAAGAGGGGTTGACGACGACCAAGGACACGGTCTACGACACCGGCGTCTACGCCCCGACGAAACAGAAGGACTGGGTCCCCCAGGGGCACGGGCTCGTCAACATCTACCGTGCCCTGGAGGTCTCCTGCGACATCTACTTCTATGAGATGGGCTCCCGGCTCTTGAACAAGGGCCAGTACCTGCTGCACGATTGGGCGGTCAAGTTCGGGCTCGGATCCAAGACAGGCATCGATCTCCCCGGGGAGGCGTCCGGCACCGTCGCCGGGCCGGACTCGGTCAAGAGCCTCAAGGACTCGCGGTGGTACCTGGCCGACCAGACCAGTGCGGCCATCGGCCAGAGTTTCACGACCATGACCCCGATCCAGATGGCCGTCTATACCGCCGAGGTCGCCAACGGAGGCCTCCGGTACCGCCCCTACGTCGTCAAACAGATCGTCCAGCCTGACGGCAAGGTCGTCCTGGAGAACAAGCCGGAGGAAGTCTCGCGGGTCCAGGCGTCGCCCGAGACCTGGAACACCATCCGCGAGGGCATGCGCGAGGTGAACATGGGCCCCGAGGGCACGGCCGCCTGGCTCTTCGCCAATTACCCGATCAAGACCGCCGGCAAGACCGGGTCCGCCGAGAACACGCGCGGCCAGGAGACGCACGGCTGGTATGTCTCTTTCGCGCCGTTCGACGACCCCGAGATCGCCGTCGCCGTGGTCATCGAGAACGCCGGTCACGGGTCGAACTCGGGCGGGCCGGTGGTCAAGGCCATCTACGACCAGTACTTCCACATCGCTCCGCCGGCGCCACCCGCGCCGCCGGCCCCGCCCGCGCCGACGCCGACGCCTGCGCCGACACAGACGCCCGCGCCGACCACCACCGAGGGTGGGGGCCAGACCGGCCCCTGATTCGCCCTTTCAAGAATGGGTTTTCACACGAGCGGACAGGCTTCCACAGCCTGTCCGTTCTTGTCTTTTGAGTGGGGAAAAAACGGGTCACGTCCTACAATCTTCTGCAATTTTCATGGAAGGAGTTGGAAGCCGGGCCCCAGAATCCCAGCGCGGACAGGACAAGCCCGATCGAGATCGTCGGGAGCGGAAGGGGCCAGGGCATGAAGCGCGACGGGTCTATGGTGCAGAACCGGGAAGGCAGGAACCTCATCGTCATCGACGAACGCGACGCGTTCAGCAAGGTCCGGTCCAAGTTGGAGCGGATCGTCACCCTCGAGGGTGTGCTGGGCGGCGTGCGGCTGGACATCGATTTCGGCCGCCGCCTCCTCGACTCCGACCAGTTGCGGAAGATCAAGAAGATCCTCGAGCCGGTGCCCGGGATGGTCCACATCATCCACGGGCAGAACGAGGAGATCCTCTACAAGAAGGCGCCCAAGGCCTCCGCGCCCGGGAGCGCCTCGGCGGCGCCCGCGGCGCCGGCGAAACCGGCCCCGGTCGCGCCGGTCGTGCCGGTCGCGCCGGTCGTGCCGGTCGCGCCGGCCGCGCCAGAGGTGGCGGCGACCGCGCCGAAGACCGCCGTGCTCGAACCGCCGGCCGGGGCCGTCGCGGCGAAGCCGGCCGACGGCGAGTCGTTCGAGGGACTTCTCGACCAGACGTTCCCGTCGGAGATCGGAA
>JAJYMC010000056.1 GCA_021787335.1 Bacillota bacterium | reverse complement strand
GCGTCGTTGATGGTCGGCGGGGTCATCACCCCGTAGGCGACCTCGGCCGTGCACCGGTGGGCCTGGGCCGTCCCCTCGACGACGCGGGTCAGCTTCTCCCGCACGAGGTCGCTGGTCTCCGGCCGGAAGTAGCGCACCGAGCCGTCGAACCACGTCTCGTCGGCGACGATGTTGAATCGCGTGCCGCCGTGGACCTGCCCGACCGAGAGGACGACCGGGTCGCGGGCGTTCAATTCGGCCGTGGTGATGCCCTTGAGCCCGGCCAGCATCAGGGCGGTGGGGAAGACCGTGTCCACGGCCAGGTGCGGCATGGCCCCGTGGCCGCCCTTGCCTTGTACCGTGACCCGGAAGATATCCGCGCCGGCGGCCACCGGACCGGGGAAGACGGCGACCTTGCCGGCCGGCATGACCTCGCCGTTGGGGAGGGTGGTGAAGACGTGTTGACCGTACACCGCGTCGACGCCGTCCAGGGCACCGGCCGCGACCATCGCCCTGGCCCCCATGGCCAGTTCCTCGGCCGGCTGGAAGAGGAAGACGACGTTGCCGGTCAGGGCGTCGCGCCCTTCGGCCAGCGTCCGTGCCGCGCCCAGGAGCATGGCCGTATGCGTGTCGTGGCCGCAGGCGTGCATCAGGCCGGGCTTCTCGGAGGCGAAGGGCAGCCCCGTCTGCTCGTTCAGCTGGAGGGCGTCCATGTCGGCCCGCAGGGCGATGGTCTTGCCCGGCCTCTTCCCGCGCAGGAGCCCGACCACGCCGGTGGCGCCGGCGCGGCGGGTCTCGATGCCCAGCGTGCCGAGGATCTCCTCGACCCTGGTCGCCGTCCGCCCCTCCTGGCCGCTCGGCTCGGGGAAACGGTGGAATTCCCGCCGCAGTTCGATGACCCATGATTGGATGTCGCTCATGTATTGAAGGCCTCCTTTATTAAGCTAAAGCAATGAGAATGACGCCGGCGAAGATGACCACCGACCCCAGCACCTTCTGGCCTCCGAAGGATTCCCTCAGGGCCAGCGTACCCAGGAGGGCGGCGAAGATGACCGAACTCTCGCGGACGGCCGAGACGTAGCCGACCATCGTCGTCCGCATGACATAGAGGACCATCACGTAAGCGGTCATCGACATGACCGCGACGGCCGCCACCTGGAGCTTGTGGGCCCGCCATTCCTCGGCCACCTGGCGGCCCCGGGCCCGCAGCATGTAGGGGGCCAAGAGGACGCCGGCGACGAGGAAGACCAGATACAGGTAGGTCACCGGGGGGACGTAGCGGACGCCCACGCGGTCGACCACGGAGTAGGCGGCGATGGACAGGCCGGTGAAGATGGAGAGCCAGAACGCCTTCCCGCGCAGGGAGGGGAGGAAGTCGGTCAACACAGTCACAGTCGCTTCCTTTGGCCTGGGTCGCAACTGCGAGATGAAGACGCCGACCGCCACCAGGGCGATGCCGGCCAGGCCGATGGGCGGGATGGCCTCGCCCAGGAGCACGAAGGCGATGAGGGTCGTCCAGACCGGGGCGGTCCCCCGGGCGACGGGATAGACGGCCGAGAGGTCGCCGTTCTGGTAGGCGCCCCCGAGGAGCATGACGTAGAGGACCGTGACGGACCCCGAGAGGATGATGTAGACCCAGCCCTCAGCCGGGAACGACTCATGGAGCACGAGGACGGGGATGAGGAAGAGGACGGACGTGGCGACCATCATCATCCATAGGAAGACCTGCTTGTCCAGACCCTTCTTGGAGATGAAGTTCCACAGGGCGTGGATCAGCGCGGTCAGGACCAGAAGGGCCAGTCTGTCGAATCCCAAGCGGTTCCCCCCAGATTCCCAAGGCTGCCCGGTCGCCCGGACGGCGGTCGTCCGTCAGATGGATCGAGTCCGAGAGGTACCGTCGATGCGCGGTAGATAGGTCGTGTCGTTATCCTCGGAGACGGACGGGTCGACGCCATAGGAGAGACCGGGATCATGCCCGTGATGAGGAGGCCGGCCCCGCCCTTGGCCCGCTCGGTGAAGCAGGCGACCATCTTCTCCAGCGGCCGACCGATGGGGTCGGCCATGTTGATATTGCCGAGAGGGGCCATGACGATGCGGTTCTTCAGACCACACGTCCCGATGGAGCCGGGCTGGAAAAGGTGCTGATAACCCACTGTTCTCCCCTCCGCGGTCCTTCCTTCCCATGTGAGATTAGCTACCCGGCCTGGGGTGTCCTTCATGGGCCTGGACATTCTTGTGCTCCGGAGTTGGCAAGGAGGTAGCCAACGACCAGACCTCGAATGATGACATCAAGTGTGATGAGCCCGAAAAACAAATAAGGGACTGCCACGGTGGCAGTCCCTCGCCAATTCTGACCTGACATCCCGCGAGAGAACGTCAGGAAGTATTTGTTTAGATGATACTACGCTGAGCCTTGTCAAGTCAAGTTTTCGAGCTTAGTAGCCATATGGAGGTGCGGCCCTTGGTCGCTTCTGAAGTCTACACCCGGCGCGTCCGGCGGGCGCAGGAACTGCTCGCCGCCAACGGCATCGACCTGCTCATCCTGACCTCCTCGGTGGACATGTTCTACCTCACCGGGTTCACCGACGAGCAGCGTGAGAGGCTGATGTTCCTGATGGTCCCGCGCGCGCCGCGGGAACCGGTCTTCGTCCTCCCGGCCCTCTACGAAACGGAAGCCCGGACCAGCACTCAGGTCGAGGACATCCGGATCTGGCGCGACGGCCAGGACCCGTTCGCTCCGGTCCTGGAGACGCTGGCGTCGCTCGGCCGCCCCGACCCCGTCGTGGCCATCGACGACGTGATGTTCGCCCGGTTCCTCCTGCCGCTGGTCAAGCGAGCCAGGGCCGAATGGACGTCGGCCGCCCCGGTGATGGTCACCCTGCGGCTGGCCAAGGACGCCCTGGAGATAGCGACGATGAAGGAGGTCGGTCGCCTGACCGACGAGGTCATGGCCAGGGCCGTCGCCGCCTGCGCCCCGGGGGTCGAGGAGGTGACCGTCGCCCGGCTCATCCAGCGCACCTTCGGCGAACTGGGCGCCGAACCAACGGCCACCCTGCCCATCGTCGCCGCCGGGCCCAACGGGGCCATGCCCCATTACCGGGCCGGGGACCGCCGGATGCAGCGCGGCGACCTGGTCGTCCTGGATTTCTGCGGCTCGGTCGACGGGTATTGGTCAGACATCACCCGGACCATCTGTATCGGTGAAGCCTCCGAGGAGGCCATCCGCGTCTACCAATTGGTCGAACAGGCCCACCGGGCAGGGGTCGCGCGGTGCGTGGCCGGCGAGACCTGTCAGGCGGTGGATACCGCCGCCCGGGGGGTCATCACCGCGGGCGGGTACGGCCCGGCCTTCATCCACCGCACCGGCCACGGCCTGGGCCTCGAGATCCACGAGGAGCCGCAGATCGTCGGGGTCAACCCGCAGCGGCTCGAGGCGGGGATGGTCTTCAGCGTCGAGCCCGGCATCTATCTCCCCGGCCGGTTCGGCGCGCGGGTCGAGGACTGCGTCGTCGTCAATGCCGAAGGTCCGGCGACCGAGCTGACCAGTTTCCCGCATGGAGAGATCTTGGTCGTCTGAAACGATGTGGGAGTCACCTGGTGGTGTCCGGTTGAGAATGAAGAAGACCGGAGGCGAAGGCCCGACCCAGACCGCCGTCCGCCGCCCCTCAATAGGCTCCCGCCAATCCGCGATTTAAAGGTCAGATGGTCCAGAGTCCAGAGAGGTGGGATGCCGATGAGACCAATGAAACTGGACGACATGACCGCGGCGGTGTACGTCAGGACCGGCGAAGGCGACTTCGGCTCGCCGACAATCGAGGAACAGATTCGCGGTTGCCGCGACTTCCTTAATCGCAAGGGGCTACGGCTGAAGAAGGACCTCATCTTCAACGATGAGGGGTTCCCGGGGTCGACCCTCAAGCGACCGGCGTTGGCCAGACTGCGGGAGGCGGTGAAGGACGGGACCGTTTCGGTGGTCGTCGTCTATCGGCTGGACCGGCTGAGCACCAGCCTGATCGATTGCCTGTCGCTGGTCCGCCGGGAATGGGATGACAAGTGCTACCTCATCTCGGTCGCCGAGGACTTCCATACGGGCGGCCCGTCGGGGGAACGCATCTTCGACATCCTGCAACGTTTCCTGGACGCGGACGGCTCGGCGTTGGACGCCTTGCAGGTCATTGACTCGATCCGGACGACCAAGGCCGGGACGGCGAGCGCCAGCCGGCGCCGGTTCTAGACACTCCAGTGAACCAAACTTTAACCTAGCAAACAACTGAGCCATGGACGTCCTGTCCATGGCTCTTCTGTCACTTGGACCTCCTGACCCGCGACCGCACGAAGGGCGGGTCGACCGCCGCCCCGGTGAGCGGGCCGTATAGCTCGGGCCGCCGGAAGGCGTTGCCCCAGACCTCGCGGGCCCGATAGGCCCGGAGCGCATCGAGGTCGAAGGTGGCGAGGTAGACGCCCTCTCCCCGGCCGGCCTCGACCAGGGTCATGTCCAGCGAACGCTCGTCGGCGCTGAAGGCGATCCCGTCGTAGGCCACGGAATGCCCATTCTCCTGGGGGGCGGCGTAGTTGGCCAGGGCCACGCCGACCATGTTCTCATAGGCCCGCGACCGCAGTTGCGTCAGCCGGTTGATCTCCATCCCGCAGGCGTTCGGGACCAGGATGACCTCCGCCCCCTGAAGCATCAGGATCCGGGCGCTCTCGGGGAATTCTCGGTCGAAGCAGATCATCGCCCCGACCTTCACCGTTCCGGTCTCGGTTTCGAGGTCGGCGACGCGGAAGCCGTCGCCCGGGGCCAGGGCCGCCTCGTGGCCGAACTCGCAGGTGTGGACCTTGGCATAAGTTAGTACGGGCCGGCCGTGGCGGTCGATGACGGTGACCGTATTGCGGGGCGCGCCGGCCCACTTCTCCAGATAAGTGACGGCGATGGCCATTCCGAGCTCACGGGCCAGGGCCGCGAAGTGGCCGACGAACGGGCCGTCGACGGTCACGGCCCCGGCGGTCCAACGGGCCATGACCTCCGGGTCGCCGTGATGTTCCGGCGCCGGCAGGTCATAGCCGTTGTTCCACATCTCCGGGAAGAGGGCCAGATTGGCCCCCATCGCTTGGGCCCGCCGGCAGAAGGCCTCGGCCTTGGCCAGGTTGGCCGTCTGGTCCTGGCCGGACGCGGCCATCTGGAGCAGGGCCACCTTGAATGTCTTCACCATCATCACCCCAGGATAGGATTTCTCGGGCGGGCCTCCGTCTGCTCCGCGGGTCGGGGAAAGCCAGAGCCGCAGGTGAGGGACCCGCGGCTCTGGTCGTTCAGTTCGGTAACTTCAGGCAGGCCCACTCGTTGGTCTGCGAACGTTCGAAGCCCAGGCGGTCATAAAGCGTCTGGGCTTTCTTATTGCCCACCACGACGGACGTTCGTGCGTTCGAGTGACAGCGGTCGCGGAGGGCGTTGACCGCGAACTCGGTCAGGGCCTTGCCGTAACCCTTGCCCTGATGCCGGGGGGCGACGGCGATGACATCGATGAAGTCCTTGACCAGCTCGGCACATCCGACCAGGTCACCGCCGTCGAAGGCGAGGAACATGTCTTCGCGCGACCGCTGGCAGGCCTGGCGGTACTCCTCGGTGTTGTCCTGCTCGTAGATGCGATGGGGCTTATGGTCGAAGGACTGGCGGACGGGGAAGAAGGCGTCGCTGCGCATCCGGATGTAGGTCTGGAAATGCTGGTCGTCATACGGCCGGATGTCGAGCCAGGGGGCGGGGAAGCGGGGGCCGCCGTAACGCAGGTAGTCCATGGTGTACCACGGCTTGAACCCACGAGAGGCGTAGAATCCCTGGGAGTCACCCTTGTCCGACCGGTACTTGACGGTCACCCGGCCGGCGGCGCCCATCACCCTGAGGTCGGCCAGGACCGCTCCCCAAAGGGCGGCCCCGATGCCCTCGCGCCGGTGGGCCGGGTCGACATAGATCCTCACGTTGTGCTCACCGGGTTTCTCCGAGTGCAGGCAGCCGATGCCGCGTAGACCGCGGCCGTCGGTGAAGACCAGCGAGCGATACCGGCTCAGGACCTCGACGACCTCATCGGCCGGCTTGGTGTCGCCCTTCTGGACCATGCCGATGACCCGGGGCAGGTCCTCGGGATTGTAGTCGCGAATCACGGCCGATGCCCCCTTGGCGGCCCGCGTGGGTCCCGGGGTTCTGCCCGGGTGACCTTATAGGTTTCGGGGGACATGGCCCGGCTTTGGCCATTTTCCCGGCCCGACCTGTCCGGGTTCTGGACAGGTCGCCCGTCCCAGGTCACCTAATAGTGGTTCGCCATCGACCTCCCGCTCACCCTCTTGAGGGAGATTGCCCGGCCAATTCCCGCCGACAGACCAGCTCGCTGGATGACGGCCTGCTTGGTCTGTCTTTCAGCCTTGGGATCCATGCGGTTGCGGCCCCCCCCATCAACGGCCCGCCGGTAACGGTTCGAGCCGGAGCGAGATGGCCAGCGGGACAAGGGTGAGGACGGACGTCAGGACGAAGGTTGGGAGGAAGCCGAGCCAGTCGACCAGGAACCCGCCGATAAGCGGAAAGACGAGGGTCAGCGAGGTGAGGGTGCCGTTGAGCCCGGCATAGGTCGGGCGGAGGGCCGGCGGGGCGATGTCGACGAGGCAATTGGAGAAGCCGACATTGCGGCCGCCGGCGGCGGCCCCGATGAGGAAGAAGACGAGCGGGAAGAGGGCTGGCGCGGCAAGACCCAGGGCGATGCCCGCGATCGGGGTCAGAAGGTCCAGCGTCAGGCCAGACGAACGGTGGTCAGGCTGCCGTGCCGGTCGCGGATGAGCCCCCAGAGGACATTGGAGATGGCCGCGCCGGCCACCTGCGCGGCCACGACCGTGCCGATAACGGCCGGCGGCAGGCCCAACCCTTGCCGGGCGTAAACAATGTAGAAAGGCACGGAGATGAGGGTCGCCCCCGCGGCGATCTGCATGTAGAGAAGGCTCCGGAGACGGGCGTGCGAGACCAACAGGCCGCGGCTGTGGGCGAGGTAGTCACGAAAGGGCGGACGGGGCGGTCGCGGGCGCGCCTCCTCTTGCATCATGGCCACACCGGCGACGCCGACGTAGAGGGTCAAGCCGGAGAGGAAGAAGAGGAGGGCGTAGTTGACCGGGAAGGGGCGAAAGCCGGCCCTCAGGACGAGATGGACGACGTAGCCCGAACCGAAGGCCAGGAGACTGCCGAGGGTCTGTCGGAAGCCGAAGAAGCGGCCGCGTGACCGCGCGGGGATGCTCCCGCCGACGACGTCGGTGAAAGCCACACCGCCAAGGCCGCCCATGGCGGCGTAGATGGTCACGAGGAGGAAGAAGAGGCCGAGGATAAACCCGGGGCCAAGGTCAGGCCAAGCGGCGATGACGGTACCCAGGATGACCCAGGCCGTGGCGCGGGTGAAGACGGCACCCACCAGATACGGCAGCCGCCTGGCGACGGCCTGCAGGTAATAGGCGAAGACGACCTGGAGGATCTGGCCGCCGACGATGACGGCCGAGACCAGGCCGACCAGCCACCGGGCCGGCGATAGGGTGGTGACGAAGGCGGTGAGCCCGCTCGCGCCGGAGCGCGGTGGGCCTCGACCCGGCCAATCGCGCCGGCATGGACGCCCTCAGTGGAGGGTTTCGAGCATTAGCTCATAAGTCCTGCATACCCGGTGGGGTATTAACGGGCGCCCCCGGCGACTGTGCCGGTTGGCAGAAACACGGAAATTCCAGGAAGACCCCGGCGGCGTGTAGAAAGAGAGACTCAAAGGCCGTTGTCTTAGTCACGGGGCCTGGCAGGAGCGGTCATAGGGGGGAAGCGGTATGTGGCTCTGGTTGATCGAGCTGCTCCAGTGTCCGGCCTGTCACGGCCGCCTGGAATGGCTACTCAAGGCGAGAAGCGAGGGCCGACTGGAAGAGGGCGAGGCCCGCTGTGGTGATCGCGGGGCGGTCTATGAGGTTCGCGAGGGAATCGGCCTATTCCTGACCCCTGACTTGCCCCGGAATGACCTCTGGGAATCCTCGGAAAGCGGTCTGGCGACCTTCCTCAGGGAGCACCCGGACGTCGCCGACCGGCTGCTGAACTCTCCGGTCCAGAGCCTGTGCCCGGCCGACCAGTTCCTGCGGGCATCCGTGCTGAGTGAACGGGGCGATTTCCAGGCCGCCGACGAGATCTTCCCGCGAGCGCATGCGGGGCTCTACACCCCCGAGTACGTGGCGGCCATGGACAGCCAGATTGAGTCCATCATCAGCCGCTTGAGCGGCGGGCGTGGTCCAGTCGTCGACCTGGCCTCCGGGACCTGCGGGCTGGTGACACCGATGGCCCGCCGCCTGACCCGCCTGATCGTCGCCACCGACTTCAGTCCCCGCGTCCTTAGGCGCGACAGACTTCGGTTCGAAGCCCTCGGCCTCGCTGACAGGGTGAGCTTCCTCGCCTTCGACGCCAGGCGCACCCCGTTCAAAGACAGGGCGATGGAGACCATGACGACGTATTACGGCCTGGCCAACATTGAACAGCCGGGACACCTTTTGAGAGAACTGAGACGGGTCGTCTCCGGTACCTTCCTCGCGGCGACCAACTTCTGCCCTGAGGACGATCCGGTCAACGGCCCCCTGCTCCGTCAATTTGGGCTTGAGACCATGATGTTCAGACGTCTGGCCCTGGAGGCCTTCGCCGCCGCGGGTTGGAGCGTCGAGACGACCGGCACACGGGCCACCCCGGCCGCGCCGACGCCGGCCAGCGAACTGATCCCCGGGGCGCGGGCTGACGCGTTCCCAGCCGCCCCGACCACCCTCGAGATGACCGTGCTGGTGGCCCGCTGAGGGCGCCCTGAAAGACGGAGCATGGCGAGGAAAGGGATGACGGCCGTCGAACCAATCCTCGATCGGGCCAGGAGGTGTGCCGAAGATGGAGTTGTTAGCCGCCCTCAAGGGGCGAGCCTTCGCTGTGGGGGAAGGTGGCCCAAGGGGGGTCAACGCCGGGTTCATCAAGACGGAACGCGGGACCCTGCTCGTGGACTCGCTGGTATCGCTGGCCGACGGCAGGTTCCTGGTGGAAACGGCCACGGCCAAGGCCGGGCCGATCGCAGGCCTCGTCTACACGCATGAGCACGGCGACCACGTCATCGGCAGCGCCGCGTTGGTAACCGTCATGGGCGCTCAGGCCGCCCAGGGCGTCGAGGTGCTGGCCAGCGAGGGCACGGCCGCGGGCATCGCCGATTTCCTCCGGCGGAGCGGTGCGGAGCTTGCCAAGCAAGGCATATCCCCGAAGGCTCCGACCCTCGTCTTCGAGGCCGGGGCCAGGCTGCTCTGGGGTCCCGAGGTGGTCGTCGTCGACCTGGGCGGTCACGCCCGCGGCTCGTCCGTGGTCTACGTGCCCTCGGCGAAGACCCTCTTCGCCGGCGACCTCGTCTTCAACGGGACCTTCCCCTGGATCGGCCACGCCGACATCGACCGCTGGATCGCCTCGTTGACCGCCCTCGAGGCCTGGGACATCGAGACGGTGATTCCGGGGCACGGCCCGGTCGGGGGGAAGGACATCCTCGGTGGGCAGAGGGCCTATCTGGAACGCATGACGCGGGTCATCGCCGCCCTTCGGGCCAGGCGGGCCAGCCTCGACGAGGCCCGCCGCGCGCTGACCGAGGAGTTCGGGCTGACGCAGTACCCCGAGTACTTCTTCCAGTCCCTGACCATGGCCCTGCGCGAGACCTTTGGGTTCGAGGAACGACAATAAGACCGGGCTTTCGGACCAAGCCCCCGTACGACCCACGATGGCGAAGAAAGAGCCGCGGGCAATAGGCTCGCGGCTTCGCTCTTATTTCATGGGCCTGAGGCGCTCAGCTTTGTGGCGCCGTGCCCTCGGCTTCAGACAGATGCCGCAGGATCAACTGGCGGCCGTGGCGCTGGGCAAGTCCTCGCGATTCCTCGAAGGCCGCGCCGGCCGCGGCCAGGTTACCCACCAGCTTCTCGGCCAAGTAAACCTGGACCAGGACATTGAGATGGATGGTGTCGGCGAGACCCTCGGTGCGACGCGGCCCCAGGCGTGCCTCAGCAAGTGCCTCGGCGGCCCGGGCCTGCGCTAGAGGAAGGTCTCCAGCCAAGACCGCCGCCCGGCTCAAACCGATGAGACAATCGCAGACGAAGGCCTCCCGGCCTGAGGTGCGGTAGAGGCCAAGGGCTTCGGCCAGAGAGGCTTCCGCAAGCTCGGGCCACCCGGCCGCGACCGCCGCGAAGCCGTGCACCATCAGGGCATGAGGAATACCGCTTGTACTGGCCGTCGCCCGGAACACCGCGACCTGCTCGGCCGCGAGGGCTACGGCTTCGGCCGCCCGGCCGGTCTCGAGCCAGTTGTTGGCCAGCTCGGTGAGGAACCAGGGGAGCCGCTGATCCGCGTGCGGCGGGCGTTTGGCGCGGAAGGTCTCGACGGCCCGGGCGACGACGGCCCGGTGCTCCTCCAGCTGGTCGGTGATGAAGAGCGGCTTTGCCAGGTAATACGCGCCGGTCTCGGCCGCCCGGCAAACGTCGACGGCCGACTCCCGCTCGATGACCGCCCGGATGAGGTCGATGGCCCGGGCATAGTCTCCCATGTGGTAGTGGAGGTTGGAGAGCCAGGTGTCGAACTCGTTCACACCGTCGAGGTCATCGGCGGCGGCGCACTCATCCCTGACCAGACGGAACAGGGCCAGGGCTTCATCCCAGCGCCCCAGCCCGCGATAGTGCGCGCCCAGGAGGTGGGCGGCCCGCTTCCGTTCAGGGAGCCCGGAGTCGACGGCCTGCCGCCACGCGGCCAGGCTGGTGACCAAGCGCTCCTCGAGAGTGACCATGCCAATCCCTCCGTGGCCAGGCTCAGAACTTCGGGGGCGCCGCCGCATAGGCGGCATAGATGTTCTCCAAGAGTTTGCCGTCGACCGGGCGCCCCTGATCTATATACGTTGCGACCAGCGGGAGGAAGCGGGCGGTCAACTCCTCAAGAGCGGCATGTGCCTCCGCGCCTCGCGCCCGTGCCCGCTCTGCGCGCGCGAGGTGATCGTGCGGCTGCCGCCCGAGCTTCCAACTCAGGCATCCGCCCGGCACCAGGCTGCCGGTAAGGGCTTCGTGGAAAAGGTGCCGCGCGTTTCCCAAGCCGTCCCCGGAGGTGTCGAGCCCGTGAACCCGGCTGAACTCATCGAAGAGGGGTTCGAGACGGCGTGCCTGCATCAAATGGCTGCCCTCGTGAAGGAGAACCTCGATCCCCTCCATGAGGTTCTCTGTCTCCAGGACCTCGAGCGTGACGTGGCCCGGTCCCTCGTTGGCCCCGCCGGCCGACAGTTGCTTCCCGCGGCTGATGAGGAGGTGGACGGTCAGGGCGGGGAAGGGTGTGTCGTAGAAGTCCTCGAGGGCGCGGATGGCCGTGCCCACGCCAGGCGAGGCGATGGCCTTCCTGAGCCGCTCAGGCAAGGCCCGCAGGCGCGGTTCGTCCGACTCCCAGATACGGGCGAAGCGCGGGCTGAGGGCTTCAAAGACCGACTGGACGACGGAAACCTTCTCCGGACCGACTAGCGACCGCGCCTGCTCCCAAGCCGCGTCGGGCGTTTCAGCCGTGATGAACGCCTTTCCCATCCACCGGTCGTCGCCATAGGAGAACTCGCGGACGACGGCGGCGAAGGCATCCAGGGCCGCTCGTTCGTCCTCGGTCAGCTCCCCGGTCTCGGCCAACCAGGCGCGGTTGTAGCTCTCGCTGCAGGCGAAGTGCCAGGCGGCCATATTATTAACGAAGTGAAACAGGTTGGCCAGCCGGTCGACCCGGAAGACGAAGAGCCCCACGGGGAACGGTACTTTCCGCGGCACGCGACTACCTCCCGTTCTGGCCGTTCTTGGTCAAATGAGGCGGTCTACATGGCGAATTCCGCCTCGGACCGGCCGAATCCTTCCGCGCTCCGGCGGTCGCCGCGCCAGGGGTGCCGCACGAAGGTTTGCCGTCCCGCGGGCGCGAAGTATAATGCAAGATAGGTCTTCAAACGGGCAAAATCCCTAGACGTTTGCATCAGACAAGGAGTGGTGGCTATGTTCTGGGTCATCGGCATACTGGCTCTGTTGGTCGTCATCGGCATCGCCGCCTACAACTCGCTCGTGGTTTCGAAGAACCGCGTCGAGAACGCCTGGTCCCAGATCGACGTCCAGCTCAAGCGCCGCACCGACCTGGTCCCGAACCTGGTCGAGACGGTCAAGGGCTACGCCGCCCACGAGCACGACACCTTCGAGATGGTCACCAAGGCCCGGGCCCAGATGGTCAGCGCCGGCAGCGTCGCCGAGCAGGCGCAGGCCAACAACCAGATGACCCAAGCCCTGAAGAGCCTGTTCGCGGTGGCTGAGGCCTACCCCGAGCTGAAGGCCAACCAGAACTTCCTGATGCTTCAGGAGGAGCTGGCCGGCATCGAGAACAAGATCGCCTACGCCCGCCAGTTCTACAACGACAGCGTCCTGCGCTTCAACGCGTCCATCCAGAGCTTCCCGACCAACATCTTCGCCCGGTCGATGGGCTTCACCGAGAAGAAGTACTTCGAGACCCCCGAGGCCGAGCGCGAGGTACCGAAGGTCAAGTTCTGAGCGGGCCGGCCGCTGGCGGCCGGACGAGTCCCCATGATGGCCCGCCCCAAAGGAGGGAGGCCCTGTGTACCAGCAGATAGCGAGCAACGTCAGACGCTCGTGGCTCCTGATGTTCTTCTTCGCCTTGCTCATCGGGCTCATCGCCTACACCTTCGCCCAGATCAACGGGATGGGCTACTCCGGCGTGGTCCTGGCGGTGGTCATCGCCGTCGGCATGACCTGGGTCAGCTACTACTACAGCGACCGGATGGTCCTGTCGATCAGCCGGGCCAAGCCCCTGGCCAAGGAAGACAACCCGTACCTCTATAACATCGTCGAGGCCCTGGCCATCGGGGCCGGCGTCCCCGCGCCGAAGGTCTACGTCATCGACGACGGCGCCCCCAACGCCTTCGCCACCGGGCGCGACCCACGGCACGCCGTCATCTGCGTGACCAGCGGCCTCATCCAGAAGATGGACCGGCTCGAACTCGAAGGGGTCATCGCCCACGAGATGTCCCACATCCGCAACCGCGACATCCTCCTGATGACCATCGCCGTGACCATGGCCGGCGTGGTCACCCTGCTCGCCGACTGGATGGTCCGCTACACCTGGCGGAGCGGCCGGGCGCGGCGCCGCGATAACCGCGAGGGCGGCGGCGGGGCCGAGGCCATCATCCTCCTGGTCGGCCTGGTCCTGGCCATCCTCGCCCCGTTCTTCGCCATGCTCATCCAGCTGGCCATCTCCAGGCAGCGCGAGTACCTGGCCGACTCGTCGGCCGCGCTGCTGACCCGCTACCCGAAGGGGCTGGCCGACGCCCTGCGGAAGATCGCCGCCGACCCTGAACCGCTCGAAGTGGCCAACAAGGCCACTGCCCACCTCTACATCTACAACCCGCTCAAGGACAACGAGGGGCACATGGACCGCCTCTTCGACACCCACCCGCCGGTGGCCGATCGGATCAAGCGGCTCGAGGCGATGGAACTGTAGGCGGGAACACCTCCTGGTGGAAGCAGGCCAAGTAGAGAATCGCAACAAATCGGCCCCGGGGGAACCCCCGGGGCTTTTGGCATCGCCAGTGAATGAGCCGGCTTCGTGCCCAGCAACCTCCTATTCGACCTTGGCCAGCCGGGACCTGAAGCCATTAGTGATCTCGGCCGAGCGGCGGGCGGCCGAGGAGACCGCCTGCCGGAGGGTTGTCAATGGGTGGGCGAGGGCAGTGGGCGAGGCCCAGCGAGGTTTTTTCGCCCGCCCACAAGAAAGCCGCCCGGTGAGGCGGCCTTCCTGCGGGTGTTCACCACCGGGGGACCCGGCCGGAGGCGAAGGACGAGGCGTGGGGACGACCGCCGGTTGGGGGCGGCTTGACCCCGGAGACGGCCGGCCGCGGCCTCGCCGGCGCGCTCAACGCCACCATGGGCGTGAGGTCCGCGGCGATTCCGCGGAGCGATTCCAGGTGACGAAGCTCTCCTTCCATCACGCTCTCGATGACTTGCCGGACCTTGGCGTCCTTTGCCCAGACCGCCAGGTTCTGCAAACGGGCTTGTGACCGCTCCTTGTCGGCGATAGCCTGCATGAGCAGCGGCAGGAGCTCCTTGTGCATGGCAATCCTCCTTTCCAGGTGCCACTATCAGGTTATGTTGGAAGGGCGTGGTTTGCCAAAGCTAGGCCGCTGTCGAAGGGCGGCTGGAACGCCGCCGGCTAGGGCTACCGGGTTGCCGCCGGCTGAAGGATTGCCGCCGCCGGGGAAGAATCCAAGTCCAATGAGCTTCACTGGTCCGGGAGGTGTCGTCGCTGAGTGATTCGTTCGTCCTAGCGGCCCTGGGTGTCATCCTTGCGCTGGTCCTCGCCCTGCCGTTCGTGTTCCATCGAGTGGAGCATAACTTGGAGGCATTCCTGTTCGTCATGGGCCTGGCGGCGGCGCTGGTGTCCGGGGCCCTCGGCTGGGAGCTTGGGCTGAAGACCCTCGAAGAGCCGGTGGACATTTCATATCCGTTCCGGCCTTCGTCTTCGGGCTCGTCGTCGTCCTCGGGCTCGTCTCAAGCGTCATCACGGCCATCATCGCCGCCCTCGTCCTTGTCGAGGTCGTCGGCGCGCTGAACCTCAGGCGCGACGTGGAGGTGCGGTTGGTCATCATCGCCTGCTTCGCCATCGGCCTCGGGGCGGCTCTAACGCCGGTGGGCGAGCCGCTGGCCACCATCGCCGTGGGCAAGCTCGGTCAGGATTTCTGGTATCTGGCGCGGCTCCTGGGCGCCTACGTCGTCGCGGGTGTCGTGGCCCTCGGGGTCTTCGCCGCCCTATACCTCAAGCCGACCAGGATGCTCCCCGACCCCGAACAGGCCAGAAGCGCGGCGGCCCAGGAAGCGCTGCGCGGGGCCAGCCTGCAGGCGCCCCGCGGCGAGGAGTCGTACCGGGAGGTCATCGTCCGCGCTCTCAAGGTCTACCTCTTTGTCATGGCCCTGGTCCTCCTGGGGGAGGGCTTCAAGCCGGCCATCGACCGTTTCGTCATCGGCCTGCCGAGCCCGCTCCTCTATTGGCTGAACATGGTCTCGGCGGTGCTGGACAACGCCACCCTGACCACCGCCGAGATCAGCGTCAAGATGAGCGCCCTCCAGGTCAAGGGGATTCTGATGGGCCTCCTCATCGCCGGCGGGATGCTCATCCCGGGGAACATCCCGAACATCATCTCGGCGGGCAAGTTGCGCATCCGCAGCCGGGAGTGGGCCACCCTGGGCCTGCCGTTGGGGCTGGGGCTGATGGCGCTGTACTTCGTGGTCCTGTTCATCTGAGAGCAAAGCCCGAAAGCCTGCTGGGTGGCGCTAGGAGGGACTGGGTTTGGGCGAGTTCAAGGTCAACGGGGATCGGCTCATGGAGACGTTGCGCGACCTGATCCGCATCCCTTCGGTGAACCCGTCGCTGGTCCCGGGCGGGGATGGGGAGGCGGCCGTCGGGGCCTATGTCGAAGGGCGCCTGGCGCGGCTCGGCCTCTCGGTCGAGCGACAGGACCTGGGGGCCGGGCGGGTCAACATCATCGCGACGCTGAAGGGCGCGGGGGGCGGTGGCGGGTCCGCGGCGGGAGCGGGCGGGGCCGCCCCTGGCCGCGGCCGCAGCCTGATGCTCAACGGCCATCTGGACACGGTCGGCGTGGCCGGGATGGAGATTGACCCCTTCGACCCGCGCGTCGAGGGCAACCGCGTCTACGGCCGCGGGAGCCACGACATGAAGGCCAGCCTGGCGGCCATGATCGAGGTGGCCGAGGCGTTGGTCGAGGGGCACGCGCGCCTGGCCGGCGACCTCGTCCTGACCTTCGTCGCCGACGAGGAGTACGCCAGCATCGGCACGGAGCGCGTGGCCCAGACCCACCGGGCCGACGCGGCCATCGTCTGCGAGTCCACCGGCCTGGACATCGTCAACGTCCACAAGGGCTTCGCCTGGGTACGGGTCGGCGTGTACGGGGTGGCCGCCCACGGGAGCCTGGCCGACGCCGGCGTCGACGCCATCGCCAAGGCCGGCCGCTTCCTCGTCGAGATGGAGCGGTACGGGCGGGACGTCCTCGGGGCCAGGTCCCACCCGGTGGTCGGGTCGCCGTCGGTCCACGCCTCGCTGATCAAGGGCGGGACCGAGCTGTCGACGTATCCAGACCGGTGCGTGGTCGAGTTGGAGAGGCGGGTCATCCCCGGGGAGACGCGGCAGATGGTCGCCGACGAGATGGCCGGGCTTGTGCGGGCGGCCGGGGCGGGGGACCCGCGCTTCAAGGCCGAAGCCGAGCTGTTCTTCTACCGGTCGCCGATGGAGGTGGGCGCCGAGGAGCCCATCGTCAAGGCTCTCGAACGGGCCCATCAGGCGGTCGTGGGGCGGCCCGCCGCCCTCGGCGGCATGGGTGGCTGGTGCGACACCTCGATCCTGACCGACGCCGGCATCCCCGCGGTGCTATTCGGGCCGGGCGGCTCCGGCGCCCACGCGGCCATCGAATGGGCCGACTTCGACCAGGTCGTCACGGCGACGAAGGTGCTGGGGGAGGTAGTGAGGGAGTTCTGCGGCAGCGGGGAGTAGTTAGGTGGTTGTGTTCTCCTCCTTCTCTTTTCTCCACAGGCTTTCTTGCACTTCGGGCACTTGACTGTAGCTCTGCCTGCCCATCGGTGAGGTGACATTTCAGCTTACCGCACTGGGATAGCGTATCTCCGCTGCCTGCCTCCGTTTTTCCTTCAAGCCCCGATTTCCTGCCGCCCTGCGGTGTACCATGGTGGCGATAGAGGGGGAGATCCCGTGAGAAAGCGTCTCGCCGTCGCTCTCGTCCTTCTGGCCCTCACACTGGCCGTCGTCGGGTGCGCGACTCCGCAGGCGAGTACCGCACCGCCGGTCGCCGAGGAGAAGGCGTCCTTCGATGCCGTGACCCTGTATGAGAAGGCGGCCTCGGCGACATGGACGGTGCTGGTGAACACGGTTGACGGTTGGTGGGCGAAGGGCAGCGGGTTCTCGGTCCGGAAGCCGACGCAGGTTCTGACGGCCTACCACGTCGTCAAGGACTACAAGGAGTTCCGCCTCGTGGACTGGACCGGGTACGTCACCTACACGGCCAAGGTCGTGCGCTTCGACAAGGACGCCGACGTGGCCCTCCTCGAAATCACGGACGGGCCGAAGTTGACAGCCTACCTCACGCTGGCCGACAACCGGCCGAAGGTGGGGGAGGAGGTTGCGCTGATTAGTTCGCCCATCACGAACCCGGAGAAGGCTATGGGGTTCATCCCATCCGTCCTGACGACAGGGAGGGTGGCGAAATACTCCAACAACTACCTCGTCACCGAGGCTTTTGCCACGCACGGTTCCAGCGGTGGTGCCGTCATTGACAATCAGGGGAATGTCGCTGGCCTCGAAGTCGCCCTGACGGGGGTGGAGAGCGGCTTCACACTCGCGGTTCCCGCCTCCGTCCTAGTCTCGTTCCTCGCTGGCAAATAGGCCAAGATGGAGCAACGTATGGCACGGGTGAACAACCCGTGCTTTTCTGTTATCCCGCGCTAGACGGGGTGATTTGCGACTCGCGGCGGCCATCAGGGCGGATTCTTTCCTCCATGGCCTTGCACCTTTCGGTGAGTGTGCCCTGCCCTCGCGCCTGGGAGCAACCCGTCGCCATGCGGCGCGCCCCCTATTCTGACCGCGAAGGTGATTTGCGAACCGCCCTCCGCGCTCTCGCGCTACCGCCTCTCGACGGCGGGCGGCCTTTGGTTCGAGCCGCCACTCGCCACGCATGGCTTACCGCACGAATGCGGCGGGCGGCCAAAGTTACTGTTGGCCCGCTATGGGACGAAATACCTCGTTCGCCTTCTGGTTCGGAATCCTTCTCTCCACCGTTTCCCCGCAGCGGCAGCACTTTTTGATGAACACCTCACCCTGCCACTCCGTCACGCGGAACCGCTTCGGGTGGTCGCAGGGCTGCGGCCTGCCGTTCTCAGGGTAGAACACGCCTCTCACGCTACCTGGCCTCCTGGGTTCGCCAGTTCTTCCATGCGCTGGACTATCTCCTCCCGCGTCATGCCGACGAACTGCTGCCGCTGCTCACGCGACAGGGAAGCCAGGTAAGCGTCGACCGCCTCGTCAGGGATACCGGCCAGACTCTGCATCGGGGCTTGCCTCGGCGTCGCCTCCTGGGGCTGCGCTTGGGCTTGCGGCAGGGCCAGGGGCTGCATCGGCTGGCCTGGGACAGCGCCGGGCAGCATTCCCTGCGCCCGCTGCATGGCGGCCAACCTGCGCTGCTTCAACTCGTCGATGCCCTTCAGCGGGGCATTGTCAAGGACGAACTCGTCATCCGCGAGACCGAACTGCTTCTGGCGCAGGGCCTGCTCGAAGTTCCACAACTCGTTCACGGGCGTGCTCTGCCCAATCTCCACCTTGATGCGGAACTGGAGGGGCAGCTTATCGGCTTCCTCCTCGGTGTCGTCGGATCTGCCAGCGTTGGCCTCGTCACACCACGAACGACAAAGCCCTTGAAGGCGGCAGGTGCCGTCTCAAGGGCTTCTTCATAGGGGAGATCTTACGGAATGCGTCGTGTCGGCAAACGGCGGCAGTCGGCCGCCGGCCTATTTCCCGGGCCGCCGGCCTATTTCCCCGGTCTCATCTTCGGGTCGCGGACGTAGGTCTCGAGCCGGTCCAGGGCCTCGGCGATCTTCGGCATCGCGGTGGCGTAGGACAGGCGCAGGTAGCCCTCGGCGCCCTGGCCGAAGTCGATGCCCGGCACGGTGGCCACGCCGACCCGCTCCAGGATGTCGAAGGCCAACGCGTACGAATCGGGGTGGATGTGGCGGGCGTTGGCCAGCACATAGAAGGCCCCGGTCGGCTCGACCTTGACCCCCAGACCCATCTCCTTCAGGCGGCGCAGCACGAAGCGGCGCCGCTCGTCGTAGGCGGCGGCCATCTGCTTGGTGAACGGCTCGCCCTGGCGGAGGGCCGTGATCGCGGCCAGCTGGCCGAAGGACGAGGCGCAGATGAACAGGTTCTGTTGCAGCTTCTGGACCGGCCGGACCAGTTCCTTGGGGAGGATGACGTAGCCCAGCCGCCAGCCGGTCATGGCGTAGGCCTTCGAGAAGCCGTTGATGACCACCGTCCGGTCGGTGAACTCGAGCATCGAGTGCTCGCGCTCGCCGTAGACGAGGCCGTGGTAGATCTCGTCGGAGATGACCAGCGGGCCGACACCGGCGAGGTCCCTGAGGTCGTCCGGCCCGAGGACGACGCCGGTCGGGTTCGACGGCGAGTTCACCAGGATGGCCTTGGTCCGCGGGGTGACGGCCGCGCGCAGGTCCCCGAGGTCAAAGCGGAAGCCGCCCTCCTCGGTCACCCGGACCTTGACCGGCACGCCCCCGGCCGACCGGATGGCGTTCGGGTAGCAGGCGTAGTGCGGGTCCGAGATGATGACCTCGTCGCCGGGGTCGCAGATGGCCATAAAGACCAGCATCAGGAGGGGCGAGGTGCCCGACGAGACGACGACCTGCTCGGGCGAGATGGTCACGCCGTAGCGGCGGCGGTAATATGCGGCGATCTCCTCGCGCAGCTGGGGCAGGCCCATGCTGTGCGTGTAGTGCGTCTCGCCGAGGTCCAGGGCCCGCTTGGCCGCCTCGACGATGGGGGCCGGGGTCTCGAAGTCCGGCTCGCCGGCCGAAATCTGGATGACGCTCCGGCCCGCCCGCTGCATGGCCTGGGCCTTCTCGAGGACGTCCATGGCGATGAACGGCGGGATGTCGCGGGCGAGGTCGGAGACGGGGGTGACTTCCATCCGGTCGGGACCTCCCAGTTTACGACGTCAGGGAAACGACCGTTGAAAAGCGGAACGGCGCTGAAAGCGGGTCGGCCAACAAGAACCGCGTCAGATATGATTCGCCGTCACCGTCACGAACGCCTGCTCCCGCGATTTCGACCGCGCCACCACAGATAGGCGACGACTACCCCGGCGAGGACGACGATCTCGGCCACCTGGAAGGCCGATTGCCAGGCCGACCGCTCCCAGAGCGCGACAAACCTGGTTCCCGCCCAGACCAGGGTGACGGTCCAGGCCACGACGCCGATCAGGGAGTAGATGATGAACCGGACTGGCGACATCCGAGTGAGGCCGGCCGGAACGGAGATGAAGGTGCGGATGCCCGGCAGCAGCCGGCCGGCGAGGACGGCGACCTCGCCGTGACGCTCGAACCACGCCTCAGCGGCGGCCAGTTCTCCGCGCCCGTATGCCCAGCGTCCCAGGATCAGGGGCCGACCGCCGTAGCGGCCGGCCGCGTATGACAGAAGTGATCCGGCCATCTGCCCGGCGGTTGCCACGGCCACGACGGTCCAGAAGCCGTGACTCCCCTGGATGACCAGGATGCCGGCCAGAGGCAGGACGAGCTCGCTCGGAATGGGGATACAGGCGCTCTCCAGCAGGAGGGCGACGAAGACGGCCAGTGGTCCGCCGGCCAGAAGGAGGGCGGTGCCGCGTTCGGTGAGCAGACTGAGCAATCACCTCAACCCTTTCCTTGGCCGACTGGCAACCACACCGTGAAGCGACTTCCCTGGCCGGGGGCGCTCTCGGCTTCGATCCTGCCGCCATGAGCCTCGACGATGGCCCGGGCGGTGGGCAACCCAAGCCCGAAACCGGACCCGCGGCCACGGGCCCGATCGGTCCGGTAGAACCGCTCAAAGACACGCGACCGTTCCTCAGCGGTCATCCCCGGGCCGTTGTCGGCCACGCTGAGGAAGGCTTCGGCCTCGGCCCCGGCCTTGGCTCCGGCCCCGGCCTTGGCCATGGCCAGCCCGACCGCGACCGTCACCTTCCCGCCGCCGTATTTCAGGGCGTTGTCGACCAGGGCCCAGACGGCCCGCCTGAGGTAGGCGACGTCGGCCGTGACCGTCACCGGCTCAGAGGGCCCCCGCTCGACGACGGCCTTCGGGGCGACCGCCCGCGCCTCCTCGACCGTCTCCGCCGCCAGCTCGTCCAGGCGCAGCGGGGCGGTCTCCAGCCTGGTCCGGGAGTCGACGTGGGCCAGGAGCAACAGGTCGTTGACCAGCCGCTCCATGGTCAGGGCGGCTCGCCCGATGGCCCGGGACGATTCCGCGACCACCTCGGGGTCGCCGCCGCCCCAACGGCCGAGCAGTTCGGAATAGCTGCGGACGACCGCCAGAGGTGTCCTCAGGTCGTGCGAGGCGGCGGCCACGAACTCCCGCTGGCGGCGGTAGCCGTCCTCGAGGCGGGCGAGCATGCCGTTGACCGTCTCCCCGAGGACGCGCAGTTCGTCGTGGGGGCCGGCCAGCGGGATTCGGCGGCTGAGGTCGCTGGTGGTGATTTCGCGGGCCGTGCGGGTCAGCGTCTCCACCGGCCGGAGCGCCCGCCGGGCGATGGTCCGGCCGCCGATGACCGCGGGGACCAAGCCGGCCAGGGCCACCAGAGCGAAGACCCGGGCCAGGGTGCCCAGGAATTCCTCCTCGCGGTCCAGCGAGCGGACCGCCTGGAGCCCGGAGCCGCCGGCGAGCCGAACCCCGGCCAGGAGCACGTTGTCCCGGCCCAGCACCCCGCGCACGGGCGGCCCCACGTGAACCGGGACCGGCGGGGACTCCTCCAGCCCCCGGGACCGGTTGACGACTCGGCCACCGGCATCGGTGATCTGCACCCAGACGGGGCCGCCGCCCAGGACGGCGGTGATGGCCGGGTCGTCCAGGTCCATGTGACTATAGTCTCCCTGTTCGTCCGAGCCGCCGCCCGTCAGCTGCGCGACGCTGGTCAGGGTGGCCTCGACCTCGCGGGCCGCCGCGGAGAACAGGACATAACGAACCCCCAGGAAAGCCACCCCGCCGAAGACCAGCAGGACGGCCATCAGGAGGGCGGTGTACCACAAGGTCAGGCGCCAGGTGAAGGAGCGCATCGCGGTCAGCCCTCCCTCAAGCTGTAACCCACGCCCCGGACGGTCCGCAACAGCTTCGTCGGGAAGGGTTCGTCGATCTTGGCCCTCAGGTACCGGACATAGACCTCGACCACGTTCGTCTCACCGTAATAGTCGAAGCCCCAGACGTGGTTGAGGATGGTCTCTCGGGTCAGGACCAGGCCCGTGTTCTCGGCCAGGTAGGTCAAGAGATCGAACTCGCGACGGGTCAGGGTGATGGCCCGGCCGGCCCGTTCAACGCGTCTCGTGTCGCGCTCGATGACCAGGTCGCCCACCACCAGCCGGTGCCCGTCCTGATGCGGCGAGGTCGACCGCCGGAGCCGGGCGCGGATGCGGGCCAGCAGTTCCTCAGTGGCGAAGGGCTTGGCGACGTAGTCGTCGGCCCCGGCGTCCAGTCCGGCCACCTTGTCGCCGGTGGCTTCCCGGGCGGTCAGCACGATGATGGGCACGGCGGAACGCTGGCGCACCTGGCGGCAGACCTCGAAACCGTCCAGGCCGGGCAGCATCAGGTCGAGGAGGATGAGGGACCATTCCCCCTCTGACGCCCGGGCCACGGCCTCGTAACCGTTGCCGGCCACGCCGACCCGGTAACCCTCGTGCTCCAGCTCAAGTTGGAGAGCCCTCGCCAGGCTGGCCTCGTCCTCGACGATGAGGATGCGGGGCGCCGTCGGACCTTCAGCGTTCATGCCAGCGACACCTCACTGACCAATACACCGGGATTCTACACCCCGCGGATTAGAAGAACATTAGAGCGTCCTGTGACGTACTCCGCTGACTGAAGTCAGCGGCATCTCAGGCGGCAAGAGCCACCTTCGAC
>JAJYMC010000040.1 GCA_021787335.1 Bacillota bacterium | reverse complement strand
TCATAACCGGACCGCCGCGCCTTTCGAATGGCGAAAGCGGGAGGTCAAGCCTGTTGGCCTCAAGAAACATTACGCGGATTTATGCAACTGAGCACTAGAGGAGTTCGTCGCCCGCGGCTATGGGGGCGCCTCGACCAACGCCATCACCAAGCGGGCCGGTATCTCCAAGGGCCTGCTCTTCCACTACTTCGGGAGCAAGAAGCAGCTCTACCTGTACCTCGTCGATTACGTCACCGAGCGGCTCTTCGAGTACTTCGACCGCCTCGTCGATGAGCGCCCGGGCGACATCTTCGAGCGGATGAGCCGCTGGAGCCTCCTCAAGTTTCAGATGATCCAGGACAACCTGCTGTACTACCGGTTCCTCTTCGAGGCCATTATCGGCCACCCCAAGGGCCTCGAAAACGAGATGGCCGAGCGCGAGCGGCGGACCGCGGCCCGCGGCTACGAGATCCTCTTCAAAGACCTCGACCTGTCCATCTTCGGGCCGGGCGTCGACCCGCGGAAGGCCCTCGAACTCATCATCATGGTCAACGACGGGATTTCCCGCAAGTACCTCGAAATCATGAAGAAGGACCCGGACCCCGACCGGGGCCTGGCCCTCGCCGGCGACATAAGGCGCGACCTGGACGAGTTCCACGCGCTGCTGAAAAAGGGGCTATGCCCGCCCGGGCCACAACCCTGAAGGAATTCGCTTAGCCACGTCGAATACGTGAGCCCATCATGACCACCTATGATGAAGACGCTGATGTGCTGTACATCAGCATTGGCGCTCCGAGGCCCAGCTACGCCAGGGAGGATTCCGAGGTAGAATGCCTCAATTTGCTGTATGCCGTGAACGATGGCAACCTGTGCGGCGCGACGGTTGTGTGGTATTCCGAACAGGACAAAGATCAACTGAGACGGAGAATCCCCTTTGAGGTGAAGTTCCCCTGACGCGTCATCATCCAACTCGGCCCTCCGACGGTAAGACCCGAGATCACGCCCGCTGGCAGCGGGCTTGTTCTTTGCGCTTTTCGCACTCTGCTCCTCAGTCTGGGTAGGGAGGTCCTGTGCCAATCATGAGACTCATCGTGGTCAAGGATTATGACGCATTGAGCCGGGCGGCCGCCGAATACGTGGCCGCCAAGGTCCGCGGCAAGCCGGACCTGAACATCAGCTTCTGCACCGGCCGGTCGGTGGTCGGGTTCCACCGGGAACTGGTCGGCCTGTACGAGCGCCGCCTGGTCTCCTTCGCCAAGGTCCGAGCGTTCAACCTGGACGAGCTCTACGGCCTACCGAGCAGCGACCCGAAGTCCTTCGACGCCTACCTTCAGGAGAGCCTCTTCCGCCGCACCGATTTCGACCCCGGGCGGGTGCGCCTGCTGGACCTCGACTCGGTCGACCCGAAGGTGGCCTGCGCCGCCTACGAGGAGGCCATCGAAGCCGCCGGGGGCATCGATCTTCAGATCGTCGGCATCGGCCCCAACGGCCACGTCGGGCTCAACGAGCCCGGGTCGTCGTTCGGCAGCCGGACCCGCGTCGTGGAGATGACCGAGGTGACCCGCCTGGGCCAGGTCGGCCTGTTCGGGTCGTTCGAGGCCGTGCCGGTCAAGGGCGTCACCCGCGGCGTCATGGACATCATGCGCTCCCGCGAGGTCCTGATGCTGGCCTCGGGCGAGAGCAAGACGGCCATCGTCGCCACGGCCATGGCCGGCCCGGTGACGGAGGCCGTGCCCAGTTCGGTCCTTCAGCTCCACCCGGCCTTCACCCTCATCGCCGACGAGGCGGCGGCGCGTGACCTCCTGGCCGCGGTCCCGCGCGGGATGGCCGTCGAGCGCCGGTAAAGGCCAGTCGTACTTCGCATCGATTGCGGCGTACTGCAAATCGCTGCAACGTAAACGGGTACAGAGCAAACAGCCCGCGACCGCTAGGTCGCGGGCTGTGGCTGGTTTGATGCAGACCCTCTGTCCTGTGGCTGAACCAGCCTACTGAGCCTTTCGAGGCAAGACGATAAGCGTCTCGAAGTGGGATATCCGGATGCCGAGATCCTGCCCCGTTGCTTCCTGAACCAACCTCATCATCCGTGGGACACCGGTTCCGGCCCCGGTGACAAGTCCGGCCTCTGAGAGGCGCGAATAGATCCGAGGATTCCGCACCACGTGAACACCGAAACGCATGGCTCCCTCATCCACCGTATTCGGAGGTTTTCCCGGTGCGTGAACCTCCACACGGTCATCGAAGATGAACAAGCGCACGGGACTCTGAACAGTGTAGTCGCGATGAGCAACGGCATTGACTATGGCCTCGCGGAGGGCTTCTCTGGGCAGTTCTGGTCTGGGCTCAGGGTCAAAGCCCCGGATTTCATGGGGGGTCTTGAGGTGCAGGTCCATGAAGCGGGCCGCTTGATCGATGACCTCCAAGAGCCGGCCCGTCAGGTCTTTTCTGTCAGTCGGTTCCACCGAACTCTCGGACCCGGGAAAGCGGGCGGCATTGATCTGCGCGAAGGGAAGATGGCGTTGAGGCTCGCGTCCGAACAGCAGAAGGCCCGCCACCGTGGGGTGGCCATTGTGTAACAACCCCCAATTCACCAGCAACTGTTGGCGGTTTCCCTTCAGCTGTTCCCGGCCGGCGGTCTCGAGGTAATGGTCAAGAGCGTTCAGATCAAGGTCGGTCAGGCTCAGCTTGATGAGCGGTGTCTCGTCATAGTACAGGCTTTCGGCCGCCTGGAACAGCCGAAGGAGTTCCTCCTTGGAGGCCTGTCGCCGGCCGCTGCTTGTTCGGATATAGTACACGCCACGGTTTGTGCTGTACGGACGCATGCCTCCTTTGGGTACGTTGATGACAATGACCGGCTTTGCTTCGTGCCCCGGCTTATCCTCGGGATAGATGTGTTCCTGGATGATCGTTATGGGCGGGTCGCAGTTGTTGGCGGCTATGTTGTCAAGGGTCTGCGAGACCTCATCCGGCTTGTCCACTCCTACAAAGGTCCGATTCTTGCTGATGCCGACAATGTACTGGCCACCGTCCGTGTTGGCCAAGGCGACCAGGCTGGGGGCCACATCATCGGGATGAACAAGCCGCTCTTTGAATTCCGTATGAAGGTCTTCCCATCGAGCGATGCGCTCGAGCAAGTCAGAGTAGTTCATGACGCCGGCTGCAATCCTCCGTACTTCTCAGCCCGTCGGAGAAAAGCCTCCTCGCCCCCCTCCATAATGGTCTTTATGAGCTCTCTGGTGCGCGGATCATCGATGGACGCCCGCCCGATAATGCCGGCGTGCCCATCCTGAACCTCAAGGGCCAAGACCAGTTCGGCGTCGCCGATGACCGGTATGTTGGCATTATGAGTGACGGCAATGATCTGGCGGCGCTTACCGGGGTCGCCCAACCCCTTCTGGCTCCTAAGGATTTGCACGATATCCTCGTACACAAACCTGTTGTCCAAGTCGTCCTCCGGCTGATCCAGGACCAGGACCCGCCCCTCCAAGGCGAAAAGAAGCAGAAGAATCGCTGTCGCCCGTTGGCCCACGGAAAGGCGAGCAAGAGGGCGATACTCGTTGTCCACCTTCAACTCCACACGGACAGCATCCGGGGGAATAAGCGTTTCCAATTCGTACAAACGTGACTCGTCGTCGGTGAACCACTTTGCGACCCGAGAGGCCATCGCTTGAGTCAGTCCGAACCTGTCTTGGATTTCTTCGCCACCCGCTCGGGCGGCTTCAGCAAGGGATATGCCATCCACGGCTTCCGGAGTCGTCAGGTTCTCAATGGCCTCCTGTGAGACCCCGGACCCCTTTAGAAGAGTTGCGAGCCTTGACTTGTAGTCTTCCTTCTGCCCCTTGAACTCGATGCTCAGGCGAACCCTTCCTTCCAGGAGGCGGGCTATGGATTCGGCTCTCTCCCTTCTGAGCGCGTGTTCCTCATGTCTTCGCTCTCTGACCTGCTGCAACAGGATACGCCGTTTATCCAACAGATCCTTGACATGGCGTTCTTGGCGGTCCAGTTCCTCGATGAGGGGCCCCAGGGCAGCCTTTTCCTGAGCGAGGTTCAAGAGACGGTCGGGGTCGAGAGAGTCTGTCTGGGCCTCCTGTTTGATTCGGTTCAACTGGTCGGTCAAGGGCGTAATGGCTTCACGCCAGCGCGTGGCGCTTGCTTCGAGCTCCTTGTCGGCCTTGTCGAACAAGGCTGTACCACGGCTCTCCAGGTCCCGCAAGGCCGTCGCCAACTCACCGATAACTCTGGCCGAGTCTGCTAGGATGCTCTTCTGCAAACTCTGCCCCCGCAATAGGTCACGCTGCGCGGTGTCCAGCGGGGTTAGCAGCCCCTCCTGCCAGTCGGCCCATACCTGTCTGGATCTCTTGACGGCGCTTTGGGCGGTCTTGAGCCTTTGCCCATCCCCACGCAGCTTGACTCCCTCTGCCAGTTTATCGGCGGCTCCGTGCTTCTCATACACTAAAATCTCATGCTCTATGCCCTTGAGCCTTTGTCTATAGTCCTCCCGCTTGTCAAGTCTGGCCCTGGCGTCAAGGATGGCGCGTGCGTTGGACCTCAAGAGATCCACGCCTTCGCGAACGGCATTAGCTCGCTTCCGGGCCTCCTCGCCAATCAGCTCATCCAGCAGCGCCAGTCGATACTCCTCACTGGCCGAGATGGCGTAAATCTCCCTCTGGCCGAAGATTATCGGTCCACCGGCCGGCCCGAGCAAATCAGACGGGGGAATGGCCACCGGTTCCGCGGAGCCGACTTCCGTGACCACGGGGTCTTCGCCCAAGACGCGGGTGATCCGATACTGACGGGTCTTTCCCTCTCCGACGGTACGCTCCAGTTGGACCTCGACTTTCCCGCCGCTGCCGAGCGCGTATTGGACCAAGGCTTGACGGTACGCCTTGTCAGAGTAAGACTCCATGTCAAGTGCGTACCGAAGCGTCTCAAGCAACGCGGACTTGCCGACACCCCGACCGCCGATGATCACGTTCAGATCATCGTTCCACGCGACCGAGAATTTCTTAAGGAACTCACCGGAGACCACCATGCTCTCAATCTTCGCGTGAACCGGGGCAGGGATCCCGCCGACGGACAACCTGGTCGCAGGGTCGTGAAGGGCAAGCCTCAGGGCCTCGATACCGGTTGCGCTTAGCTTGAGATAGGTTGCCCGGGCCACCCCGTTTGCCTGCTGCTTGGAGCCGATGTCTTCCATGCTCTTTGGATCCGAGAATTCCACTCGGGCCATTCTGTCCAACCAAGGCAAAGGCCTGGAGTTGGCGTTTTTCAGCCTGGCCAAGTCCTTGTCGCCCAAATGCTCAATGGCGTCAGGGCGCAAATCTGAAAGGAAGTCGACCGCGTCCTTCATTTGCATGCTCTTGAGAAATCCGCTATCCCCGTTGGGATGAGACGGGATGATGAGGCAATGGAACCTATCACGGAGCCTTCTCAATACAAGAACCGGATTGTCTCTGGCGCGGATGTCCCGGTGCCGGCGATCGGACCAAAAAAGCGGAGAAGCGGAGTCCAGGTCCTCAGCCTGCAAGAAGGCATTGATTGACTTTGGGTCTTCCGATTCACGGAAGATAGCCAGAACGTGAAGACCGTACTTCGGGTATTCAAAGGAGACTTCAACGCCGGGTAATAGGGTGATGCCCTGCTTCTCGGCAAGATCCCGAATCGGCGAGAACCACTCGGTCCGAATGCCGTTGTAGTCTGTTATTGATGCGACCTTGATTGAGGCCTTAATCAGTCGATAGACATAGGCCTCAACGACCTTCCGGCGATGGCTGTCATTGAGAGGGTCGGCCCCATCGGGGCACCGGAAGGACTCAACTCCCGGCGAATGAAGGTGAAGATCGACCCTCTGCCAGACAGCGCCACAGGACGTGGTGAACCGGCGTTCCTCGCCGGAAGTATCGGCCTGCATCCCCGTGTATAGATCTGACATGGTGATCCTCCTTCAGGAGTCCATCCATTCTCCCATTTCCCGGGAAAAACCTTCTTGGCCTGGTCAGCCGCGGGGCCATCGAAGGCTGGGGTGTCCCCAAACCCAGGCTAGATTTCCCATTCCGGTATCCCCACACTCGGGAACCCGGCCAGTTCGGTCGACAGGGCCGCGGCGATCTCCCGTAGCGCCGCGGGTGTCCTGGCCTCGCACCGCAGGACGAGGGCGGGCTGGGTGTTGGAGGCCCGGATCAGCCCCCAGCCCTCGGGGAAGAGCACGCGGGCGCCATCCACGTCGATCACCGGATAGCGGCGGCGGAACCGCTCCCGCGTCTCCTCGACCACCCGGAACTTGTCCGAGTCCGGGCAATCGACCCGGGTCTCGGGGGACGAGTGGTAGCGGGGGACGTCGGACACCAGCTCCGATAGGGCCCGGTCACTGTTCGAGAGGATGCGGAGCAGACGCCCGGCCGCGTAAAGGGCGTCATCGTAGCCGTAGTACTCGTCGGCGAAGAACATGTGCCCGGACATCTCACCGGCGAACGGTGCGCCGATCTCCCGCATCCGCGCCTTGATGAGCGAGTGGCCGGTCCGGTAGAAGCTCGGCCGACCGCCCAAGCGCTCGACTTCCTCGAAGAGGGCCTGGGAGCACTTGACCTCAATGAGAGCCTCGGCCCCGGGGTGCTTGGCGAGGACTTCTCGCCAGTAGAGGACCATGATTATGTCACCCCAGAGGATGTTGCCCCTCTCGTCCACGACGCCCAGGCGGTCACCGTCGCCGTCGAAGGCCACGCCCAGGTCGCACTTCTCGCGACGGACAAGGGCGATGAGATCGCGCAGGTTGGCCGGCTGGACCGGGTCCGGGTGGTGGTTGGGGAAGCTGGGGTCTGGATTGCAGTAGAGGGGGACGACCTCGCACCCCAGCCGCTCCAGGAAGTCCGGGGCGATGTAGCCGGCCGTCCCGTTACCGCAGTCCACGGCCACCTTGAGGTGCCTGGGCCCCAGCTTGAGGCGTCCGGTCAGGTCGCACAGATAGGCCCCGTTGGGGCGGCGCCTGACCGGGGCACTCTTGCCCGTTCGACGACTCGCGCCAGCCACGCCGGCTGCGCCACGTACGCGTCCCGCGGGGCCATGGCTCGTGCCACCCACACCACCCCCGCGTCCCGCGGCCACTTCGGCCAGCCCTTGAGCCGCGCGCCAGAGTTCCTGAATCTCCTCGCCGTACATGGTCCCGAAGCCCGAGGCCAGCTTGAAGCCGTTAAAGTGGGGCGGGTTGTGGCTGGCGGTGACCATCACGCCGCCCTCCACGCTGTAGTGGACGCGGGCGAAATAGAACACAGGCGTGACCACCGTGCCGATGTCGATGACCCGGCAGCCCGCCCGGCTCAGAGCCTCGCCCACCGCGCCGGCCAGGGCCGGCGACGACCGGCGGTTGTCCCTCCCGACAACCACGTCTCGCTGACCGCGGGCCCGTAGCTGGCCCGCGTAGGCCGTGGCGATGGCCGCCGCGACGCCCTCGTCGAGTTCCTGGCCGACCACGCCTCGGATGTCGTATTCCCTGAAGATGGACGCTCGGATGACCTTGCACAAGGCCGTTGTGTTGCTTGCCATGTCATGGTGGATTCGGCTTCCTGGGTGAAAACTCCTTGCCGGATAACTGAGTCGAATAACCCAATGGGGACCAAGAGAGCCCGCGGCCGGTGTGGACGCGGGCTCTTCCTGGATTCGTTGCCTACCTCGGTCATGAAATATGCGCCTAGTCACCCTCGGGCATGTTGACGCTGGTGCGGTACACCTCGATGTCAATGATCTTCCCGTCTTTGGTGAGGACAGCCAAACACTGCCTGACGCGATTAGCGTCATCGAGATAATACCAAAAATCGCGGTAACCGCTGGGGCTGTCATTTGGGGCCATCGACGGCCCGTATTTATGTGTGATCTTGTCCTCCGCGTCACCGAGCCCCACAGATCGCTTGGTTTTCAGCCGGGACGCCGTCAGCTTGGCCGTCTGTCCATCGGGGGCTTTCCTCCCGCCCCGCCGACCCAAGGATCTTGACCACGTCCGACTCGGTCATCCCGAGCCTGAGCTGTCCCAGGGAAAGGTCCATCTCGCCAAACGCTCGCGGTGCACAGCCTGCCGCGAGGACCAGGCTCAAGCCACAAACGACCACCAGTCGAGGGATTCTCACCAAGGCCACCCGCCCTCTCTAGTCGCCCGGGCTGTCGAATGAACACCTTTGACACCGTGCGTGACAAGGGGTAGAATGGTATCAGGATAGACGTATGCACGTACATACGGACGGTCAAACGTTTGGCTGAGGGCGCGAGAGCGCCTAAGGGCGAGAGCCCGATACAGCCAAACTTTTGTTTTTCCTTGGGAATTCCGCGAGACCGTAGCCCATGTAGGTCCCGTTCTTGGACCTCATCCAACCTTTGAGGATATCGAAATACTGAGGCTTCCCTTTTTCGTAGAGCTGATAGATGGAGCCCACGAGGAAGTCGGCTAGTTGCACCCCTATACTGAAATGTGACACCTGAACGAAAAGGCCTTCTATCACTCTCGAGAGATCTCCGTGGAATGTCCTGCTAAGGTATACTAGCTCCTCATAGTGCTTTCTCAAACGGTTGTCCTTCTTGTCGTCTCGGTGGTCACCTACTACGATCGCCTCATCTCGGATACCTGGATTGTCGCTGAAGAAGTTGCCGAACCTCTGCAAACAGTACCGGAGCCCGGAGTTGTAGATGTCATCTTCGTTGCGGATGTAAGGATATTGCGCTGCCGCCTCGGCTTTGAAGACAACCGTCGCCACTCCGGTGACAAAGGGCTTAACGGCCGGGGCCAGATCGCCAAGGAATCGTAGGATATCATCGCTGGTCAGACCTGCTGCCGGCCCGGAGCGCCGAATGAGGTTACCCCACTTGAGTTCTTGGTCGATCGGTATGGAGTACTTGGTCTTCAGCCGGTTTAGGTACGACTGTACCTTTTTCCATTCTGAGGACCGAAGGATCACCCCGCCGAAGACAAAGACATTCTCCGCTGTCTTTGAGTTGGGTCCAGGAATTGCGGGCCCGCCTGACTCGTCTAGGAACAAGATGTACACCGAAACAACACCCTTTCCGGAAAGGACAGCTGACCAGGATGCCAAGCCGATTTCTCCCAGGTGGGACATTTTTCCTGCCTGGGTTTTCCATTTTCGGGGTTTCCATTGCCCCGGCTTCGCCGCCGTAGCTGCCCCCAGAGACTTAACTCCCGCCCCCTTTTCTTCGATAACCCTAACAGGAGTCCCAGCATTCGGCCCCAACCGCTCTCTTGAGAGGGGAAAGACAGTGGCCAAAGGCAAGATCGTCAGCTACACGAACCCGACCGCGCCGGCCTCCGAGGCCTTCCGGGCACTCAGGACCAACCTACAGTTCCTCGGCATCTCCGAGCAGGTCTCCGTCATCGCCGTGACCGGCGCCGGCCCCCGCGAGGGCAAGTCCACCACCGCCAGCAACCTGGCCATTTCGGTGGCCCAAGCCGGCCGCTCCTGCATCCTCATCGACGCCGACCTGCGCTGCCCGGTCATCCACCGCATCCTGGCCACCGGGACGCAGCCGGGCCTGTCGGACGTCCTCCTCGGCCAGTCGACCGCGGTCCAGGCCCTGCACGACGCCTGGGTCCCCGGCCTCAAGGTGATGCCTTCGGGCCAGCTTCCACCCAGTCCGGCGGACCTGCTGCTGTCCCCGAAGATGGCTGAGCTCATCGCCGACCTCCGGACCCGCGCCGACATGGTCGTCATCGACACGCCGCCGATCGGCCTGGTCAGCGACGCGGCCGCCCTCGCCCGCGTCGTCGACGGCTACCTGCTCGTCCTCGGCGCCGGCCGGACCACGCGGGATCTGGCCCGCCGCGCCAAGCAGGCCTTGGAGACGGTCCACGGCAACATCCTGGGGGTCGTTCTGAACAATATGGCCGGCCAGCCGGAGTACCGGCACTACGGCTACGGCGGATACGGGAGTTACGGCAAGGACAAGGAGCGGCACCGCCACGCCCGTTAAGGAGGCCGCCGATTTGGCCGCCAAGACCAAGCCGCCCGCCCCGGGCAGCCCGCCCGGACCGGGCTCGAAGCCTACGAGGCTTCTTCTTAAGCGCCTCATCCTGGCCGCCCTCGACGCCCTGGCCGTCAACGCCGTGGTCGTCGCGGCTATCTACATCCGCCTCGACGGCGACGCCGTCGGCCCGGCCCTGGCCTCCTATTGGCGCGTCGCCGGCTTCTACACGGTCGGCACCCTGGCCATCTTCTACGTCTCCGGGCTCTACCACGCCGTCTGGCGGTATGCCGGGGCCCACGACGCGGTCGCCCTCCTCTTCGGGACCATGGGCAGCGCCATCATCTTCGGCTTCGTCACCGTCTGGCCCTACCGCCTGGACGGCTTCCCGCGCAGCGTGGTCGCCATCTCCTGGACCCTCAACGTCCTCGCCGTGGCCGCCGTCCGCTCGGCCGGGCACCTTCTCCGCACGACCATCCGCCTTCGAACGACCATCCGCTTCAACGACATGGCCCCCGAGCCGGGCGAGTCGCGGGCGGTCGTCGTTGGGGCCGGGCCGTTCCTGGGCCACCTGACCCAATCGCTCATCGCCCGGGCCGAACTCAAGATACGGCCCGTGGTCATCGTCGACATTGAGGGGAAATCCTTCGGGAGCCGTATCCAGGGCGTCCCCGTCGGCGGCGCCATGGACGACCTCGAACGCCTGGCTCTGCGTCACCGGGCCACCATGATCATCGTCGCCCCGTCGCCGTGGCTGCCCGACCGGGCCGGGCTGGTCGCCCGGGCCGCCGCCGTCGCCGCCAGGCACGGCCTGACCTTCCGCGTCGTCCCGACCCTCCGCGAATCGCTGGACGCCGAGCCCGGCGCCGCCGCCTCAGTCCACGCGCCGGGGGCCGCCCCCGCCGCGCCCCACTTCGACCCGCGCCCGGCCGACCCGACCGACCTTCTGAACCGCGAGCCGGCCGAGATCGACGCTGAGGCCGCCCAGGCCTATCTCAAGGGCGCCCGCGTCATGGTCACCGGAGCCAGCGGCTCCATCGGCTCGGAGATCTGCCGACAGGTCGCCGCCTTCCAACCCGAGCTGCTCATCCTCCTCGCCAACGAGGAGAACGGCCTCTACGAACTGGAACTCGAACTGCGGCGCGGCCTGCCCGGTCAGCCGATGACGGTCGTCGTCGCCGACGTCCGCGACCGGGCCAAGCTGGCCCGGGTCTTCCAGGACACGCGGCCGACGGTGGTCTTCCACGCCGCCGCCCACAAGCACGTCCCCCTGATGGAGCTGGCCCCGGACGAGGCCGTCAAGACCAACATCCTGGGCACGAAGAACGTGGCCGAGCTGGCCGTCGCCTGCCGCGTCGACCGTCTCGTCTTCATCTCCACCGACAAGGCGGTCAACCCGACCAGCGTCATGGGGGCCTCGAAGCGCGTCGCCGAACACGTCACCCGTTCGCTGCACGGCAACCCGGGCGGCACCAAGCTCTGCGCCGTCCGCTTCGGCAACGTCCTCGGCTCGAAGGGCAGCGTCGTCCCCATCTTCGAGGACCAGCTGGCCCATGGCCGCGCGGTCACCATCACCCACCCGGAGATGACCCGCTTCTTCATGACCATCCCCGAGGCCGCCCGGCTGGTCATCCAGGCCGGCGCGATGACCAAGGGCGGGGAACTGTTCGCCCTCGACATGGGCGAGCCCGTGAAAATAACAGACCTGGCCAGGAACCTGGCCAGGCTCAAGGGTCTCGACCCGGACCGCGACCTGCGGTTCGAGTACATCGGGGTCCGTCCCGGCGAGAAGCTCTACGAGGAGGTCCTGACCGGGAACGAGGTCCGCACGGCCACCAAGCACAGCCGCGTCTTTGTCGCCAAGCCCGACGCGGTGGACCGCGCCCGGCTCGCCCGCGACCTGCGTGAGCTGGAGCGGCTGGCGGCGGCCATCGAGCCCGGCCTGATCGTGGCCAGACTGCGGGAGATGGTCCCGGGCTACCGTCCCGCGGCCATCCATACGGCCCCCGTGGTCCGGACCGAGGTCCGGCCGGAGTCCGCCGTGGCCGGCCTGCAGGGCAGGCGCCGCCTGCGCGTCGTCAAGGACGCCTAGTCATGCATCAGTTTGGGGTAGGCCGGTTCCTGCTCCTGCAGCCAGACCACGTCGACGCCCTCGTAGACCCGTTCGCCGTTGTTGAAGGTCACCTTGACCGGCCCGGGGCGGCCGGCGTTGCGTCCCCAGATGAAGGCCCGTGGCTGCGTCCCGTTGATGAGCGTGTAGCCGCCAGGGTCGAGCCCCTCGGGGAGCCCCGGCGAATCCGCGGCCACGGCGGCCACGGTCACCGAGAAATCATGGTTGTCGTAGCGGATGGTCGGGTTCGGCCCCGGGTCGCCGAGGACGTAATGGTCGAGCCGGCCGGCGGTCGCACCGCCCGCGCCACCCTCACCGCCCGCCCCGGCGCGGGCCGCCCCGGCCTCGTCCAGGTCGCAGTGCACGGCATAGAAGTAGTACCGACCGTTACCGTTGCGGTAGGTGAAGTCGCTCATGATGAGGTGGTCGTCGGTCAGCTCCTGCAGGTAGAGCGGGTAGGCCCCGTGGGTCTGGTAGTAGATGTTGAGGGCCACGGTGATCGTCCGCAGGTCGGCCATGGCCCGCTTGTCGCGCGCCTGCTCGATGGCCTTCGGCAGGGTGATCCCCGCGGCAAAGGAGACGATGGCCAGGACGACCAGGGTCTCGATGAGGGTGAAGCCCAGCTGGTTGAGGGGCCACGCCCGGCTCGCCTTGCCCAGGCACCGCCCGGCGCGGGTCGTCCGGACCCGCTTTCTCCCGTCCATCGTCATCGCCCCCCCTTCGGTCGGCGTTTCCGCAGTTAGCCATCTTCTGTCATATTTGCCAGCCGACCGGCGTATTCCTGCCCCGCAGGCTCGTCCCAGCGTCGGCCCGGCCTAAACCCCAGCGTCCAAGCAGGGTTCCAAGCCGCCGGATGATTCTGACGAGTCCATCGCCGGCACAAGGAAGGCGGCCTCCCCCGTTGAAGTTTTCTACTGGGAGGTGGGGTTAGCGATGGAAGAAGTCAGGAAAGCCGCCTCGCGTCAGCGAGCCGCGCTCCTTGCCCTCCCGAACGTGGTCGGCGTCGGCGTCGGCTACAAGCAAAAGGGCGGGGAGAAGACCGCGAAGCCGGCCGTGATCGTCATGGTTCGGCGCAAGGTGCCCAAGGATGAACTGGCCCCGCAGCATCTGGTCCCGGAGAAGGTGGAAGGGGTCCCGACCGACGTCGTCGAAGTGGGGGACCTCAAACCTCTGGCCCGGGAGTTGACCCCGCAGGTCACCCCGGTCGACCAGCGCCTGCGGACGTCCCGCCTGCGCCCGGCGCCGCCGGGGGTCAGCATCGGTCACTATAAGATCAGCGCCGGCACCCTCGGGGCCATCGTCTATGACCCGGGCGGCCACCCGTTCATCCTCTCGAACAACCATGTCCTGGCCAACTCGACCAACGGAAGGGACCATCGCGCCAAGCGCGGCGACCCGGTCCTGCAGCCAGGCGCGGCCGACGGCGGGCAGTCCGGTGACGCCATCGGTGTCCTCGAGCGGTACGTCCCGATCAAGCCCCGCCAGACCAACCTGGTCGACGCCGCTCTGGCCAAACCGCGGTCGGCGAACGTCATCAAGGACGAGATCCTCGGCCTCGGCCGGGTCACCGGCGTGGCCAAACCGCGCCTGGGCCTGCCGGTCCGCAAGAGCGGCCGCACGACGGGCGTCACCGCCGGCTTCGTCGAGATCATCGACGCCACCGTCCGGGTCAACTACGGCGACGCCCCGGTGAGCTTCGGCGACCAGATCATCCTCACCCCGATGTCCGCCCCGGGCGACTCCGGCTCGCTGGTCGTCGATGAGAAGAACCGGGCCGTCGGTCTGCTCTTCGCCGGTTCCGAACAGTCCACCGTCTGCAGTCCCATCGAGAACGTGCTGGCCGCGCTGAAGGTCGGCTTCACCACCAGCCAGAAGACCCCCGCCGTGGCGCCCCGCAAGGCCCGCCGCTCCGTCACCCGCTAGGTCTCATCCCCTGGAGGCTCCTCTATGAAGCTGGTCCCGAAACGCCTCGGCGACATCCTCATCGACGCCAAACTGCTCACCCCCGCGCAGCTCGAGTCGGCCCTCGAAGTCAAGAAGGCGTCCGGCTCGCGCCTCGGCGAGGTCCTGGTCGGCCTCGGCCTCGTCGCCGACATCGACATCGCCCAGGCCCTGGCGCGCCAGCTCAACGTGCCCTACGTGAGTCCCGAGCAGATCAACATCGACCCCGAGGTGGCCAAGATCATCAGCGAGCAGTCGGCCCGCCGTTACTGGGCCGTGCCCGTGGCCAAGGACGGCAACGCCATCACCGTGGCCATGTCCGACCCGCTGAACGTCTTCGCCCTCGACGACATCTCCCTTCTGACCGGGGCCGAGGTGCGCCCGGTGGTCACCACCGACCGCGGCATCGAGAAGGCCATCCAGATCGGCTATCAGCAGGACCTCATCCCGCCGCCGGAGGCCGGGGCGCCCATCAACCCGGGCGACGAGATGGAGACCTTCCGGCTGCGCGAGATGGTTGAGGAGGCCCCCATCGTCCGCCTGGTGAACCAGATCATCGACCGGGCCATGGACGAGCGGGCCTCGGACATCCACATCGAGGCCCTCGAAGAGTCGGTGCGCGTCCGCTACCGCGTGGACGGTATGCTCCGCGAGGTCATGACCATCCCCAAGGCCAACCAGGCGGCCACCGTCTCGCGCATCAAGATCATGGCCTCCCTGGACATCTCCGAGCGCCGCGTGCCGCAGGACGGCCGCATCCGCATCAAGGACCAGGGCCGCGACGCCGACCTGCGCGTCTCGACCCTCCCGACCATCCACGGCGAGAAGGTCGTCATCCGTATCCTCGACAAGTCGCACACGGTCAACTCCCTCGATGAGATCGGCCTCCTGCCCGACACCCTCGAACGCTTCCGCCCGATGATCAGGCGGCCGCACGGGATGGTCCTCATCACCGGCCCCACCGGCAGCGGCAAGACGACCACCCTGACGGCCATCCTCCGCGAGCTGAACGCCGAGACGCACAACATCATCACCGTCGAGGACCCGGTCGAGTACGAGGTCCCCGGCGTCAACCAGGTCAGCGTGAACGAGCGGGCCGGCCTGACCTTCGCCAGCGGCCTCCGGTCCATCCTCCGCCAGGACCCGAACATCATCATGGTCGGCGAGGTCCGCGACGCCGAGACGGCCGATATCGCCATCCGCTCGGCCCTCACCGGCCACCTCGTCCTGTCCACCCTGCACACCAACGACGCCTCCGGGACCATCACCCGCCTCATCGACATGGGGGTCGAGCCGTTCCTGCTGTCGTCGTCGATCATCGGCATCGTCGCCCAGCGCCTGACCCGCCTCCTGTGCCCGCGCTGCAAGGAGGCGTACGAGCTGGCCCCCGACGACCCGTACCGCGGCCTGGTCAAGTTCCCCGAGGGCCCGGTCAAGCTCTTCCGGGCCAAGGGCTGTCCCGAGTGCAACCGTACGGGCTACAAGGGCCGCATCGCGTTGCACGAGCTGTTGCCCGTGACCGCGCCCATCCGCGAGCTCATCACCAAGCGCGCCCCGGCGACCGTCCTGAACGAGCAGGCGGTGCGCGAGGGCATGCGGCCCCTCCTCCAGGACGGCGTGGAGAAGGCCATGAAAGGCCTGACCAGCTTGCAGGAGGTCTTCCGGGTCGCCTACACCGAGGACAAATAGACCGGCACCCTACGAAGACTATAGCTAGATCACATCAGCTAGTTCACATCACCGGGGGGAGCCCACTTGGAAATCGACGACATGCTGCGCAAGGCCGTCAAGGCCGACGCCTCGGACCTGCACATCACGGTCGAGGCGCCGCCGATGGTCCGGGTCAACGGCCACCTGAAGCCCCTCGAGGGCTTCGACAAACTGGCCGCCAGCGACACCCAGGAACTCCTCTACAGCCTCCTCGACGAGGAGAAGCGCGGCCGTTTCGAAGAGAGCGGCGAACTCGACTTCTCCCACAGCATCCACGGGGTCAGCCGCTTCCGCGTCAACGCCTTCCGGCAGCGCGGCACCATCGGCATCGTCTGCCGCGTCATCCCGACGACCATCCGGACCATCCAGGACCTCGGCCTACCCGACGTCGTCGCTCAGCTGGCTCGCTGCACCCGCGGGCTGATCCTGGTCACCGGCCCCACCGGCAGCGGCAAGTCGACCACCCTGGCGGCGATGATCGACCTCATCAACGGCGAGCGCGCCGAGCACATCCTGACCCTCGAGGACCCCATCGAGTACCTCCATAGGCACAAGAAGAGCATCGTCAACCAGCGCGAGATGGGCCACGACTCGAAGAACTACGCCACGGCCCTGCGCGCCGCCCTTCGCGAGGACCCCAACGTCATCCTCGTCGGCGAAATGCGCGACCTCGAGACGACCCAGATCGCCCTGACCGCGGCCGAGACGGGCCACCTCGTCCTGTCGACCCTGCACACCCAGGACGCCGCCCAGACCATCGACCGCGTCATCGACATCTTCCCGCCGCACCAGCAGGAGCAGGTCAAGACCCAGCTGTCCGGCACCCTGCAGGGGATCATCGCCCAGCTCCTCCTGACCCGCGCCGATGTCTCGGGGCGGGTCGCCGCCTTTGAGATCCTCGTCGCCACCCCGGCCATCAAGAACCTCATTCGCGAGGGCAAGACCCACCAGATCCCGTCGGCCATCCAGACCGGGGCCAAGTACGGGATGAAGTCGATGGAGTCGTCCCTCCGCGAGCTGTATCAGCGCGGGCAGATCACCCAGGAGGACTTCATGGTGAGGGCCCCGGGCGCGGCCGCCCAGCTCAGCGGCGGGTACGGCGGCGGCAGCCAGAGCAACCCATACGGCGCGTAGGGGGAGCGGCGCCGACCGGTTCCGCGGGTTTGGGAAGTCATCCCTGGGCCCAATCCCCTCTCCCCTGACCCCCATAAACCGGCGGGCTGGCTCGAATGACTTTAAGGTATAGGTGATGACCTTGTCCGTCGTCCTGAGCTACAACTACAGAGCCCGTGACACGGCCGGGAAGCACGTGGAAGGCGCGGTCGAGGGCGAGTCCGAGCGGCAGGCCATCGAGAAGCTGCGGGCCCGCGGTTACGTCGTGACCCGCATCGAGCTCAACCGGGACATCAACCTCAGGAGCATCAGCAACCTCGGCCGCAGCCGCCGGGCCGCGCCGGGCAAGGTCTCGCTGAAGTCGCTGTCGGTTTTCTGCCGGCAGTTCGCCACGATGATCGGGGCCGGCGTGCCCATCCTCACAAGCCTCAAGATCCTCGCCGACCAGGCCGAGAACCGGCGCCTCGGCGCCGCCCTCAAGAAGGTCTCCGAAGAGATCGAGGCCGGCGAGACGCTCACCAACTCCTTCCGTAAACAGGGAACGACCTTCCCGCTCATCCTGACCAACATGATCGCTGCCGGCGAGGTCGGCGGCATCCTCGAAGACGTCTTCGAGCGGATGGGCGAGCACTTTGAGAAAGAGAACGGGGTGACCCAGAAGGTCCGTTCGGCGATGGTCTACCCGCTGGTGGTCTCCATCGTCGCCGTGGTCGTGGTCATCTTCCTCGTCGGCTGGGTCCTCCCGAACTTCGTCGGGCTGTTCCAGTCCTCGGGGGTGGCCCTGCCGACCCCGACCCTCATCCTCCTCGGGATGAGCCACGTCCTGCGGACCTACTGGTACGCCTTCCTCGGCGGCGGCATCCTGGCCGTCTTCGGTTTCCGGCGCTGGGCGGCCACGGAGAAGGGCGCCTTCCGCCTGGACGCCATCAGCCTGCGGGCCCCGGTCTTTGGTAGCCTGGTCCTGCGACGCTCGCTCTCGCGCTTCTGCCGCACTCTGTCGACCCTGATGAAAAGCGGCGTGCCGGTGATGGTGGCCATGTCCGTGGTCGAGAAGACCGTCGGCAACCGGCTCATCGCGAGCATCGTCCGCAAGGCCCAGATGGCCCTGCGCGACGGCCTACCGATGTCCGGCCCGCTCCGCGACAGCGGCGTCTTCCCGGCGATGGTCATCGAGATGATGATCGTCGGCGAGGAGACCGGAGCCATGGACACGATGCTCCAGAAGGTCGCCGAGTTCTACGACAAGGAGATCGACTCGGCCGTCGAGCGGCTGACGGCCATGATCGAACCGCTCATCATCGTCGTCCTCGGCGGCGTCGTCGCCTTCATCCTGGTCTCGATGATCATGCCGATGTTCGACGTCTTCAAGATGGTCAAGTAGGAGCGAGCCGCGCCCCACCTGGGGTTGCCGGGCGCGTCGGATAGCAGGCCGGAGATTTAACAATTGGGAGCCCGTCGATTTAATGTTCCGTTAACATCTGGATGGTAAGATAGGCTCGGGTTACCAGTAGGGAAATCGAGGAGGGGGTTCTAGCTGGGGGGTCCTGGTCCGGCCGAGCTTAAGGCGGGTCAGGAGGAGGGGCCGGTGGGCATCTGGCTGTACGGATTCTGGACACAGCCAAAATTGTCATTGACCGGAAGGATTTTGCATAGGAGTGGAGAAGAAGTCCACCCCTACCTAAAAAGTGAATGAGCCTTACCGACAAGGGCAAAACCGCTGAAAGGCGGTGACGCAAAGCCACAGGTCTACAGCCGACCCCGGCGACGGGGCGGCCACGACGGCTGGGTTACCGAAGAGGGCACAAAGATATTTGGCCGTCTTTTCGGTGGCGTCTATAAGCCCGGAAAGACGGCCAATGTTTTTGGCCGACAAGTTAAAATGGCGGCCAACACGGACGTGAGCCCAACACCGAGACGCGAGACCAACACAGAGACCCGCAACGCTTGGGGGGCAGGAGGAAACTCCAAAGGGGGTAAGTTACAACATGATGAAGGCTGTATGGAACCGTCATCGGAAGGATGAGCGAGGCTTCACCCTGATCGAGCTCCTGGCCGTCGTGGCCATCCTGGGCATCCTGGCGACCATCGCTCTGCCCCGGGTCATGAGCGCGATCACGAATTCCAAGGCCGGCAAGGGCTCGGCCGACATCAAGACCGTTGAGAGCGCGCTGGAGCAGTTCTTCCTGAAGTACGGCCGCTATCCGCTGAACCTCAAGATGCTCGTCAACAACGGGTTCCTCAAGCAGGATTTCATCTTCGCCAACGGTTACAACAACTTCTACTTCTACGCGGTCAACTGGGACGGCGTAGCCAGCACCAACGCCACCAAGTACGTCCTCGGTGACCCCGGCCAGACCCCTGGGGCCCTAACTGACCTGGCCCTCGCGAGCGCTCCGCTGCCGCAGGGCCTCAACCCGAGCCCGGCCGTGGCCGGTGCGACGGCCTACTACTGGGGCGGTGTCGCCGCTCCGGCCTCCATTGACGACACCCTCATCGACTACTTCGACAATGGCGCGAAGGTCAACCTCATTGGCGCCGGCAACTCCATCTCGCTGACCGCCATTGGGGCCATCCCGGCCGCTGAACCGATCAACACCAAACTGAAGAAGCCTTGATACCAGCCAAGGGGCGGCGGGGAAGGGCTTGACGCCCGCCTCGCCGCCCCGTCTCGTTTATGTGGATGCGTGAGTATGTGGATGCGCGAGCCCAGAAAGTGAGCGTGGCCGGAAGGGGGTGAGGACGATGGCCGCGATGCGGAAGCTCCGAAGGCTCCTCAACCACTCCGCCAGGCTTGGGCACCTGCGGGCGCTGGGACACGACGAGCGCGGCTTCACGCTAATCGAGGCCCTCATGACCATGGTCCTCATCGCCATCGCCTTCGCCCCTATCCTGGCCATGTTCAACACGGGGATCTTGTCGCAGTCGTCGTCCCAGGGGCTGACCGGCGCCACCCACCGGGCCCAGGCCGTCATCGAGGAACTCCGGGCCGGGCCCTTCACCAACGTCGTCGCCCAGCCGTGGACGGCCATCGCCGGGACCTCCTATGAGTATCAGGTGACCATCGGCCCCCCGCCGGACCCCACCATCGACAACATCCGCGAGGTGACCGTCTCCGTGCGGTGGGCCGGCAAGCAAGGGGCCGAGGTCGTCAAGCTGACCACCTGGATCGCCGAGGACTAGCGCGGGCAATGGGCCCCGGAGGCGGTGACGCATGAGAGCCTTCTGGAAGGATGAATGCGGCTTCACCATCGCCGAGCTCCTGGTGACCATCGCCGTCATGGGGATGGTCTTGGCATCTATTGTAATCTTCCAGTCCACCGGGGCGAAGCTCTTCCAGATGAACGAGACGGCCACCGAGACCCAGCAGAACCTGCGCGTCGCCACCGAGCGGATGGCCCGCGAGATACGGCAGGGCAGCGCGGGGACCTACTCGTTCACGGCCGGCGTCTTCACTTATGGCTCATTGCAGTTCAACCTACCGGCGTCGCCGGTAAAGACCGTGAAGTACCGCCTGGACGCGACGACGAACGAGATTATTCGTGACGAGACGGTCAGCGGGGTGACCACTTCCAAGCCCATCGCCGCCGGGGTCAAGACCCTGCAGTTCGACCTCGCGGCCGACCGCAGCCGGGTGACCATCACCGTCACCAGCCTGACCCGCAACCGGACGACCCTGACGATGATCAGCGAGAGCTACATCCGGGTCGGGCCGCAGTGAGGAGGGGCCGACGATGAAGCGCGTGGCTAGAGTCTTGGCCCAGGCCCGCGACGACGAGCGCGGCGTGGTCTTCCTCATCGCCATGTTCGCCGTGGCCCTCGTCTTCCTGCTCGGTTCGGCCATGGTCGGGGCCACCGCCGGCGACCTGACCATCGCCCACAACGCGCGGCGCGGCGAGGCCGCCCTGGACGTGGCCGAGGCCGGCATCGAGTGGGCCCGCCACTATCTCGCCACCTATCCGGATTTCAACGGCACCCTCGGCCCGCGCGCCGTCGGCGAGGGCTCCTTCACCGCCACGGTCACCTCGGACGGCCGCAACGCCACGGTGATCTCGACGGGCACGGCCGGCACCGCCCGCCGGGCCATCCGGGTCACCCTGCAGGTGGGGCAGGGGAACACCCTCGATAACAAGGCCCTCGTCGTCAACGCCCAGTTGACCTCGTGGTCCAAGCTGTTCATCTACGGCGACGTTTACGTCGATGGGAATGTCGTCACCGACAAGGACCTGACCATCGTCGACGTGGCCCCGGTCGGGCCGGTCAACGGCCAGGGCGACCTGTTCCTGGGCATCGGCCACATCATCATCGACCCCGGGAACAAGCTCTCCGTCGGTGGCGGCATCTACTACGACCAGGACATCACCCTGCCGGCCCTGCCGTCGGTCGATTACTACCGGACTTACGCCACATCCCGCCTGACCGGCCCCCAGACCTTCCAGGGCGTCCTCGACCTGAGCCTTCCGCAGAACCGGCTCATCCTCGTCGAGGGCGACGTCCACCTGGGCGGCGCCAGCGCCCTCACGGCCAAAGGCAAGGGGACCATCGTCGCCACCGGCGACATCTGGATCGACAACAAGAGCTACTATAACTCGGGCGATTCCAGCGACAAGCTCAACGTCATCGGCTTGGGCGCGACGAGCCGACTGGTCTTCAACACCGCCTCGCAGTTTGTCGGCATCTATCGCGTGCAGGGCAACGTCGACTGCTCGCGCAGCCAACCGTCGAGCGTCGAGGGGGCCATCATCGCCAGCAGCTACACCATGGGCAACACCAACGACTCGTTCAAGATTTATCTCGATCCCTACGCCGCTTCGATGGCCACCGCGGGTACCCCGGGAAACACCGCCCAAATCCTCTCGTGGCAGGAAATTGCGCCCTGACCTCGAAGAAAGGCAAGGGAAAAGAGGGGGTTTTCGCCTACCATGGTGCGGTATTCCAGCCGGGCTGATAAACTGCAAACGGCCCGCCGCGAACTGAGATCGGTCTACGTCGGCGGGCTGACCCTCTTCACCGTCTTGTACGTGGCCGTCGGCCTTGGCCTCCCTTACGTCCAGGGCATCGAACCGGACTGGCGGGTGACCCCTGAGGTCACCGGCTGGTACTGGATCATCGGCTTCGGCATGAACATGGTCGCCGCCGTTTTGACCTGGGCGGTGGTCGCGGCGCTTTCGCGACGTGAAGCGGAGCGAGAGCCCGCCGAGCCGAAGCCGCTGCCGTCGCGTCGCGGTGACCAAGGGGTCGTGACCCGGCTGATGCCGGCCTTACTGTCGGTGTCGGTCGTCCTCTTCGGCTTCAGCCTGGGTGTCGTCACCTATTATGAATGGACTTGGTGGCAGATCGAGCACGCCGGGCGTCTTTGGGCCGCCGGGGCCTGGGCCATGGTCCTTGGGTTCGTCGCCGGTTTCTCCCTCCTGGCCTCGGGGGTCATCGCCGGCCGCCGTGAGGCCCGCGAGGAGGCCGAGAGCGCGCCGGCGGCGGTCGAGAGCGCCGTTGAGGTGGCCGCGACGATGGCCACCGCGCTACCCGCGTCCGTGCCCGCTCAACCCGCGCCTGCGCCAGCGGTCGTCCAACCGGCGCCCGCGTCAGCGGTCGCCTTGGAACCCAGCCTCCCGGCCCTGCCGCCACACCGGGCCAACCCCGCGGCGGCCATCGGCCGTGCCTTCCTCATCATGGTCTGGATCGTCCTCATCGCCACGGCCACGTGGCTTGAGATCCGCTTCGAGGCGGAGGGTTCACCCTTCCGCTATTTCGCGTTGGGCGGGTTGGCGGTGGTCGCCATCCTGTGGTGGGCCGCCCGCGAAGCCTTGTCCGGCCTGCGCCCGCAGGCCTCTGGGGCCGTGGTCAGGCACCGCCCGGCCAAGCCCGCCAAGGAACGCCCCGCGCGCCCGGAGCGGCCGCCGCGCCGCCGCCGCTTCTTCATGCCCGAGTCCAGTTTGGTCAAGCCGATCCCGGTCGAGCCCGCGAAGCCGGCCCCGGTCGCGGTCACCAAACCCGCCCAAATCGCGGCCGCGAAGCCAGTCGAGGAGGCCTACAAGCCGGTGCCCGCTCAAAGCGTTCCCGAACGTCAACCGGAGCGACCGGCCGAACCGGCCAAGGTCGCCGAACCGGCCCCGGCGCCGGCCAAGGTGCCGAAGGTCGGCGGGCAGGGCCGGACCTGGGTCGGCCTGGACATCGGCTCGCGGACGATCAAGGTCGTCCAGGTCGCGCCGGGTCGCCCCCATCCGGTCGTCGTCAACTTCGCGTCCTGCCCGACCCCTGAGCGCTCGGTCAAGGACAGCGTCATCATCAAGCCGACCGCCGTCGCCGACGCCGTCACCGAACTCCTCGATAAGGCCGGCATCAAGCAGCGCCGGGTCATCGCCGCCCTCGGCGGGCAGGCCGTCATCCTACGTCAGGCGCAGTTCCCGGTGATGCCCGAGGCGGAGCTCCGCGAGGCCCTCAAGTGGGAGTCCGAGCAGCACATCCCCATCCCGGCCGACGACGCCATCGTCGACTTCACCATCCTCGGCGAGATAACCGGCGGCGTGGCCGCCAAGGCCGCCGCCGCCCAGCCCGGCCCGGGCGGGCCAGGGCCCGGAGGGGCTCAGGGGCAGGCCCAGGGCCAGGTGGTGACCGGACCGGCCATGCAGGTCCTCTTGGTGGCCACCCAGAAGCGCATCGTCACCGGCTACACCGACGTCTTCGAGGCCGCCAAGCTGAAGCCCATCGCCCTCGAGGTCGACCTCCTGGGCGTCCACCGCGCTCTGCAGAGCAACGGCTACATCGACGACGAGGGCCGGCCGGTGGCCATCCTCAACATCGGCGCGGCCAGCGCCGGCCTCAGCCTCTTCGCCAATCACTCGGCGCAGCTCACCCGGACCATCCCGGCGGGCAGCGACGTCTTCACCCAGTCCATCGCCGAGGCCTTCCAGGAGACCCCGGCCGCGGCCGAGACCCTCCTCCGCGAGCATGGCGCCAAGCCACTGACGCCCATCGCCCGCTGCGTCGAGCCCGTCGTCGACGAGCTGGTCCTGGAGATCAGGCGGTCGCTCGAGTTCTACCTCATCAAGAACCGGCAACACGGCATCGGGCAGCTGTTCATGGTCGGCGGCGCGGCGGTCCTGCCGGGCCTGGCCCAGACCATCTCCGACGCCCTCAACGAAGCCCTCCGGGATAAGAACCCGGGCGGCCAGCCGATCGAGGTCATCGTTCCCGACCCGTCGCGGCGTCTCCCCGTGGCCGGCGCGGCCCGGGCCCGCCTCGCCGACTTTGGTCCAGAGTACATGCAGGCCCTGGGGCTAGCCTTACGGGAGGAGTCGCCACATTGACGACCAAGATCAACCTCTTACCTCCCAAACTGAAGGCCGGCCGCCGGGTCAACTGGGGCCGCCACCTGACCATCTTCGCGGTGGTCGTGGTGATGGCTGCACCCGTGGCCTACTGGGGTTACCTCTTCACCCGGACGACCCAGTCCAGCCGGGCCACGCTGGCGGCCAAGGCCGAGTTCACCACCTACACCGAGGTCCTGGCCAAGGACCGGCGGCTGACCGAGATGGAGCGGTCGCTGACCGACAAGAAGCGCTTCATCCAGGATCTGAACAGCCCGCTGCGCTGGGCTGGGATGCTCTATGAGATAACCACGTACATCCCGCGGACGGTCATCCTCGACGAGATAAGGTCCCTCGGCGAGGAGAAGGCCCAGCCGGGACAGGCCGCGGCGCCAGCTCCGGCACCCACTCCCGCGCCCACCACGGATACGGGGCTCGAGGGCACGACGGGCTCGGGCGCGAGTGGACAGGCCGCCCCGGCGGCAGGGCAGCCGGCCGCGGGCGTCCCCAGCCCGACAACGGGCGGCGTGACCGTCCCGCCCATCGCCAACCGCATCCTGATGACCGGTCACGCCGGCAGCCTCGAGGCCATCGGCCAGTTCATGGTCGGCATCCAGAACGCCAAGTACCTGTCCAACCCCGAACTGAACTTCGCCGTTGAAGAGAAGGGCGGCTTCAAGTTCGAGATCGTTGCCGCCATTCGGCGGTAAAGGAGGCGACCCCACATGGCCTTGCTCAACCTCTTCAAGCGCCTGAACAGCAGGGAGAAGGCGATCCTCGCCGGGGCCGCCCTCCTGGGATTCGTCCTGGCCGTCTACTTCCTGGCCATCGCCCCGCAGGAGACCAAGCTGGCCGCGGCCCGCTCGGCCCAGGTCAAGGCCGCCGAGCAGCTCCAGCAGGCCCGCGCGGTCAAGGCCCGGGAGCCGCAGATGGACCAGCGCATCGCGGCCATCCGCGACGAGATGTCGAACCTCGACCTGACCGTCCCCGGTGACCGCGAGGTGGCTGAGTTCCTCTTCTACCTCGACGCCGCCGCCCGGACGACCAAGATCACGGTGAACTCCCTCAAGTTCGCCACGTCGGCTCAGATCCGGGACTACGCTCAGTACCCCATCGAGTTCGAACTGACCGGCAGCTACCCCAACATCGTCAGCTTCCTGGGGCGCGTCGAGGACTACCCGCGCCTGGTGCGCGTGGAGGCTTTCCGGGCCAGCCCGGTTCCCGATCACGCGGGTGTCGTCGCCAGTGATTTCGTGGCCTTCATCTACTCGCAACCGAACAAGGCGGCCGGCACGAAACCAGGTTCCCTCGTCCTGAAGTGGCCGGTCGGGCGGATCAACCCGTTCATCAAGTAACGGCCCGCGCCGCGCCGTGGCCGCCGCGCGAACCGCGCAGCGGCGGGGCGGCCCGAGCCGCAACCTTTCCGGCTATGGCAGGTGACGAGCATGTCCTGGCGCTCATGGCTCAACGGACGCGAAGAAGGCTTCTCATTCTTTGAACTCCTGGCCGTCGTCCTCATTCTGGCGACCCTGGTGACCATCGGTGTGCCCTCGGTCCAGAAAGCTATGTCCTGGGGCAATCTCACCAGTGGGGCCCGCGGGGTCGCGTCGGACCTGCGGGCGGCCCAGCAGACGGCGATCACCAAGGCGTTGAAGGTGCAGATCAGGTTCACCGTGGTGAGCGGGCAGCCGGGCTACTATGACTTCTACGAGGAGAACCCGAGCACGCACCTGATGGTCGCCACCGGCAAGCGGGTGACCCTCGACCGCAACGCCCGCCTCTATTCGGCCAACTTTGATGGCCATTCCATCGTCGAGTTCGACGCCCTCGGCGGGGCCACGGAGGCCGGCCAGGTCATCCTGGCCAACCCCCTCGGCGAGCAATTGAAGATTGACGTGGCCTCCATCACTGGACGGGTGAAGATAACGAAGTGACGACTCCCACGGCTAAAGCCGATGGGCTTCTCAGTTCATCCGCGGTGCGCAAGCCCTTCCGCATCCCCGAAGGCTCCGTCCGAGCCCCAAGGGTTATGTTCTACGTCGTGGCTCTTCGCAGAATATTGATAGCGGCGTTTTCTCTCCCGCTTTAACCCTGCGGAAGAACGCCTCAAAGGCCTTGTCCAGACGTTTCACGACATCCTGGAGCACCTGCGAGTGGACACGGTTGAAACGCTCGTCTTGTCGCTTCACATCCGGCAAGGCCGCCATCTGGTCGAACTTGGTGATGGTCTTCCGTCCGTTCTGCCATGCGTCCCGCCGTTCGGCCAGGCAACGGTTGTAGAGGATGGAACAAAGCCATAGGGTGTCGTTCAATCTTCTTGGCTTGTTCCCTTGTCGGGTAGAGCCGATACTTGAAGGCTTTCAGCACATCCTCACCCCTGAGAGCCAGAACCCTCAAACCTAACTCCCGCACCACCTATCCAAGGAGTTCTCGAGAGCGCCCGTCCACCTGCCCGGTCAGAATCTTCCTCCGGTACCTTGGGCACCACGCGAAATGGTAGTTCAGCAACGAAACGAAGATGTTCCCTTATCTGCACTCCTGCTCCATGGGAACAGCATGACACGAACACCAGTTCGCTACAAGACCATGGCGATTCATCCGACCCCTGAAAGGGAGGGACTTTCTCGCTGTGATTCTGTAACGGCGCAGAAGTGACGAGGCAGGGACGACGGCTCAGCAAGAGGCGTGGCCCCGCGGCCGCACAAGTAAACCGCCCGGTCGGGTCTTGTCGGCCCGCCGGGCGGATGTTTTTTGTGGTTACGTATCAGGATGCGTACATGGATACGCATCGGAATGCGTATCGGAATACGCATCGGAATGCGTATCGGGATACGTATTCCTGGAGAAAAAAACTCAGGGGAACCGGGTCGCCTTGATGAACTCGCCCTGGAACTCGGGCCGCTCAGCCAAAGGCACGTGGAGGATGGCCCGAGCCAGCTCTTCAGCCTCGCGCCGCCTGGTCAGGCTGAGGGCGGCCTCCTGCGCCCCCGCGCCGGCGGCGTTGCCCACCGGCACGATGTGGGCCAGGGGGATGTCGGGCAAGAGCCCGATGCGCCTAGCCGCGACCGGGTCGATGTAGTTGCCGAAAGCGCCGGCCAGGAGGACCCGGTCGAGCCGGCTCTCCTCGAGACCGATTTCCCTGAGGAGCAGCCGCACGCCGGCCTGGATGGCGCCCTTGCCGAGCTGCACCTGGCGGATGTCGGCCTGGGTCAGGACGATGTAGCCGCCAGCCTCGGCGGTGGCCTCGCCGGTCACCGTCGCGGCCCCGTCGGGCCAGGCCAGCACGAAAGCCGTTCGTCCATCCTCCCGGACGACCCGCTGGCGCAACGACGGCGGGACTCCGGTCAGCTGGTCGTCGACCCGCAGGCGGCCCGACGGGTCGAGCACGCCGGTCTCCAAGAGGAGGGCCACGGCGTCGATGAGGCCAGACCCGCAGATGCCCATCGGGCGGCCGCCGCCGATGACCCCCAGTTCCAGGTCCCTTTCGCCGAGGCGCACGCGCTCGATGGCCCCGGGCACGGCCCGCATCCCCGAGCTTATCTGGGCCCCTTCAAAAGCCGGGCCAGCCGCCGTCGAGCAGCCCCAGACCTTGCCTTCGCCGGCCAGGAGCAGTTCGCCATTGGTCCCGATGTCGATGGCCAGCGTCCAGCCGGGCAGCCCGGCGAGCCGAGTGGCCAGAGCCACCCCGACCGTGTCCGCCCCGAGGAAGCTGGCGATGCCCGGGAGCACATGTACGTTGGCCGTGGGCAGGGCGTTCAGGCCGAGATCCCCGGCCTTGACCGTGCGGGCCTCGGTGAACGCCGCCTCGTAGGGGGCCCGCGAAAGCCCGTCGGGCCTGACTCCGAGGAAGAGGTGGGTCATCGTCGTGTTGCCGACCACGACCACGGTGTAGATGTGGGCGGGGGAGACCGCGCCCTGGGCATCCTGGGAGCCCGCGGTTCGGGCGGCCCCGGCACTCCCGGCCTGGCCGGTCACCTCATCGATGAGCCCGTTGATGGCCCCGATGACCCGGGCCTGCAGTTCGCGGGTGCCTCCGGGCTGCGTCGTGGCGTGGGTGATCCGGGAGATGACGTCCGCCCCGTAGGCGTTCTGGGCGTTCGTCGCCGAGGCCGTCGCCAGGGCCGTCCCGCGGAAGACGTCCAGCAGGGTGGCGACGACGGTGGTCGTCCCGATGTCCACGGCCAGGGCGTAGCCGACGCCCCGGGTGTCCCTGGGCTCACGGGCGAGGACCTCGCCGCCGTCGGTGACCGTGGTGGCGCCGGCTCCCTGGTCATAGGCTTTGGCGATGCCGCTGTCCGTCAGCGGCGCCTCGGTCCTCAGCCTGGTCAGGGCGTCCTTGCGGCCCGTCTCCGCGCCGCGCCCGCGCCCGGCCTCCACTCTGACCGACCCGAGCACGCGGGTCTGGCAAGCCAGGCGCCAGCCCTCCCGGCGGAGGGTGGCCGGCAAGTGGCGCTCTTCGGCCGCCGTCGGCGGGCTGAGCCGCGGTATGGCTGCGGCGGCTATATCGCCCGCTCCGGCCGCGGCGCCCGCCTCCAAGCCCGTGCCCCCGATGACCCGCACCCGGCATTTGCCGCAGGTCCCACGGCCACCACAATCGCCCTCGACATCAAGGCCGGCCTGCACGGCCGCCTCGAGGATGGTCGTACCCCTCAGCACGTCCGCCTGGCGGCCGGAGGGGAGGAAGCTCACGGTCACTGTCGAACCACTCTCGGGCATCGGGTCACCCCCATTCGCCCGTTCATTCTCCGAAATCTAAGGAAGTCCCTGCATGGCGAATCGAGCCAAACGTTGATCATGGGTAAACAGGTTGTTGCGTCCAGATACCGTATGGGGTATACTCGACTTGAACAATGACCGGCCGACGAGTCGGGCCGGGAAAAGGGGGAGAGGGGCCATGGCTCTGGGCGAAACGGTTACCATCGGTCTGGCCTTCGCCGCGGGCCTGGCTTCCTTTCTGTCGCCGTGCGTCGTCCCGCTGATTCCGACCTACCTGACCTATTTGGCCGGGTCGGCCGGCGGCGTCGGCTCATCGCGGCGCGCCTTCACCCTCGACTCGCGGACGGTGCTCAACGCCCTTGGCTTCATCGCCGGCTTCACGGCCGTCTTCATGGTCCTCGGCCTCGGCGCCGCCGGTCTCGGAGCGCTGGCCGGCGTCGTCCGTTACCGTGGCCTCATCCGCCAGTTGAGCGCCATCGTCGTGGTCGTCTTCGGTCTACACATGACGGGCCTCATCACCATCCCGTTCCTATATAGAGAGGCGCGCTTGGAAGTCGGCCCGGGCGGCGCCGGCCCAGCCACGGGCCCAGCCGCCGGTGCCGGCAGGGGCGGCGCCACCTTCGGCCGCTCGCTGCTCATGGGGATGGCCTTCTCGTTCGGCTGGACCCCGTGCGTCGGGCCGATCCTGGCCTCGATCCTGGCCGTCGCCGCCACCGCCGCCGCCTCGCGGGCGGTCGTCCTGCTCCTCGCCTACTCGGCCGGGCTCGCCGTCCCATTCCTCGGCACGGCCCTTTTCCTGGCCCCGTTCATGGGCTGGATCCGCCGCCACGGCCGCGTCCTCGACATCGTCAGCAAGGCCGCCGGCGTCCTGATGGTCATCACCGGCGTCCTCTTGTACTTCAACTACTTCGCCCGTCTGGAGAACCTGTTCAGCAGATAGACGCCGACCTGTTCGGCAGATAGGCGTGGGGAGGGACCCCAGTGTCCAAGAGCAACGGTCGCAGGAACCAGAGCCGCTCCCGCAGCAACATGACCTCGCTTTACATCGTCGTCGGCGTGCTCGCCCTGGCCTTCCTGGCCACCTTCTTCGCCTGGCGCAGCGGCCAGAAGGGCGGGGCCAACGTCGGGGCCAAGGCCCCGGACATCACCGTTCGCGACCTCCAGGGCAACAGCGTGAAGCTGTCCTCCATCAATAAGCCGGTCCTCGTGACCTTTTGGCAGACCACCTGTCCGGCGTGCCAGAGCGAGTTCGTGACCCTGCAGGCGCTCTGGACCGAGGCCAACAAGAACGGCCCGCCCCCGTGGACCTTAATGCTGGTCGACATCGGCGAGTCGCCCGACACGGTCAGGGCCTTCATGACCGAGCACAACTACAACCTGCCGGTCTACGTCGATCCCTCGGCGACGTCCGGCGATGCCTACAGCGTCTATTACATCCCGGCCAACTTCTTCCTCGATAGTTCACATAAGATAAGGTCCAAGAGCGAGGGCGCCTTGGCCGGACCCGAGTTCAAGGCCCGGCTCGACGCCCTGACCAAGTGACCTTCCCGTTATGGACACCGCGCCGCGCTCCCTGAACGCCGGCGCGAAGCCGCTTCAACGAGCCCCGTTCGTCAAATAACGAGCACCATTCGTCGAATAATAGAGACCGCGGCCGGGCGCGGCTTGACGCCGCCTCGGCTTTGTCTTTTCGGGGGGTATGGGGACCATTGACGCTGGCAAACCATGCGGTGTACAATGGGGGCGAGATGCAGCATACGCCATACCCCTACCGGGGAGGGCCGAAGCTAAGGAGGTCGCCGCCCGTTGAGTACGCCACAGGACGCGGGGCAGGGGGGCAGGATCCCCATCCTCAGGGACAAGGTGGACCTGCAGGAACGCCTGAAGAAGATCGAAGGCCAGGTCCGCGGGGTCCAGAAGATGATCGACGAGGACCGCTACTGCGTCGACATCCTGATTCAGATCACCGCCGTCCGCGCCGCCCTGAACAAGGTCGGGCTGCAGCTCCTCGAGGGGCACACCCGGGGCTGCGTGACCGCGGCGATCAAGGGCGGGCGTGGCGACGAGGCCGTCGACGAGCTGGTCGAGGTCCTCTCCAAGTTTGCCAAATGACCGGAGGTCGCCAGTAACTGGCCGAAAGGGCCGTGGAGGTTCCCATGAGCGAAGACCAGGGTCAGAGCCAAAGCCAGGGTCAGAGCCACATCACCCTCGACCTCGGCGGGATGACCTGCGCCACCTGCGCCGCCCGCATCGAGAAGGAACTCAACAAGGTCGCCGGGGCGAAGGCCAACGTCAACTTCGCCACGGAGAAGGCCACCGTGGTCTTCGACCCGTCCATCGTCGAGCCGGAGAAGCTGGTCAAGGCGGTCGAGGGCATCGGCTACAAGGCCACCATCGAAGAGGAACCCGAGGCCACGACCCCAGGCGCGCCGACCACCCGCAAGGTCGTCTTGCCCGTCCAGGGCATGACCTGCGCCTCCTGCGTCGCCCGCGTCGAGCGAGCCCTGACCGGGACCTCCGGCGTCTCCACCGCCGCTGTCAACCTGGCCACCAACCGGGCGACCATCGAGTACGACTCGTCCAAGGTCAGCCTGCCGGACCTCAAGAAGGCCGTGACCGACGCCGGCTATGAGGCCCTCGACCCCATCGCCGAGGAGGGCCTCCAGGACCGCGAGCGCCTGGCCCGCCAGCGCGAGATCAAGGCCCTACGCGACCGCCTCATCTTCTCGGCCGTCTTCGCCGCCCCGCTCGTCTTCGCGGCGATGACGATGATGATCCCGGGCGTGCCGATATTCCTCCACAACTTCTGGTTCCAGCTGGCTCTGGCCACCCCGGTCCAATTCTGGGCCGGCTGGCGCTTCTACCGCGCCGGCTTCCTGGCCGTCAGCCACGGCAGCGCCGACATGAACACCCTCGTCGCCCTGGGTACCAGCGCGGCCTTCCTTTACAGCCTGGCCATGACCATCTTCCCGGGCTACTTCGCCCGGGCCGGCTTCGAGCCGACGGTCTACTACGACACCAGCGCGACCATCATCACCCTCATCCTCCTGGGCAAGTACCTCGAGGCCGTGGCCAAGGGCCAGACCTCCGAGGCCATCAAGAAGCTGATGGGTCTCAGGCCGAAGACCGCCCGGGTCGTCCGCGGCGGGGAGGAGAAGGATATCCCGGTCGAAGACGTCGTCCCGGGCGACCTCGTCCTCGTCCGCCCCGGCGACAAGGTCCCGGTCGACGGCGTCGTCCGCGAGGGCCACTCGGCCGTCGACGAGTCGATGCTCACCGGCGAGAGCCTGCCGGTAGAGAAGAACGTGGGCGATGAGGTCATCGGGGCCACGGTCAACAAGACCGGCGCCTTCAAGTTCGAGGCCACCAAGGTCGGCCGCGAGACCTTTCTCTCGCAGATCATCAAGATGGTCGAGGACGCGCAGGGCTCCAAGGCGCCCATCCAGCGCCTGGCCGACATCATCTCGGCCTACTTCGTGCCCATCGTCATCGGCATCGCCGTGGTCACCTTCATCGTCTGGATGATCTTCGGGCCCGCCCCCGCCTTCCTCTACGCTTTGATGAACGCCGTGGCCGTCCTGGTCATCGCCTGTCCGTGCGCCATGGGCCTGGCGACGCCTACGGCCATAATGGTCGGCACGGGCAAGGGGGCCGAGAACGGCGTCCTCATCAAGGGCGGCGAGAGCCTGGAGACGGCCCACCGGATAAACGCCATCGTCTTCGATAAGACCGGCACCCTGACCCAGGGCAAGCCGGCCGTCACCGACGTCGTGACCCTCGGCGAATGGGACCGCGCGGCGGTCCTGCGCCTGGCGGGCGCGGCCGAGAAGGGCTCGGAGCACCCCCTGGGCGAGGCCATCGTCCGGGCGGCGGAGGAGCAGGGCAAGAGCGGCAACGGCGGCGCCGGCGGGAACGGCGGCGCGGGCGCTTCGGCGGGCAACGGCGCGACGCGGCTCCCGAAGGCGACCGACTTCGAGGCCATCCCGGGCCGCGGCATCAAGGCCACCATCGAAGGCAAGGCCGTCCTCCTGGGCAACGATAAGCTGATAAAGGACGCCGGTCTCGACGCCGCGACCTTCGCCAAGGACGCCGAACGGCTCTCGGGCGAGGGCAAGACGCCGATGTTCATGGCCATCGACGGGCGGCCGGCCGGGCTCATCGCCGTCGCCGACACCCTCAAGGCCAACTCGGCCAAGGCCGTCACCGAACTGCACAAGCTGGGCATCGAAGTGGTCATGATCACCGGCGACAACCGCCGCACCGCCCAGGCCATCGCCTCGCAGGTCGGCATCGACCGGGTCCTGGCCGAGGTCCTCCCCGAGGACAAGGCCAGCGAGGTCAAGAAGCTCCAGGATGAGGGGAAGGTCGTGGCCATGGTCGGGGACGGCATCAACGACGCCCCGGCGCTGGCCCAGGCCGACGTGGGCATGGCCATCGGCACCGGGACCGACGTGGCCATGGAGGCCTCGGACATCACCCTCATCACCGGCGACCTGCGCGGCGTGGTCACCGCCATCCAGCTCTCGAAGCGGACCCTGGCGACCATCCGCGGCAACCTCTTCTGGGCCTTCTTCTACAACGTCGTCGGCATCCCCATCGCCGCCGGGGTCCTCTACCCGTTCTTCGGCTGGATGCTCAACCCGATGATCGCCGCCGCGGCCATGGCCTTCAGCTCCGTGTCGGTGGTCACGAACTCGCTCCGCCTGCGGTCGTTCCGGCCCTCTTCCGTCTGAGGGCCTGTTATAACGGTTCCCACCAGGGGCCGGCCGGGACTGACAATCTTGATGGAGGTGAACCGAATGTCTGAGACGAAGAAGGTCATCAAGGTCACCGGGATGAGTTGCGGCCACTGCAAGATGGCCGTCCACAAGGCGCTCTCCGGCCTCGACGGGGTCAGGGACGTCGATGTCAACCTGGGCACCGGCGACGTCACCCTGAACTACGACACGGACAAGGTCGGCCTGGATGATTTCCGCCGGGCCGTCTCCGCGGCCGGCTACGGGGTCGCGGATTAAGGTCCCGACAGTAAAACAGGGCTTCGGTTCGGGCAAAGAATTCTTAACGCCCCGCCTCGCGTGGGGCGCAAAGCTCGATAGGACAACGATGGGGCGGCCGGCAGATGTCGGCCGCCCTTATGTGGCGCGGGTTCGCGGGCGCGATGGGTCCCTGAGCCTTGTCTTACCTGGATTTGGAATCGCTGGATTACCGGGCGGACACAATAGGGGCGGCGAAAAGAAGCGCAAACGATAGAATGTAAAAGCTTATTGGGGCAAAGAGGCCAAAAGCCGGGGGTGGCAGAGATTGTCCATTATTACACAGGCAGACTATCATTAGCCTAGGCCTCACTTGGCTGGACTTTTGTGAAATATGGCACCATCGAGGAGCGCATTCGCCGTGAGCAAACGAGCCCGCATCGCCATCGGCGTGACCGTGGTCTTTGTCGCCCTCGGATACCTGGTCTTCACGGGTATCTCGCGATCCGCCACCTACTACCTCACCGTCTCCGAGATGAAGGCCAAGGCCGCGACGCTTGGGACCCGGTCCGTTCGGGTCACCGGGAAGCTCGACGGGTCCTCGCTCAAGTGGGACGCGACCAAGATCCTCCTGACCTTCGACCTGACCGACGGGACGAACCGCGTCTCCGCCGTCTACCACGGGATCAAGCCCGACGGGATGGACGACGGCCGGGACATCGTCATCGAGGGTAAGGTCGCGGGCGACGGTTCCTTCGACGTCAACAACATCCTCGTCAAGTGCCCCTCGAAGTACGAATCCCAACCCGCGGGAGGGAAGTGAAAGCGTGCCTGAACTCGGCAGCATGGCCCTATACGTCGGACTCGTCGTCGCCGCCTACTCCGTCCTCGCCCTCGCCGTGGGGCTCCGCGCCGGCAACGGCCGGGTCGTCGGGAGCGGCCGGGGCGGCGTCATCGCCACCCTGCTGGCCACCACGACGGCCTCGGTCAGCCTGCTCTATCTGCTGATCAAGGGCGACTTCTCGGTCGCCTACGTGGCCGATTACTCCAGCCGCACCCTGCCCTGGTTCTACAAGATCTCGGCCTTCTGGGCCGGGCAGGCCGGCTCGCTGCTCCTCTGGCTCTGGCTCCTATCCATCTACGCGACGGCGGTCGTCCTGGCCGGCGCGCGGGCGGCCCGGACGCTCGAGTCGGACCGGCCCGTCGTGGGCAGGAGCGGCGCGGCCAAGCCCTCCGCGGCCAAGCCCTCCGCGGCCAAGGCCGAGACCGTCGCCGTGGCTGCCCTGGCCCCCCGGGCCGCGGCCTTCCTGCAGGCCATCTCGCTCTTCTTCTTCATCCTCCTGGTCAGCGTGGCCAAGCCCTTCGCCAAACTGGCCGAGATCCCGACCGACGGCCAGGGCCTCAACCCGCTCCTCGAGAACCTGGGCATGGTCATCCACCCCGTCGCCCTCTACCTGGGTTACGTGGGCTTCGCCGTGCCCTTCGCCTTCGCCCTGGCCGCCCTGACCCTCGGGTCGCGGCCCGGTGCTGAGATGGCCCGCTCCGCGTGGGTCAAGCTGTCGCGGAAGTGGACCCTGACGGCCTGGCTCTTCCTCTCCATCGGCATCCTCACCGGGATGCAGTGGGCCTACGTCGAGTTGGGCTGGGGCGGCTACTGGGCCTGGGACCCGGTGGAGAACGCCTCGCTCATCCCGTGGCTGACGGCCACCGCCCTCATCCACTCGGCGATGATGCAGGAACGCAAGGGGCTCCTCAAGTTCTGGAACGTCGCCCTGGTCACGGTGACCTTCCTCCTGACCATCTTCGGGACCTACCTCACCCGCAGCGACATCCTGTCTTCGGTGCACGCCTTCGGTGACCGCCAGATGGGCCTGTACTTCCTGGGCTTCCTCCTCGTCGTCGTGGCGGTCACGGTCGGGCTGGTCATCGCCCGCCGCGGCGACGTCGCCGACGACCGGCCCATCGAGGCCTACATCTCGAAGGAAACGAGCTTCCTGACCAACAACGTGCTCCTGGCCGGGACGGCCTTCGTCGTCTTCTGGGGGACCATCTTCCCGATCATCACCCGCAACCTCATCGGCCGGGAAGTGGCCGTCGGGGCTGACTTTTACAACCGCCTGAGCCTGCCGCTCGGGTTGCTCATCCTCATCCTCGCCGGGCTCTGCCCGCTCATCGCCTGGCGACGCTCATCCCTGAAGAACCTCCGCGACAACTTCCTCTACCCGCTGGCCGCCGCGCTGGTCTTCGCCGGCCTGGCCGTGGTCTTGGGGATGCGGCCGTTCTGGGCGGTCATCGCCTTCGCCAGCGCCGTCTTCGTCGTGGTCACGGTGGTCCTCGAGTTCGTGAAGGGGACCGCGGTCCGCGCCCGGTCGCACGACGAGAACCCGGCCGCCGCCCTCGGCCGCCTGACCACCCGCAACCGCCGGCGTTACGGCGGGTACCTGGTCCACCTGGCGGTGGCCCTGATCGCCGTGGGCATCGTCGGGTCGACCGCCTTCAAGCTCCAGGACACCAAGACGCTGACGCCCGGCCAGAGCATGACCGTCGGCGCCTACACGGTCACCTATCAGAAGCTCGACATGCGCGAGTCGCCCAGCCACAAGGATGTGGTCGAGGTCTTCGCCGACATGTCCGTCGCCCGCGGCGGGAAGCAACTGGCCGTGGTCGAGCCGAAGAAGCAGTTCTATCCGAATCGCGAGGAGCCCGGCACCGAGGTGGCCATCCTCGGCAGCCTCTCCCGCGATGTCTACGTCATCCTCTCCAACTGGGACGAGAGCATGACCGCATCCTTCCAGGTGATGGTCAACCCGCTGGTCGCCTGGATCTGGATCGGCGGCTTCCTCCTGGCCTTCGGCACGGTCTTCGCCCTTTGGCCGCAGGCCCGTGGGGCGGCCGTGGCCGAGTATGGGACCCTGCGGCGGGCGCCGGCCGTGGCCTCGGGCCGCGGCTTGGGAGGTGACGCCTGATGAGCCTCATTGGCATCCTGGGCACGTTGGTCCTCATCGTCGCCGCCGGCGCCCTTATCGGGTTGCCGCTCATCTCCGGCGACGAGGAGTACGGCCACACCGACGGGCTGGCCACCGCGACCGCGCCGTCCGGGGACGGGGCCGCTCAGCTCCGTGACCTCGAATACGACTACCGGATGGGCAAGATGAACGAGGACGATTACCGCGCCGCCCGGGGCGAATTGACCCGGACCGGCGGCGGTTCACCGGGCGCCGCTGACGACGAGGTCGAGGCGGAACTCGAAGCCGAGATCGAAGCGGAGATCGAGGCCGAGGTCGAAGCCGAGGTCGAGGCGGCCGTCCAGGCGACGGTGCAGGCCGAACTCGGGGGTAGCCTGGCCGAGACCCCGACTTCGGCGGGCTACTGTCCGGAATGCGGCGCGCGGCTCCTGCGCGCGGGCCAGAAGTTCTGTCATCAATGCGGCAAGCCGACCGGCAAGCCGTCCAATCAGACCCGGAGGGCGTGAACCCATGAGCCAGCGGAACCTCGCCGTCACCGTCTTCCTCGCCGCAACCCTCGTCCTCGCCGGGCTGCCCCTGCCGGCCGCCCCGGCCCACGCCGCCGACGCCGCCCCCGCCGCGAGCAGCCTGCCCGCGGGCGTTCTCGGCGTCGACACCGAGCATCTCGTGCTCCGGCTGGACGACAAGGGCCTGATCGTCACCGACGCCGTCCGGATCATCAACGGCTCGACGAAGAAGGCCGACCACCTGACCTTCTCCCTCCCCGCGGGTTTCACCGAGCTGTCTTTCCGCCAGGGCCTGACCGACACCCAGGTCGACAAGACCAAGGACGGCTTCATCGCCCGTGACCCGCTGGAGGCTGGCCAGCAGCTCGACGTGGCCTTCACCTACCGCCTGCCGGCGGGCGACCAGGGGAAGGGGACCATCGACCGGAAGGTCGTCTACCTGACCGGCAATTTCTCCATCGTCGTCCAGGTCGACCAGCTCAACCTGGGCGGGACCTCCGACCTGACGGCCGGTGAGACGGTGAGCCTCAACGACGCCGTCTTCCAGGAGTACCACCGGGAGAACACCCCGGCCGGGACGACCCTCAAGATAAACTGGGCCAAGGGACCGAGCAGCGGGTCGACGACCCCGGCCACCAACCCGCACGGGACGGATACCACCGCGCAGCCGGCGCCGAAGGGCCTCTTCGGGCGCCTGACGTCCGGCGGCCCGCTACCCATCGCCCTCCTGATTCTCGGGCTCGTCGTCGTGGCCTGGGGCGTCTACTCTTATCTGGGGTCCAGGTCACGCGCCGCCAACGGCGCCGCGTCGGCCGCGACCGCCACGTCCGCCTCGCCCGCCGCGGCCAAGCGCGCCGCGGCAGTCGCCGCGGCCTCCGGCCCGGAGGACGAACTCTTGGCCCGCAAGTCCGAACTCATAAAGGAGATCGCCTCGCTCGACCGGCGCCACCAGGCCGGCGAGCTCGACGACACGACCCACGAAGCTGAACGGGCCGCCGTCAAGGCCGAACTGGTCCAGGTCATCCTGGCTTTGCGGCAGGCCGGGAAGGGATAGTTCATGACGCCGGCCATCGTCGCCACCCACGTCAGTAAGCGGATCGGCCCCAGGCTCATCCTCAGGGACATTGACCTGACCGTTGAGCGCGGCCGCTTCCTGACCATCCTCGGGCCCAACGGCGCGGGGAAGACGACGCTGCTCCGCATCCTCACCGGGCTGCTCAAGCCGAGCAGCGGCCGCGTCCTCATCGACGGGCGCGACCTGGCCGAGGTGCCGGCCGAGGTCCGGCGGCAGTTCGGTGTCATCTCGCACCACAGCTACCTCTACGACGCCCTGACCGCCCGGGAGAACCTGTACTTCTACGGGCGGCTCTACGATGTCCCGGACCTCGCGGCGCGCATCGACGAGGTCCTCGCCGAGGTCGGGCTGGAGCTGTTCTTCAACGAGCCGGTGCGGACGTTCTCGCGGGGCATGGTCCAGCGGCTGGCCATCGCCCGGGCCATCATCCACCGGCCGTCCCTGCTCTTTCTGGACGAGCCGTACACCGGCCTCGACCCGCAGGCGTCCGAGACCCTGTCGTCCGTCCTCAACTCGCTCCGCGGGCCCGACCGGGCCATCGTCATGATCACCCACCAGTTCGACCAGGGGCTGGCCATGGCCGACCGGGTCGTGGTCGTCGTCCGCGGGCAGATCGCCCTCGACGAGGCCGCCGCCGACCTGACCCTCGATGAGCTGAACCGGCGCTACCGGGCCGCGGCCGGGGGCACAGGCGACGGCGCGGGAGCGGAGGAGGCGACGCGATGAGCTTCCTCCGCAAGGTCGGCCTCCTCGCCTGGAAGGACCTCCGGGCCGAGTTCCGGACCAAGGAGATGATCAGCGCCATGCTGATCTTCGCCCTCCTGGTCATCGTCATCTTCGCCTTTGCCTTCGACCCGTCCCGCGACGAGGTCCGCAGCATCTTCGGCGGCCTCATCTGGGTGGCTTTCTTCTTCGCCGGGATCCTCGGCCTGAACCGGTCTTTCGCCAATGAAAGGCTGAACGACGCCCTCCACGGCCTGATGCTGTCGCCCGTCGACCACAGCGCCATCTACTTCGGCAAGCTCCTCGGCACCTGGGCCTTCATGACCATCGTCGAGGTCATCGCCCTGCCGGTCTTCATCGTCATCTACAACTACGCCCCATCCGGCTCGTGGCTCCTGGCCATCGCCGTCATCCTCCTGGCGACCCTGGGCTTCGTGGCCATCGGCACCTTCCTCGCCGCCCTCACCGCCAACACCAAGGCCAGCGAGGTGCTGTTGCCGGTGATCCTCTTCCCGATCATCATCCCGGTCGTCATCGGGGCCGTCGAGGCCACCCGCGGCGTGTTCGGGGGCCTGCCCCTGGACGACTTCGTCACCTGGTTCAAGGTCCTCGCCGTCTACGACGCCATCTTCATCGCCGTCCCGTTCCTGCTCTTCGAATACCTCCTGGAAGTGTAAGGAGAGGGGGAGTCCCACACGATGCCTCAGCAAAAGCCCGCCACCAGGCCGTCCGCCGGCCTCCGACCCGGGCGCGGCGGGCTCGGCTCCATCGCCGTCATCACCTTCATCCTCATCGCCGTGGCCCAGTACATGATCTTCATGTACGTGCCCGACGACGCGACCCTCGGCCTCATCCAGCGCATCTTCTACTTCCACGTGGCCTCGGCCTGGAACGCCCTCCTGGCCTTCGGGGTGGTCTTCGTGGCCAGCATCCTCTATCTCGCCAAGGGCGAGCGGCGCTATGACGCGCTGGCCTACTCGTCGGCCGAGATCGGCGTCCTCTTCACCAGCCTGGTCCTGATCACCGGGCCCATCTGGGGCAAGATCTCGTGGAACCAGTGGTGGACCTGGGACCCGCGCCTGACCACGACCCTCATCCTGTGGTTCATCTACGTCGCCTACCTGCTCATCCGGATGGCCGCCGACGAGCCCGAGAAGCGGGCCCGCTTCGCCGCGGTCTTCGGGATCCTCGGCTTCATCGACGTGCCCATCGTCTTCTTCTCCATCCGCTGGTGGCGGACCATCCACCCGGTGGTCATCAGCTGGCAGGGCGCGGCGATGGAGAAGTCCATGCTTCAGACGATGATCGTCAGCTTTGTCGCCTTCAGCTTCCTCTTCGTCTACCTCCTCATCAACCGCCTGCGGGTGGAGGCCATGCAGGACGAGGTGGCGCAGCTCAAGGAGCGCCTGCAGGGGACCAGGTAGGCCCAGTCGAGCATCTGAAAGGAGATCAGTCGAATGCCGTCAGCCGCGAAAGCGTTGCCTTATCTGTTCGCCGCCTACACCGTCATCTGGGTGGTCGTCTTCGGGTACACTCTCAGCATCGGCGCCCGCCAGCGCAAGCTGGCTCAGGACCTGGAACTCATCAAGAGCGCCGTCGAAAAGCGGGCGAACTAGCCACGCGAACGCTGGGGAACGGGTTCCCAATGCGCAAGAACGCCTTCGGTCCGGGCCGCGCCCTCGATATCGCGCTCATCGGCGCGGCCCTGGCCGTCATCACCTATCTCCATTACGCCACCCCGCCCGAGCAGCTCGCCTACCACGCGTTGTACCGGGCGGCCTATTATCTGCCGGTCATCTACGCCGGGCTGCGCTTCGGGCTGGCCGGTGGGGTCGTCGCGCCCATCGTCGCCTCGTTGCTCTACGCCCCGTGGGTGGTCCTCTTCATCGGGCGGCCGGAACACGGGGTCCTGCCGGCCGCCGTCGACGTCCTCATCCTCAACGGGGCCGGTTGGATGGCCGGGCTGTTGCAGGAGGTCGGCTGGCGGCGGCGCCGCGAGGCTCTGCTCTACGCCGAGGAACAGCGGGAGGCCCGCGAGGAGCTGGAGCGGCGGGCAGGCCGCATCGAGGAGATGAACCGCGAGCTGGAACGCCGCCTGAGCGAGAAGAAGGAGCTCGAGGAGCAGGTCCGGCGGGCGGATAAGCTGGCCGCCCTGGGCCAGCTCGTGGCGGGCGTGGCCCACGAGATAAAGAACCCTCTCAGCGTGGTCAGGACCACGGTCCAGGTCATGGAGCGCGAGTTCGCCGGGGACGAGCACGTCGCCGAATTCACCCGGGTCATCAGGGACGAATGCGACCGGGTGAACGCGCGCCTGACGCAGTTCATCGGGTTCGGCCGCCCGTCCGAGCCGGCCTTCGCCGACGTCGACCCGCATGAGACGATCGAGGCCACCCTGGCGATGCTTGGGAGGTTCCTACCCGAACACCGCGTGACGGTCGAGGTGGAGATCGAGGAGGATCTGCCGCCGGTGCCGGCCGATGACTCCCAACTGCGCCAGGTACTGCTGAACCTGATCATCAACGCCGTCGAGGCGATGCCCAATGGCGGCGAGCTGACCATCGGCGCCCGGCGGAACCGCGACGTCGGCGTCCGGCGTAGCCACGACGATGCCGGTTATGTCACCTTCGTCGTGGCCGACACCGGCCCGGGGATCCCCGAGCCCGACCTGGCCCGCATCTTCGACCCCTTCTACACGACGAAGCCCACGGGGACCGGGCTCGGCCTCGCCGTCGCCCACCGCATCGTCGATGCCCACGGCGGTTTCATCGAGGTCGAGTCGGGGCCGCAGGGGACGACCTTCCGGGTCAGCCTGCCGGTCGCGCGATGAGCCGGTCGCACCTTGAGCCGTCCCTTGGGACGGCCCTTTCCTTTGGAGGTTGAGCCATGGCCGCTATCCTGGTCGTCGATGACGAGAAGAACCTCCGCTGGGCCCTCCAGCGCGGCCTGTCCGCCGAGGGGCACCGCGTGGTCACCGGGGCCACCGGCGCCGAGGGCCTGGACCTCGCCGCGCGCGAGCGCCCCGATCTTGTCATCCTCGACCTCAGGCTGCCCGACCTGGACGGCATTGAGGTCCTGAAGCGCCTGCGGGCGGCCGACCCGCGCCGGCCGGTGATCATGGTCACCGCCCACGGGGCCGTCGAGACAGCCCTCAAGGCGATGAAGGAAGGCGCCTACGACTATGTCCAGAAGCCCTTCGACCTCGACGAGATGAGCGTCCTCGTAGGCAAGGCCCTGGACCTCCGCCGCCTCGAGGCCGAGGTCGTGCGACTCCGCGATGAGCTCGACCGGCGCGGCGGGTACGGCGACATCGTCGGCGAGAGCGCGGCCCTGGGCAAGGTCCTGGCCCTGGTCGATCGGCTGGCCGAGACGACGGCCAACGCCATCATCTATGGCGAGAGCGGCACGGGCAAGGAACTAATCGCCAAGGCCATCCACCGGCGCGGGCCGCGGGCCGAGCGGCCGTTCGTCGCCGTCAACTGCGCCGCCCTGCCCGAGACGCTCCTCGAGGACGAACTCTTCGGCCACGAGAAGGGCGCCTTCACCGGGGCCACGGCCAGGCGCGCCGGGCGCTTCGAGCAGGCCGACGGCGGGACGCTTTTCCTCGATGAACTGGGGGAGATGAGCCCCTCCCTGCAGGCCAAGCTGCTCAGGGTGATCGAGGAGCGCGAGTTCCAGCGGGTCGGGGGGCGCGAGGCGGTACGGGTCGACGTCCGGCTCATCGCCGCCACCAACCGCGACCTGAAGGCGGCCGTCGAGGCCGGCGCGTTCCGCGAAGACCTTTATTACCGCCTGCACGTCGTGCCCATCGTCCTGCCGGCCCTGCGCGAGCGGAAGACGGACATCCCGCTCCTCGTCCGGCACTTCATTGAGGTAAAGAGCGCGGCCGGCCCGGCCGGAGCGGCGCCCAACGTGGCCCCGGAGGCCATGCGGGCCATGGTCGACTACGACTGGCCGGGGAACGTGCGCGAGCTGCAGAACGCCGTCGAGCGCGCCCTGGTGGTCGGCGGGGGAGCGGTCATCGGCCTCGAGGACCTGCCGGCGGAGGTGGTCGGCGGGCATGACGGGCCGGGTGCCGAGGCCGTTGGCGCCGGCGAGGCCGGCGACGGCGAGGCCCCGAAGCCCGCGGGCCGGTTCGAGTTGCCCGACATCCCCGACGAGGGCCTGTCCCTCGAGGAGGTCGAGCGCGAACTGCTGCGCCGCGCGCTGGCCAAGGCCGGCGGGAACCAGACCCAGGCGGCCCGCCTTCTCGGCATCAGCCGCCAGACGCTGATTTACCGGGTGCAGAAGTATGGGCTCGAGGCTTGATGTGCCGCCCGTATAAACCGCGGGCGGTTGTTTGTTTTGCGCCATCATCCTCGGTCGCAACTGCTTGTTTTGCGACACCGAGGAGGAAAATCGCGTTTCGGGCGCGCGGGTCTAGCGGTCTGTAAAACCGCGTCGTTAAGCCATTTATGGCCTCCGCCAAGAAGTTGGCACGGTCTATGCTTGGATAATCACAGTGAATTCTACAATGGCCGGCTCATTGCGCCGGCCTCTCCAAGAGGGGGCATCACTAATGTCGAGACGACGTATCTTTCTCACCGCTCTCAGCCTGGCCCTGATCGGCTTGGGCGTCTTCGGCTTCTGGCAAGTCAAGGCCAGCGCTCAAGCACGGGCCTACCAAACGGCCTATCCGGTGGCTTCTCAGACCGCGGCCAACGGCCAGACGTACGGCTTCGGCGGGTATGGGATGATGGGCGGCTACGCCGCGGGTTACGGCTCCACGTATGGCGCGGGCTACAGCTCCGGCTATGGCGCGGGCTACGGCTCCGGTTATGGGATGATGGGCGGCTATGCCGCCGGTTACAGTACCGCTTATGGCCCCGGCTACGGGATGATGGGCGCCTATGGATATGGAAGCGGCACCCTCCCGGCCAACGTCGCCACCATCACGCAGGACCAGGCGGCCAAGGCCGTTGACAAATACCTCAGCGGCCTCGGCACCACCGGCAAAGACCTGGTCGTCGCCGGCGCGCCGACCGAATACGAGCGGGCCTGGTCGTTCCTGGTCGCCGAGAAGAGCACGGGCCACGCCGCTTTCAACGTGGTCGTCGATAAGGGCAGCGGCCTGGCCGCCCGCGAGATGGGTCTGGCCATGCACTGGGACGTCAAGTACGGCGTCAGCGGGACCGTCTACGGTCCGGGCTATGGTCCGGGTTACGCCGCGGGCTACGGCCCCGGGCCTGGTTACGGCTGCGGCTTCCGCGGTAACGGCATGGTACCGGGCGTTGGTCCCGCGGTCACTCCGGGCGCTTCGGCCAACGGCGCCACCGTCCAGATTCCCGAGATGACCGTCAACGCCGCCAACGCGGCCAAGGCGGCCGCCGGCTTCCTGGCCTCCAACCAGGGCAACACCCTGGCCGTTCAGGGTTCGCCGGTCGCCTTCTACGGCTATTACGAGTTCCAGACCGCGGGCGGCGGCAAGTCTGGCCCGGCGGTCCTCGTCAACGGCTACACCGGTCAGGCCGGCTTTGGCTGGCTGGGTGCGCCCAAGTGAGGTGAGCGAACGTGAGGCGTAATTGGTGGATCTGGGCCGCCCTCGCCGTCCTGGTCCTGGCGGTGGTCGGGTACAACCTCTTCGGCTACTGGGCCTACTCCGGCTATTGGCAAAGAGGCTTCTATGGCCCCATGGGCGGGATGATGTACTGGATGCACGGCCCCGGCGGCTTCATGGGAAGTTACGGTTACGGTCTATGGAACCCGCTCTGGACCATCCTCATCATCGGCCTCGTGGTTCTGGTCATCTACCTGCTCATCGGCAACCGCCACGGCGCCGGCCGCGGGTATCACCACGACGGCGCCGGCCACGGGTATCGCCACGACTCGCGTTGCCCCAATTGCGGGCGGCCGACCGAGCCGGGCTGGCAGGTCTGTCCCTATTGCGGCCAGACTCTGGCCGGGTCCGGCGGCGGACCGCGGTCCGAAAGGCGAGGTGAACCGAGATGATGCTCCTCTTCCTGGTGCTGGGGGCCTGGCTGATCTGGCGGGTCATGGAGGACAACGCCGCCCGCACGTCCGGCGGCTATCACCACCCGCGCAACTGGCCATGGGAGAATGCGCGCTGCCAGCACTGCGGGGCCACGATCCAGGAGAACTTCCAAATCTGTCCGCACTGCGGCCAGACCCTCCGGCGGACGTGCCCGAAATGCGGCCAGCCGGTCAGTCCCGACTGGCGCTACTGCCCGTCCTGCTCGACTGACCTGAGCGCGCCGCCGAACGCCCAGCAGAGCCTGGCCCGGAAGGAGTGAGCCCGATGACGGGGGCCACCGAAGACCGGGTCCTCCCTTCAAGCCGCCCCGTCAGCCGGCGCTACGATCGCATTTCCGCCATCTATGACTTCTTTGACCGCATGGGGCGGCCGGAATGGCGCAGGAAGATTTTCGATCAGACGAGCGGCGAGGTCCTCGAGGTCGGCGTGGGAACCGGCAGGAACATCCCCTTCTACCGGCCAGGGACCCGGGTGACGGCGGTCGACGTCTCCCCGAAGATGCTCGAACGGGCGAAGCGGCGGCTGGACGCGGCTCAGCCTGCGACGAAGGCCACGCCCCCGGCCCCGACCCCGACTCAGGTGGACGTCCGCCTGCTCCTGGCCGACGCCCAGGCCCTGCCCTTCCCGGATGACAGCTTCGACACCGTGGTCGACACCTTCGTCTTCTGCTCGGTGCCCGACCCGGTGGCCGGGCTCAGAGAAGTCGCCAGGGTCTGCCGCCCCGACGGACGGGTCATCATGCTTGAGCACGTCCGGGCCCTGGGGCTGGCCGGGTCGATCATGGACCGGATGAACCCCCTCGTCGTCCGGGTGGTGGGGGCCAACATCAACCGCCGGACGGTCGAGAACGTGCGACTGGCGGGGATGACCATCGACTCGGTCGAGAGTTTCGGACCGGGCGGCATCATCAAGCTGATTTCGTCGAGGCCGGGCAAAAAGACCCCACGCTAGACGGTGAGCCCGCTTCAGAGCCGCCTTAAAAGCCGCTTGAGAAGCCGTCTGAGAGCCGCTTGACAGTTCCCTCCGCATCGAGATAGAATGGTGGCGCGGATACCCCCGTGGGTATGACGCGCCACCATCGTTTTCAGGAGGCCTATCACGTGCCGACCTATGACTTCGCCTGCCGCGACTGCGGGCACCGCTTCAGCGTCACCGTCTCGATCAAAGAGAAGGACGGCGTGACCTGCCCCGAATGCGGCACCAAGAACATCCGTCAGGACTACTCCGGGCACATCCTCGTCAAAGCCGGCGCCAAGGCCGGCGCGGGGTCGAGCGGCTCGGCCGGTTCCGACGCCGGTTCGTCCTCGGGCTCCTGCGGCTTTGGCTGAGGCCCGGCCTGAGCTGGGCCGTGCGCCCGCCTCTCGCTCCCGGGCTCGTCAGCCACACGCCTCTCCACTTGCGTTCATTCCAAGGAGGGTTTCCATGTTCTTCAGAGACCGTCGCCCCGCGCCGCCGGCCGAAAGCGGACCCAAGCTGCCGGCCGAGGTCGAGTTCGTCGTCTTCGGTTCGCGGGTGAGCGACTCCTGTTTCTCGGGCGGCTGAGGGCCGACGCGATCTCAGGAGGAGATCACCGAGCAGTACAGTGAGATCTTGGACCGCCAGTACAACGGCCGGGTCCGGGTGACCTATGTCGACGTGGATGACCAGCGGATGGATAGCTACCCGAAGGTGTTGGAGATGATACAGGAACGGCAGGTCTCGCTGCCCCTGCTGATGGTCGACGGGCGGGTCCTGCCGGAGGCCCCCGTGGCCTGGCGGACCATCGTCAACGAGGTCCGGGCCCGGGGAATCAAGGAGGTCGTCTGATGAACCGGGACATCGACGCCGAAATCGCCAAGACCGAGACCGACCTGGCCGAACTGCGTTCGCGGCTGCCGGCCCACTCCCTGAAGCCGGGGATGGCCCGCGAGCTGGACGATCTCGAGGACAAACTGCGGCGGCTGCGGGCCGAGAAGGACTCCTCGACGGTCGAGAACGTGCCCGAGATGAAGTACACGGTGACCACCGGGAAGTCGTTCGATGAGGCCGTGGCCGCCGTCGAGGACAAGACTGCCGAGCGGGGCTTCCGCGTCCTGCACGTCCACGACGTCCAGGCGACGCTGAAGGAGAAGGGCTTCGAGCGCGAACCGCTCAAGATCATCGAGATCTGCAACGCCAAGTACGCCAACCGCGTCCTGACGTCGGACATCGACATCGGGCTCTTCCTGCCCTGCAAGATCAATGTCTTTACGAAGGAAGGCCGGACCTACATCAGCGCCCTCAGGCCGATGCTGCTCGCGTCGTTCTTCCCCGGGTCATCCCTCGGGGAGGTGCCGGCGGAGGTCGACCAGATCGTCCGCGGCATCGTCGACGCGGCCAAGTAGGACCGCGGCGTGCGGCCCGTCCTCTTCGAGATCGGCCCCCTGGCGGTCTATTCGTGGGGCTTCTTCCTCGACCTGGCGGTGGTCGCCGGCGTCCTTGTGACCATCGCCGAGGGGCGGCGCCGCAGGCTCCCCGCGGTCGAGATCCTGAACCTCTCGCTCCTTGCCGCCATCGCCGGTTTCGTCGGCGCCAGGCTGCTCTATGTGCTGGTCGAGTGGCCCGCCTACCGGGCCGACCCGCTCAGCGCGTTTTCCATCTTCGAAGGCGGACTCTCTGGTTATGGGGCCCTCCTCGGTGGCCTGGCGGCCGTCTTCTGGACCGCCCGGCGCCGGGGACGGCCCGTTTTGTCGTACCTTGATGTGATGGCCCCGGGGATGGCCCTCGGCTCGGCCATCGGCCGGGTCGGGTGCACCCTCAGGGGCTGCTGCTACGGGCATCCCGCGGCGGGCCCCTGGGGCATCGTCACGACGCTGGCCGATGGGCTGCGTTTCCCGGCCCAGCCCCTGGAGGCCGCGCTGGACCTGGCCATCTTCGGGCTGCTGATGCTGCCGGCCTGGCGGGGGACCCCCGGCCGGGCGGATGGTCGCAGCACCCCTGAAGGGCAGCGATTCTTGGTCTACCTTGCCCTCTACGCGGCGGTCCGCTTCGCCACCGACTTCGTCCGCGAGGCCGAATACCTCTGGGGCTGGCTCACCGTCACTCAGGCCTTCAGCCTCGGAGTGCTGGCCCTCAGCCTGGCCTTGGCGGTGCGCCTGAGGCGGCCCGGGCGCCCGAGCGGCCCGCCCCGGCGGCGGACCGGGCCGGACCTTGCGCCGGGGACGGGTCGCCGGATATGATATGAGCGGCGAGCAACAGCGGAGACGATGAGGGGAGTGGTGAACGATGCCGGTCGAGATCGGCCAGGGCCTGAGGAAACTGCGCGAAGAGCGCGGCTATACCCTGACGCAACTGGGCGCGCGGGCTCAGATCTCCGTGTCCTACCTGAGCGAGATCGAGCGCAACCGCAAGACACCATCGGTCCGGGCCATCGACCGGCTCTCGGTCGCCCTGAACGTCCCCAGGAGCGCTCTGGTCCCGCAGGAGGCCGTCGACGAGGGCCTGTCCTTGGGTGACAAGCTGCGCCTGCAACGCGAGGACCGCAAGCTGACCCTGAACGACGTGGCCATGCGGGCCGGCATCTCCCCGAGCCACCTTAGCGACATCGAGCGCAGCCAGGTCGACCCGTCGGTGGAGACCCTCCGCAACGTGGCCCGTGTCCTCGAGCTGCCCATCTCGCTCATCCTCAACCCCACGAACACGCTGGGCGAGAAGGTCCGCCTGACACGCGAGACCCTCAGCCTGTCCCAGAAGGAGCTGGCCGCGCGGGCCGGCATTTCACCGGCCATGGTCACGCAGGTCGAGGCGGGCATCGTCCAGCCGTCCCTGAAGACCGTCGAGAAGTTGGCCGCCGCCCTCGGGGTGTCCCCGTGCTACCTGGTCATGGAGCGCGAGGGGGTCGAGGACATGATCCACTCGATGGGCCAGGACCTCCGCAAGCTCCTCATCGATCCGAGCGTGCAGACCATCATCCGGTCCATCTGCCACCTCGACGGCAAGCAGCTCCGCTTCATCCTTCACTTCATCGACTTGTTCAAGCGGTCGGATATGCACTGAGCCGTCCCCACGACCGGCCGTCCAAGTCTGAGGCCCGAAGCGCGTGAGCTTCGGGCCTTTGGCGTCGTGGTCATCCCGCCCGCGGCGGCAGGGGCTTCTCGAACTCCTCTGAGTCGTAGTTCTTGCCAGGGTAGTGGACCACGCGAACGGCCACGAACCCGCAGCGGCGGTAGAAGGCGGGTAGCCAAGGATGGTTGACCGGAGTATTCAGGTAGGCTCGGTCCTTGCCCATCGCCCGGACGCGCTCCTCGGCGAAACCCAGGAGGCGGCGCCCATGGCCGAGCCCGCGGCGCTGGGGGAGGACCCCGAACCAACCGATGTTCCCGTCGTTGAAGACGGTGACCGTGCCTCGCGGCGCGTCGCCCTCGAAGAGCAGGTAGATGTCGGCATACGTGAAGGTCTCGACGACCTTGTCCAGGTCGACGGTGGCCGCGGTGAAATTGAAGCCGGCCGCCGCGTTGGCGGCGTAAGCCTGATGCAGCAGGTGTTGGACGAGGGGCGCGTCTTCCGGCGTCGCCCGGCGGATCTCGATGGTCATCGGGGCGGTGCTCCTTCCTCGTTCTCAATGCCGGCCTGTCTTGATGCCGGCCTGTCTTGATGCCGGCCTGTCTCGATGGCGGCCTGTCCCGTTGCGGGCCTATTTGTTTTCGCCCTCCGGGGGCGGCAGACCTTCTTCATGAGCGAAACCGAGCCGGGCGGCTTCGGACGGCACTCGATGTAGCTGGGGAGTTATCCGCTGTTTTCACTACTAGCGAAAGCGAAGAACAGTATTGTAGTAAAATCGGTGGGCAGATATGATGTAGGAAGGAAAGAGAAAGTGCTCTCCTTCACAAAGAGGCAGAAACGCCCAGCCCGCATGACTCTCCATTTTCACAAGACAAAACTTGCATAAGGCGAAGGAGGTCCGACCATGAACGAACGAGTGAAAAAGGAGCTGGAGAATCGATTCGGCGAAAGAGCCCGCTTCGACCGTAACGAACGCCTTGTCTACTCGCGCGACGTGGGCAACCTGCCGGACGTGGTCGAGATGATGCTCGACAACCTGGCCGACGCGGTCGTCCAGCCGGAGAACCTCGACGACCTCGTCTTCCTGGCCAAGCTGGCCACGCGTGAAGGGCTTCCGGTCGTCCCGCGCGGGGCCGCCACCAGCGGCTACGGCGGCAGCGTCCCGGCCAAGGCCGGCGTCGTCGTGGCCTTCCGCCGGATGAACCATGTCCTGTCCTTCGACCGCGGGAATCTCACCGTCACCGTCGAGCCCGGCGTCATCTGGGCCAACCTCGAGAAGGCCCTCAAGCCCGAGGGCTTGGCCCTGCGGCTCTATCCGACCAGCGCCCCCGGCTCCACCGTCGGCGGCTGGGTCGCCGAGGGCGGCTCGGGCATCGGCTCTTACGAATTCGGTTTCATCGCTGACAACGTCGTCTCGGTCAAGCTGGTCACCCCGGCCGGCGAGGTCCGGACGATGACCGGCGCCGACCTCGACCTGGTCAACCGGGCCGAGGGCACCACCGGTTTCATCGCCGAGGTCACCCTGAAGCTTCGCAAGCTCGACGAGGAGACGGTCATGGTGGCCGCCTTCTCCGACCTGGCGAAGCTCGTCGAGGTCGTCGAGGAGGTCGGCCGCCGCGACCTGCCCATCTGGCACGTCAGCTTCAACACCGCCCAGTTCCTGAAGACGAAGGAAGAGGCCGAGGAAATCGCCGAGGCCGAGGAGGCCGAGGCCCGAGTGGCCGGCGCCGCCCACACTCAAGAGACCGGCCTCATCCGCCCGGGCATCCCCAAGGGCAAGCACCTGGCCATGTTCGTTTTCCCGGCCGACCGCGACGCGGCCGTCGTCCCGGCCCTGAAGGAGATCGTCGCCGCCGCCGGCGGGGACTGGCTTGATGAGAAGGCCGCCCGCCACGAGTGGAGTGAGCGGTTCTATCCCATGCGCCTGAAGCGCATCGGCCCGTCGCTCATCCCCAGCGAGGCCATCGTCCCGCTGAAGGCCGTGGCCAAGGTCATCGAGGAAGGCGCCCGCCGCCTCGAGGGCATCTCCATCGAGGGCTCCCTGGTCGGCAAGGGCGAGGTCGCCCTCTTGTGCTTCCTCCTCCACGACCAGCGCACCTGGGCCTACACCATGGGTTTCGCCAAGTCCCTCATCATGATGGACATCAGCAAGAAGCACGGCGGCCGGGCCTACTCGGTCGGCCTCTACTTCACCGACGAGGCCAAGGAAGCCTTCGGGCCTGATCACCTGCGGAGCCTCAAGACGGCCAAGGCCGAGCTGGACCCGAAGAACGTCTTCAACCCCGGCAAGCTCATCGCCGGCAACGGCAACCCGGCCCTCCTCCGCACGGCGATGAAGGCCGCCCGCGTCGGCCAGGCCGTGGTGCCCCTGGCCGAGAGGTTCCTCTCCGACCGGCCGCACATGAAGCGGCGCCTGGCCGAGAAGCTCACCAACGCCGCCTTCGCCTGCGCCGGCTGCGGCTACTGCGTCGACACCTGCACCCTGCACCTCGGGATGGGCTGGGAGACCGCCTCGCCCCGCGGCAAGTGGTCCTTCCTGCGCGACTACCTCCGCGGTAAGGCCAACCTGGACCAGGCGATGGTCAAGAATTTCCTGATGTGCACGACCTGCAAGAGGTGTAACCCGGTGTGCATGGTCCACCTGCCCATCCAGGAGCTGTGGGACCAGATCCGTCCCATCCTCGTCCAGGACCTCGAATACGCCACCTTCCCGGCCTTCGAGATGATGAGCGCCAGCCTCAAGCAGGACCTCAACATCTGGGCGGCGAGCCGCTCGGAGCGCGACGCCTGGGTCCCCGAGGACGTCCGCCCGGTCATCAAGGACAAGGCCCCGGTGGCCTACTGGGCCGGCTGTACCGCCTCCTTCGTCGAGTCGGAGATCGCCGAGAACGCCGTGCGCATCCTCAAGGACGGCGAGGTCGACTTCACCTACCTCGGCAAGGACGAGGCCTGCTGCGGCGTGCCGATGGCCGTCGCCGGCCTGACCCCCGAGTACGAGATGGTCGTCAAGCACAACCTGACCGAGATGAACAAGCGCGGGGTCAAGGAGATCGTCGTCTCCTGCCCGGGCTGCTGGGTCGGCTGGACCCACTACTACCCGGCGACGGCCAAGAAGCTCGGCATCCCCTTCGACATCAAGATCCGCCACATCACCGAGGTCACCAACGAGCTGATCCAGGCAGGCAAGCTGAAGTTCAAGAAGCCCATCGAGAAGACCATCAGCTGGCACGACTCCTGCCACATCGGCCGACACGGCGGCATATACGAGCCGCCGCGGGAGGCCCTGAAGGCCATCCCCGGGGTCAAGTACGTCGACTGCACGACCAACCGCGAGGACGGCAAGTGCTGCGGCAGCGTCCTCACCCGGATCAGCGACTTCAACGTGTCCGACCGGATCGTCGCCGACCGGCTCGACGAGGCCATCGGCGTAGGCGCCGAGGTCCTGGCGACCACCTGCCCGTGCTGCGAGTTCCAGCTCCGCGTGGGCGGCGACTCGACCGGCCGCGACCTGCCCATCATCGACTTCTCCGCGCTCGTCGCCGAAGCCCTCGGCTACGAGGTCCGGAATACCACCGAGAACACCATCTACATGTGGAGCGTCTTCAAGAAGGCCATCGAGATAATGAACTCCGACGGCATCGTCAAGATGATGGGCGACATGATGCCCGAGATCATGAAGGCCATGCCCGGCGCGATGCAGGGGATGATGAACGGGGTGGCCGGCATGCCGGCGATCGTCCGCGACCCGGCCCTGGGGGCCATGGAAAAGATGATTCCGATGCTGATGCCGATGCTCTTCCCCGGGATGATGCCGAAGCTCATGCCCAAGGTCATGGAGCTGATGAAGAAGGCCATCCCCGACATGCCCGCGGACATGGAGAAGAACCTGCCGGGCATGCTCCCGGTGGTCATGGGCCGGATCATGCCGGGCATGCTGGCCGAGGTCGCCCCGCGGCTGGCCCCGAAGATGGTGGAGTATCTGAAAGGCGAGAACGTGGCGGATTAGGGAGCGATGGAGCGTACGGGGCTCCAGTCATAGCCGCAGCGGACACGAACCATGTCGGTTCGTGTCCGTTTTTGTTCTCCAGATTATGGAAGGAAACTGGTGGCGACTGCCAGAATTCTCCCGCTACGCCGATGGCGAGGGAAGATTGTCGCAGCGGCTCAGTGGGGTGAGAAAAATGGCTGTTCGGAACTGACACGGCGCCGGTGCGGATGTTTTATGTAAGCTCGAACCCAAGGAGGAGTCAAGAATGCCCTGCACGCCCTATAGCCCAGCGGTGGGCCTGTTCGACAACAGCCTCGGTTGGGGAACGACCAACACGAGCCCGTGGAGTTTCGCCCTCAGATCCGGTAGCACCGATACCTACCAGTTGAAGAAGAGCGGGACGGTGGTGGACGAACTCTGGATTCCCGGCGCCGCGGCGGTCCGGTGGATTTTCTTTCCCGCCACGAACTTCCTCGCTGTCCGCAACGCGGTCACCTCGGGCGGGTTCGACACATATAGCATCTGGATCTTCGACCTGCGCGGGACCACCGTGACCCACTACGCCGTTGGCGGCGGCCCATGGGTCCTTGACGCCGGCCGGCAGCTCCACTTCCACACGTCGGCGGCCGGCATGGCCTTCTTCATGTTCGCCGCGGACAGCCTCCCTAACTCGACGAAACAGCACATCGTCTTCCGTTCGGATACCGGTGCGCAACTCTGCAGCTGGGGGCCGATTTCCACGAGCGGCCCCACCCAGCGTCTGGCGGAGATCACCTCGGCCCGAACCGTGCGCATCATGACCTCGCCCGGCTCCGGCGGGCCCACCGTCTGGCGCGAGTGTCCCCTTCCCAGCGGGAGTTGCGACGTCCAGCCCAACTCGCAGACCTTCCCCGAGGCCGTGATCGGCGGGCCGCCCGCGCTGGCCACGACGACCAGAGAGTTCACCATCAGAAACTCAGGCGACGACTGTCTGAGAATCGTCTCGATCGCGAACGACCTTCCTTTCTCGGTCACGGCCACAAGCCGGCCACTGCCAACAACCCTGGGCGTCGGCGAGACGGTGAGCGTCACCGTCACCTTCGCTCCGACGGCCATCGGCCCCTCAGGGACCAAGAACCTCGTCGTGACGCGCGAGCCGGCCGCCGGTGAGAGCACGATGACCTGCTCGGGAACCGCCCGGGCGCCGGTCAGGAGGCTGACGCTGAGTCCGACCGCGCTCTCTTTCGGGAAACACCCGGTCGGTTCCTCGACCCCCCTCACGCTCAGATTGCGGAACGACGGCGAGGTGCAGCTCTCGGTCAACGTGGCGGCCCCTCCGGCGGGCGTCCCGTTCGCCTGGGCCGCCTACAGCGGGGACATCGCCGTGGGCAGTTCCCATGACCTCGAGGTGCGCTTCGCGCCGACTTCCGAGGGGCCGGCCTCGGCGACCCTGACGGTCAACGAAACCACCGGCGGGACCACGCACAATGCCTCTCTATCCGGGACTGGCTGCGTCGCCAACGCGGAGATTGTCACGCCGCCCGCGCCGTTCCCGTCCTTCGGTCAGGTGCAGCGCGGCTTCCGAATGGTCAGGTTCATCACCATCACGAACACCGGCGACGGGACGCTCACGTTCACCGCCAGAATCGACGGCGTCGACAGGGCCCTCTACGGCCTGATGCAGGATCCGCCGGCCGACTCGGTCATCGATGTGGTCAGCGCCCGGACCTACTCCGTCAACGCCGTGGATCCCTGCGGCTCTGGGCCGGCCGGCACCGGCCAGACCAACATCGCCGTCGTCTTCTTCGCCGACGACGCGCCCCGCGTCACGAGCGCCCAGCTGATCATCGAGGGGCACAACGCCACCAACCCGGTCCCGGCGAGCTTCACCTACGCCCTGACGGGCGAGATCACCGCGCCGATCGCCGTCGACGCCGGTCTGGTCCTGGACCGCTCAGGCAGCATGAGCCAGACGATCGGGACCAGGACAAAGGCAGACGCCGCCATCGCCGGTGGCCGCCTGTTCGCCGAACTCATCCGGCCCGACCTGGACGATCGCATCACCATCGTGAAGTACGACGAGATCATCGACGTCCTGCAGCCCGTCGTCCAGGTCACGTCGGCCAACAAGCCGGGGATCGTCGCCAAGATCAACCCGACGGAGCTGGCTCCGCGGGGCACGACCTGTATCGCGGGCGGCGTCCACGTGGCCGCCGGCCAGCTTTCGGTCCCGCGCACGAGCCCGCCCCCGGCCCTGACCAAGGCCATGGTCGTCCTGACCGATGGAATGGACAACACCGGTTACCTGAACCCCGACGACGGCCAGTGGTACAGCATCCTCGGCGGCAACAGCTGGCACCCATCCGGAAGCGGTGGGGTGGCCACGCGGCCGCTGACCCTGCCGTCGGACATCAAGATCTACGGCATCGGCCTCGGCCGCGGTGAGGACATCGACCGCGCCGCCCTGAACCGGCTGTCGACCGCCACCGGAGCCTATTCCGGGGTGGTCGGCGACCTCGTCGGCCCCACGTACTTTAACCTGGAGAAGTATTTCGCTCAGGTCTACATGGACATGGCCGGTGTCGCGATCATCTCCGATCCGGTCTACACGATCTTGCCCGGTCAGAAGCAGCGCATCGAGTTCGACGTGCTGCGAGGCGACGTGGGTGCCCTGGTCGTCCTGTTCGACCACGAGGGGATGCGCCTGCCCTTCAAGATCGTCTCGCCCAAAGGCGAGGTGTTCAACGGGCCGAGCATACCCCCGGGCTTCCAGATGCGAGTGGGTTCCAGCCCGACCGCGCGCTTCGTGGAATTCGTCATGCCGGCCAGGGAACCCGACCGCTACGCCGGCCGCTGGGCGGTCATCGTGGAGCACCAGGGGTACGCTTGCTCAGGCGACCTGCCCGCCGGCAAGGACACGCGGGAGATGCGCGAGGGGTTCCTCCCCAACAAGTGCCAGTCGAACAAGTCGCCGGTGGACTACGGGATCTCCATCGGCGTCGGCTCGAACTTCCGCATGCAGCCCTATGTCACCCCAGCCCCCGTGCACATGGGCGAGCCCATCTTGCTCACGGCCGTCGTGACCGAGGCCGGACTGCCCGTGACCGGTTGCACCGTCACGGTCCGAGCCGTGGCCCCATCGGGCGCGACCTGGAACCTGACCCTACTGGACGACGGGGCGCATGACGACAGTGACCGCAACGACGGCGAATACGCGCGCCTCTTCACCAACACCGCCGAGGGCGGAACCTATGAGTTCACCTTCCGGGCGGTGGGTATGAGCCGCGACGGCCAGCCCGTTGTGCGTGAGGCCGTCAGGGCCAAGTACGTCGAAGGGCGCATCCCCATCGGGCCCAATGGCGGGCGCCCCGGGGAGCCGGACCTGTGCTGTCAGGAGATCATCAAGATGCTCCACAGGGTGCTGGAGAAGAGATGACCTGGTAATCAGGCAGGAGGGGAGCGGAACACTCCCCTCCTGCCTGTGCTTTGCCATATGCTCACGGTCATGCTGACACCGGAGGTGACCGCCAAGCCTGCCGCGATGAGCATCACCCCGCCGAGGCCGATGCGGTCGCTGACCGGTGTGATGCCCGCCAGGATGAGCGTCGAGCCCAGAAAGGCTGCCGTATTGAGCACACTCAACGCCGTCGCCCGCACCGGGCTTGGTATTGACGCGTTACGCCAAGCCTTAAGGGCCGGGGACCGCAGTCCGAAGAGGGCATCGAGGCCCAGGAACAGGCCCACCGCCAGCGTCGGATGCCCCACGGAGACGAGAGCCGCGAGCCCCACGCCCCAGCCAAGACTGGCCACCAGGGCAATGGCCGATGGCTTCCATCGAGGCATGAAGCGGCTGGCGGCCAGGCTCCCCAGGGACGTGAAGGCGTCAGCCCCGGCGTAGATGATTCCCAGGACGCTGTCGGGAACTGTCGCTCTGAGAGGAGCGGGGCGTCAAGCATCCCCATCATCTGATACTCATCCTGAGGGACAGGGCGGAGAGGGCCAGTGCCGCGTAGTAGGTTCGGCTTGTATGCATGACGGCACCTCTTTCGACCCCGTGCGTCTGAGCGAGCGCTACCCACGGGCCACCATAAGGTGCTGTGCAACCGGGTGGTATCTTCTACCACACACGGAGTTTTCCTTTTCATGCCTAAACAAGACCAGCCCGTGGCAATCCCTGGAGGTCGCGGCCGAGCCTGCGGCGAAGCCCATCCAGGATATCGGGCGGGGTGATGCTGAGGTCGGCTCGCCCGGACGGGAGGAGAGGTTGTGCCCGAGCCGGTCATCATTATCGACTATGACCCCGAGTGGCCGCGGCGGTTTGCGGTTCTGAAGGCCCGGGCGGCGTCCGCCCTGGGCGACTTGGCCGTCGCCATCGAGCACGTCGGGAGCACGGCCGTGCCGGGCCTGGCCGCCAAGCCCATCATCGACATCGACGTGGTGGTGGGGTCGGCGGCCGACGTCCCGTCGGCCATCGAGCGCCTGGCGGCCATCGGGTATGTGCATGAGGGCGAGAAAGGCATCCCCGGGCGGGAGGCTTTTCGGTGGCCGGCCGGGGAGGCCCGGCACCACCTGTATCTGCTGGCCCGGAACAACCCGGAGCTGCGGCGGCACCTGGCCTTCCGCGATTACCTGCGGGCCCACCCCGACGCGGCGCGCGAATATGGCGAACTCAAGCGCCGCCTGGCCGGGCGGTTCAGGGACGACCGGGAGGCGTACACGGAGGGGAAGACGGAGTTCGTGACGGAGGTCCTGGAGCACGTCGGGCACAGTTAGGGCGGTCTCCTGTGGAGGCCGCCCTTCTCGTGAGCCAGTGTGGCCCCTGGCAGGCACTCGGGTTTGACGAACGATTTCGTCGGCAGGGACTTGCGAAGTCAGCAGGAGACAGGGCCGGTGGGCAGAAATGCCCGGAGAGTAGGCTGCGTAGGAGCGCGCTTGCGGAGGCCAAGATCATGAACAAGAAAAAGACCACACCCGGGACCAGGGCGAAGGTCCCGGCTCGGTCTAAGGCGAAAGCCAGCAATCCCGACAAGCCCACCATTGCCGAGATGGAGAAGGCCCTGGGGCTGCACGACGCGAAGCCCATCGCGCTGACCCCTTCCGATGCTGAAGAGGCTCGGAAGGAGGGGGATGTGTATCAGAAGTGGTATGAGCGGGACTTGCGGAAATCCTATACACGGAAGAAGTGAATAGACCAAGAGAGCGAGGGCCGCGGCCAAGCGGGGTGAATTCGTCTGGGCCAATTACCTAGTAGGCCCAGAGACCCTCAGGAGGTCCCCGGTTTTCATTGCGGACAACGACAGAGACGTTAATGACGTCGTCGTCTGCAAGTGCTCCAGTAGGCCGTCACGCACTGAGTTTGACGTAAGAGTCAATCTGTGCGTGGATTCCTGCGTTAGGACCAATGAGATTTACACCATCTCTCGGGGCCAGTTGCTGGTGCCGATGCGGGCAGCGACGGAAGAGGAATTGTCCGCGATTACCGAAGGCCTAAGGAAGGTCTTTGACCTCTAGATCATGCGCCTCGGCCCTCCCCGGGAGGGCTTTCTTATTGCCCGATTTCGCCCAGCGCTTCCAGAGCAAGCCTGATACTGAGCCCCAGCCGCCCGCTGCGGGCTTCCTCGAGGGAGGACTCTCCCCAGCGGGGGAATCTGGGAAGACGCATGGCCGCAAGCAGACTGTACAGGGTGGACGTGGGTTCGTCCAGCAGGCGCTGGCGCTCATCCACGGGGCCGTAAGCTTCCCAGAAGGCGGACCCGGCCGGCTCACCCAGGGAGCCGGCAACGTTCCGGCAGTCGCTATAGGGGAGACCGATGCCCACCAGATGGTAATCATAGATGATGGCCGCCGGGGGCCTGCCCGGCCGCGCCAGGGCCAGGTTGGTCCAGTAGAAGTCGTTGTAGTTGAGGGTCTCGGGCAGGGCGCGCATGGCCGCCTTGAAGGTTTCGATGTGGTAGGCCGCGAGACGCCAGACGGGGAGGTCGGGCAGCCCGAGTCGCCGCCCCATGTCCCGGATGACCTCGGGGTTAAGTTCGTCGACCTCGCGCTTCAGGAAGCCAGGAGGGCCGGCCGGGTCGGTCACCACCCGGCGCCCGGCGGCATGAAAGGCCCGGTACCACTGGGCCACGGCCACGCCGGTGGCCGCGTCCAGCACGTCCTCCTCGGTCGCCCGTCGCCATACGGGGCTGGCGTCCAGATCCTCGAGGAGGATGGCCCGCGGCGACAGGCCGTGGACGGGTAGGGTCGGGATGCCCAGATGCCTCAGCAGTTCATACGCGTGGATTTCGGCGGCCGGCCCCGGTTCAGCCGGCCCCGGTTCAGCCGGACCCGGTTCAGCCGGCCCCGGCTCGGCCAGCCCCGATTCGCCCGTCACGGGCTCACCGAACCACTTGAGGACGTAGGTGCGAGCCCCACCGGGGCCTGGCCCGCGACGCTCGTCCAGGCGGACCCGGTACAGCCGGTTGCCATGCCTCTCGTGGATCAGCTCGACCGCTACGACGGCGGCCGGGTCGAGGCCGAGGGCCCGCAGGTCCTCGTCGGGTACAAACTCGTTTGGCGCCATTTGTCGCTCCTTGGGCCGGACTTCACAGTGCCGGACTTCATGGTCGTAGTTCGGGCCGGGCCCAGCTCCATCCTGCAACCGGCGCGGCCGGGCAGGAGAATGCGCCCCCCATCTGGAAAATATGGCCTTGGCCCACGCTCATCTTACGAGGTGAACCCCATGAAGATCGCCGTCATCGGCGGGGGTAGCAGCTACACCCCCGAACTCATCGAAGGTCTGATCAAGAACCGCGACGCCTTGCCGGTCTCGGAGCTCTGGCTGGTCGACGTGGAGAACGACGAGGCCCGCTTCAAGCTGAGGGTCATCGCCGATCTCACCGGCCGGATGTTCCGCAAGGCCGGGCTGAACGTCAAGGTCACGCCGACCACCGACCGCCGCGCGGCCATCGCCGGCGCCTCCTACGTCGTCAGCCAGTTCCGCGTCGGCGGCCTCGCCGCCAGGGCCCGCGACGAGCGGCTCCCCCTGAAGCACGGCGTCATCGGCCAGGAGACCACCGGGCCGGGGGGCTTCGCCAAGGCTCTTCGGACCATCCCGGTCATCCTCGATGTCTGCCGCGACATCCGCGAGCTGGCCCCCGACGCGTGGCTGATCAACTTCACTAACCCCTCGGGGATCATCACCGAGGCCGTGGTCAAGCACGGCGAGGGGGTCAAGGTGGCCGGGCTGTGCAACGTGCCCATCGGCATGCTCCGCGGGGCGGCCCAGTTCGCCGGGGTCGAGCCGAGCCGGGTGCGGATGGACTTCTGCGGCCTCAACCACCTGACCTGGGCCCGCTGCATCTACCTCGACGACCAGGACATCACGGACTTCGCCGTGGCCCAGTTGGCGGCGGCCGCCGAGGCCAACCTCCTGCCGCCGGACTTCGCCTTCAGCGCCAGGTGGCTCCGCGCGCTGGGCATGTTACCATGCCCGTACCTTCGTTACTACTATGAGACCGAACGTATGCTGGAAGAAGAAAAGCGCGTGGCAGCCGAGGGCGGGGAAGGGACCCGGGCCGAGGTCGTCCAAGGGGTCGAGCGCGTACTCTTCGAGAAGTACCAGGACCCCGACTTGGCCGAAAAACCGGACGAGCTGTCCAAGCGGGGCGGGGCCTACTACTCCGAGGTCGCTGTTAACCTGATGACGGCCATCCAGACCGACCGGCGGGACGTGCACATCGTCAACGTCCGCAACGACGGGACCATCACCGGTCTTCCGGACAACGTCGTCGTGGAGGTCCCCTCCGTCGTCGGGCGCGATGGTGTGCACCCGCTGCCCATCGGCGAGGTCGACCCGAAGATCCGCGGGCTCATCCAGGTGGTCAAGGCCTACGAGGAGCTGACCGTGCAGGCGGGCGCCTTCGGCGACCGCGACGCGGCCCTGGCCGCGCTGACGGCACACCCGCTGGTCCCCGACGAGCGGGTGGCCGAGAAGCTGCTCGACGACATCCTCGAAGTGAACCGGGACCACCTGCCGCAGTTCGGTCGGTGAGCGGACGCTGAGCCAGGCGCCTTGCGACAGGGCGCGATCTGAATGCGCGTGGTGGGGAGGTGGGCCACCTGGGGATCGAGTGGTACAATGCCGTCGCCGCAAGGGACGGCGGCTACCGGCGGACCTGGGACTCCGAGTTCGAGGGCCCCGATGGCGAGACCGCCTTCACCGGCTGGCTACGCCGCACCATCCCCTCGCACCCGCGGGTGCTCGACGTCGGCTGCGGCGACGGCCTTTACACGCTGGTCATGTCCAGCCTGGCCGAGCGCGTCACCGGCACCGACTACGCCGAGAACATGATCCGGCTGGCCGAACGCCATAAGCGCGAGGCGGCGTTGACCAACGTCGACTTCGTCTGGACCGGCGGGCGGGTCGAGGTCTACCCGTTCCCGGACCGCGCCTTCGACCTCATCTACAGCCGCCGGGGGCCCACGTCCCACCTCGCCGACGCGCGGCGCATGCTCCGCCCCGGAGGGCTCGTCGCCGGGATCCACTCGGGTGACCGGGAACGCGTCCTGGAGCGGCTGGCGGTCAACGGCTATGAGCTCCTGGCCGGCGACGAATACGCCGGCACGGAGCGGCTGAAGACCTTGCGGGACCTGGCGCTCTGGCTCTCGCGGATCCCCGGCGCCCCGGACTACACGGCCCCGGAGATGGCCGGCGACCTGGAGCGCATCGCGTCGACCTACGAACGTTCGAACAGGGGCATCACCGTGCCCCACTGGCGCTTCATCTGGGTCGCCCGCTGGAACGGCTGAACCTGGGAGGGCTCTGATTGACGGAAATGAGAGGGGCGTCACTAGCCAACCCCATTAAAAAAGCCGCCGCCGCCTTCTCCGGCCGGCTCGGCGTCTGGGGCCATCACCTGGAGACCGGCGAGGAGCTGGCCATCCGGGCCGACGAGGTCTTCAGCACGGCCAGCGTCATCAAGCTGGCCGTGATGTACGAGGTCTTCCGCCTGGCGGGCCTCGGCCGCCTGAGCCTCGACGAGGCCCTGACCCTCGACCGGCCGAACATGGTCACCGGCTCGGGTATCCTCAAGGACCTCGACGAGGACCACCGCCTCTCCCTCCGTGAGGCTGCCACCCTGATGATCGTGGTCAGCGACAACTCGGCCACCAACCTGTGCATCGATCGGGTCGGCGGCTGGGACGCCGTCAACGCGGCCATGGACGGTCTCGGGCTGTGCCGCACGCGGCTCCACAAGAAGGTCTTCATCCCTAACCCGCAGGCCATCGGGCCCGGGCTGGGGGCGACCACCCCGCGCGAGATGGGCACCCTGATGTTGCGTATCGCCCGGCGCGAACTGCTGACGCCGGCGGCCTGCGACCAGATGCTCGACATCCTCGGGCGTCAGCAGCTCAAGGAGCCGCTGGTCCGCGACATCGAGGAGTTTGACAACGACGACGCCCCGACCGACCCGCTGGCCCCGTTCGCGCTCGCGTCCAAGGGCGGCGCCGTCGAGGGCGTCCGCAACGAGGTCGGGCTGTTCACCACGCCCCGGGGCCGTTACGTCCTGTCCGTCTTCACCAACGACTCGAAGGACCCGCGTTTCCATCCGAACAACGAAGGTGTCGTCCTCATCGGCCGGGTCTCCCGGCTGGTCTATGAGGCCTGGGGGAGGGCAAGGAGTTGAGTCCGACAGGAGATACGCCCCACGGTGACGAGATCATCGTCGTTGTGGTTCGCGAATGCCGCCCCGACGATGCCAAGAACATCGCCGACCTCCTGAACGACCTGATGGCCGTGGCCCACGGGGACCGACCGGTGACCACCGCCCGCGTCGAGAGCTACTTCCGCCACTGTACGGCGCACGGCGAGATGTACGCCAACTTCGTGGCCGAGGAGAGCGGCCGGGCCGTGGGCTTCCTATCGGCGGTCTTCTACCAGACCCCGTTCCACGATAAGGGCACCTGCCTCATCAACGAGCTCATCGTCGACGCGGATTACCGAGGGCTCGGCGTCGGCCGGGCCCTGGTCGAGTCGGCCAAGGACGAGGCCAAGCGCCGTGCGATGGACGAGATCGAGGTCGGCACGGAGAAGAACAACGTGGATGCCCAACGGTTCTATAAGCGGGTGGGCTTCGACGAGGAGTACGTCCTCATGGGCGAGGACTTTCATAAGGGAAAGAAATGACAAGGGTCATCGCCAAGGGGAGCACTTTCGTCATCGAAAGGGTGGGCCCGGCCGACGCGGACCGGCTCCTGACCGTCTACCGCCAGTGCGAGGACTTCCTGGCCCTCGGTCCGGTGCCCCGGGCCTCTATGGAGATGGTCGAGGCCGACCTCCGAATCTCCCGTGAACGCGGAGGGGTCTTCGGGGTCATCATCGCCGCTGGCGAGCCCGTCGGGGTCGTCGACTACGTGCCGTCGGGACACGACGGCGACCCCGCCCGAGCCGCCCTGGACCTGCTCATGCTGGCCGCTTCCCATCGCGGAAGGGGACTCGGCGCCGAGGTCCTGGCCCTTGTCGAGCGAACCATCGCCCACGACCCGGCCGTGACCAGCCTTACCAGTTGGGTCCAAGTCAACAACGAACGGGCCATCGCTTTCTGGCGGCGCCAGGGTTACGAGGCGGTTAGCGGCCCGCGGGCCAACCCCGACGGGACCACCGTCTACGAGCTGCGGAAGCGGCTTCCCCAATGACGAAAAGGCCCTCCACCCGAGCGGTGGGGGGCCCTTGCTTTCCCGGCCAAGGGCGACCAGGGTCTGCTCGCTTGGTCCAGCCGGCGGACGGGTCAGGGCTGAGCGCTGCCCGAGGCCGACAGGATGTTGTACCCGTTGTCGGCGTGCAGGACCTCGCCGGTGACGCACCGCGACAGGGGCGAGGCCAGGAACAGCCCGACGTCGCCGACTTCCTCAAGGGTCACGTTACGGCGCATCGGCGCGTGCTCCTCGACCAGGTCGCGGAGGAGGGTCAGGCCCTTGACGGCGCTGGCGGCCAGGGTCTTCAGCGGCCCGGCCGAGATGGCGTTGACCCGGATGTTCGACGGCCCGAGTTCATCGGCCAGATACCGCACATTGCACTCGAGGGCGGCCTTGGCCGTGGCCATCACGTTGTACCGCTTGACGACCTTCTCCGAGGCCATGTAGGTCATGGTCAGGATGGAGCCGCCGCCGGCCGCCTCGAGGAGCGGGCGGGCGTAGCGGGTCGTCTCGATGAGCGAGTAAGCCGAGATGTGGTGGGCCAGCGCGTAGCCGTCCCAGGAGATATCGGTGAACGTCCCGATGAGGTGCTCCTGCTTGGCGTAGGCCACCGAGTGGACGAAGACGTCGAGCCGGCCCCAGTCGGCCGCGATCCGCTCGAAGAGGGCCTTGATCTCCTCGGTCTTCGTCACGTCGCACGGGTAGACGGGGACGCGGTCATGGTCGGGCAGGGTGGCCACCAGTTCCTCGACGTTCTCCTTGAGGCGCTCGCCCGCGTAGGTGAAGGCCAGTTCGGCGCCCTCGCGGTGGAGGGCCTGAGCCACGCCCCAGGCGATGGAGCGTTTGTTGGCGACGCCCATGATCAAGCATTTCTTACCGGTCATCAGAGCCATTCGACGGTTCCCCTTTTAGCAATGAATGTTAAGACCTGGTGTCAAAAAGAACTTCGACACCAGGCCCTGCAATTCCTCCGCCCGCGATGGGTCATCCCCGGACGATGTCAGTCCCAAGAAGGCCAGCCCCGCCGGGCTCAGCCCGCGACGAAGGCGACGACCGCCCAAGCGATGGTGTTGCCCAGCCCATGGACCCACCAGCAGGGGAGGACGGACCCGTTGCCCGCTTGCTCCTTGAGCCAGCCGAGGACCCAACCGTAGGCCGCCGGAATGGCGAAGGCCAGGGCGTAGACGACCGGGCTGAAGCCCGCGCCGGAGCCGGCCGCGCCTCGCGCCCGCGAGAGAAGGCCGACGTGCACCGCCCCGAAGAGCAGCGCCTGCAAGGCATTGCCCGAGCTGAACCCCCACCAGCCGATCAGCCGTCGCCCGATGAAGCCGCGAAAGAGCAGTTCCTCGGACAGCGAGGTCTGGACCCAGGCCCCCACGAGAAGGGCGTAGATGGCCGTGGGCGTCGGGCCCGCGGCCCGCAGATTGCCGGCCACCGTGCCCGGACCCGCCGCGGCTTCGCGCAGGCCCGGTAGATGCTCCATCACCACGAGCAGAGGGACGACGGCCGCAGCCGCCATGAGGGCTGGGCGCAGGCCGCGCCTCTCCGGCTTGATGAGACCGACATAGGCGAAAAATCCTTTGGCCGTCTGGCGCCTGACGACGTAGACGAGAAATGGAACCGCGGCAAAGATAAGCACCTGCAGCGCGGCCGAAAGCGTAGCTGATAAGACTACCGGCGACATGGCTCATCACCCCCACGGGACCTACTTCGCCGCGCGGCGGCGGCGCCCCTCTCTGGGAACCATTTCCTGGATGCTCACGTCGAAACGAGACGGGGGGTGGCATCAAGATGGAATCATTCAAACCGTCCCGGTCATCGCCCGGCCGGTCGGCGGCCCTGGCGACCGCGGGACTCCTTGGTTGCGGCCATTGCGGCCGTAGCCACCTTGACCTTCGGTGCGCCTGGACCAAAGGTGGCTCGCCACGAGGGGCGGCTGACCATCGGACCGGTTCAGGGCCTGATGCGCTGGGTTGGGCCGAACCTCCTGGCCGTTGGGGACAACGGTCTCGGCCCCAGCGCTCTGATCGACGTCGAGCGGGCCAAGCGGTTCTCGGCCGACGGGGTTCCCACCTTCACGGTGGGCGCGCCCGACGGCTCTGCCGTGGCCTTCATCCGCGACGACGCAGTGGTCATCCGCCGGCTGCGAGGGAGCCGCGAGACACGCTACGCCTTTAACCACCCAGACCCGACATGGGCGACGGTCTCTTCGTGGTCGCCCAACGGTCGGTTCATCGTCGGGGAAGTGCGCCGGCCGTCCACGCCGGCCCAGTCCGGCTCCCGGGCCATGAGCGTCTCCCGCCTTTGGGTCATCGACCTGGAGACCGGGAAGCTCACCGAGTCCGACCTGGGGGAAGGAACCTTTGGCATCCCTCAGTGGTCTCCCGCCGGGGACCGCGCCGCCATTCAGCGGACCTTAGAGGAAGGTTGGCCAGACTCAGAGTGGCTGGAGTTCGACCCGGCGACTGCGACGCAGACCGCCACCTTCCCCTGCCCAGGCAGGAGCTACCCCCGGGTGACCTGGAGTGCGGCCGGGCGGCTCGAGGTGCGGCTGCCGGGCGAGGGTGGGTTGCGGGCGCAACCGTATGACCCGGTCAGGAAGATCTCCTTCGAGGGGATAATCGCCCAGGTCGAGTTCGCGGCGACCGAGCTGCGCTTCCTGACGGCCGGCGACGAGCTGTCCTTCAGCCTGGACCTCCGACCGGCTTTAGAAGAAGCCGGAGTCCCGGTAACCATGGAGTGGTGGCTCTATGTCCAGCCCAGCTGGTCGCCGGACGGACGGTATCTCCTACTGGAGGGGCAGTCCATCAACTTCGCCGGGCCGCTGGAACGCCATGAGTTCATCGGGGCCGTCGACGTGACCGCCCGAACCGTGCGACTCCTACCCCCGGCCCCGTTCAAGATCAGCGAGTACCCGGCCATGTCCTTCATCCACCCGGACGCCCGCTGGTCGGGCAACCTGGTCCTCGTGCCCAGCCCGGTCGGGGATAAGCAGCTCGTGGCCCTGGACGTCACCACCGTAAAGCCGGTGATCATGGCCTCCGGCGTCGACTTCGCCGAGGCATGGTGGACGGAGAAGGGCATCATGTACACCACGGAGAGCGAGGTCGGGTTGGTCGGGTCGACCGGCGCCCGCCGCGCGCTCCTGGCCGCCCCTAAGGGCCAGACCTTCACGTCCTTCATCCCCTCGAACTCCGGTCGCTACCTGACCCTGGCGCGGACCGATCGCCCGTTCCGGGACGGTGGCGTAGTGACCGGGGCGGGGCCAACAGTCACGGTCGAGGTACTGGACCTCGCGACCATCCGTTGACCAGCTGTGAATATGTTGACTCGTCGGAGAAGGATGCGGTCCGATTTTGACGACTAACGAAATGAAGGCCAACGATTGGGGCGAACGACAATCCACGACGATGACCTGGCCCTGATGAACGAAGTCAAGAAGGGTTCCGAAGCCGCGGCCCGGGAGCTGCTTCGAGCCCATCAGGGCCCGGTCTTTGGGTATCTCTGGCGGCGGATGGCCCCGGCCCGTGAGGACGCCGAGGAGGTCCTGCAGGACATCTTCCTGGCGGCGGTGCGGGCGGCCGGGGAGTACGATGGTCGGTCGTCGCTGTTGACCTGGCTCTGCGGCATCGGCAAGCACAAGGTGGCCGACCACTACCGCCGTATGGGGCGCCAACCGCCTGTCGTTGCTGAGTTCGTGGACGACCACGACCTTGCATCCGACGCCGACCCCGCGGACCGGCTGGCCCTCCGCGAGGCCGTCGACCTGGCCCTGGCCGAGTTGCCGTCGCGGCAGCGCGGACTCCTCATCGACAAGTACGAGCGAGGGCGGACGGTGCGCGAGATGGCCGAGCAGCGCCGAACGACGGTCAAGGCCGTCGAGTCGGCCCTCACGCGCGGGCGCGAGGCTTTTGCCACCGCCTTCAGGCGGGTGTGGGGAGGGGAGTATCAATGACCGGAGAGCGCGGGCGCGGGCCCGAGGTCGAGAAGTTGCTGTCCGTCCTGGCCGAAACTGACGCGACGGAGCCGTCCTCTGACGCCACCGGGCCCTCGCCCGAGGCAGCCGCCCGCCTCGAGGCCGCGGTGCTGGCCGAGGTGCGGGTCATCCGTACCGAGCGGGAGTTCCGGCGCGTCGGCCTGGTCGCCGCTTATCGCTTCGCCCGGCATCACCTGAAGGAGCACTTCTTCTGGTACCTCGCCTACGGCGCCGCCGCCCTGACCATCATCGCCCGAGTCGCCCTGGGGTCGGCCTTTCCAAGAGTCGTCAATTCCTTGATGGGAGGCTGGTAACGTTGCCGTCAAACGAAACGCCGAATATGCCTCCGAGCGGGCCGCCCAATCAGCCGCCCGACGCTCCGTCGAACCCGCCGTCGATGCCGCCCCTGACCGCGCGCCGCATCCTCGTGAGCCCCTATGAGATTATGGGCGAAGTGGCCGGAAGCGGCCGGCTGTCCGCGGCCGGCTGGATCATCGGGGCCATCGCCGCGCCCCTGCTGATGCTCTTCGGCATCTCCGCCCGCGGGATGGGCGGCGGCCTGACCGAATGGTCCTGGCCGGCCATCATCCTCATCCCGCCGACCATCGTCATCGTCACCTACATCGGGGCCGCCCTGACCGTGGGCCTGGTCTGCAAACTGGTCGGGGGGCGGGGCGAGCCGCGTCGCCACCTGGCGGCCTGGGCCCTGACCTACCCGCCGACCATCTATGCCTTCGCCGTCATCATCCTCTTCCACTTCATCGCCAGCTTCGTCGGCGTGCCGCCGGACGCCCGCGGCCCATGGTTCAAGCTCCTTCTCTTCGGCCTCCTGGCCTTCGCCTTCCTGTGGAAGGTCCTGCTCTACCTGATCCACCTGCGGGTCGTGGGGGGCCTGGGCTTCATCCAGATGCTGGTCGCCTCGGCCATCCTGATGGTCGTCGTCTTCCTCTATGAGATCCTCATCCTGGAACTCGGCCTCGGGCAGGTGCCGTTCATCTGAGGGAATCCAGGCGCGTGCGGGCCTGCGGGGGTCGCTCGCCGCGGGGGCGGCCGTCGCGGCTGAGCCCCCCAAAATCCTCGCCGGGCGAAAGGTATCCCGCACCGCTTGTGGAAACCCTCCGCATCCAAAATGCAGGGGAGAGTGACGACGATGTCAACCACGCCGACCAGAAACGTCATCAAGGCCCTCCTCGACGAGTGGGACCGTGCCCGCCGGGACTTCGTGGGCTTCCTCAAGGAGCAGCCCCCGGAGTTCTTCGAGCTGAACCTCGAGGGCAATCAGAAGTCGGTCAAGGGGGTCATGGGCCATGTGGCCGGGGCCGCCTATGGCCTGCCGCAGTACTTCCTCAAGGCGATGAACAAGCCGGTGCCGGAGGTTAAGTACCCCAACATCCGGACCAGCACGAACCTCGCCGAGATATGGGACGCCCTCGAGGACATCAAGGGCTTCACCGAGCAGTGCTTGGCCGCCCTCAACGACCAGGACCTCGGCTTCATCCTCGTGACCTGGCAGAAGCCGACGACCGCCGAGTTCATCATGGAGCATTCCATCGTCCACTTCCTCAAGCACCGCCGCCAGCTCGCCCGGGCCAAGGCTGGGGAGTTGAAGACGTGGAAGTAAGGGCTCGGTAGGGGCTTCACGAATCAGAACGGACCAGCAGGCCACAAGATGGCGGACCCGCAATCGCGGGCCCGCCGTTTTTCGTAGTTGGATGCACCATCACCCTCGGGGTCGTGCGGAATCATCTATGCTTCCCAGCTACGGGCACATTCTTGTACGGGCCGGGGGTTTTCTTGTGGCCGATGATCTTGCCCGCCCCGCGGTCGATCTTAATATACCTGTCTGTCTTGGGGTTCCGGACTTGGACAAGGTCCTTCTTTGCCAATTGCAGCAGCCCCCCATCTCTCTGATGCGATGTATTCCACCACGTTCGCCCGGACGCCTGGGTCAGTCAAATTCCCTGCGCGAGAAGGCAGCGGCGGAAAAGGCCCAGCACATCCAGTACACGAGTCCGCCCGCCATCACCGCCAGCACCGCCGCCCCTGAGCTGTGCCGGGACGACCAGGCCAGGGCCCGGACCGCCAGGGCCGCCAGGGACCGGCTGAAGCTCATATCTCGCAGGAGGGCGACAACGAAGAAGCCGAAGATGAGCACAAGCATGACCGTCCACGACCCGCTCCCGACCGCCGCCTTGTAGCCCAGGCGGTAGTAGACGACGTTGAAGAAGGCCGATACCAACAGGCCCGTCTCAAGGCCGGCCAGGGCGGCGCCGGCAAGGGGCTGGTGAGTCAGCGGGATCCGCGGGATGAAGGGGAAGGCATAGGCGGCGACGACGGCCAAGCTGGTGAGGCCCACGGTGACGAGGCCGGTCGAAAGGTAACGCACGGCCACGATCTGCCGCGGGGGGATGGGCAGCGCCCTGAGATAGGTCCACAGCTCCGCCTTGTCTTCCTCATAGGCGGTGCGCGTGTTGTAGGTCCACATGGCCATGGCCATCGTCATCGGGAGGACGCCGGCGGCGGACTGAGCCCCCAGGACCATGCCGAAGAATGGCACCGCGATCAGCGTCGGGAGCAGGACGGCCAGGATCGAGCGAGTCCGCTCATGAAGGTCGCCTTGAACCAGTCGTGCGAGCATCGGTTGACGCCTCCCCCGGGGTGGCAATTCTGGCGGCTCTCTAGCCGGGGTGCCTCAGTGGAACTCCTTGCGCGAGAAGACAGTCACGGAGTAACCCCAGCTGAGCACGACCAGGACCAGTGTCGACGCCACAATGGCGGTCAACGCCGGGGCCGGCTGCGCCTGCGCCCAGTGGTAGGCTGTCGTGACCGCCCGGATGACGGGGATGACGGGCGTTCGCGCCATGAGCACGGCCACGCCGACGACCAGCAGAATGACGTAGGTGACCGCCCCGTTCGTCATGACCCCTCGGTAGCCGGCCCGGTAGTAACGGGCGTTGAACCAGGCCATCATCAGCAGGCTCACGGCGACGGTGAAAGCGATGAAGATGGGCCAGTCCCCCGGACTTACCGCCTGCCTCACTAGCGGGATCGAGATCGCGGTCAACGTCCCGACGAGGGCGTACATCAGAATGGCGGCCCCGTTTGAAAGGAACCTGACTGTGACAATGGTGACCGGCGACAAAGGGAGAACCCGCAGGAACTCCCACGTTTGCTCCTTGTCCTCGGTCAGGGCGGTCTGTTGCAGGTGGTCCCAGGCCAGCAGAGTGAAAAAGGCGGGCACCATCCCGCTGGCGACCTCGGCTCCCATCACCAGGTCGACGACCGGAGCGACCAGGACCAACATCGGCAAGCCGACGGCAAACCTCTTCGCACTGCGAAAGAGGTCGGTGAGGACGAGGCTGGCAATCATGACGAACTCTCTTCCTCTATCGATGACGTCTTGACCAGGCGACGGAAGACTTCCTCCAGGGAGAGACCGGGCCAGCGACCAAGCAGCCGGTCCTTGGCCTCCGAGGCGATGACCTGGCCCTGGTCGAGGATGGTCACCGCATCGGCCGCGGCCTCGAGGTCGGAGACGATGTGGGTCGAGAAGAGGACGGCCCTTCGCCCGTCACCGGCCACCTCCCGGATGGCCTCCACGACCTCGTGACGAACCAAGGGGTCCAGACCGGTGGTCGGTTCGTCCATGAGAAGAAGCCCTGGTCGGTGTCCCATCGCCGCTGCCAGGGCTAATTTTGTCCGAGTCCCCTTGGACAGAGTGCCCGCCGGCTTGGCCGTGGGTACCCCGAAGCGTTTGAGATAATGGCGGTAGCGCCGGTCATCCCACTCAGGGAAGCAGACCGCCAGGAACCTTCCGAGCCACAGGGCATCTCCTTGCGGCGGCAGGATGGCCCGCTCGCCCAGGTAGCCAAGCTTCCGCTTGATGGCCAGCTCGTCCCGGCGGCTGTCGAGGCCGAACACGCTGATGCTCCCGGCGTCGAGGTGGAGAAGGTTGAGGATGAGCTTGATGGTCGTGGTCTTGCCCGCTCCATTCGGGCCGAGCAGGCCCATCACCGAGCCCGGCCTCAGCCTGAAGCTGATTCCGTCGAGGAGGAACCCGCCGAATCGCCGAGTCACGCCATCGAGGACGAGGATGTCATCCGCAGTGGCCATGAGCGGTCCCACCCTTCACGGCGCTTCCTCGATACCCCTTTTCTAGGAAGGCGTGGGAAACCCTTCCGGGCTCCGCCCCGGGTTCACCGCATGGGAAAGGGGAGGCTCGCGCCTCCCCTCAGATCAGCCCCATGATCAGCCGCGTCCCCGTGGCCGTCGTGAAGTATGTATCGATGAGTTCACGGCGCTTTTCGGGGGGCAGCTCCGCGGGCGCCTGCCCCTTGGCCCGCTGCCGCGCAAGGTCCCGCGGGATGTTGACCAGCGCGTCGGACTCCCAGAAGATCTGGAAGTCCAGGCCATCCACGGCTTCGCGGGTGTGGTGATGGCCGATGATGTGGCAGACCCGCTCGAGGACGTCCGGCCGCGTGCCGATCTCGATGAGGAGGCGGCGGGCCACCGGCTCGCCCTCACGTTCCTGGAACGGGCCGGCCGCGGTACCGTGCTTGCGCAGGGCCACCGGGATGCCCACATCGTGGAAGATGGCGGCCATGACGATGACCTCGCGCTGGAAGGGGTCGGTCACGCCCTCGCCTTCGCAGATGCGCTCGGTGAAGTCGAGGACCCGCAGGGTGTGGTCGATGCGGTCGGCGTCATCACCGTAGAAGGCTTTCATCGACTCCAAGGCCCGGTCTTTGTTCATGCTCTCCCCCTCCTGATGAGCAGTCTCCCCAAAGCATACCCCATGACGAACAGGGCCGTGACGCCCGCCAATCCAATCGGGAGGCTCGACCAGACGGTCGCCCAGGTGACCGCGCCGTCCGCGAGCAGCCGGCCCAGCGCCCAGACCGAGTACGGCAGGGCGATCACGACGGCGGTCACGACGCCGGGCGTGTACCGGCGGGCCAACAGCGTCTGCCCGAGGTGGGTGAAGATGTGGACGAAGAAGATGATCAGGGCGCCGGTGACCCACAGGTACGACCCCGATGCGGCCAGGGCCGCGGCCGCGCAGATGCCCACGAACAGGCCGGCGACGATGGCGCTGAAGCGGGCGGTGTTGGTCTCCTCGGCCCTGGCCAGGACCGCCCGGACGAGCGGGCTGTCGGCCAAGCTCCGCCGACCGGCCAGCTTCAGCCGGCCCAGGCGGTCGCGAAGGGCGCCGCCGTTGGTCCGCATCCACCATTCGACGGTGGCGATCTCCTCCCCGTCGTGGATGAGGAAGGCCAGCGGGAAGAGCCAGATGACGACCGCGAGGGGCACTTTCGATAACAATGTCGGCAAAGGGTTTCACTCCGATGGTAAGCTTGCAGCCAGGAGGTTCGCGGGCGACGCACCCGGTTCCTGCGACATAGCTTCGGGAATGAAGTCTCCGGGGCGAGGGCCGACCGGCACGCTCACGGAATTTTCCGTTAGAAAGGCACCGGCCGCTTCTGGCCGGTGCCTTCGCATGCCCCCAATGTGTCCGCGGCCCCAACCCCGGGGCCCCAGATCCGCGGCCTCGGCCCCAGTGTCTCACTCCGCCACGCGCAGATGCTTCCGCGTCGACAGGATGTGCGCCTCCATGGTCCGCCGGGCGGCCGCCGGGTCGTGGCGCCTGATCGCCGCCACCACGTCGGCGTGCTCCGACGGGGACCGGGGCGTGTCGGCCCCCAGGAAATCATAGAAGGCCACGTGCACCGAGGTCCGCTCGTTCAGTTCGCGGATGAAGCGCTCGAGCAATTCGTTGCCGGCCATCCGGGCGATGGTCATGTGGAACTCGAAGCTGACGGCGAGGATGTCGCCCATGGAGTGGGCGGCGAAGGCGGCCCGTTCCCGTTCGAGGAGGGCCGTAAGGGCTCGCACCTGCCCGGCGGTTGCCCGTCTGGCGGCCTCCGCGGCGGCCAGGCCCTCGAGCTGCGCCCGCAGCCAGAAGGCCGGCTCCACCTCGGCCAGCTGGGGCTTGGCCACCCGGCAGCCAAAGTTCTTCTGGTAGGAGACCAGGCCGCCCCAGGACAGGCGCTTGAGCGCCGCCCGGATGGGGGTCCGGCTGACGCCGAAGCGCTCGGCCAAGGCCTCCTCGCGGAGCGGTTCACCCGGGGACAGCCTCTGGGACATGATGTCGTCCCGTAAGGACAGGAAGACGGCCTCTTCGGCGGGACTCACCGCGGCCTGGCCGCTCTGGCCTTTCTTTGGGGGAGCCATCTCAAACGTCCTCCCTAGCTGGTCAAAAACTTCCTCAGAGGGCAGTTTCCAAAGAGGAACCTTTCTTAATTCGTTGAATTCAATTATACCAAAATTGTATCCAACTTTGGATACAACCTTTGAAGAGGAGGACGGTCCATGACAAGGAAACATGTGTGGCGGATCATCGCCGCGGCGCTGGCCCTGGCCCTGTTGGTGGGAGTCACCGCGGGCTGCGGCGGCAAGACGACGACCTGGAAGCAGGTCAAGAAGAGCGGGGTCCTGCGGGTCGGCATCGAAGGGACCTATCCGCCGTTCAACTTCGTCAACAATCAGAAGCAGTACGACGGGTTCGACGTGGACATCGCCAAGGAAGTCGGCAAGCGGCTCGGCGTCAAGGTTGAGTTCGTCGGGGTCGAGTGGAAGGGCATCATCGCCGGCCTCCTGGCCGACAAGTACGACATCGTCATCGCCCAGATGAGCATCACCGAAGAGCGCAAGAAGAGCGTCGACTTCACCGAGCCGTACGTCATGACCGGCGCGGTCCTCATCACCAGGAAGGGTGACGACCGGTTCAAGCAGCTCTCCGACATCAAGGGGGCCAAGGTCGGCGTGGGCACCGGGACCAACTTCGAGACGCTGGCCAAGACCGTGCAGGGGGCCGATGTAAAGGGTTATGCGGCCTTCAACGATTACCTGCAGGACCTCCTGAATAAGCGGCTCGACGTCATCATCAACGACCAGCTGCTGGCCGGCGACGCCATCAAGAAGGGCAGCCTGCCGATCCAGGTCACCAGCGGGCTCCTCGAGCAGGACCGCATCGGCATGGCCATCAAGAAGGACAACCCCGATTTCCTACAGAAGGTGAACGAGGTCCTGGCGGCGATGAAGACCGACGGGACATACGACACCATCTACATGAAGTGGTTCGGGATGAAGCCGCCGGCCTGGTGAGACCGGAGGTAGCAGTGCCGGCCGGCGTGGCGCCGCGGGCGTGACCGCGCCGGCCGGTGAGACCAAGGAGCGGGCGTATCCCCATGGTTTGGAGTGAAGCCGGATGAGCCTGATGGTATCGTCGTTCTCATACCTGGCAGAGGCCTCCCTGATGACCGTCTTCCTGTCGGTGGTCTCCATCGCCTTCGGCCTCGTCCTGGGGCTCTTGGCCGCGGTGGTCAGGGTTGCCAAGGTCCCGGTCGCCGACCCCATAGCCCGGGTCTACATCTCGGTGATGCGGGGTACGCCCCTCCTGGTCCAGATCTTCATCGTCTATTTCGGCCTGCCGCAGGTGGGCCTGGTCTTCGGGCCCATCACCTCGGCCATCATCGCCCTCAGCCTGAACGTCGGGGCCTACCTGTCCGAGTCCTTCCGGGCGGCCCTGGAGTCCGTGGACCGCGGCCAGATGGACGCCGCCCTGTCCCTGTCGATGACCTACTGGCAGGCGATGCGGCGGATCATCGTCCCGCAGTCGTTCCGCACCGCCCTGCCGACCATCGGCAACTCGTACATCAGTCTTTTGAAGGACACGTCCCTGGTTTCCGTGATCACGGTGCAGGAACTCCTGAGGGCCGCGTCGGTGGTCATCGCCCGGACCTACCGGCCGCTGACCCTCTATGTCGAGGCCGCCGCCATCTACTGGGTCCTGAGTTCAGCGTTCTCGCTGCTCCAGCAGCGGGTGGAAAGGATGGCGAGCAAGCATGTCCGGAGATAACGGCATCGCGGCGGGCGCGGCCCCGGGCGCGGCCACGGCCACGGCGGGCGACGGCCGCTCGATGCTGCAGGTCAGCGGCCTGCACAAGCGCTACGGCAAGCTCGAGGTCCTCCGGGGCATCGACCTCTCGGTCGACCGCGGGGGGGTCGTGGTCGTCATGGGCCCCAGCGGCTCCGGCAAGTCGACCATGCTCCGCTGCCTGACCTTCCTGGAGAAGCCGGACGCCGGCCGGGTCCGCGTGGGCGACGTGACCATCGACGTCGACGACCACGACGCCGACATCAACGGGCGGATCAGACAGGTGCGGCGCAACGTCGGCATGGTCTTCCAGCACTTCAACCTGTTCCCGCACAAGACGGCGGTCCAGAACGTCATGGAGGGCCCGCTGGTCGTCCGGCGCATGCCGGAAGCGCAGGCCCGCGAACTGGCCGTGGGGCTCCTCGCCAAGGTCGGGTTGGCCGACCGGGCCGACCACTATCCGTCGCAGCTCTCCGGCGGCCAGCAGCAGCGGGTGGCCATCGCCCGCGCCCTGGCCATGGAGCCCCAGGTCATGCTCTACGACGAGCCGACCTCGGCCCTCGACCCGGAGCTGGTCGGCGAAGTCCTGGCCGTGATGAAGCGGCTGGCGAAGGACGGCATGACCATGGTCGTCGTCACCCACGAGATCGGGTTCGCCCAGGACGTGGCCGACCGGGTCATCTTCATGGACGGCGGGGTCATCGTCGAAGAGGGCGAGGCCTCGCAGCTCTTCTCGGCCGCCCGCGAAGAGCGGACCCGACGCTTCCTCGGCCTCATCAAGCGGGAGCCCGGCGGGGGCTAGACCAGACCCACGGCCCCGCGCCACATCCACTCAACACTTCGCACTCACCATATGGAGGGAGCCACATGGCTGGAGGAAGGGTCTTATTGCTCGGCCTGGGCATGCAGGGGCGCGTGGCCCTGCACGACCTGCTTGCGTCCCGGGACATCGCGCAGGTCACCGTCGTCGACGGCGCCCAGGTGCTCAAGGAGCGCCTGCCCAAGTCGGACAAGGTCCGCGGGGTGACCCTGGACGCTTCCGACCGGGACGGGCTCGCGGCCCTGATGGGCCAGTCCGACGTGGTCATCGAGCTGCTGCCGGGCCGGCTCAGCCTGCCCACCGCCAAGTTGGCCGCCGAGGTCGGGGTCAGCAGTGTCAGCACCATGTACTACACGAACCCCGGCGAGGAAGACCCGGCCAAGGTCGCCGCGCGGCGCGACGAGCTGGCCGCCCTCGACGAGAAGGCCAAGAAGAAGGGCATCACCCAGCTGTGCGAGTTCGGCATGGACCCCGGCATCGACCTGGCCCTGAGCCTGCAGGCCGTGCGGGAGCTGGACGAGGTCTATGAGTTCTACTCTTACGGGGCCGGCTTCCCCGAGCGCGCGGCCTGCAACAACCCCATCAACTATAAGTTCTCCTGGTCCATCGAGGGCCTCTTCCATTCGTACTACCGGCCCGCGCGCATCCTCAAGGACGGCGCGGTGGTGGACATCGCCGCGGCCGACCAGTTTGCGCCGGCCAACATGCACTACCTCGACATCCCCGAGGTCGGCGGCCGGCTCGAGTCCTTCCCCAACGGCGACGCCATCAAGTACATCGACGAGCTGGGCATCGGGAAGACCGTCCGCTCGATGGCCCGTTACACCAACCGCTGGCCCGGCCACGGAGCCTTCTGGGAGGTCGCGGCCAAGTGCGGGTTCTTGACCGAGGTGCCGGTCAAGGTGGGCCAGGCTAAGACGGGCGCGGCCCAGGGCGGCGCCGGCGAGGTCACCGTGACCCCGCTCGACTTCATCACCGCCCTGATGGGCTCGCAGAAACAGTTCCACTACGCCGACAGCGAACGCGACGTGGCCCTCATCCGCATCGACGCGCGCGGCAAGAAGGGCGGCCGGCCCGCCCGCGTAATCTACCAGATCATCGACTACCGCGACCTGGCCACCGGCTTCACCGCCATGAGCCGCACGGTCGGCTACCCGGCCAGCATCGGCGCCCACATGATCCTCGACGGGACCATCAAGCAGCGCGGCCTCATCTACCCGACCGACGTCCCCTTCCAGCCGTACATGGACGAGCTCGAGAAGCGCGGGATCAAGGTCGAGCATGTGGTGGAGTGAATAAGGCCCGCCTTTGACGGCGCCCGGACGCGAACTTAGGAGCAATGGCCCAGAGACGGAAAGGAGCAGGGGGCGATGCCACCCTGCTCTTTTTCCGTGCCCGCCGGGTGGGTTCTGGCGAGAATAGCCCAGTGAATTGCAGGGCTTGACGCGAAAGTGTCAAACAATGCTGTGACGATGGGGGTGGGTGAATGACCGAGGGTTGGTTCACAGTCCGGGTTGAGCTGGAATCGGGTGGTGGCCTGCGGCTTAGGTGGCGCCCGGGGCGGATCATGCTGGTCGGCCCCCGGCACACCTTGAAAGACCTGGCCGAGGCGATAGATCAGGCCTTCGCCCGGTGGGACATCTCCCACCTACACGAATTCGAGTTTCCGGACGGCCGCTGCTACGGTTTGCCAGATGATGAATATGGGATGCATTACACGCTGATTAAGGCCGGTTCGGTGATGGTCGAGGGCGATCCGTTCACCTACGTCTTCGACCTCGGGGACAACTGGAAACACAACTGCCGGGTCTTTCAGACCAACGTGGACCCGCGTGAAGAGGCGGGCATCACTCCCCGGAAGCCCATCGCGGTCTGGGGCTGGGGCTGGATCCCCGACCAATACGGCCGCCGGTGGGACGGCCATACCGGCGAGGATGATCCGGAAGACAACAACCCGGTGGGCGATGGCCACGGGGCCGGCCCATCAGGAGGGAAATGAAGACCATGCCCAGCCTGCGCCACCTGATCGAGGCTCTGGAAGAAGCCGAGAAGGCCAAGGCTCCCCAGTACGAGACGGCCATCAGGCTCATTGATCAAATCGTGACCAAACCAGGGGCCGCGGAGCTCTACGACCTGCCCGAGCTGCTCGAAGAGCAGGCCGGATACTACGCCAAGCTGGGCCGCTTCGATCAGGCCATCGCGGCCATGAAGCGAGCCATCGCCCATGGCTGGGAGGGAGAGCCCGACGGGCGGTACCGCATCGCCGAATTCCTCCTCCAAGCCGGCCGGGCCGACGAGGCCCATGCCCTGTTCGCGACAATGAAGGACGATAACCCAGACCAGATTTATCTTTACAACGTCGCCGCCATGGCCTACACCGATGTCGGCGACCATGAGCGGGCCCTGCAATGGCTGACCGAGGGGCTCGATCTGGCCCTGCGAACCGACGACCCCGAGGGCATCGCGGACCAGTTGTCCGCGATACGAGAGAAGAGCCTGACCGCCCTTGGGCCCGTTCCGGACGAGCTCCAGGACCGGGTCCGGCGGTACCTCCGGGAAGCGGAGAAGCGGTCGAACGGGCTCTTGACGCGAGCCCCGTACGAGGCCGCCGCCCTTGCCCTGGAGGACATCGGGGACACCATCGACGAAGTGGTTGCCATCATGGCCTGGTTCCCCCAGGCCGATTTCGCGGCGGCCACCGAGAGGTGGCCATGGCTCAAGGCCAGATGGCGAGCGCCGAACCACGAAGCATACAGCCGCCTGCTCCAACGGCGCCTGCTGAGCGTGTCAGCGATCGGCGTCAAGCCGTCCCTGGTCGCCATCAAGATGGATGCCTATCTTCTCTGGTGCGAGCGGCAGGGACTCGAACCCGGGCACCTTGACTCCCGGGAACGGTACGCCGCCGAGCTGGCGGCGCGGGGAAAGACCATCCCCTGGCCGCCCGGTCGCAACGACCCCTGCTGGTGCGGGAGCGGCAAGAAGTACAAGCGCTGCTGCGGGACGGTCGAACTGGCGCCCCGGAAGGTCATCGAGGACTGGGAGATTCCGTTCTAAGGGTGGACGTCACCAATCGTGTCAAGGGCATCACGGAAAGGCCGCCCAGTACGCCAGGCGGCCAAGACCCATCTTCGGCGTTTTCTCTTCATACGGTAGTAGGAAGCACCGACCAAGCCGTCCACTCCCTTAGGGCAAACCTTTGTGCTGTCTGACGTTCTGGGTCTTCCACGCCAGAGCCGGGTGTCTCCTGATTCGGTCCTGAAGTGACTCGTCCGCTGTAAGAAGCTCAGGAGCGACTTCGCCCAAGTCACACACCCGCCTTAGAAACTCGCGCTCGAGTTCCGTGAAGGGTAACACACTCGACAGTGCGACCCGGCAATCCTCAACCAGAGACCTACTACCGTATATCGTCCCTTGCCGTTGCTTTCGATCGCCAATCACACGCAGTGTCGGGACGAGCTTCTGTGCCAGCTCTGCCGGATTGAAGGTAACGCTCGCCGGAGAGGAATCGATCAGGTTCTCCCGGTTCAACGCGCAATAGACAACCAAGGCGAGTCGAAGCTTGTCTCGACTGATTTCGGGTGCCTGGAGGATTCGGACGCTGTCAAAGAGATCCCTAGCTTGCCGGCGTGACAACAATGCGGCAAGCTTGCCCGCCGCCAACTGTCGGGTCTGAACCCTGTCGCATCTGCATCCGCGGCTAACTGTTCAGGAGAGATCCTCATAACTCAGCCCCCCACGATCGGTCAAGAACATCCGGGGGAACCAGGAGGTTCCACTGGGGCACCAGACGACCAGCCTGGCGCTGGCTACGATCCATGTAGGTGGGGCGCTTTGGCCGAAGCCGGAAGAAGGCAGCAAGATCCTGATCCTTGACCATCAGAGTGTCTCCATGCTGCTCCAAGAAGAACCCCACCTTCGCGGCCGTGGTTGCATTCCCGAGCAGCTCGGTGTACCGAAGTACCTGCTCAAGGTCGAGAAACTGAATTGACTCCAACGACCTCCAAACCTCCTCCCAGGTGCCTGAGAGGTCGGGGCGGTGTAGCGTGTCGACGAAAGTGCGTTCCAAGTTCGTCACTCGGACGCTCATACCGGCCCTGTCCGCATCAACCACACCGAATTGCTCTTTGCCCTTGTGGCGCAATGTTTGAGGGAACCCCACGCCGCGAAAGACGTGGCCGCGGAAAACGAAGGGATCCAAGGGTGCAGCTGAGGCATAGGTGAAGTACTCCCGCACCGAATAAGCTCGGCCGTGGAACTCCAAGGCGGTGTGGAAGGACAGAACGGCATCCTTGGTTAGCTTGGCCGCAATGAGAAATGGGTCCACCTGATGCTGCTGAGGATCGCTCCCGCGGGGTACGGTGGCATATAGCCCGCGCCGTATGGAGACAAGGTGTCCGGCCTTCTTATGGTAGGACAGTAGGTTGGCCTTTTCTTTGCTCCAGTTTTGCCCGCGCGATGCTAGATACCGCCCAAACTCCTCGACGGTAAACAGGGGATGATTCCGGAGGAAGTCTTCAACCCACACGTTCATCACCTTTGACACAGAAATGAGTTATCCATGATTATTTTGAGGGTTTTCGACCAAATTGTCAAATGGCCTTTATCTAGATTACGCTGAAATATGGTTTAGCCAGCCGCCGGCAAGCAAGGACTGAGGGCCCAATGTCCGGTCTTCCTTAGCCGTTTCGCTGGCTCTATCCCATGGTTGCCAGGCGGTTCAGGTTGTGAGCCCAAATGGCCCCGGCCACCCAGCACCGTGCGCTTCCGGAAGAAGTCTTCATCCCATACGGTCTGTTCGCCGGACGGAAGGCCATGACGAGCAAAGAAGGAAGGTGCCCGACATGCGAAAGCGTCTAGCCGTCGTCTTCGTCCTCGTGGTGCTGGCCCTGGCCGTCGTCGGCTGTACCGCGCCGCCGGCTTCCGCGCCGCCGCCGACCGTCGAGGAGAAGCCCGTCTTTGACGCCGTGGCACTGTATGACAAGGCAGCCCCGGCGACCTGGACGGTGCTGGTGAACACGGTTGACGAGTGGTGGGCGAGGGGCAGCGGGTTCTCGGTCGAGAAGCCGACGCAGGTTCTGACGGCCTACCACGTCGTCAAGGGGTACAAGGAATTCAAGCTGGTGGACTGGACGGGATACGTCACCTACGCGGCCAAGGTGGTACGGTACGACGAGAAGGCCGACATCGCCCTCCTCGAAATCACTGACGGACCGAAGCTGACGGCCTACCTCACGCTGGCGGAGGAAACGCCGAAGGTAGGGGAGGAAGTCGCGCTGATAAGTTCGCCCATCACGAACCCGGAGAAGGCTATGGGGTTCATCGCCGCGACGCTGACGGTCGGCAGAGTCGCCCGGCACCTGCCCGGAGAACTGGTCGTGGATGTCGAAGCGATGCACGGTTCCAGCGGCGGCGCGGTTATAGGCCAGGACGGACGGGCGCTAGGGCTTCTCCGTGGCGCGGCGTCGGAAACCAGCGACCTGCACGGGGCCACTCCAGCCTTCGCTCTGGCCGCCTTCCTCGCGGGCAAGTGAGGCCCACACCAAACGCGCTGACGACGAGAGCACGGGTTAGAGCCCGTGCTCTTCTTATTTGACCGATTCCTCTTCCTGCATCCTCGGGTACCCTCGGGTCGAATCCTCGCGGCACTCCGCGCCCCACTCTGCGCTTTGCGCCGTTCAGTACCACCGTGCCTCGGATAGTCTAACTGGCTGGCGACCATTCTTGAAAGACCATTCTACCCAGCGTTGAGTGTTCGCTCGGGCTGACCTCAGGGGATCAGCCCTTCACCTACAAGTGGGCGAGGCAGAAGTGGTAACGGCCGCCCACCGTCATCGGAGAACTCATGCGGCACTCGGTATTCGCGGTACCCCAGTCGGGATGTTGCGTGTGTTAGCGATGCGCCAGACTGGCGCTATCGTTCATCCCTTCTTCAGCGATACCTGGCTCCCGGTTCCGTCCTCCCTTGATGGAGCAACTTCGAGGTAATACGGCAGACGATCCCTGAGGGCCTTCACATGGCTAATAACTCCGACACGCCGGTCTTTATCGTGAAGTCTATCAAGGGAAGACATCACTGTCTCCAGCTTGTCATCATCTAGTGACCCGAACCCTTCGTCCAGAAAGAAGAAACCCAGGGGATACTGGCCCCTAAGTTGTATCTTGGAAGAAAGGGCCAAAGCTAGAGACAAGGATGTTAGGAATGTTTCGCCTCCGGAAAGAGTGCCTACAACGCGCCTCTCTCCCCCGTTGAAGTCATCCCGGATCACAAATTCGCTTTCATTGGCGATCTCTAGGGCATATCTTTGCTGCGTAAGGCTTCCCAGGCGCGCTGAAGCGTCCATTGCCATATCCTTTAGGTGTTCTTCAGACAGGAATTTGACCAGTGCCCTTCCGCGAACAAGAAGCGCCAGTCGATCGGCAACGTCCCTACTCTTGCGGGCGATAGCCAGCTTACTATCAAGTTCGTCCCACCGGCTTCTTCTCTCTTTGAGGATTCTAAGTCGCTCTTGGGCAACGGCGTACTCCTCCCTCATCACTGTCGCAGCTGTTTCGAGTTCGGCCAACCGGGCCCCGAGCGCCACGAACTCAGTCTCAGAGAACTCCCGGGACCCGGTCTGGGTCTCCAATTGCCGGATATGACCGTCGGCTTCGGCCAAGTCCTTACTGTACTTGGTGATCACCCGGTCTAGCTCGTTGATAGTTTCCAGAGGGAGCATTGCCGCTTGGGCGGACTCCGGAGTGTCGAAGCCAGCTTGGGACAGGCCCTGCGCAATAATAGCGTCCTGTTGTTCGAGCTCAGAGACAACCTGCGAGAGTGAGGCTGTTAGGCCAGCTACTTCGTGCTCAAGTCTCTCGGTCGTCTGCCGCTCACTCTTCTCCAGTGACTCCGTTTGTTTCAAATGGTCCCGCATGCTCTTGAGTTCGAAATCCACAGCAGCTATTGCTTGCGAAGGGTCCTCGCCGTTAGCCCTGCTAAGAATCTTCGCGTTGATCTCCTCGGCGTGGCTCCGGACAAGCTCCAGCTCTTTGGCCTCTGCATCCCTATTCTTTTCAAGTCCTTGGAACCTGCGGCGTTCTTCGTCAAGCTCTTTCCTCGTGTTCTGCTCCTCAGACTGGGCGGTCAAAAGCTTGTCCGTGACCGTAGCGTAGTTCTGATCTCTTTCGGCTAGCTTCTCTCTCTCTTGCTGGATATCAGCCTGAGCAGTCTTTTCGGAACACTTCCCCCCGAGGACTACCTTAGCGGCGGCGAGAAACTGACCTAAGTAATCTTCGAGATCGGCCTGCCGCTGCTTTGACTGCTCTTGAGCTTCAGTTTCGCTCGCCTTGCGATTGTCCCAAGCACTTACGCAGGTCTGGAGTTTGCTACGATATGACTGGAGACTCTTAAGGCAGGAATCAAGGGTTTTCTGAGTAGCTGCAAGCCGTGAGTACCGCCCATCGTCACCCGCGGCCACATTGGGATGACTCGTTGACCCGCACACGGGGCAGGGGTGGCCGTCTCGCAGCTCCTTCGCTAGAACCTTGGCTTGGCCCTTGATCAGCGCTTCTTGCCTCATCTCATCGGCCGCCCGGATAAGGGTGGAGGCATGGTCAATCTCACGGTCGACGGCCGTAAGGAAGTCGTCACCAGTCAGCAGATCGTCAAGCGCAGGGAGCTCGACCGAGCTGGCGCTTGATAAGCTTCCCGAATCAGCGAGACTGTGCTTTGAGGCGGCAATGGATGGGAGTTTTAGAAAAAGTGCCACTACCTCAGATCGGGCCTTAGAGGAATCGGCTGATCTCTTCTCATACTCCTTCGAACTTCGAAGATACTCCTTGTCGGCAATCTGAAACGCGGCCAGCTTAGCAGTTGCACCATCCATCTTCTTCCGGAAGGCGGGATCGACGGCTAGTTCCTTCTGGCGCGATGTAAGCTCCCCGACTTCCGCAGAGGACCTAGACAGCCGCTCTTCGAGGGCTAGGGCTGACCTGCGTCCTTTCTCGAGCGCCAGATCAAACGACTCGGTGCTCGTCTCCTTTTCCTTCTGCTTCTTGAGATAACCCTCAAGTTCTTGGCCAAGGGCAAGGGCGTCTTCCAGCCGATGCTTCCTCACAACCAACAACGGCTCATTGTGCTCCAGACACTCGCGGGCAACCCGCGCGTTCTCCTCAGCAATGTTCCGCGCGGCCTGTGCTTTCTTGAGATTGGCGCTGGTCAAAGTCAGTTTTTGCACGGAGTCATCCCGAGAACGCTTAAGCCTGGCGACCGTTTCAATTGAGCTCCTCAGAGAAGCAGCTCGACGGGCGGCATCAAGGGCCCTCGCATCTCTATCCATAGAGTCTTTTTGCTTTAAAAGACTCACCCTTAGCTTTTGAGCCGACCGTAGGTTCTCGAATAGATCCCTTAAACGCGTAGCCTCGTCGTATCCCTTCTTGGCGTCGTTCCGTTGCGCCTCAGTCTGCTGGAGCACCGAATTCCTGTCTTGTACGGCCGCTTGGGCTTGAGCAATGGCGGCGTCAGAGCAATCTCCGAGCTCGGACTTGGCTCGTTCGAGGGCATCGGACTCTTGTTGCCACTTTTGGAGCCGGTCCGTCGCTGCCCTGTAGAGCGCCTCCCCGAACCTTTCAAGGTTGAAGATATGACCGAGCATGTCCGCCCGTTTGCCGCCCGTCAGGGTCAGGAACTCACTGAACTTTCCTTGAGGGAGGACGACAGCCCTGCAGAACTCCTCTGCCGTGAGCCCCAGAATCCGTTCGATAGCCTCTGTTACCGTATCAGGCTTGTCGGCCAATACCGAGTCATCTGCTTCAATCAGCCTGGCAGCCTTTGCCCTAGCGCTGTTGGGGTCCGATTTGGGCCGTTGGTAAGACCGTTGGACGGTGTACCGGTGGCCACCGAGCGTGAATGTAAACGAGACTTCCGCGGTTTTCTCTCTCTGGTTGATGATGCCCCTCGTGTTGTTTTCCGCTCTATCCACTTTTCCGTATAGGGCCAGTGTAATGGCATCCAGAATCGTGGACTTCCCGCTACCCGTAGGTCCGAAGATGCCAAACAGGCCGCCTTCTCCAAGGAGCTCGAAGTCGACGCATTGACGACCGCGGTAACTGTTCAGTCCGCTGAATTCAAGCTCTAGAGGCTTCAACTTCTGCTCCCTCCTTTCCCTCCTGGTTGACGAGCTCAAGGAATAGGTCCAGAAGCGGCTGGTCTGGCTCAGTTCCGTTGCGCTGGCAGAAGAGCCTGAAGCGATCTACCAAGGGCAGTTCCGAAATGCGTTTCTCTTCCTGGATGGGGGTTTGGGCCGAACTGCGCAAACGGATGTTAACTAGTCCGGGGTGTGCAGCCCGAAGTGTCGATATCTCACTCACAGTTAACGGCTGATCTCTGACCAGTTCCATGTCGACCCAGCAGTTAAGGTTTCGGGCATCGGCGCACCATCGAAGTGCTTCTTCAAGATTCTTTGGCGTCCATCTTTTCAGCGGCTTTCCGGAAGTAAGTCCAATAGGGGTGACAGCAACCTGCCCGTCTTTGGCCAGGTCAACTAATAGAACTTCCTTTTGGTGATCAGACTCGGAGAAGCTGTAAGATAGGGGAGAACCAGAATATCTACATGGAACGGGGGAACCCGAGACGGCCTGCGGGCGATGGAGGTGCCCCAGAGCGACGTATCCAATGCCGGGATCGAACGCTTCCGGGCGGACGGCGAGTGCACCCCCTAGTTGGATCTGCCGTTCCGAGTCTGATTCCTTGCATCCAAATGCGAACAGATGCCCTACGACCAGCCGTACGGTGTCATCTCTGGCGAAAGCCAGACGCCCATTGAGCAATTCCGCAACTCTATCTGAATAGGCTGCTTGGCGGCCATTATCGGTGAGAGACTCACCAATGACCTCGTTAAGCCGAGACTCCGATGGGTAGGCCAGAGTGACTATGAAAGCTGTCTGATCGCATGTTGGACAGTGGACCTCCAGCCATCCTTGCCCGGCCCGGACTCTTCTAGCGCTCCCAATTGGCCCACCGGGTCCGAGGTCATCTCCGGGATAGCCCACGAGGGAAATGCCGTGCTTTACCGCCAGGGGGTTTGCAGCCCTGATCCTATCGGGACTGTCGTGGTTTCCTGCAATGACAACTACTGCGCGGGACCCTCCGTCGCAGAGTCGTTCAAGGGCGTCATAGTAAAGCTCCTCAGCTTTGGCCGGAGGGTTTGAGCCGTCAAAGACATCACCGGCCACGAGCACCATATCCACCTTTTCTGACGAGCAAATGCCGCATAGCTCTGTCAAGAACTGCTCCTGCTCGGGCAAACGAGACCGACCCTCAAGCGTCCGTCCAAGGTGCCAATCCGAAGTGTGCAATACCCGCATGATCTCACCCTTTCTGAGGCGTAAGAGATGCCCCGAAGCTCTGTGTTCTTGCACCCATCATGTCCGGGGCCTTCGGCTGGCTTCGGATGCTGCTCAGTTAGCTGCCGCAAGGCCGTAAAGTCACTATGTCTTCCTCCTGTCGGTCCGCAGGAAAGAACCATGAGATTTACCGACGTGGCTCATACTCCCGCGACTTGGACCTCCACTTGTCCCACTAGTCATTTTGGACCGACTCGATGACGTCAGGAGGCCGCGGTGACCAAGTACTCACGGTCCGTCAGATGGAAGCGGGTGACCGGGTCCACAGACTCATCCGACTCGACCTTGGTCACGTGCCCGGCCATGAGTCCACAGTGGGCGAGGACGGGGAGGTTGAGGGGGCCTGTCGGGAAACCAGCAGCTTCGAAGGCTGGGGTGCGACCGAGCGGGGTTGTTGGGCCTGCACATTGGCTCCATCCGGCCGGGCGCTTCCCCTTGGCCGGAATGTTCGGACCACAAAGATTGCAGCTCAAAGTGCTTGCAGGTGGGGAGCAGGGACACAGTAGCCGGACGAAGGCTGTCGGACGATGGTTACCTCTGGCTCATCTGCAGCCGGCTCTGGGCAGGATTTCCATACTCCAGGTGGTAACTCCTCTATAGTGGCTAGAAACGTGAGGGCATCGATGGGGGGGGATCGGCTTGCGAATCGCCGTGATTGGTAGTTGTACCGGGGAGAAAGCTGTCGACTGCCCCAACCGTCTTACTTTGACCGACCTCGCCGATCCGGACCGGCTCGCCGAGCGCCAACGCCAGCTCGCTCCCTTCATGCGCCCGGCGGCCCAGATGTACTTGGGTGACCAGCATGTCCGAATGATGCGAGGCGTGGAATCCTTGCGGCGGTCACTGGGGCCCGAGACCGTAAAGGTGTGGATTCTCTCGGCCGGTTATGGCCTAATCGAAGAGAACCGGATGATTGCCCCTTACGAAGCCACCTTCAACGCTATGGGGCGCAGGGCAGCGGCCGCCTGGGCAGAAAAGCTTTCCGTCGGGCGCGGCATCAGGGCGGCCATCGTCGGCGTTCCCCTGGTCTTTTTTCTTCTCGGCGAACGGTACTTGGGCGCCGCCCGTCCGCCAATCGTCCCTGGACCTGGTCAGCGGCTGGTTTTCCTAGCCAAACCAGCCCTGGAGGGACGCCTTGGAGGGCGCGGCACTACCGTCGTGCCGGCTGGGATGATTGAGGCCCGCAAATACGGCTGCGGGCTGGTGGGGCTCAAGGGACGCATGCTCCAGCTGCTGGGCAAGGCCGTGGAGAGCGAGGGGCCTGACTTGCTCGCCAAGATCGAGGGGGACGATTCGCCAGCGACTCTGCTTGAAGCAATAGACCGGGAGGTGTGGCGCCGTGGGCAGGCTGGATGACCTGGAACGCTTCTACAATCTCCTCGGCGAGCTCAGCCGCAAAGTTGGCGGGTACCGCCGCCTGTCCGAATGCAACGGCCAAATGGGTTGGCCGCAGCGCGGCGTCTACTTTTTCTTCGAACCGGGGGAACTGCGGGAAGACGGTCGCACGCCGCGGGTCGTCCGGGTGGGCACGCACGCGCTGAAAACCGGGGCAAGATCAACCTTCTGGGGCCGTTTGGCCCAGCACAAAGGCCACAGTGGTGGTTTTTCACCTGGTGGCGGGAATCACCGGGGCTCGGTTTTCCGGCTTCATGTGGGCACGGCCCTTCTCAATACCCGTGCCTATCCGCCGGAGGTGGGGGCCAATTGGGAACAAGGGCAGAACGCGCCGCCGGCGGTGAAAGCGTCGGAGTACGCCCTCGAGCGAGACGTGAGCCAATATATTGGCCAAATGCCCTTCCTCTGGGTGGATGTGCCCGACGAGGCCGGACCACATAGCGATCGGGGGTTAATCGAGGTGGGAGCGGTGGCGTTACTGAGCAATTATGAGAAGCCCCCTATAGGAGCCTGTGTTTGTAACTGAAGGGCGAATGTTCCTTTGGCGGTCGGAAAGCATTCGCCCAAGAGGTTCAGGGTCGATTTGCCCACCCACGTTGGGATGACG
>JAJYMC010000001.1 GCA_021787335.1 Bacillota bacterium | reverse complement strand
GTCCGGACGCGGCTTCACCCTCATTGACACCGGCGGGATCGAGCTGGACGCCGAGGAGGGCATCCGCGAGTTGACCCGCCGCCAGGCCAAGATGGCCATCAACGAGGCCGACCTGGTCCTCCTGGTCGTGGACGGCCGCGAGGGGCTGGTCCCGGCCGACCAGGACGTGGCCGACGTACTGCGTAAGGCCGGGCCGCGACAGGTCATCGTGGTGGTCAACAAGATCGACGACCAGGTCCTGCAGAAGAACGCCTACGAGTTCTACGCGCTCGGGCTCGGCGAACCGACCGGTGTCTCGGCCGCCCACGGGCTGGGCGTCGGCGACCTCCTCGACCGGATCGTGGCCCTCCTGCCTGCAGGAGAACTCGAACCGGCCGACGAAACAGTGACCCGGGTGGCCGTCGTCGGGCGCCCCAATGTCGGCAAATCGTCCCTGGTAAATGCCATTCTCGGGGAAGAGCGGGTGATCGTCTCCGACGTCCCGGGGACGACCCGGGACGCCATCGACGTCGCCTTCACCCAGGACGGGCGACGATACGTCTTCATCGACACGGCCGGGATGCGCCGAAAAGGACGGATCGAACGCCCGGTCGAGCGTTACGGGGTCATCCGGGCCCTCCGCGCGGTGGACCGCTCAGACGTGGCTCTGCTCGTCATCGACGCCAGCGAGGGCCTGACCGAGCAGGACAAGAAGATCGCCGGCTACATCTTCGAGGCCGGCCGCGCGGCGGTCATCGTCATCAACAAGTGGGACCTGTTCGAGGACAAGGCCGACGAGAAGGTCCGGCGCTTTGTCGATGTCGTCCACCATGGACTGAAGTTCATGGATTACGCCCCGATCATCCTGATCTCCGCCCTCACCGGTCAGCGGCTCCCGCGGGTCATCGAGACCGTCGACCGGGTCGCCGAGCAGTTCACCAAAAGGGTCCCCACTCCGGACCTCAATAACCTGTTCCGAGACGCCGCCGCCGTCAACCCGCCGCCGACCGACCGCGGGAAGCGCCTGCGGATCTACTACGCGACTCAGGCCGGTAGCCGCCCTCCGACGTTCCTCCTCTATGTGAACGATCCGGACCTCCTCTACTACACTTACCGGCGCTACCTGGAGAACAGACTCCGCGAGGCCTACGGCTTCGCGGGGACACCGGTCCGGCTGGTGGCCAAGGAGAGGAAGTAGGGACGTTCTATGATCATCCCCGTCGCGCTGGCGCTCCTCCTATCTTACCTGGTGGGGTCCGTCCCCTTCGGGTTCATCACCGGGCGTCTGCTCGGGGTGGACGTCCGACGCCATGGCAGTGGCAACATCGGGGCCACCAACGTCCTCCGGGTCGTGGGGCCCGCGGCCGCCGTGCCCGTGCTGCTCCTCGACGCAAGCAAGGGCATCGCGGCCGTTTATCTTGGGCGGGCCCTGGCCCCCGGTCTCGACCCGGCCTGGGCCGGTACTTTGGCCGGGATGGCCGCCATCGCCGGCCATAACTGGTCGGTCTTCCTCGGCTTCAAAGGGGGGAAGGGCGTCGCCACCAGTGCCGGCGTGGCCATGGTCCTCATCCCGTGGTCCGTCGTGGTGGGCCTGATCGTCTTCCTGGCCACGATTCTCATCACGCGCTATGTCTCGCTGGGGTCGTTGCTGGCCGCGGCGGCCACGGCCGTCTACGTCCTCGCCGTCGCGGCCCCGCTGCCGTTCAAGGTCTTCGGAGTCGCCGGGGCGGTGTTCATCACGGTCCGGCATCGCTCGAACATCAAGCGGCTGCTGGCCGGGCAGGAAGCACGCCTGGGGCAGCGGGCCGGCCCGAAGAGCTGATTGATGCAAGGCCGTCGCATCTGGGGGGGTCGTGGTTTGACTTACGACGCGGTCGTTCTGGGGGCCGGTGGCTGGGGCACGGCCCTCGCGATTTTGCTGGCCGAGGACGGGCGCCGAGTCGGGCTGTGGGCCCGTCGCCCGGTGTTCGCTGAGGAGCTGCGGCAAGTCCGTGAGAACCGGCCCTATCTCCCCGGAGTCACCCTCCCTCAGGGGCTCGAGCCGGGCGGAGACCTCGCGGCCATGCTGAATGGCGCCGAGCTGGTGGTCCTGGCGGCCCCGTCGCACGGGCTACGGGAGGTCGTCCGTCGGGCCGCCCCGCACCTGGCCGACGGGGTCACGCTGGTCAGCGCGACCAAGGGTCTGGAGCGGGAGACCGACCTGCGAATGAGCCAGGTCGTCGCCGAGGAGTTGGGGTCGAAGGCCGCCCGTCTGGCGGTCGTTTCGGGCCCGAACTTCTCGGCCGAGGTGGCGCGGGGCCAGCCCACGGCGACGGTCGTCGCTTCGTCCTCCCGACAGGTGGCCGAGGCGGTCCAGGACGTCCTGATGAACGGGCGCTTCCGGGTCTACACGAATCCGGACGTGGCCGGTGTCGAGCTTTGCGGGGCCCTCAAGAACGTCTACGCCATCGCCGTCGGGATCTCGGACGGGCTCGGCCTCGGGAACAACACCCGGGCGGCGGTCATCACCCGAGCCCTGGCCGAGATGACCAGGCTGGGCGGGGCCGTCGGGGCCCGCCAGATGACCTTCGCCGGCCTGGCCGGTCTTGGCGACCTCGTCCTGACCTGTACCGGCGACCTGTCCCGCAACCGGCGGGCCGGGCTTCGCCTCGGACGCGGGGAGCCGGTGGAGGCGGTCACCCAATCGGGCGGAATGGTCATCGAGGGCGTCCGGACCGCCGTCGCGGCCTGCTCCCTGGCCAAGCGGGTCGGGGTCGAACTGCCCATCGCCGAGCAGGTGGTGGCGGTGCTGAACGGGAAGGCGCCGGCGGAAGCGGTCTCGGACCTGATGACCCGGGACCGGCGGCACGAGATCGAGGAGGTCGTCTCGCCGCCTCTGGACTGGACGCCCTGACCGGGCGGCACGCAGCGAGAGGGCACTGAATCAAGCGACCGATGGGTCAGCCCCCCGGGGTTTGGCCCATTTTTTCATGCCATTTCTGGTAATCACCCCGGCGCGGCCTCATATACATGGAGCAGAGGACGACCTGATTCAGAACCTCAAAGGAGGTATAGGGGTGGAGAAGTTCGATATCTTCAAGGATATCGCCGAACGGACGGGTGGGGATATTTACATAGGCGTGCCCGGCCCGGTCCGGACGGGGAAGTCGACCTTCATCAAACGCTTCATGGAGCTCCTCGTCCTGCCCAACATCAAGGACGCCTATGCCCGCGAACAGGCCAAGGACGAGCTTCCCCAGGCTGGAACCGGCCGGATGATCATGACCACCGAGCCCAAGTTCATCCCGGCCGAGGCCGTCGAGATCACCCTCAAGGACAGCCTGAAGCTGAGGGTCCGGCTGGTGGACTGCGTCGGGTTCACCGTCCCCGGGGCGATCGGCTACGCCGAGGAGACCGGTCCCCGGATGGTCATGACCCCATGGTTCGAATACGAGATCCCCTTCGAAGAGGCGGCCGAGATCGGCACGCGGAAGGTCATCTCGGAGCACTCGACCATGGGTCTGGTGGTGACCACGGACGGGAGCATCTCCGACATCCCCCGCGACAGCTACGTCGACGCCGAAGAGCGCGTCATCCGCGAGTTGAAGGACATCGGCAAGCCGTTCATCGTCGTCCTCAACAGCACCAGGCCCCTGGAGAAAGAGGCCCGGGAGTTGTCCGAGCGGCTGTCCGCCAAGTACGACGTGCCGGTCGTGCCGGTGGATGCGGCCCAGATGTCCGGGGATGACCTCTCGGTCATCCTGGAACAGGTCCTCTACGAGTTCCCGGTCAAGGAGGTCAACATCAACCTGCCCGCCTGGGTCGAACAACTCGAGGCCAAACACTGGCTGCGGGGCAAGTTCGAGGAGGGCGTGGCCGAGGCCGTCCAGGGCGTGCGGCGCCTGCGCGATGTCGACGGGGCCATCGACAAACTCTCCGGCTTCGACTTCGTCGCCGACGTCAGCCTGAGGAGCATGGACATGGGCAGCGGTATCGCCAGCATCGACCTCGGGGCCGCCCCGGGCCTGTTCTATCAGGTCCTCGAAGAGATGAGCGGCTACTCGCTGAAGGGCGAGGCCGACCTGGTCAAGGCGATGAAAGAACTGGCCTTCGCCAAGAAGGAGTACGACGTCATCGCCGAGGCCCTCAAGGATGTTCGGGAGACGGGCTACGGCATGGTGACCCCGCGCGTGACCGACATGATCTTCCACGACCCGGAGATGATCAAGCAGGGCAACCGTTACGGCGTCAGACTCAAGGCCGCCGCGCCTTCGCTCCACTTCATCCGGGCCGACGTCGAGGCCGAGGTGACCCCGATCATCGGCACCGAGAGGCAAGGCGAAGAGATGGTGAAGTTCCTGCTGCGTGAGTTCGAAGGCGACCCGAAGAAGATCTGGCAGTCCGACATGTTCGGCAAGACCATGTCCGACTTCGTCCGGGAGAGCATTCAGAACAAGCTCTTCAGCATGCCCGAGAACGCGCAGCAGAAGCTCCAGGAAACCATCCAGCGGATCGTGAATGAAGGAAGCGGCG
>JAJYMC010000058.1 GCA_021787335.1 Bacillota bacterium | reverse complement strand
GTTCTCGCGGGGTCAGGGACGCTACTGCGACATATTGCCTTCCTTTGTGCTCGAAGACGCGGTACAGGGTGTCGTCCACGCAGAGGCTGCGACGCAGGCGCACCCGTGGCGGCCTGCCCAGGGCATGACGCAAACACCGGCGCAGGAACCGCGCCACCTCCTTGCGTTCGGGGATTGGGACGCCGAACTCCGGAACTGGCGCCATGCCTTGCAGGACAAACCCCAAGCGGGCGTAGCTCTTCAGCAGCCAGAACGCATAACGCCGCTTTTCACCTGAGTAGCGTCCGAACACCTTTGCCTTCACACGCGAGAAAACGATCCCGGCTTCGACGAACCGGCGCATGGTGTGAACAGCGTCGAAGACGGCTTGGTCCTGCAGGTGGACGGGGACCCCTTCCGGGTAACGGGCCTTCATCTGGTCACGGAACTGCCGAGGGTGGTCCAGGAAGTCCCAAGCAGCGGTGCGGGCCAGGGCACGCAGGGCTGTATCCTTCGTTTCGGAGAAGGCGTTCACCATTAGCCCGAGTTCGCGCCACTTGTCCCTGTTCAGGGGCTGCGTCTCGTACCTCGCGGTGCGCTTCACCTGCCGCTTACCTCCTCGGCCGCCTCGCGCAGCGCTCATAGCACCTGCTTGTTCTTACGGCTGCGGCTGCCGCAAGATGATCTCAGAACCGAACCGTAGCAGCCGGCCCTAGTGGGTGATCGCCAAGCGGCCGGCTCTCCCGAACAGATGCGGCGGATCAGTACTCTAACGCCTTGCACCACCGGGAGTGCGCACAGGGGGGGCGATAATGGCGCAGGCGATGAACTCGTTGTCTGGGTGGTGCGGCGAAATAGTCACTGGACGGGTTGGGTTAAGCCGTCGGGCCCGATGAAGGAACCGTGAAACGACCTTGTAAACTCGGTCGGTCTTGGAAACCAACCCGCATGATTTAAGAGCCTGAGAGGAGACCTGCCTAAGCAGCTCTTCCCTCATCCTATCAGACATGACGAAACAAAAGAGGCCCTCGTTCTCATTATAGAGGACAAGGGCCGCATGCCTATCGGCTCTGAAAAGGACGCTGATAAACACGTTAGTATCAGCGATTATTTCCATAGATCTCGCGCCGGACCTTCTCACTTATCTTGGCCGAATCCTCTTTGGTCCAGCCGGCCCGGCGTGCGAGAGCATTGCAGTATCTGATCAGTTCGGGCCAGTCGTCGGTCTCGGGGTTCAGGGGCGGTAGTTCGTCTTTTCCCCTGCGCTTGGTCCGCTTGGCCGATTTCGTAGCCTTTGCCGCCATGCCTATCACCTCCTGGCGACAAGCGGGTATTCGGTTGGGCGAGAGGCCAATCCTTCCACTCGATGAGGTACATTGGCTGAAATCGTTCGACAGTCAACCCGCCATTCGCCCGAACCCGCCGCTCATGCCGGTTCCGACGCCGGCCCACCCCCCTACGGGGACGGGCCACTTTTTGCGTTCATCGTTCATGAGCCGGTTACGTCTCCCCGTTACGTCTACCTGTCGCCCCTGCTAGCTGCGTGCTGCGGCCTCACCCCTTCGCATGGCCCGGAATAGCATAAGGATGCATTCCCATCGAAGCGAAGGAGAGAGGACGCATGAGCAGCCGCGATAGGCATCCGGGCCAGGAACGCGCCCCCAAGGCCTGGGGAGGCCTGGTCACGCCCCCGCTCGGCGGACGTTCGCGCCCGCCGCGACGCGCCGGGGTAACCATGGTCATCGACAAGGGCATGGGCCTCAGCGAGACAGCCGGCCTCCTGGAACTGGCCGCCGACTACATCGACTTCTGGAAGCTGCCCTTCGGCACGTCGGCCTTCTACCCCGAGCCCGCCCTCCGCAAGAAGCTCGACATGATGCGGGCCGCCAACATCAAGTGCTACCCCGGCGGCACCTTCCTCGAGGTCGCCATCTGGCAGGACCGCCTCGAACCCTTCCTGCGCAAGGGCCTGGACCTCGGCTTCACGGCCATGGAGGTCTCCGACGGGACCATCCCGCTCCTCCCCGAGGAGCGCGAGCGGGCCATCCGCCTGGCCGGCGAACTGGGCTTCACCGTGCTCTCCGAGGTCGGCAAGAAGGACCCGCGCGAGCGCATTCCCTGGGAGACCATGCGCCGCATCATCCAGGACGACCTCGGCACCGGGGTCAAGTACGTCATCGTCGAGGGCCGCGAGATGGGCCGCGGCGTCGGCATCTACAACGAGGCCGGCCAGATCATCGACGAGGAAGTCTCGAAGGTCCTGTCCGCCGTCCGCGACCCGAGCCTCATCATCTGGGAAGCGCCCCTCAAGAGCCAGCAGGAGCAGCTCATCCTGCGCTTCGGGCCCAACGTCAACCTCGGCAACGTCCCGCCGCAGGAGATCCTGGCCCTCGAGGCCCTGCGGACGGGGCTGCGCGCCGACACCCTGCGGGCTTCCCTCTATAAGACATGACCGGCGGGCCCGCGCCGCTATGCGCCCCCAGCCAGGGCCACGCCAGCGCCCCCGCCTCCTCGGCCCCTTCCAGGTCCGACCAGCCGGCGCACATCCTGCCAGCCCCGACGTACTATAGAAAGAGGCCGGCGAGGAAAGGAAGGCCCGCCACGTTGACCACCCGCATCGTCATCAGCGAGTTCCTGTGGGAAGACGGCCTCGCCGAGCTGAACCACCACTCCCAGGTGACCTACGACCGCACCCTCCACGGCGACCCGGCGCGCCTGCGCCGCGAGATCGCCGACGCGAAGGCGCTCATCGTCCGCAACCAGACCGTCGTCAGCGACGACCTCATCCGTCTCGGGCCCGAGCTGCGGGTCATCGGCCGGCTCGGGGTCGGCCTCGACAACATCGACCTGGCGGCCGCCCACGACCGCGGCATCGAGGTCGTCTACGCGCCCGAGGCCAACGCCATCTCGGTGGCCGAGCTGACCATCGGGGCCATCATCGTCCTGTGCCGCAAGCTGGTGCAGGCCCACATCCATACGGTGGCCGGCGGCTGGGACCGCTCCCGCTTCACCGGTAGCGAGCTATCGGGCAAGACGGCCGGCATCGTCGGCCTGGGACGCATCGGCGAGCTGGTCGCCAGGCGGCTCAAGGCTTTCGGCCTGAAGCTCCTGGCCTTCGACCCGCGCATCGCCGAGGGCGACCTGGCGGTCGTCGAGAACGGCATCCACCTGGTCTCGTGGAAGGACCTCTTCACCCAGTCGGATGTGGTCACGCTGCATGTCCCCCTGACGCCCGAGACGGCCAACCTGGTCGGCCGGGCCGAGCTGGCCTGGATGAAGCCGACGGCCTTCCTCGTCAACACCTCGCGCGGGGGCGTCCTCGACGAGCAGGCCATCCACGACGCGCTGAGCGAGAAGCGCATCGCCGGCGCGGCCCTGGACGTGCGCCGCCATGAGCCGCCCTTGCGCGCGGAGAGGGCCGGCGCCGCGGGTCCGGCCGGCGCCGCGGGCGCGGCCGGCGCCGCGGGCGCGGCCGGCGCGACCGCCGCCGCCGACCTGGACTTCACCCACTTCGACAACGTCCTCCTGACGCCGCACATCGCCGGCCTCACCCGCGAGGCCGACGTTAAGGTCACCCGGACCGTCCTGCGCGACGTCCAGAGGGTGTTGCGGGGCGAGGCCCCGCGTTTCCCGGCGAGCGGGGAACTCCTGACCTTCGCCCGGCCCCGGCCCGCCAAGAATGGAGGTTGAGCCAGATGTTGCGATTCATGGCCAAGTCGAAGCTCCACCGGTTGACCTGCACTCAGGCCAACCTGAACTACGTTGGGAGCATCACCCTGGACCCCGTCCTCATGGAGGCGGCGGGCATCGTGCCGTACGAGATGGTCCAGATCACCAACATAGCCAACGGCACGTGGTGGCAGACCTACGCCATCCCAGGCGGCGCCAATAGCGGTGTGGTCTGTCTCAACGGGTCCTCGGCCCGCCACTTCCACCCCGGCGACAAGATAATCGTCATCTCCTTCGGCTACTTCAATGAGGAAGAGGTCCGACGGCTCGTGCCGAAGATCGTCTTCGTCAACAGCAAGAACCGGATCACCGAGGTGGCCTCGGAAGAGATCCCGTTCACCGAGTACCTGCCGCCGGACGAGCGGTGAAGGCGCCGCCGGACGAGCGGTGAAGATGGGCGGGTGGCGCTCAAGGCGCCGCCGAAGCGAGCGGCGAATGAACCGCCGCCGGCCGCCGACCCCATTTCGAACGACAGCCACACCCCATTTCGCGCGACAAAGCCGCCCTCTAGCAGGGCGGCTTCCTATTGCGTCGAAGGAATTAACCATAGACATTCCGCGTCTAAAGAGACACGAATCGTCTAGCAGGCGTCATGTGCCGCCGCTGTCCCGCCAAGGACGGGCGACAGGGAGGAAGACCATGCGTCGCAAAGCCCTCGCACTTTCCGCAGCTACCCTCAATTTGGGCCGCGTTCTGAGCCTGACCCTAACCTTGACCCTGACCCTGGTCCTGACCCTCGGCCTGGCCGGCTGCGCGCGCTCCGCCGGGGGCGACGGAGCGAAAGCCGCCGGGCCAACGCCCCCGCCGCCGGCACCGGCCGGGACGCCGCCCTTCGTGGCCATCGACATGAAGGACGCCACAACCGGCTGGGCCACGACCGCGGAGGTCGACCCGCTGGGTTCGATGGCCTCGTCGATCCAGACCCTCTGGCGGACGACCGACGGCGGCGTCACCTGGAAGGACGTCACCCCGCGCTTCGACCCGGGGGCCATCGTCGGGCCGGCCTTCTTCCTCGATGCCTCGGCCGCCTGGCTCGTCGTCGGCCGCCCGGACATCAACGCCGTGGCCGTCTTCCGGACCTTCGACGGCGGGGCCAAGTGGCGGGCGACGACCGTTTCGACCTGGGAGTTCCCGTGCGTCGAAGGCTTCACCGCTACGGACGCCGACCACGTCTGGATGCTGGCCACGTACGGCGCGGCCATGGGTTCGGAGCCTACGGACATCTTCGCCAGCGTCGACGGGGGCTACAACTGGCGGCGCGTCGCCTCGGCCCGCGCGACAGACAAACCGTCGGCCGGGGTGCTTCCGTACGCGGGCAACAAGATGGGCCTCACCTTCGCGGACGAGAAGAGCGGCTGGATCAACGGCAACTCGCACGAACCTGGGATGTGGCTCCAGGCCACGGTAGACGGCGGGAAGGCCTGGGCCGCCCTCAGCTTGGCCCTACCCAGCGATTACACGCCGAGCTACGGCTCTCTTGATACGCTCCCGCCGATCTTCTTCAAGGGCGCCGACGGAGCCAAACGCGACGGCGTCCTGCCGGTCCGCGTCAACTCGGAGGCTAAGCCGCCACTTTTCCATGTGACCCATGACGCGGGGCAGAACTGGTCGCTGGAGGCCTCGCCCAAGGAGAAGGTTGCCACCTGGAGCTTCGTCGACGCGGGCCACGGCTTCGCCCTCGGCGGCGGCAAGCTGTGGGTCACGACCGACGGCTGCCAGACCTGGACTGAACTCCACCCGAACTACGACCTCAACGAAGTGACCCAGATCGATTTCGTCTCGGACCAGCTCGGCTGGGCCATCGGCAAGGGCTTCTTCATCAAGACCGTGGACGGCGGGAAGACCTGGGGCCCCGTGACCGCGGCGGGAAAATAGGAGGAGATACCATGCGTCGAACATTCTTCGCTCTGACAGTGCTTCTCTTGAGCCTCAGTCTGGCCTTGTCCGGCTGCGCGCTCGCCGGGGGCAACCGCGGAAAAGCCGCCGGGCCCACGCCTCCGCCATCGGCCCCGGCCGGAACGCCGGCCTTCGCGGCCATCCATATGCAGGACGCCACGACCGGCTGGGCCACGACGACCGGCCCGAACCCGCTGAGCATCGAGACCGTGCTCCGGACGACCGACGGCGGCGTCACCTGGAAGGACGTCACCCCGCGCTTCGACCCGGGGGCCATCGTCGGGCCAGCCTACTTCCTCGATGCCTCGGCCGCCTGGCTCGTCGTCGGGCGTGAGGGCATCAGCGCCGTGGCCGTCTTCCGGACCTTCGACGGCGGGGCGAGTTGGCGGGCCCAGACCGTGACCACGCTGTCCTTCCCGCAGGCGAAGCTGCTAACGGCGGCCGATGCCCAGCACGTCTGGCTCCTGACGACCTACGGCTTTGGCGCCGAGGGCGTGCCGTCCGACCTCTTCCGGAGCGACGACGGCGGCGCCAACTGGCGACTGACGGCTTCGACCCGGGGGACCGCCAAGGCCGCGGCCGCCCTGCCGTACAACGGGACCAAGGACGGGCTGACCTTTATCGACGACAAGCGGGGTTGGTTGGCCGGAACGTCGCACGACGTCCCCGTCTGGTTCTTCGCCACCGACGACGGTGGAAAGACCTGGGCTCCGCAGGCGCTGTCCCTTCCCAGCGGCTACACGACCGCGCCCGACTCAATCCACACCAACGCCCCGGCCTTCTTCGGCGATGGCCAGGGCGCGCGGAACAGCGGCCTGCTGCCGGTGGTCTTCCTCAAGGAGCAGCAGCCAAACGTATTCTACAAGACCGGCGACGCCGGGAAGACCTGGTCGCCGACGACCCCGGCCGGGACCTACCTCTCCTCCTGGAGCTTCGTCGACGTGGGCCACGGGGTCGTCTTCGGCGACGGCAAGCTCTGGGCCACCGCCGACGGTTGCCAGACCTGGACCCAACTCAAGCCGAACTACGATCTGTCCGGCGTGACTCAGATCGACTTCGTCTCGGACCAGCTCGGCTGGGCCATCGGCAAGGGCTTCTTCATCAAGACGGCCGACGGCGGGAAGACCTGGGCGCCGGTGACCGCGACGGGGAAGTAGGGGAGCGCCCGCGCCCCTCAGAACCGCTCCAGCTCGACCTCGCCCCAGGCGCCCATGTGGTCGCCGATGATGACCACGGCTCCGAGGACGCCCTCGATCCGCGAGGCCAGGCGCAGACCGGCCTTGAGGTCCTCCGGGGCCTTGACCCGGTTGCCGACGGCCGTGGCGGCCGCGTCCGCCACGGCCGTGTCCTTCGCGACGATGACCGTCGCGTCCGTCCGACCGAAGCTCAGCGACGGCCCGACCGTCCCGGCCGAGGTGCACACCCCGATTGGCGTGTCCTCCGGCTTGACCATCAGCGCGACCTTCTCACTCAAGGGCGACCGCCCGGCGTGGATCCCCACCCGGCGCGGTCGTTCGACTTTCATGAAGATGTCGCCGCCGTTCTCGACGATGACCTCGGGCGAGTGCCGCAGGAGCTCGACCCCGACGAACTCGGCCATCGCCCCGGCCACGGCGGCCATCGGCCCGACCCGTGCCCGCTTGCCGGCCTCGCACATGCGCCGGACGATGGGCGGGGCCCCGGGCGCCGCTTCCAGCGGCGTAAGGCTGGTGCGGAACTCAGGGACGGCCCGGATGTAGGCCTCGAGCTGCAGCCGCAACTCCACGATCAACCCCATGGCCTCGACCGAGAGGTCCCGGGCCGCCCCGATCTGCAGGTCGGTCTCCTTCAGGGTGCAGTTGAAGAAGACCAGACCGTCGCCTTTGAACAGCTCGCGGTAGGTGCGCGGCTCGCCGCCGCCCGCCCCTCCGCCGCGGCCCGCCCCTCCGCCGCTCGGCCCTTCGTAGCTCACTCCGCCGCCGGCTCCCCGTCGAAGCCCGGCGAGATGGCCCGCACCGGGCAGGCCTTGAGGCAGACGTCGCAGGCGTAACAGTCAGCAGGGGTGAAGACCAGCCGCCACTCGGCCCGGTCCATGGCCAGCGCCCCCGACGGGCAGACGGCCGTGCAGGCGCCGCAGTGGACGCAGCGCTCGCGGTCCCAGGCGACGGCGCTGTCGATGACCCGAAACTCGACCCCCTCGCCCTTGACGAAGGCGGCCGCTTTCTCGATGTCCTCGTCGCGGCCCTCGATGTCCAGGACCAGCTCGCCGACCTTGTTCACGGCCACCTCGGCCCGGAGGATGTTGATCTTCAGGGCGAAGTCCTTGACCAGGTGGTAGGTCACGGGCCGGCTGACCCGCGCGGGCGGGAACTTCAGGAAAACCTTGACCTGACTCATCTGGCGTCACCCCCCACGACCTCAGGCCCCTTGACGATCTCGAGGCCCTTCACGTTGGCCTTGTCCGGCAGCGGGGCCACCGGCCGGGTCAGTTCGAAATCGCCCTCGGCGATCCAGCCCTTGAGCGTGGCGGCGATCTCGCGGGCCACCCGCAGGCTCGATAGCGGGGCCGTCGGCACGTCGCGCCCATTGACCTTCACGCTGCCGCTCTGCAGCTCCGCGTACGACACGCGGGCCAGGGCCGGCCGCGACCGCGAGGGCACGCTATAGTCGAAGACGCTGGTATAGAGGTCGCGGTTACGGACCGAGACGAACCGCAGCATCTCCTCGTCCAGCACGGGGATGGGGATGCCGATGCCGACGAACATGCTCACGCCGTACTTCTCGAAGGTCGCCGCGCGGATGAAGCGCGAGCTCATCTCCTTCAGGTTCCCGACCACCGCCAGTGTGCCCGCGCTCGCCAGCGGCGTGCCGTTCTCGGCCCGCGGCCGCGACGGGTTGTGCTGCGTCCCGTGCCAGGCCACGTAGCCCTGGGTCCCGCCGAGGAAGATGCGCGTCCCGAGGCCGATGGTCCGGTAGTACGGGTCGTTGAGCAGCGGACTCAGCTCGCCCGAGGTACTGTAGGTGACGTTGCTGACGCGCGGCAGGAGCACGCCCATATAGGTGTAGAGGGTGCGGTCCGAGGTGTTGGTCGCGGCGGCATAGTTCTGATAGGCGTTCCGCGGGTTATAGAGATAGGCCTCGTTGATGGAGTCCTTGTCGATGTAGGTGTCGATGTCCGTCCGCGGGTAGCAGTCGGTCCCGTACGACCAAGCCCGCAGGCGGACCTTCTTCCCGTCGATGAGGTCCTGGATGACGTGGGCGCCGCCGTACTCGAGCCCCTTCTTCTCCGACGGCTCGGTGGCCCCGATGTACGTGTCGACCGCGGCCAGACCGCCGTAGGCCGAGACGTCGTTGAGCCAGATCTTGGCCATCCGGATGGGCGGCTCGGAGTGGCCGAAGTTCAGGAAGGCCCCCGACGAGCACATCGGCCCGAAGGTGGCCGTGGTCACCACGTCGACCTCCTTGGCCGCCTGGGCCGGTCCCTTCTCATCGACGATCTTGATGATCTCCTCGGCCGTGCCCACCACGGCCTTCTTCTTGCGGATTCTCTCGTTGATCTCCTCGAAGCTCTTGACGTTCACTCCGTCGCCTCCTCTGTTCTCGGTGGACCGTGCCGCTGCGCCCTTGCCGGGCAAACAGAAACGACCCTTCGACTGAAGGGTCGCACAGATGCACGGTTCGCCTTCACTCTCATCTTTTCGGACCCATGGTCCGCAGGAATTGGCACCGTCCTCCGAATGGGGAGTGGTTGCCGTGGCTTCATTGGGCCTGTCCCTCAGCCGCCTCTGGATGAAAGAGGTGTGCTATTCGGTTTTGAGCGGCGCCGACCAGGGACGGCCGCGCCGGATATTGTTTTGATGGTACCACCGGGGAAGGGGGCTGTCAAGCGGATTTCGACTCGGATTTCGACTCGCGTGATTTCGACTCGCTTAGAAGCCTCCACCCAGCAGCGGCTGGGGGAGGGGGCAATCCGCCGCGTCCTATCCCCGGACCAGCAGAAGCCACGAGCCCAGCACCACAAGCGCCGACGGCACGACGCGCCCCCGCACCTTCTCCCCGAACATGACCGCGCCCAGGTAGACGGTGACGAACAGCGACAGGCTCGAGACCGGTTCGGCCACCGACAGGGGCAGACCCACGAAGGCGTACATCAGGAGCAGATAGGAATAGGCGTTGACGACGCCGGCGAGCAACGCGAGGACAGGACGGTCGACGAAGAGGGCCCAGGCCTTGCCGAGCCGCCCCCGCGCGGCCAGGTACACGCCGAGACACAGGGCGATGATGGAGTAGATGGTCAGGGCATAGGTCGCGGGACTGACGACTCCGATGCCGCCGCGGTCGATGATCCGGGTCACGGCCAGGAGGGCGGCGTAGGCCGCCATCGCCAGGGCCGGCGGGTAATGGATGAGGGCGACAACCCCGCGCCCGCCACCGCTGCGGCCACCACCGCCGCGGCCAGCGCCAGTTCGCCGCCGCGCCCGAGCGCCACCGCTATCGCCACCGCGACCACCGCCGCCACGCCCGCCACCATCGCTGCCGCCCCCGCCTTCGCCCGGCGCCTGCAGGAGCGACGCGCCGACGATGATGGCCAGGGTCCCGGCGAGCTTCAGCAGAGTGAAGTGCTCGCCGCGCACCAAGGCCGCCAGCACCAACAGGAACAGGCTGTTCAGGTTGGCCAGCGGGCTGACCAAGGACACCTCGCCGGTGGTCAGGGACTTTACATAAAACACAAACGCCAGCGAGTAGATGACCCCGCTGGGCACGGCGTACCTCAGGAAGGCCGGCGACGGCGGTCCGAAGATCGCGGCCACTGGTAACAGATAGAGCGCGGCCAGCCCGAAGAAGACGAAGGTCGTCTCCACGCTGCCGCGCCCTTCGCCCAATCGCTTGACGAAGACGCGCTCAAAGCCGAGAAGGATGATCCGCCCCAGCAGGGCCAGGTAGGGTAGGGCCACGGGCCACCTCAGTCATCGTGGGGTGAGGAGCCGGGCGAGCCACCGCCAGAGGGCGGCGAAGGGTGCCAACAGCCCGGCCACGAAACCCTTTATTCGACCCCATACCCCCCTAGACCCTGCCCGTGACCCCGCTATCGGTCCCGGTCGGTACGGGGCGGGCCGGTGCCCTTGCCAAGCACCCGCGGGCTGGCCTTGTAGGTCGTGACCCCCATGTCCTTCCGGACCTCGCCGCCGGGCGCCCCGACGATCAGCCAGCTGTGGACCTTCACGCCGTCCTGGCCCGGGGCCAGCTCACGCGTCTCACCCGTGGGCGTGTCCGGGTCGTCGACGGTCTCGGTCCACTTGGCGTAGGTCTCCATTGTCTCGTGCTCCCAGCGCACCGGCGGGCCCTTCTCGCGGCCGTAGATGGACACCGTCAGGACCTTGTTGGCCCCCACCGCGTAGATCATCACCGGCCAGGGCTTGTTGTTGCGGAACTTAAAGTCGAGGTTGCCCTCGGAGACCGTGGCGTCTTGGCCGGGCGGCAGGTAGGGCACGGTCAGGCCGTGCTTGTGCCGCTCGACCACCTCGAGGTTGGCCAACACGGCCGCGTTGTAGACCGTCGTCGCCACCTGGCAGACGCCGCCGCCGATGGACGGGACGATGCGGTGCCCGACGAACATCCGCCCCAGGCCGTAGCCGTTAGCCTGGTTGTATGGGCCGACCACGGTATTATAGGAGAAGGTCTGCCCAGGCTGGACGACCACGCCCGAGATGTACGAGGCGGCCAGGGCGATGTTGACCTCCTGCGACGGGATGGCGTGGGTGTAGCCGGTCGTGTAGGTGCCGAGCATGACCGGCAGGTTCAGCTCGGCCGTCCGCCGGCTGAGGTCCGAAAGGTTCAGCACCGGGTTCGGGTTGGCCCGCGTCGGCGGCCCCGCCGCGAGCAGCGCGGGCTCGCCGGCCGCGGCCACCGCCGCCTCCATCAGGTCCTGCTCGTCCACGTCCAGGCGCGAGTAGACCTGGACCTTGAACGAGTTCCAGGCGGTCTGGTTGGCGGCGTCCCCGGCCGGCGTCCCCGTCAATCCCGGGTGCAGGGATGCGAACAGGATGAAGAAAATATATGGGAGGATGGCTTCGTTCATCGCGGCCCTCGCTTTCCCGACCCGCTTCGGCGGGCGCTGTCCCTTAGGTTGACCTCGGCCGATGGGGCCTATGCGGCGGCTGGCGCGCGGCGCGCGGAGCGGGATGCGGCGGGGTGGCGCGCGGAGGCGCGTGCGGCCGGGCCATGAGCAGTCTGTACAAGGTGGGACGTTCAATGACCGATAGCGAGACCCTGCGCGACATCATCGCGGCCGAGATCTGCGACCGCGGGCCGATGACCTTCCGGCGCTATATGGAGCTTTGCCTGTACCACCCGACCTGGGGGTACTACAACCGGCGCGACCCGGTCATCGGCCGGGCCGGCGACTTCTACACCAGCCCGCAGGTGGGTGCCGTCTTTGGGCGGACCCTCGCCCGGCAGGTCGAGGAGGTCTGGGATCTGGCCGGACGGCCCAATGAGTTCTGGGTCGTCGAATACGGCGCGGGGACCGGGGCGATGGCCGCCGACATCATCAGCGCGCTTACGAGCGGCGCGCTGGCCGCGGGCGGCGGCGCGGGTTCGCCGGCCGCGAGCGAGCTGGCGCCGCACCTCCGCTACCTCATCGTCGAGACCAGTCCGGCCCGCCGCGAGGAGCAGGCCTCGCTCATCGGCACGGCCACGGAGACCGCCGGCGTGCGCGTGCCCGTGGCCTGGGCGCCGGACCTCGGCCCCATCGGCGGGGCGGCCGCCTGCGTCCTGGCCAACGAACTCGTCGACGCCTTCCCGGTGCACGTCGTCCGAGGCGGGGCGGGAGATGGCGCGGGGTTGCAAGGATCGGGCCTGCAAGAACTTTATGTCAACACGGTCCAGGCGGGCAGTGCCACGACCTTCGACTTCACCCCGGGCGAGCCCTCGACCTCGGAGCTTCAGGCCTACCTCGACTGGCTCGGCGTGGACCTCGTCGACGGCCAGACGGCCGAGATCAACCTGGACGCCCTGCGCTGGCTCGAGTCACTCGACCGCGGCCTGACCCGAGGGGCGGCCATCGCCATCGACTACGGCTACCTGTCGCCGTCTCTCTATAATCCCGAGCTGCGATTCGATGGCACAATCATGACCTACCGCCGCCACAAAGCCGCCCCCGACCCGTTCGTCGCCCCCAGCGAGCAGGATATCACCGCCCACGTGAACTTCTCGGCCCTGACAAAACGAGCCGGCGAGCTCGGGTGGAGCGTCGCCGGCTACTCGGACCAGTTGCACTTCCTGGTCAACCTGGGGATCCTGGACCTGGCCGCCCCGTCCGAATTCGGCGCGGTCAAACACCTCGTCCTACCGGGTGGGATGGGGGAGCGGTTCAAGGTCCTGGCCTTGTGCAAGGGCCTGGGGCCGCCCGGCGGGTCGGGGCGGTCCGGCCAGCCCCCGCGGCTCAAGGGTTTCCACGGGCCGCTGCCGGGGAAGGCGGAGTAGGGGAGCCCGGCCGTCCAAAGAGGCAAAGAAAGAACCCTCCCGCCGCAGGAGGGTTCTCTGTCGTCAGGCCGTTCGCAGCCTCTCCAATCCTAGGCGGTCGACGAAGGCCGGGAAACGCTCGGCCCCCTGGGCCTCGGCCGCGTAGAGGTCGACCAGCCGGCCGACGAAGTCGGACAGCTCGCCCTCGTCCACGAGGGCCAGCCGGCGCGCGGCCAGCGGTTCCTGGCCGCTCCCGCGCCCGCCGACGTAGACCGCGAATCGGTCGCCTTCCTTGATCACCCCGATGTCGTGGATGAGCGGCTCGGCGCAGCCGTTGGGGCAGCCGGAGTAGGCCACCTTCAGGGCGCGGGGGACGGCTCGCCCGGCGACAGCCGCGTTGAGGGATTCGGCCGCGGGCAGCCCCTCGACGACCGGGCCCTGGCACATGCTGCAGACGCGGAGCGGGCGTACGGTCGGGCCGGAATCGTAGACCAGGAGACCGGCGGCCCGCAAGGCCGCGGCGACCTCTTCGCGCCGCCCTGGTTGCGGCGTCACCAGCAGATACTGCTGAGGCGTGCTCTCGATACGGCCCTCAGGCCCTGCCGCCTGCGCGAGAACGGCCAATTGGCCCCCGCTGAAGACCTTTCTGCCCAGCGGGGCCTTAATGATGAGCGGTTCATTTGGTTTCGACGGGTGCGCGGACCGGCTCAATGACACCCGCAGCCACCGCCGCCGTGGTGCTGGTGGCTGTGCATGCCACCCATGCCGTGGCCATGGCCCATCCCACCGCCGGTGCCGCCCACGTACTTCGCCGGGTCCTTATCAAAAGCGGCCTTGCAGCCCGGGGCGCAGAAGTAATACGTCGTGCCCTTGTACTCGGACTTCGCCTTGGCCGTCTTCTCGTCGACGTCCATCCCGCAGACCGGATCCTTAGTCATCTTAATCGACCTCCCAGACCTGACATTTGGCGCCGCCGACCCTGGACCGGCGACGTTGCCATACCCCGTCGGGGTACCTCCGAGTTCAGCATAGACCTGCCGTAAACCCTTTGTCAATGGACTTTACCCAGAATTCACTTTCGAAAGGGCTGGCCACCTTATGTCAACCACGCCCGCCGCAGCCCCTCAGTCATACTCCCCCGCACCCCCGGCGTAGAGATGTAAAGCGTCCGTCTTTGGGGCGGCGTCCATCATGACCGGGGGGTGCGGGCATGGCGGCCGGGCGCGCGGCGCCCATCAACCCGCGCAAGGTCGGGCTCTGGCTCGGGCTCATCATAATCGTGGTCCTGGCGGCGACCGGGTGGTGGAGGGTACCCGCCGGTCTCGGCGGCCGGGCCGTCGCCCGCTTCACCGGCGCGAGCAAGGCATCCCGCGGCGGCCTGACCGTCGTGCGCCTGCGCGGCGCGCCTTCGACCCTGGGCTTCCAGCAGGCCGCCCTCCTGGGCGCCGAGCACGCGGCCTACCGGCAGGCGGTCCGCGAGGCCCGCTTGTCCTGGCCGGGCGACGCCCAGAGCGCGGTCCTCAACCTCATCGAGCCCGCCCTCTCGGCCCGCGGGGGCAGCGCCTTCGCCGCCGCCAAGCCGGCGACCGGCGACGCGGGCCCCATCCTGGCCGCCAACCTCGACTCGGCCGCCCTCAGCGCGGTCGACGGCCTGCGTCCCATCGTTTACCTGGTCAACGAAACGGGCAAGATTCCCTATGCTGGGGTGGGGTACCCCGGCCTTGAGCGTCTACAGGTCGGCGTCAACCAGGCCGGCGTGGCCGCCGTCTTCATCGCGGCCGATCGCGAGCCCTTGGCCGAAGCCCCGATCACGCCGGTCGCGGCCATCCTCGGCCAGGCCCGTACGGTCGACGAGGCCGTCGCCATCCTCAGGGAGCGGCCGCACCTCGGGCCGGCCGACCTCATCCTGGCCGACGCGTCGGGGCCGCCGGTCCTCGTCGAGTGCGCCAACGGTGAGGTCCGCGTCGGGCACGACCAGGGCGGGGTAGTCCTCACCGCCGGGACCCCGCCGGCCCCTTATTGGGCCCTGGCCCCGGCCGGCACGTCCGGGCTGTCGCGGCGCCAGCGGCTGACCGAGCTGACCTCCATCGCCTATGGTTCCCTGGACCTGACCGCGGCCATCGGCGTCCTGCGCGACCGCTTCGACACCGACGCCCGGCGGCTCGATCCGAGCGGCGACGTCATCGCCTCAGAGGCGACGGTCATCTCCGCCGTCGTCGAGCCGGCGGGGCCGCGGCTCTGGGTAGCCGCGGGGCGCCCGCCCGCCTCGTTCGGGGCGTTCACCGCCTTCAGCCCCGCCGCGCCCGAGAAGTCAGGCCGCGCGGCCCAGGCGCCGGCTCAGGCGCCGCCCGCCGCCGCCGCGCAATCACCCGCGCCCATCCCGCCCGCGCCGCCCACCGACAAGACCTACGCTCAGGGGCGGTCGGCCTTCGACGAAGCCCAGGCTGGCCGGGCCGACCTCATCTTCGGCCGCTACGCCTCGGCCACTGCCCACTACCTGCGGGCACTGGCCGCCGCACAGGACGCGCCGCGCCCGAAGCCCGGAACCTTCGACCCCGCCAATGTCGCCCCGCCCGGACTCGGCCGGCTGCAACTGCGCCTGGCCGACGCCCGCCGCCTGCAGGCCGGCGAACTGGCCGGGCCCGCCGCGCCCGCGCCCGGCCGACCCGCCGCCGCGGCCCCGGTCGTCGAAGCCTACGAGCAGGCCCTCGCCGCGGGACTCGGCCGCGACGACCGCGCCTACGCGAGGCTCGCCCTGGCCTCGGTCCTCGAGCTGAGCGGCGACCTCAAGCGGGCGGCCCCAGAGTACCAGGCCGTCCTGACCGAAGCGACCGGGCTCACCCTCGTCGAGGAGCCCGCCAAGCGAGGTCTGACGCGGCTCCGCCAGTGAACACCCCCTCCATGCTGCGCCCCGCCCACAGGAGGAAAACCTCTCCCGGGCGACGAAGTCTACCCTCCCATCGGACGACCCCTCATTGGACGACCCATCCGATGGGGAGGCCCCTGCGCCCCCTCGACCCCTCGACCCGTGACCCCTACCGGGGGGATGACCCATGCGCCGCGAGATCCTCGGCCTGCTGGCCTGCCCGTCCTGCCACGGCGACCTCGAGATCGAAGAGACCGCCGGGAATTACCTGCGCGTTTCAGCCGGGATCATCCGCTGCCCGCGGTGCGGGGTCAAGTACCCGATCACCGAGGGCATCGCCGATTTCCGGGGCAACGCGCCACTCGAACCTTTCCAGGAGCCGGACTGGGCCGCCAAGACCATCACCGAGGAAGGGCGCGACCGCGTCTACGACGCCTACTGGATCTCCCTGCCCGAGGAGGTCAGGCGCCACGGCCCGCGGATGATCCACGACCTGGCCCGGCTGGCCGTCCCCAAGGGCCCGGGGGTCATCCTCGACGTGGCCACCGGGGGCGGCACCCTCCTCGAAGAGATCCTCAAGAACATCGGTCGGTCGACCCTGGTCGTCGGCACTGACTACAGCCTCTCCGTGACCCGGGCGACCCGCGCCCACCTGCTCCGCAGCGGCCGTTACGACCCGGTGTCCCTGGTCGTCTGCGACGTCCGGCGCCTCCCCTTCAAGGACGAGGTCTTCGCCGCGGCCTGCTCGTTCGCGGGGTATCAGAACGTCCAGAGCGACCCGGGGGCGGCCGTCCGCGAGACCTACCGGGTCATGAAAAGAAGCGCTCCGATCGCCTTCGGGGCGACGGTCGTCCGGGACACCTCCCGGACCGCCGTGGACCTCGCCCAGAAGGGACTGGAGCGCATCTTCGTCACTCGCTGGATCCGCGACCTCTTCAACGAGGCCGGGTTCGTGCAGGTCCACTTCCGGACCTACCTCTCCGGGACCTGGCCCGGCAACCAGTACGACCCGCTGCCTCTGGCCGGCGACTGGTACGGCCACGGCATCCTCACCGGCGTGAAGCCGGTCGTCGTGGCCGCCCGCGGCATCAGGACCCGGACGGTCCGGCGGCCTCCCCGGCCTCGGCACCCGGAGCGGCCACGGACGCGGCGCCAGCGATGAGCCCGGCGAACCGCTTGGCGTCCTCCAGGCCGCTGAACACGGCCTTCTTGCCATAGAGCCACTTGAGCATGCTCGGCACCTCGGCCCTGATGGTCTTGGTGTCGATGTTTTTTCCCTCGCCGCTTAGCCGCTGCAGCTGCTGGGCGACCACGGGCCTGATCTGCTCGGGCGTCGAGCCCCAGCGGATGCGCAAGGACGCGACCACGGTGGGCCCGCCCGCCGACCCAGCCCCAGCCCCGGCCGACCCGCTCTCGCCGCCGGCCCTCCGGCCCGACGGTCCGCGCGCCCGTCGCTCCTTGACCTCCGCCAACCCGGTCGAGGCCAGGGCCGTCTCGACGGCCTCGACCCGGTCGATGGTCTCCCAGAGGACGTGGGCGATGGGCTCGACGACCACCTTGACCAGCTCGGCCACGGCGTCGATGGTCCGCTCGGTGGCCTGGCGGTAGTTCTTGTGCTCCTCGTCCATCCTCCCCAGGAGGACCTCCTTGAGGGTCGGGGCCTGGCTCAGCTTGGTGATGAAGTCGTTGAAATTGAAGGCACTCAAGTCACCCGGTTTGCGATACTCGCGGCCGGAGAAATCGGCCGGGGTGACCATCTTGCCGACCAACCCCCGCCGACCCTTTCGCTTGGAAGCTCCCCTGGCGCTGACCTTCTTCTCCCGGACCTCTTGCTCGAAGATTCGTCTGATGTCGTCATCCATAGACCCGGGCGCAGGGCACTGCCGTCTTCAGGCGGCAGAGGAATGCGCCCTTTCCCCTCCTTTTCGTCGGTTGGCCTTTACAGCGAACACGTGTTCGGGTATAATGGAAACCGGTAAACCCTGATCGCGCCGGGAATCCGGCTGGCTCCGTCACGGACGAAGTGGTCAGAGTTCCGGAAAGGACGGTGACGTGGGTGCTTAAGGCCTTCCAGTACCGTCTGTACCCGAGCAAGGCGCAGTCTGAAGCCCTGTTGGAGATGCTGGAAACCTGTCGCCGCTTGTATAACCGTTCCCTGGCGGAGCGACGGGACGCCTACGAACGCGAAGGCAAATCCTTGAACTACTACGACCAAGCCAATACCCTTAGGGAACAACGGATGCAGAACCAGTACCTCGCCAGAGTCAACTACTCCGCAACCCAGGACGTGCTTCGCCGTCTCGACAAAGCGTTCCAAGCGTTCTTCCGCCGGGTGAAAGCTGGCGAGAAACCGGGCTATCCGCGATTTAAGGTCAAGGGCCGCTACGACTCGGTTACCTTTCCCGCCTACGGCAATGGCTGCCGGCTCAAGGACGGAAGGCTGTACTTCCAGCACGTCGGGAGAGTCAAGCTCAAGCTGCATCGTCCGCTCGAAGGGAGGATCAAGACCGTCACCGTCCGCCGAAAGGCCGATGGCTGGTACGCTTCCTTTGTATGCGAGGTTGAGGCGGTGCCCCTCCCGCCTTCCGACAAGATGTGCGGAGTGGACCTCGGGCTCGAGTCCTTCGCGGTCACGAGCGACGGTGAGTTCTTCCCGGCGGCCAAGTACCTCAGGAAAGCTGCGAGGAACCTGAAACGACTGCAGCGGCAGGTGTCACGCCGGGAAAAGGGCTCGAACCGGAGAAAGAAGGCCGTCCACCGGCTAGCCAAGGCTCATCTCCACATCGCTAACCAGCGGAAAGACACGGCGCATAAGGTCGCTCGGTCATTGGTGAACAGATATGGGCTCATCGCCGTGGAGGACTTGAAGGTAGGGAATATGCTCAAGAACCACCGCCTCGCAGGAAGCATCAGTGACGCGGGTTGGAACCTCTTCGTGAACATCCTGAAGGCCAAAGCGGCAGAGGCTGGGCGTCAGGTTGTCGAGGTCGACCCGCGGAACACATCGCAGGCCTGCAGCGGCTGCGGCCGCATTGTCCCAAAGCCGTTGTCCGAGCGGTGGCATACCTGCCCGGCGTGTGGGACATCGCTTCACCGGGATGTGAACGCCGCGATCAACATCCTGCGTAGGGCAGCAGCCTAGCAAAAACACATCGGGCTCGGACGGAGCCTTCGGGGATACGAAGGGGCTGGGGCGTCGTAGATGAACCGAGAAGCCGCCTCGCTTTAGCAGGCGGAGTCGTCCTAGCTAATCTACCAAGTTGCACCGGGAAAAATACCCGCCCCAAGAGGGCTCGGCCAGAAAATTTCCTTCGGCCCCCTAACGGCCTGGAACAAAGGGCAGTCCGGCGCCGTACACATGGTCATGATAAGCGACAGTCTTGAGCCACTCATCAGGTCTGCGCGCCAGGTATCCTTCAATGAGGCGGCCGTCGGGCCGGCCGCCGAGCGCATCTCTGCCCTTGAACTGCCCTACCCGTACATCGCCCCGCCGGACTGCCTGGCCGGCCGCCACGACGAGGTCCTCAACTGGCTGTTCATCGGCCAGGCGGCCAACTTCAACTGGTGGCTCGACGGCTGGGGCCGCGTCTTCGGCGTCAACGGGGCCAAGGGCGAGGACGCCCTGTGGTCGGCCATCACCGCCAACTGGGAGGTCTTCGGGCGGCTCGAGACCCTGTCGCAGATGGACGAGAAGACCGTCGAGCGGTTCCTCCCCGGCGCGCCGCTGGCGAAGTTCCGAGCGGCCGCCTTCCAGGAGACCGGGGCCATCCTGCTCGAGGCCTACGACGGCGAGATCGTCGAGCTGTTCAGCCGGGCCAACTGGTCGGCCAGGCTGGTCCTCGACGGCATCACCGGGATGTTCTCATCCTTCAGCGACCGCTTCGAGAAGAACCTGTTCTATGCCCGCGCGCAGCGCTACCTCGGGCTGGTCGAAGGATATCTGAAGCAGGTGGCGGCCGGTCAGACGGTGAGCGGTGAGAGCGCGGGCTGCCAGGTCCCGGGTGGGCCGTCGCCCGACTGCCAGGAGTGCGTGCCCGCCGGGCTGGGCGACCTGAGCGCCCTGACCGTCACCCCCGACAGCCAGATCCCCCGGGCCCTGGTCGACCTCGGGCTCCTGCGGTACAGCCCCAAGCTGGCTACCCGCATCGCTACCGGCCAGCAGATCGACGAGACCTCGCCCGAGGAACTGGAGCTGCGCGCCCTGACTGTCTACGCCGGGAAAGAACTCCTGGCGGCCGTCAACGGCCTCAGGGCGGTCAGGGGCCAGGTCGACGTGACCGCCCCGCAGCTCGACCGGTACCTGCGCGAGGCCGCCAAGACGGCCAAGCAGCGGGCCCACCTGACCCAGACCGTGTTCTATTGAAAGAACTCCAAACCGTCTTTCGACGACGGGCGTTGCCCAATCCTGGGCTGCGCCCGTCTTCTATTTAAAGGAGACTGAATCCGTGGTCAAGAATACGTCCCGAGCCTCATGCTGGACTCAACCCGGAGGCGAAGCGCATGAGCGGTCTGCGGGCCAAGATAACGGGCGGGTATTTCGCCATCACGGTCCTGGCGGTACTGGTGGGGACCCTGTCGGCGCTCAACTACTTCCGCTTCTCGCGGGACGTCAACGAGATGATGGTCCAGAACTACCAGAGCGTCATCGCCGCCAGCAACATGGTGGCCGACTTGGAGCGACAGGACAGCGCCGTCCTGCTCATGCTGACCGGCGACGGGCCATCCCAGGCCCTCTACGAGCAGTCCAGGGCGGACTTCCTTGGTTGGCTGGCCAGGGCTCAGGATAACGTCACCCTGCCGGGCGAGGGCGACATCGTCGCCCGCGTCAGGACGGGGTACCTCGCCTACACGAAATCCCTTAACGACCTGCGCGAATCGGTCAGGGCCGGCACCGTGCCGGCGGGCATGGTCGGCCAGTCCTATCGGAAGCAAGCCCTGCCCCAGTTTAACGAGACCCGCGCGGCCTGCCAGGAACTGCTCAAGGCCAACGACGAGGCGATGCGGGCGGCCCAGGCCCGGATGACCGCCGTCTCGTCGAGGGAAATCGTCTCGACCCTCCTGCTGGCCCTGGCGGCCCTGGTCCTGGCCGCCGTCCTGGGCTCGACCATCTCGGCCCGGATCACTCAGCCCCTGCGCAGTCTGGCCGAGTTTGCCCGCCGCGTCGGCCGAGGCGACCTCGACGGCGCCCCCCCGGTCTCGGGCGCGGATGAGGTCGGGGTCCTGGCCGTCGAGTTCGGTCGGATGATGGAACACCTCAAACAATTACGGGCCCTGGACGTGGCCGCGCTGGCCGACGCCAAGCTCAAGCTGGAAGCGGTGATGAACTCCATCGGCGACGGGCTGGTCATCATGAACGTCGACCGGCAGATTGAATCGGTCAACGAGGCCGCTCGGCAGATCTTCGGCTGGCGCGACCGCCCGGTGGTGGGGACCCCGTTCGACCACGCGGTTCAGGACGAGCGCCTGCGGAAACTGGCCCAGGAGCCGGCGGAGAACGCGGCCGAGCACGCCCCGGTCATCACCACGGGCCGGGAGGGTCACCAGCGACGCTACTACCAGGCGGAGCTGACGACCGTCAGGCTCCAGGGCCGACCGGTGGGAACCGTCCTCCTGATGCGTGACGTAACCGTCGTGGAGGAGGAAGACCGCGCCCGCGCCCGGTTCATGTCGGCCGTCTCCCACGAGTTGCGCACGCCCCTCGCCTCACTGGTCATGGGCATCGGCCTGCTGGCCGAGAGCACGACCCTGACGGCCAACCCTCGGGACCAGAAACTGATCGAGGTCCTCAGGGAGGACAGCCGCCGGCTGAGCCGGCTGGTGGAGGAGCTCTTCGCCCTGACCCGCCTGCAGGTGGGCCAGATGCCGTTGCGCTTCGCCGATGAGGACATCCCCGCCCTGGTCGATCTGGCCACGAAGCCGTTCCTACCGCAGGCCGAGAAATCCGGCGTGCGTCTGTCGTACGCTATCGCGCCCGGCTTGCCGCCGGTGCGGGCCGACCAGGAGAAGATAACCTGGGTCCTGTCCAACCTGCTCGGCAATGCCTTGCGCTACACCCCATCCGGGGGCGATATCAGGGTCTCGGCGGAACTTGCCGCGGATATGGTCCATATCATTGTGGAGGACACCGGGCCGGGCATCGCGAAGGACATGCGGGAAGCCATCTTCAAGCCGTTCGTCCAGCTGGACCCGCTCAATAAGGGCGGGGCCGGGCTCGGCTTGGCCGTGGCCCGGGACATCGTCCGGGCGCACGGCGGGCGCATCTGGGTCGAGGGTGAACCGGGGCACGGCAGTCGGTTCGTCTTCAGCCTGCCGGTGGAAATAGATCGGGGAGGTGGAGCGATTGGCCAGGATCCTGGTCGTTGACGATGAGGAGAACATCCGTATGACCCTCGAACAGTGTCTCGTCGGGGCGGGTTACGAGGTCGACGTCGCGGTGAGCGGCGAGCACGCCCTGCAGAAGGCGGAAGGCGATGCCTTCGACCTCATCCTGCTGGACATCAAGCTCCCGGACATCGACGGCCTGCAGGTCCTGCAGCGGATCAAGCACCGCCGCCCGGACCAGGCGGTGGTGATGATCACCGCTTACGGCACGGTCGAGACGGCCGTCGAGGCGATGAAGACCGGCGCCGTCGACTACCTGCAAAAGCCGTTCACCCCGGATGAGATAAGGAACGTCGTGTCGACGGTGCTGAGCCGCGAGAAGATAACCCCCGATGAGGCCGAGCGGTCTTTCGAGGCCGCGCTCGAGCTGGGCAAGGCCTGCGTCACAAGGCGCCGTCCCGACGAGGCAGTCCTGCACCTTCGCCGGGCGATCGCCCTGGACCCTCAGAAGGCGCAGCCGTATAACCTCCTCGGCATGGTCCTCGAGCTTCAGGGGGCGGTCTTGGAAGCGGTCAAGATGTACCGGGCGGCCCTGGCCATCGACCCGACCTATCAGCCGGCGGCCGACAACCTGGAGCGGGCCACCGAGTGGGACTACAGGCCACCGGTCGAAGGGCTGGAGGAGAACCGGAGCCAGGGCAAGCCGGAAGAGGAACCGAAGCTGGAAGCCTGAAGCCTGTAGCCGAGATGAAACGACGGGCGTCGCCCAACTTCGGGCCGCGCCCGCCATTTATTTGTCGTGAAATATCGAAGCCTGTCGATTCCGGGCCCCAGGGGGAGACGCCCGTCACCAGGGGGGAGACATCCGGCCTCCGGGGGAAGGGCGTTGTCCAGCCGGGGGCGGGCGTGGTACGATAGGGACGCAAACTAGCAGGGGGGCGCGCACCTTGGACTATCGCCAAGCCATGGACTACCTACACAAACTCGCCCGGTTCGGCTCGAAGCCGGGCCTGCAACGAATGGACTATCTCCTCGCGGCCCTGGGCAACCCGGAGCGGTCGCTGCGGGCCATCCACGTCGGGGGGACCAACGGCAAGGGCTCGACCTGCGCGATGACGACGACCATCCTGCGCCAGGCGGGCTACCGCGTCGCCGCCTTCACCAAGCCGCACCTCCAGAGCTTCACCGAGCGGACGATGATCGACGGCCAGCCCATTCCGGAGGGCAAGGTGGCCGAGCTGGTGAGCCGCCTGGCCAAGATCGCCGACGGGATGGAGGCCCACGGGGTCGACCACGCCACCGAGTTCGAGATGTCCACGGCGCTGATGTTCAAGCACTTCGCCGACGAGCGGGTCGATTTCGCGGTGATCGAGGTCGGGCTGGGCGGGCTCCTCGACTCGACCAACGTCCTGCCGTCGCCGCTGGTCTCCGTCATCACCAACATCGACTACGACCACACCGAGATCCTCGGCTCGACCCTGACCGAGATCGCCGACCAGAAGGCCGGCATCATCAAGCCCGGCGGCTTCGTCGTCACGGCTTCGCAGGCCCCGGAGGCCCTGGCGGTCATCGCGGGCCGAGCCCGCGACAAGGCGGCCCGGCTGTGGCGGGTCGTGCCGGAGGAGAGCGTGGCGGAGCCGGGCGCCGGCTCGCCCGACCTCATCACCTACCGCGCCCTGGCCGTCGACCGCGACGGCTGCGCCCTGAACGTCACCACCCCCCGCGAGACCTACCGCGACCTGCAGGTGCCGCTCCTCGGGGCGCACCAGGTCATCAACGCGGCGACGGCCGTCGGGGTCATCGCCGCCCTTCGCGAGCGGGGCGTCGCCGTGGGGGCCGAGGCCGTCCGCCGCGGGCTGGCCAAGGCCCGCTGGCCCGGGCGCATTGAGGTCATGCAGCGCGACCCGCTGGTCATCATCGACGGGGCCCACAACCACGACGGCGCCCGCGTCCTGCGCGACGCCATCGAGACCATCTTCCCGAAGCACCGGGTGAGCCTGGTGGTCGGCATCCTGGCCGACAAGGAGATTCCCGCCGTCCTCGGCGAGCTGGTGCCCCTGGCCGAGAAGGTCATCGTGACGAGGCCGGACAGCTCGCGCGCGGCCGACCCGCGGGCCGTGGCCGAGGCCGTCCGCGAGGCGGCTTCCCCGGCGCAGCTGGCGTATCACGGCGGCGGCGCCGACCCCCTGCGCCCGGCCTTCGTCCGGGTCATCGAGACGCCCGCGGAGGCCGTTCGGACGGCCGTCGACGAGGCCACCCGCGAAGGCCGTGTCGGTTCGGTCGCCAGGGTCAAGCCGAGCGCGGCCAGCGAAGCCGCGGCCGGTTGGGACGACCCGGCCGGCGCCCGCCCACCCCTGGTCCTCGTGACCGGCTCCCTGTACCTCATCGGGAAGATACGGTCGATGTGGTTCGACAAGGTCGAGTGGTAGATCGCCGGGAGGGAGACCATTGGCGCGGAGTCTTTATGTAGCCATCATGGCCGGCGGGCCCGGAGAACGGTTCTGGCCCAAGAGCACGCCGGAAAGGCCCAAGCAGTTCCTGGCCCTCACCGACCAGGAGACGCTGCTGCAAAAGGCCTATCGGCGAGCCGTCCAGGTGACCGGCCCCGAGCACGTCTTCGTCGTGACTCTGGCCCGCTATGCTGGCCTCGTCCGCGAGCAACTGCCCGACCTCCCGGAGGCCAACGTCGTCAGCGAACCGTTCGGCCGGGACACGGCCGCGGCCGTGGTCCTGGCCGCCGCGGCCATCGACCGGGTCGACCCGGACGCGCTGATGCTGGTCAAGCCGGCCGACCACGTCATCGAGGACACGGCGGGCTTCGTCCGGGCCACCGCGGGAGCCGTCCGAGCCGCCGAAGACGGCTATCTGGCGACGTACGGGGTCATCCCGACGCGCCCGGAGACCGGCTATGGGTACGTCGAGCTGGCCCCCGGCGGGACCATCGACACCATCGACGCCGCCCGAGGCTACGCGCCGGCCCTCCGGTTCGTGGAGAAGCCGCCCCTCGACGTCGCCGAGCGCTTTGTGGCCGGCCGCCGCCACCTGTGGAACAGCGGCATGTTCCTCTGGGGACTGGGCGCGCTCAAAGAGGCAATTGAAAAGCACTCCCCGGCCCTCAAGGAAGGCCTGGCCGAGTTCGGGCGGGTGGCGGACCTCGGCGACGAACAGGCTCTGGCTGGCATATACGCCAAGTTCCCGAAGCGGTCGATCGATTTCGAGGTCATGGAGAAGGTGAACAACCTGGCCGTGGTCCCGGCGTCTTTCGACTGGGACGATGTCGGGAGCTGGGCCGCCCTGAAGCGGCATTACCCGTGGACCGAGGCCGGGAACGTGGCCGTCGGCCCCGTGACGGCCCTGGAGACCGGCGACTCCATGATCTTCTCGGACGGGCCCGAGGTCATCGTCCTGGGGCTGAACGACGTGGCCGTGGTCGCGGTCAACGGCAAGGTCCTCGTAGCCTCGGAGCGACAGCTCGGCAAGCTGAAGGAGGCTCTGGCCCGCAAGCGCTGAGCGATCTGTGGCATTTGCCCGATGACGCGTCACAAGATAGCACCTTTCGACGAACAACGTCGAAGCCGCCCGAACCCTGAGGTCGCGGGCGGCTTTTCTGTCGCAACGGGGCGAACGATTAGGCCCTCAAGCTGGTAGGATTTAGACCCCCTGCGAAGAATTGGTCTGCCCCAAAGCCACTGATAGGTCGGACTCCGCGGCCCGGTCAGTCGGGCCCAAGGCTGGCCGACCCACCGCAAGGGATGATCATTCTGCTCTCGATGAACCGCTGCAAGTCACGTCACACTTACAGGGTCCCGGAGTGGGGCGGTCGGGTCCGGGGCCGGCGGGCGGAGCCCGCGGCCGTCATCGCCTGGGACGGGGGCGAGGACGAGGCGGTCATCCCGACCCTCGTCTGCTTCAAAGGTGGCCTGCGGCCCGGCGACGAAGTCGAGTTTTTTGTCCGAGCTT
>JAJYMC010000061.1 GCA_021787335.1 Bacillota bacterium | reverse complement strand
GGGAGCAAGCCCGCTTGGCCCAGCAGGGGCTCCGCACCTCCAGGGCGGTGCGACGGTCATACCGCAGGCGTCGCCTGCGTCTGCTGCACGCTCTACAGGCCCTGGCCCGGCAGGTCGCCGTCGGGCTTCGTCGCTCCGGGGTGACCGATGTGGCCCTGGAAGACCTGATCGGCATCCGCGAACACATGGACTTCGGCCCAGGGAACCTCTTGGTCCACAACTTCTGGGCGTTCGCCCGGTGGCGCCGGACGCTTGAGGCGGCTCTCGGGCGGGTGGGGATCCGGGTCGTCGCCGTCGAGGCACGGGGCACCTCCTCGCGCTGCGCCGTCTGCGGGCAGCCGGTTGCCCGCCCGGTCCGCCACAAGGTCGTCTGCCGCCATTGCGGAACTGTCTTTCACGCCGACGCCAACGCCGCGAGGAACATCCTTTATAGGGCGGCTGGTTTTCAGGCTCCCTCGAAGGGAGACGGGGCGGAGGCCAAAGCCCCGGCGCCCCTGGCCCTGCGGTGGGACCGCCATCGCTGGGTGCCGACCGGCGCCAAATCCGCGGCTGCCCATGCAAGCCGCGACTCCAGGGCGGCGGCTTGAAGCCGCCTCGGGGAATCCCCGGATTTCAATCCGGGGAGGAGGTCAAGCTGTTTGACAAGGAAAGATGCGCCCCACGGCGAATTGCTCCGGGAGCGACCCGGCGGGAGTTTGAGCCCCGGGCGCGGGAAGGAAGGCGCAGTTCTTGCGAATAAGCTTTCACGGCGCGGCGGAGACCGTCACCGGGTCATCGCATCTCGTCGAGAGCGGCGGCCTGCGGGTCCTTATCGACTGTGGGATGCATCAGGGCGGCCATGAGGCCGAGGAACTGAACCACAGCCCGTGGCCCTATGAACCGGCGTCCCTGGATTACCTCATTCTCACCCACGCCCACATCGACCACAGCGGCCTGGTGCCGCGCCTGGTCAAGGAAGGCTTCCGCGGACCCATCCTGACCACACCGGCGACCATCGACCTTCTGGGGGTCATGCTCGCCGACAGCGCCCACATTCAGGAGATGGAAAGTGAGTGGCAGAGCCGCAAGCGCCAGCGGGCCGGCCTGCCCCCTATCGAGCCGCTCTACACCGTGGCCGACGCCGAACGGTCGCTGCTCCAGGCGCGCCCCCTGGCCTACGGGACCCCAGCCGACCTGGGCCACGGGGTCACCGTGACTCTTCACGACGCCGGCCACATCCTCGGCTCGGCCATCGTCGAACTCGAGGCCGAAGGGCGGCGGGTGGTCTTCTCGGGCGACCTCGGCAACCGCGGCACGCCCATCATCCGCGACCCCGAACGGCTGACCGCCGCCGATGTCGTGGTCATGGAATCGACCTATGGCGATCGCCTCCACCCCGGGAAGGAAGACCGGGTCAGGGAACTCGCCGAGGCCATCAGCGGCACGAGGGCTCACGGCGGCAACCTCATCATCCCGTCCTTCGCCGTGGGCCGGACCCAGGAACTGCTTTACGACATCAACCTTCTGCTAGAAGCCAGGAGGATCTCGCCCGGCCGGTTCTTCATCGACAGCCCGCTGGCCATCTCGGCCACCGAGATCTTCCGACGGCACAGTGAATGCTTTGACGACGAGGCCCGCAAGCTCTTCGCCGACGCCGAAGACCCGTTCCATTTCCCCGGCGTCGAGTACACCCGGACGGCCGATGAATCCAAGGCCATCAACAACCTGTCCGGCGGGGTCATCATCCTGTCGGCCAGCGGCATGTGCGACGCCGGGCGCATCCTTCACCACCTGAAGCACAATCTGTGGCGGCCCGAGGCGACCATCCTCTTCGTCGGCTTCCAGGCCCAGGGCACTCTTGGCCGCCGCATCCTCGACGGCGAGAAGCACGTCCGCATCATGGGCGAGGACATCGCCGTGAAGGCCCACGTCGTCTCCATCGAGGCTTTTTCGGCCCACGCCGACCAGGCCGGCCTGCTCGATTGGATCGGTGCTTTCGGCCAGAACGGTCGCCGTCCGAGCCGGGTCTTCCTGGTCCACGGTGAGCCCACGTCCATCACCACCCTGGCCGGGCTGGTTCACGACCGCCTCGGCTACCCGGTCACCGCCCCCCAGCCCCATGAGGGCTTTGAAATCTGAGTCGAGGTGAACGCGAGGACCATGGACAGCAAACTGAAGCAGATCAAGGGCACCGGAAAAAGCGAGGAGCTGTTCGCCCGGGCCAAGGAGCTGATGCCTGGCGGCGTGAACAGCCCCGTGCGCTCCTTCCGCGGCGTCGGCGGGAGCCCCCTCTTCATCGCCCGCGGCGCCGGTTCGCACCTCTGGGACGTCGACGGCAACGAGTACATCGACTATGTCGGCTCCTGGGGCCCGCTCATCATCGGCCACAGCCACCCCGACGTCATCGCCGCCGTCCAGCGCACGGCGGAGAACGGGACCAGCTTCGGAGCCCCGAACCCGCTCGAGGTCGACCTGGCCGAGTTGGTCATCAAGCTCGTCCCCGGGGTCGAGATGGTCCGCATGGTCAATTCCGGCACCGAGGCCACGATGAGCGCCCTGCGCCTGGCCCGGGCCTATACCGGCCGGAACAAGATCGTCAAGTTCATCGGCTGCTACCACGGGCACTCCGACGCCCTGCTGATCAAGGCCGGCTCCGGCGCGGCCACCCTCGGCATCCCGGACAGCCCGGGGGTCACGCCGTCCGTCGCCGCCACGACCATCACCGTGCCCTTCAACGACGTGCCGGCCCTGGAGGCCGCGTTCAAGGCCGACGGCAAGGACATCGCCGGGGTCATCATCGAGCCGGTGGTCGGCAACATGGGAACGGTCCCGCCCAAGCCCGGCTACCTCGAAGCGGTCCGGCGAATCACCCGCGACCAAGGCGCCCTGCTCATCTTCGATGAGGTGATGACCGGCTTCCGGGTCGCCCTCAACTGCGCCCAGTCGCTCTACAACATCGATCCGGACCTCACCACCCTGGGCAAGGTCATTGGCGGCGGGCTGCCGGTCGGGGCCTACGGCGGCAAGCGCAAGATCATGGAGATGGTCGCCCCGGCCGGCCCGATGTATCAGGCCGGGACGCTGTCCGGCAACCCCCTGGCGATGGTCGCCGGCCTGACGACCCTCGGCAAGCTGGCCGAGCCCGGCGTCTTCGAAGGGTTGATGGCCCGCACCGACGAGCTGGTCGGCCTGCTCCGCGAGACCCTCCACCGCCTGAAGTTGAACTACCAGGTCAACCACGTCGGGGCGATGTTCACCCTCTTCTTCACCGACCGCCCCGTCTGGAACTGGGACGACGCGGCCACCTGCGACACCAAGCGGTACGCCGCCTTCTTCCACGCCATGCTCAGGCGGGGCGTGTACCTTGCCCCGTCGCAGTTCGAGGCGTGCTTCACCGGCACCGCCCACTCGGCCGAGGATATCGACCACACGGCCCAGGCCGCCCATGAGGCCCTCAAGGAGGTCTGCGGTTGCTGAACGAAACGAACGGCATCAGCGACCTGTCCCGCGAAGGGCTCCTCGAACTGGTCACCGACCTCGCCAAGCGCTGGCTGGCCCACGATGGGCTGTGGTTTCAGGCCGTCGAGGGTGCTCACGGCATCGATGAGGCCATCGCCCTGGACGCGCAGGCCTGGGAGCGGTTCACGGTCATCGAGGCCGAGCGAATCAAGCGCTTCCTCGGCCTTCCCGAACGGGGCGGCCTGGACGCCCTGGAGCGGGCCCTGAAGTTCCGGCTTTACGCGGTCATCAACGAGCAGGAGATCGAGCGTCCCGACGAAAGGACCCTGCTCTTCAGGATGCGGGCCTGCCGGGTCCAGGAGGCCAGGAAACGCAAGGGCCTGCCCGATTTCCCGTGCAAGCCCGTGGGTCTCGTCGAGTACGCCGGCTTCGCCCGGACCATCGACCCGCGCATCATCACGGCCGTCGAGACCTGCCCGCCCGACGCGCACCCGGCGACCCACTGGTGCGCCTGGCGCTTCACCATAGAAAAGTGACGACTAAGTAAGACACATTTGCTTGGGGGATAGAGACATGCCAATCGTCGGAGCCTGCGTCGCGCCTCACGGCGGCGAGATCCTGCCGGAACTGGCCGGCGACCGTTTCGAGGCCTTCGCGCCCACCCGCGGGGCCATGGAGGAACTGGGCCGGCGGATGCTCGAACGCCGCCCGGAAGTCATCGTCCTGGCCACTCCGCACGGGTTGCGGATGGAAGGTTACATCTCCGTCGTCACGTCGGAATTCAGCCGCGGCCGGATGACCGCCCCCGGCGGCGAGGTCAGCCTAGAGATGAAGTGCGACCGCGACATGGCCCGGACCATCGTCCGCCGCGCCCGCGGGGCCGGGATGCCCATCGTCGGCTGCAACTACGGGGCCCTCGAAGGCCCAGGCTCCAACGTCGAACTCGATTGGGGCGCCATCATCCCGCTCTACTACTTGGGGGCCAACCTGCCCGAGGCCGAGCGGCCGCAGGTGGTCCTGGTCGGGCCCTCACGGGAGATTCCCCTGCCGAACCTGATCCAGCTTGGACGGGTCATCGCCGAGGTCGCCCAGGAGAGCGAGCGGCGGGTGGTCTTCATCGCCAGCGCCGATCAGGCCCACGCCCATAAGAAAGACGGCCCGTACGGGTTCGACCCCGCGGCCGCCGAGTACGACGCGCAGATCCAGGAGATCGTCAAGGCCAACCGGCTCAGCAAGCTCCTGGACCTGGACTCCAAGCTGGTCGAGGACGCCAAGCCGGACAGCCTCTGGCAGATGCTTATCCTCCAGGGGGTCAGCCAGATCGTCCCGCTGGGCTCGGAGTTCCTGTCCTACCAGTGCCCGACCTACTTCGGGATGCTGGTCGCCGACTATCCGGTATCAGGGCGCTAGTTAGCCGGGGAACCGTTCGACATTGGAAGGAGAACGAGTGTTCGAGTAAGTATACTATGGGACGTCTTCCCAAGAAAGAGGTGGTGTCTCCTGCCGACCCCTCACCAGTTTTTTGATGTGAGAAGGGAACAGTCGGCTGTTAAAGCAAACATCGTGGTTAAATACTTCGGGGCTTGGGCCAAGATCATCATAGGCCAAGCCAGAGCCAGACGTGAAACTAACTACCGAATTGCCTACGTGGACCTCTTCGCAGGTCCTGGGCAATACAGAGATGGCACCTTTTCTACGCCGTTGCGCATCCTGAAGACAGCAACAGCCGATGCCGACATGAAACAGGTGCTTATCACCCATTTCAACGATGTGGACCCCGAGCACGTGCGCGCCCTTAGCGAGGCCATAACTAACCTACCTGATATCGAGAGTATGATCCATCGACCTACCGTTCACAACGATGAGGTCGGGGATTTCATTTCCGAAGTAGGGGGTGATTCCTTGGCCCTGAAGTCGAGTATCGAGTGGACTCAAGGTACATGGAACCCGCTGACTGGGTGCTCCAAAGTGAGTGCTGGCTGCAAACACTGCTATGCAGAGCGGCTAGCTACGCGCCTTCAGTCCATGGGCAACCCGCATTACTCTAATGGGTTCGAGCTTACACTCCATGAGGATTCCCTAGACTTACCCCTTAAATGGCGCAGACCACAGACCATCTTCGTCAACTCAATGAGCGATCTGTTTCATGAAGACGTTCCTCTGAGCTTCATCCTGAGAGTATTCGAGGTTATGCAAAAGGCCAGCTGGCATCGATTTCAGGTGCTTACGAAAAGATCCCAAAGGCTTGCGAGCCTTAACAACTACCTCACATGGCCGCCCAACGTATGGATGGGTGTAAGTGTCGAAGACGAGCCTGTGAAGTCTCGGATTGACGACCTGCGAAAGTCCGGGGCTAGGGTCAAGTTTCTATCGGTCGAGCCATTGCTTGGGCCGCTTGGGACAATGGATCTAAGGAATATTGACTGGGTAATCGTTGGGGGTGAATCGGGACCGGGTGCCCGTGCAATGGACCCTTCGTGGGTTTCCGACGTTAGGGACCAATGCCAGGCAGCAGATGTAGCCTTTTTCTTCAAACAGTGGGGCGGCGTTAACAAGAAAAGGTCAGGTCGAGAGCTCGATGGCCGGACCTGGGACGAAATGCCCATCTTTGCGGCAACAGATTAGCAGTGCGTGGCCCTCAGACCGGCGGCCCCAGGAACATCTACCCGGTGTGGAATTCGATGATGTCGGAGTCGCTGAGGACATAGTCGCGCTGGACCATCTGCCCGTCATAGGCGTCCTTGCCCCAGATCCGCGCGTACTTGAGGTTCTGGGCGAAGTCCTTGTGGACCGCGGCGGCCGCCCCGATGACCGTCGTCCCGCGTTTCAGGACGAACGGCGCGTCGTGGTCGGGTTTCTTGCCGGGGGCCTTGGTGTAGACCCGGATCAGCCCAAGGATGTCGAAGAAGCCCCGGCGCAGTGAATCCAGCCCGGCTCCCGTGCGTCCGGAGACGACGAAGGGGGCCGGGTATTCATCTTCTCCGCCGAGTTCCCGGATGGTCGACCGCCACTCGTTCGGCAGGGCCGTCCTCAGGAAGTCGCGGAGCATCGACAGGCGGTCCACGGCCCCGCCGGTGTCGGCCTTGTTGGCGACGACCATCGCCCGGCCGATCCGCCTGGGGATGGCCGCCCCGTCCAGGTAGCCGATGACCTCGTCGGCCCGCGACAGGAGGTCGTCATCGCCGAGGTCGAAGACCAGGGCCACCGCGTCCGTCCGGTGCAACAGGCTGGGGAGCCAGGCCGGCGAGAGGTCGGGCGCCACCGGCGGCAGGTCGACCACTTGGACCTGTACGTTCTCGAAGGCGACGATCCCGGGGAGGGGCACCCGGGTGGTGAAGGGATAATCGGCGACCTCCGGCTCGGCGTTGCTCATCGACGCCAGGAGCTGCGACTTGCCGGCGTTGGGCGGCCCCACCAGGGATACCTGCCCGGCCCCGGCCCGCTCCAACATCCAGTACGGGCGTTGGGTCGCCGTCGACGGGCGGCGCTGCATCTCTTCTTTCATCCGGGCGATCCGGCGCTTCAGGTCGGCCTGCATCTTCTCGGTCCCCTTGTGCTTGGGGATCGTCGCAAGCATCTGCTGCAGGGCGTCGAGTTGCTCCTGCGGGTCGACCGCCTCGCGGAAGCGACGCTCGGCGGCCATGTAGTCAGGCGTGAGATTGGCCGGCACCGTGCATACCCCCGTCCCAACTGGATTTGGACCCAGGATCCAGGATGGGCAGGACCGGCAAAGGGATAGATGGTTTCGGCGGGCTTCCAGCCGTTACCTTCCAGGAGGTCAAGTCATGACCGAGACTTATCTGATCAACGAGCGACGCTGGCCGCGGGTCGTCCCCGTAGCCCAGGAACTGCGCGGGGACGCCGTCGCCGACGTCGAGGGCGCCGTCCGCGCCGAGCTTGCGGCCATCGGCCTTGGTGACCGCGTCAGGCCCGGGACAGCGGTGGCCATCACCGCCGGCTCGCGCGGCTTCCCATACAACATACGCGTCCTGCGGGCGATGGTCGACGAGGTCCGGCGGCTGGGCGGCGAGCCCTTCATCGTCCCGGCCATGGGCAGCCACGGCGGGGCCACGGCCGAGGGCCAGGTCGAGGTGCTCCGTGGCCTGGGCGTCACCGAGGCGAGCGCCGGCTGCCCCATCCGCTCATCGATGGAGACCGTCCTCCTGGGGCGGACCGCCGACGGGATTCCCGTGCACGCGGACAGAAACGCCATGTCGGCCGGGGCCATCCTGCTGTTCAACCGAGTCAAGCTGCACACGGATTTTCGCGGCCGGGTCGAGAGCGGCCTCGCCAAGATCATGGTCGTCGGCCTGGGTAAGCAGGTCGGCGCCGAGACGACCCACAAGGCCGGCCTGGGCGAGGCCATCGTCCGGATGGCCGAGGTCTTCTTGCGAAACGCGCCGGTGGTCGGCGGCATCGCCACCGTCGAAAACTACAAAGAGGAGCCGGCCATCATCAAAGGCCTGTCGGCGGCCGGCCTCATCGACGAGGAGGCCGCCCTCCTGCGGCGCTCGCTGGACTACTTCCCGCGCCTACCCTTCAACGACCTCGATGTCCTCATCGTCGACCGGATGGGCAAGGACATCAGCGGCAACGGCATGGACACCAACGTCATCGGGATGCACCGGCGCATCGGCGGGGTCTCCAAACCGGACATCCGGACCATCGTCTGCCTGGAGCTGACCGAGGGCGGGCACGGCAACGCCCTGGGCATCGGCCTGGCCGACCTCGTCCCCAAGGCCATGGCTGACAAGGTCGACTGGGCCAAGACCTACGCCAACTCAATCACCACGGGCTTCTACGGCACGGCCAAGCGCCCCATCGTCCTGCCGACCGCGGAGGACTGCGTCGACGTGGTCATGCGACCGTTCGAGCCGGAGACGGTTCGGCTGGTGCGGATCAGGGACACCAAGCACCTCGAGCGGTTCTGGGTCGCGGAGGCCCTGCTGCCGGAGATCCGGGCGAACCCGAAGCTGAGCGTCCTCGGGGAGCCAGCGACGCTGCGCTTGCCGGAGTAAGAGAACAGGACTCGCGCCCACCTCACGTCTGTAACGCTCCCAGAGGTGTCGAACGAAAGTTCGCCTCCCCTCAACGCGTCTGGAGGAGTGTCGGAGCCGTATGGCGAAGGCACGCGGCGAAGGGGGGTACAGGGCGTGAGCAAGGATAGTCTCGACGAGCCCGTGACCCAGAGCCTGTCCATGCTGGCCAAAGAGATCAAGGACTTAGCCACGAAAATAGGTGAGTTAGCCCAACACGTCAAGGACCTCTCAAACAGCGTTTCGGGTCTCCAGAAGAATCTGGCCTCGTTTCAGATGGCCCTTTGGGCCCTTACCAGTTCAGTGGTCGTGGCCATCCTGGCCGTGGCCTACAAGATCGTCATCGGATGATTGATGGCCTCGTTCCATGAAGCAACCCACCCGCGTGAAAAAGCCCTGCCGGCAATGTTGCCAGCGGGGCTTCCTAATCCGTGTGCAGGGTCGCGGGTATAACTTCAGCCCTGAGCCATCCGCTTGTACTGCTCAAGCTTGGCCTTGGCTTCCTTCTCGGCCCGGTCGAACAGGGCGTCGGCCTGGTCCGGGAACGCCGTCTTGAGGCTGGCGAAGCGGACTTCGCCCAGGAGGAAGTCGCGGTACGAGGCGACCGGGTCCTTGGAGTCGAGGACGAACGGGTTCTTGCCCTCGGTCGCCAGTTCGGGGTTGTACCGGTAGAGCGGCCAGTAACCGGCCTCCACCGCCCGCTTCTCCTCGAGCTGGCTGTGGCTCATGTCGATGCCGTGGTTGATGCACGGGGCGTAGGCGATGACCAGCGACGGGCCGGGGTACTTCTCGGCCTCGTTGAGGGCCTTGATGACCTGGTTCATGTTGGCCCCCATGGCCACCATGGCCACGTAGACGTAGCCGTAGGACATGGCCATCAGGCCCAGGTCCTTCTTCTTGGTGCGCTTGCCGGCGGCGGCGAACTTGGCCACCGCGCCGGTGACGGTCGACTTGGACGACTGACCGCCGGTGTTCGAGTAGACCTCGGTGTCGAGGACGAGGACGTTGACCTTCTCGCCGGAGGCCAGGACATGGTCCAGGCCGCCGTAGCCGATGTCGTAGGCCCAGCCGTCGCCGCCGAAGATCCAGACCGACTTCTTGACCAGGTACTCATCGAAGGTGGTCAGCTCGGACAAGACGTCCTTGAGCTCACCCAGTGCGCCGGCGAGGGCCGGCTTGAGGGTCGCGCGGACCGCGGCCGCGGCTTCCTTCGATTTATCGGCGTCATCCTTGCCGGCCAGCCAGGCCTCGAGGGCCGCCCGCAGGTCGGCCGGGGCGCCCTTGGCGACGGCCGTCTTGGCCAGTTCCTCGAGCCGGGCGGTCTTCTGGTTGACGGCCAGGCGCATGCCCAGCCCGAACTCGGCGTTGTCCTCGAAGAGGGAGTTGGCCCAGGCCGGGCCCTGACCCTTGGCGTTGACGCTGTAGGGGCAGGTCGGGGCGCTGCCGCCGTAGATGGACGAGCAGCCGGTGGCGTTGGCGACGACCATCCGGTCCCCGAAGAGCTGGGTGACCAGCTTGACGTACGGGGTCTCGCCGCAGCCGGCGCAGGCCCCGGAGAACTCGAAGAGGGGTTCGCGGAACTGGCTGCCCTTGATGGTGTCGACCCGGAAGGCCGGTTCCTCCTTGGGCAGGGCCTCGGCGAAGTTCCAGTTGACGGACTCCGCCTCGACCACCTCGTTGAGCGGCTTCATCTCGAGTGCCTTGACCTTGGTCGGGCAGATGTCGACGCAGTTGCCGCAGCCGGTGCAATCGAGCGGCGAGACCTGGATGCGATACTGCTTCCCGGCCGCCTCGCGGCCGAGGGCGGCCCTGGTGGCGAAGCCCGCCGGGGCCTTCTTCAGGTCTTCCGGCGTGGCCAGGTACGGCCGGATGGCCGCGTGCGGGCAGACCAGCGAGCACTGGTTGCACTGCGCGCAGACGTCGGCCTTCCAGACCGGGACCTCCAGGGCGATACCGCGCTTCTCATACTTAGTCGTCGCCGTCGGGACGGACCCGTCCGGGGCGAAGGCGCTGACCGGTAGGTTGTCGCCCTCCAGGGTGAGGATGGGGAAGATGACGTCGTGGACGTACGGCGGGGCGTCGACGGTCGCCGCGGCCTCGTCGGCGGCCTGGGCCCAGGAGGTCGGGTAGCCGACCTCCTCGAGGGCCTCGGCGGTGCGGTCGACGGCGCGGATGTTCATCTGGACGACCTTCTCGCCCTTGCGGCCGTAGGTCTTGACGATGGACTTCTTGATCAGCTCGAGGGCCTCGTCGACCGGCAGGACGCCGGCGATCTTGAAGAAGGCCGCCTGCATGACCATGTTGATGCGGCCACTGAGCCCGACTTCCTGGGCGATCTTGACCGCGTCGATGTTGTAGAACTTCAGCCTCTTCTGGGCGATGGTCCGCTTGACCCGGGCCGGCAGGTAGCGGTCCATCTCTTCGCGGCTCCAGGTGGAGTTGAGGAGGAAGACGCCGCCGTCCTTGATCCCATCGAGGACGTTGTAGCGGGAGATGTACGACTGGTTGTGGCAGGCGATGAAGTCGGCGCGGTCGATGAGGTAGGTCGACTGGATCGGCGACTTGCCGAACCGCAGGTGTGACACGGTCACGCCGCCCGACTTCTTGGCGTCGTAGAAGAAGTAGCCCTGGGCGTACAGGTCGGTGTGGTCGCCGATGATCTTGATGGAGTTCTTGTTGGCCCCCACCGTGCCGTCCGAGCCCAGGCCCCAGAACTTCGCGCGGAAGGACCCCGCCGGGGCCGAGTCGATGACCTCGCGGACCTCGAGCGAGGTCCCGGTGACGTCGTCGTTGATGCCCACGGTGAAGCGGTTCTTCGGCGCGTCGGCCTTGAGGTTGTCGAAGACGGCCTTTACCATCGACGGCGTGAACTCCTTCGAGCCCAGACCGTAACGGCCTCCAACGACGACCGGCACGCGGCCCGTCTCGGCGAAGGCGGTCATGACGTCCTGGTAGAGCGGCTCGCCCAGCGAACCCGGCTCCTTGGTGCGGTCGAGGACGGCGACGCGCTTGGCCGTCTTCGGCAGGGCGGCCAGGAAGGCCTCGGCGACGAACGGCCGGAACAGCCGGACCTTGACCAGGCCCAGCTTCTCGCCCTTCTTGTTGAGGTAGTTGATGGCTTCCTCGGCCGTCTCGCAGGCCGACCCCATCGCGACGATGACCCGTTCCGCGTCCGGGGCGCCGACGTAGTCGAAGAGGTGGTACTGGCGGCCCGTCAGGGCGCCGACCTTCTCCATCATCTCGACGACGATGCCCGGGACCGCGTTGTAGAAGCGATTGGCGGCCTCGCGGTTCTGGAAATAGATGTCCGGCGCCTGCGAGGTGCCGCGTTGCACCGGGTGCTCGGGGTTGAGGCCCCGCCCGCGGAAGTCGGCGATGGCCTTCCGGTCGACGAGCTTGGCGATGTCGGCGTAATCGATGCTCTCAATCTTCTGGACCTCGTGGGAGGTTCGGAAGCCGTCGAAGAAGTGAACGAAAGGCACGCTGGCCTTGAGCGTCGCCAGGTGAGCGACCAGGGCCATGTCCATGACCTCTTGGACCGAGTTCGAGGCGAGCATGGCGAAGCCCGTCTGGCGGGTGGCCATGACGTCCGAGTGGTCTCCATAGATGGACAGGGCGTGCGCGGCCAGGGCCCGCGCGGTCACATGAAAGACCGCCGGCAGCAGTTCGCCGGAGATCTTGTACATGTTCGGGATCATCAGGAGCAGGCCCTGGGAGGCGGTGAAGGTCGTGGTGAGGGCGCCGGCGGCCAGCGAGCCGTGAACGGCGCCCGCGGCACCGGCCTCCGACTGCATCTCGACGATCTTCAGCGTCTGGCCGAAGATGTTCTTGCGCCCGTGGGCGGCCCATTCATCACACGTTTCCGCCATCGGAGACGAAGGGGTGATTGGGTAGATGGCCGCGACGTCGGAGAGTGCGTAGGCCACGTGAGTGGCGGCGGTGTTGCCGTCTACAGTGATTTTTTCAGCCATTAGAAGGACCCCCCCCGTGGAACCATGTCAGTCTGGCAGATGCCATCGTCAGCTTGGTGATGTCGTTCTGCCATGCGAAAAACGCAGGGCCGGAGTTTCGGCCTGCGGTCAAATCGATAACATTATAACATGCCGAAACCAAAAACCTTCCGATGCCCGAAATTTCGGAAAAAGACAGGATTAGGCAAGTCCGCGCTGTTCTAATGTCTATAAGCGGTTGCCAATGTCTGGTGCCAAGTAAACCCCGACCGAGAGGGCATGGGGGCTGGGTGCGGGGGGAATGGGTCGGGCGGGGTGTCGACACCCCGCCCGGGTTCTTGGAACTCTATTGTTCTTGGGCGATACTGACTTACCGAGAACGCTCGCGTATACTCGTGGCGAGTGACTCGTCTTGAATGATCGTATAGATCTGACCACCGATGTCCAATGCGAGACGGGATACTTCAGCTCTTCTGCCGTTCCACCCGCTGCCTCCTACTAAAGCGGCTGCCAAAACGCCCGGTCTTGCTGCCACCCTTGCGAATTGCCGGCGAATCTCGTCACACTTCTGCCGAGCCGTTCCCCCGTCGGAAGCTACTTTCGCCTCGATCACGGCAACAACGTCGTCTATGGAGTAATCCTCAATGCGTTCCCGGTAGCCGTTGTAGTCGTTTCCTTCCCATGTGCATCGGGTACTGCCCATGAAACGCACAAAGGCTATATCGGGACTCGGTGTCACCCCGGTGATTGTCTCCATCTGCTTCTTGTTAACGAAGGGGGGGGTAGCTGCCAGAAAGGCCATCATCCGTCCGGAGGAAGGGAAGACCTATGGCGGTGCCGTAATTCTTAAGAAACAGGTCGCTGAGATATGACGCCACTAGTTCAGAGGAGGCATTTTGGACGGTCCCGAATCCCGTCCCTACCATTCTCTGCAGGATCAACAGTTCATATGGGACTCCCCTCGAAAATAGGGCCTCTAACCTTGCCCAACCCTCTTCATGCGGTCGGCTGTCAGCTAGGAGTTCTATAGGTCTTCTAAACTGGGGCGCCGTAGCGCCGATTCTCTCCGGAGCTTTGTGCGTGCCCTGTACGACCGAATCCACGAACTCCCACACTCTGGGTAAGCGGGTTCCCCTTGGAGTCTTTCCACCAACCTCAAGATAGAGGTCAGTCGGAGTCCGCGCAACCAAGGCGGCAAGGACACGGACCACATCTTTCTCCCCGAACCTACCAACGAGCTCCTCTAGGGTTTGAAGTGAAGGCTCTGCGAGTAGAGCCTTCAGTATTTTCCTAATGGCTGACGTCCAAGAGGGCGATAGGTATTCCTCTAGGCCGAAAACGACGGACTTTGGCTCGAAGACGTCGGCCTCCCCCGGTTCAAGCAATGGCCCTATGAACCGTGAATTCACTATTTCTACAAGCGGTTCCACCTCCGGTGCGGAAGAGGGGACCTCAAGCCGCCTAACATAATGACTTAAGAGCATAACATCCCTGTGGTTCAGGAACTGGTCCTCAGGCAGCTCCCGGAAATCACCTAGAACGCGGTCTAGTTGCTCATTCTGACTGACTCGGCTCAGGATTTCCTGGAGTGTCATCGTGGGGGTTCTCCTGTAAAGGGATGATTGGCGAGGACATTCACGACCCTCGCCCATATTTCGCCCGGCGACCCTTGGCCATTGTTACAGACGCCTGCCAATGCAGTACCCGCCGTCCACAGGAAGTGAGCTTCCAGATTATCGGCTCTTGCTGGCTCGTCAGGCACTACTGCATGGATCATTTTCCCTGGCACACACTCAAGGATAAGATCCATGGTGCAGGAGGATTTATCACGTTTGGCAAAATCGCGGTCATTTTCGCTAAGCACCCATTTCCAGGTGAGCAGACCGAAGCCAGATTCGGAGAGCGCGACTGCTAATGCCCCATATGCCACCGGTGAACGATTGTGGAAGGTCATTATCAGCCTTCCGCCGGACTTAAGAACCCTACGAACCTCCATCAGCACCTCGCTGAGTAGCCTGGCATAGGCGTGGCCGTCCTTATCCTGACCGACGAGGACTTCCTTTGTCAAGTTTCTGGGCTTGTCCATCAACCAAGCCCAAAAGAGCTGCGACAGCTCGCCGTACTGAACATCCCCATAATATGGTGGATCGGTCAGAACCAGGTCGACAGACGCATCCGCGAGCTTCATGGTCTGACTCGGCCCTTCAACAACTGTGGCTCCGAAGTGAGACACAGCGGTAGCCATTCCGGTCTGCTCCGCGAACCAGCGAATGCTCTTTCTGAGCTGATGAACGCGCCTTGTGAAGGTTCCGCGCCCGCTTACAGCGTGCCCCCAGACATTCGGTTCGACCGTGAAAGGAGCGAACGCGAATCTATGGTTTGCCGTGGTTTCATACGCCTTTAGGTAGAAACGATCCCACCTTGAGGAGAGCCCGGCCATCTCAGCTGTTCCAGCCGCAGCAACGGAGAGCACAAGCTTAAGATCATCCGAAGCACGGAGCCCATCTATAGCAGTGAACAGGCTGTCCATCACGAAGCGTTGGCGCGCGGGGTAGAGGTCCTTCCACTTTTGGAACCCATGCCGGAGGAGTACCGTAGTTTCCTTGCCTACTGGAATTGTCCCCTTCGGCAACTCGGCATCGGGCCAATTCTCAGCCGCCTCAAGGTCGTCTTTGGATGGGCGGTCAAACCAGCGGCGGCCATCCTTCGCTCGCTCGACGAGGACAATCCTGTAGATTGGCTTCTGGTTCGCCATGGCATGGCTCACCTTAGTCGAGAAACCGCAGGCAGAACAAACCATCTCCCGGTTCGGCAGGTACAAGTCCTCTGCCGATAAGCGTGCGCCGCAGTCGGAGCAAAGAGCACCATCCGAGCGGGAGCCCCGGGTTATCGCGCCGCAGCGACGGCACCCAAACCAAGCCGTGTCCTCTTCTGGTCTCCGTGAATCGAGCGTCAGCAACGCATATGGATAGAGCCAGACGATCTCGCCGCATGCGGGGCAATTGACGGTCGCTACCCGAAACACGTGTGTGGTCCAAATCTCGCCGCTGAGGTACGCCCTTTTGATTATCGGCTCCATGTGCCGAAAAACCTGATGAACCGATTCCTGGAGGAGATCTTCCCTCAAGTTGCCCAGGGATAGCATGGCCTGCATTCCCCTGACGGCCCAGGGATTTATGTCTTGCCCATAGACCATGTGCCCCCGCCGCATCGCCTCAAGCAGGGTTGTGCCTCCGCCAGCAAATGGATCGGCGATCACCATCGACCTACCGGTCACTAACTCGGCCGCATCCACCAAAGCCCCAAAAAGGGCGTGACTCCGTCGCGCCCACCACCGAAAGGTGCTAATTGGAGGTGTGTGCACCTCTCGGTTGCGGACTTCCCGGTGTATGAACGGAGTCAGCTCAGAGGGGTTAACGCTGCTTAAGACAGCTGGATAGATCACCGGAGCTTCAGGCCGCATCACTACCAACCCCTTTTTGCCCTATATGAATTCGATTATCCTCCCTCATGTCCTCCCTTGTCGAATGGTTTGGCAGGGACCGAGACAAGTTGGCCCGAGCACAGGCCCTAGGCGCTATGGGGGTGTCCGCAACCACTGGCTTATTCCGGCAACCCGGTGCCCTAGTGAGGGTCTGGAAATCGACCGGGCGGGGTGTTGACACCCCGCCCGGCTCCGCTTCGCTACAGACGATGCTGGTTTCCAGCGACAATGACCTTTTCGCGACGGGCGCCGGGGCGCCAGCCGGCAGGCGGCCTCAGTCCTCGGCCACCGCCCGCGTCTTGGCTAGCGCCAGAACCCGGTCGCGGACCTCGAGCCGCCGCTTTTCAATGGCGGCGAAGTTCATGTTCGGCACGTAGTACTTCTCCATCTCGTCGTGGGTCTGCTTGGCCCGGTTGATGAAGCGTACGGCGATGTCGAACGACTTGCGGTACATGTCCCTGGCCACTTCCCGCTCTTCCTGCAGTGACAGGTCGATGTACTTGTCGACAAAGTCGCCGGTGTCGATGACCACGTCGTTGGCCTGGGCCTGATAGTAGTGGGGCTCGACGCCGTTGATGAGGGCCACCGACAGCCCGGGGATGACCAGGTGGTCGACGCGGTCCGGGTCCAGGGCGCAATGGTAGACCTCGGTGTCGTAGCCGTTCAGCGTGGCCGCCTCGGCCACCCGCTGGACCAGCGTGGTCTTGCCGGTCCCGTCGTCGCCGTTGATGATGTAGCGCCGGTTCAGGCGACCGACGATGGACTCCAGGTAGTTGACCGGGCCGTCCGGGGTGATGGCCGTGGCGAAGAGGTGGCGCTCGTAAGGCCGCTTGTTGCCGGTGGGGCCGGCCCCGAAGATCTGGGCGATGAGGTCCATGGTCAGGCGGTTCAGCCCGCCGACGTCGAGGGCCCCCGTCTCCTGGTAGTAGCTCTCGATCTGCCGCAGGTAGATGTTAGCCGAGGCGAGGTAGCCGTAGGCCCGTCGGAAGAGGCGCCCGACCTCGCGGTTGAGCCGCATGATGGGCTCTTTGTTGCGGACCATGCCGTCGAGGTCCCAGTAGTCGCCGAGGTGGATGATCTCGTCGACCGCCCCGGGGTTCTTGGGGTCGACGATGTGCGGCGCCGTGCCGTCGATCATGGCCACGCCGATGGCCGGGATGACCACGCCGTCCAGCGAGCCGTTGTCCGACGAGCAACACATGAACTCGACATCGAAGCCCAGGTCGACAAGCTCGGTCGCGATCTTCCGCATGAAGCTCGATTTGCCCACGCCGGGGCCGCCCTTGAGGACGAAGATCCTGGTCGCGTCAGGTTGGATGATGTAGTCGTAGAACGACTTGAAGCCCTGAGACGTGTTCCCGCCCGGAAAGACCTTCTTGATGTAGCCGGTTCTGGCCATTTGTCCCTATTCCCCCTCGTGGGTGGCCCGGGTCGACCGGGCTGGGCGCCCGGCCCTGCATGGGTCACCCGCCTAACATTCTATTGTGGGGAGGGGAGGATGGTGCGGCAGGGGGGCCCACAAAAGGGGCAAAGGCGGACCCAATGGGTCCGCCGTTTTTTCGCCGATCATGCTCCGTCAAAAACTCGCCCCACTTTTTTTGATTCCCAAATTAACTGAAAGGGAGGATTATCAGCCTTTATGTTGAATTCATAGTAGTGAAAACTGGGACACTGTCCCAGGAATAGGAGGTTGACCGGTGAAACACATCGAGGCCACCCTCAAAGTCTTAGAGCTCCTTTGTTCCACGGATTTCCCAGTTGGGGTCAGGGAAGCGGCCAGGTCGGTCGACATGTCCAAGAGTGTCATCCAGCGGACGCTTCAGTGCCTTGAGGAAGCCGGCATCTCGACGGTCACCGCCGATGGACGCTACAAGATCGGCCCCAAGCTATACGGTTTGGCGGCGGCGGCCTTGTCGCGGTTCGAGATGCGCGATGCCGCTCGCGCCGTCATGCAGGAAATGTGGCACCGCTGCCAGGAGGGCGTCTACTTCGGCCTTCTCGACGGGTACGAACTGGTCTTCGTCGACAAGATCGACTCGCTCCACCCGATTCAGTATGTACTCCCCCTGGGCCAGCGGACCATGCTCCATGTCGGCGCGGCCGGGAAAGCCGCGCTGGCGGCCTTGCCGGCCGATGAGGTGGACAAGGTCATCAGGGAGAAGGGGCTGGCCAAGCAGACCGTGCGGACCATCGGTGACCGTGCGCGTCTCCTGGCCGAACTGGAGCGGACGCGGCGGCAGGGGTACGCCTTCAGTATGGGTGAGCGAATCATCGGGGCGGTCGGTATCGCCGCCCCGATTCTGAATGTGGTCGGCAAACCGGTCGGCTCGTTCGTCATAACCATCCCGGAGTCCAGGTTCGAGCAGGCGGCCGAGAACGATCTGGCAAAGGTGGTGATGTGGGGAGCCAAACGGATGTCCACGTCCTTGGGATTCATTGAGGAGCAGCCCAAGTCCGAAGAGGCCGACTCCGCCCGGAGGTCGCGTGTGAAGAGACTGGTGACCACCCGAAGGACGGACGCACCTCGCCAGAAGACCATCGAGAAGCGGAAAGGGGCCAAGTGACTTGCCTAGACTCATCGACCTGACGCAAGAGATCTACAACGGCATGCCCGTCTACCCGGGTCACCAGAGAACCTCCATCTTTCAGGTCAAGACCCACGAGGAGACCAAACTGCAGTACAAGACCGAGCACACGTCGACCACCCTCGGTATCCTCCTGTGCGATCACGGTCCGACCCACGTCGACGCCATCAATCACATTGATTCCAGTCCGGACGCTCCGTCCATCGACCAACTCCCAATCGAACTCTTCTACACGCCGGCCATCTGCCTCGACGTCTCGGCGGTCAAGCCGGACCAGTACATCACGGCCGACGTCCTCCGGGGCGCCCTGGCCCGCTCGGGTCTTACCATCAAGCCGAAGAGCGCGGTGCTCTGCTACACGGGTCACTACAACCGGAACTACCACAACCCGGAGAAGTGGCTCTATGAGTACACGGGCCTCGACCGCGGAGCCATGCTCTTTCTGGCTGATCAGGGGGTCATCAACGTCGGGATCGATGCCCCGAGCATCGACGCCGGTACCGAGCTGAAGCTCAAGAACTACCCGGCCCACCGCGTCTGCCGGGAGAGGCGGCTAGTCAACACAGAGAACCTGGCCAACCTGGACAAGGTGGCCGGGCGGGAGTTCATCTTCAGTTGTCTGCCGCTGCCGATCCGGGGCGGAACGGGCTCGCCCATCCGAGCGGTGGCCATCTTCGAGGACTGAGTCAATCCTGGACTGCTGAAAGGGGATTAACTGATTTGACCATCCGTGGTGGTCAGGCAATCGTAAACGCCCTCGCCGGGGAGGGAGTCCGTTACGTCGGCGGCCATTCAGGCGACGCCACGTACGAGGTTCTGGACGGGCTCCACGACCGCACTGACATCAAGAACATCCTCACCCGCCACGAGCAAGGCTCCGTGTACATGGCCGACGGTTTCAACCGGGCCTATGGCCGGCCGGCCTTCGTGCCGCTGGTGACCAAGGGACCCGGGAACGGGAACATCATCGGGGCTCTGGGCAACGCCCATGTTGACGCCGTCCCGATGGTCGTCCTGCAGGGCCAGAGCCCGCAGGCCCTGCTGGACAAGGGCACCCTGCAAGAAGCGCCCCACCTGGACATCGTCCGTGGGGTGACCAAGTGGGGGTGCCGCATCACCACTCCGACGAGGATCCCGGAGATGATGCGCCGCGCCTTTACGACGGCTAGGGCCGGCCGCCCTGGTCCCGTCGTGGTCGAGATCCCGATGGACATCACCTCGGCTGACATCGAGGAGGACAAGGTCCCCTACTTCCCGGCTCCGGAGAACCTCACCTTCGTGGCCGATCCGGAGGCCGTGAAGGCCGTGGCCCGGGCCATCGCCGCCGCGGAGCGGCCGGTCCTCTATGTCGGGCACGGAGCCCTGTGGTCCGGCGCCACCGACGTTCTCATCGAGCTGGCCGAGACCTACGGCATCCCGGTGATGACCACCCTTAACGGTAAGAGCGCCTTTCCCGAGAACCATCCCCTCTCGCTGGGGCTGGGCGGCTATCCCGTGGCGGTCTACAGCTCCCCGATGGCCAAGGCCTTCGTCGAGAAAGCCGACCTGGTCATCGCCGCCGGCACCAGTTTCAAGGAGTACGCCACCTGCCAATGGCTGCCGTTGCCGAAACAGACTAAGCTGGTCCACATCAACACCGACTACCTGGAGTTCGGCAAGGCCTACCCGGCTGATTACTCGCTTCTGTCCGACATCCGCTTGGCCTTCTCGGCCATCTCTCACGAGCTGGCTTCCATGGTCAAGGCGGCTCAGGTCCAGAAGCGCCGCGCTTCCGCCGAGGCGGAGATCGCCACGATCAAGGCCAAGTGGCGGGCCGACTGGCAGAGCCGGCTGACCTCCGATGAGGTCCCCATCAACCCGTACCGGGTGACCCACGAGGTGATGAGCCTTCTTAAGCCGGAGGAGACCATCCTCATGCACGACGCGGGCACGGTCCGGGCCTACGTCGCCCAGCACTACCTGAGCGATGGGCCGAGGAGCTTCATCGGGTTCGGCGGCAACAGCGCCATGGGTTGGTCCGTGCCAGCGGCCATCGGCGCCAAGCTCGCCCGGCCGGACAAGGTGGTCGTCGACTTCGTCGGTGACGGTTCCTTCGGCATGACCGGTATGGAGGTCGAGACCGCCGCCAGGTACAAGGTCAAAGTCATCTACATGCTCATCAACAACGGCGTCCTGAACGCCGTGAAGATGGGGCAGACCGGCAATTACGATAAGCGATGGATGTGGACAGAGCTCTCCGGTGACTACGCCAAGGTGGCGGAAGGCCTGGGGGTCTTGGCCCAGAAGGTCGATCGCCCGGACCAGATCCGCCCGGCCCTGGAGAAGGCCCTGAGGGCGGACGGTCCGGCCCTGATCGAGGTCATCGCCAAGCCCGGCGAACCGCTGCCCTACGCCGGTCCGAAGCCCCCGTACCCGAACCGACCGAAGAAAAAGTAGACCCGGCGGAGCCGGGAACAATGGGAGGTCCTGATGGTGAAGATTAGTCGGAGCCTACGCCTACTGAGCCTGGTCTTCGTCCTCGCCTTGGCCCTGGGCACGCTTGCTGGATGTTCCGGAAAGGCGTCCCGCAAGACGATTCTTGTGGGGGCCTCGCTCTCACTGAGCGGCAACCTCGCCCGTAACGGACTCGACCAACAGCGCGGCTATGAGTTATGGCGTGACGCGGTCAACGCGGCCGGTGGTATCATGGGCAAGCAGGTCGAGCTCAAGGTGTACGACGACAGTTCCGATCCCCAGACCGCGGCCAAGCTCTATGAGAAGCTGATCACCGATGACAAGGTCGACCTCTTGATCGGACCATACGGCAGCAACGTGACCATGGCTGCCAGCACCGTGGCTGAGAAGTACAAGATGGCGATGATCACCCCAGGCGCTTCGTCCAAGGAGATCTGGGAGCGCGGTTACAAGTACACCTTCCAGATGCTGACCCCCGCCCGGTACCAGCTCCACCAGGCCCTGCAGCTGGCCAAGGACAAGGGTTACACGACGGTGGCCATCGTCTCGGCCGACTCCGCCTTCCCCAAGGACCTGGCCAATGGCGCCGAGCAGTCGGCCAAGGACCTGGGCCTGAACGTGGTCTTCAAGGAAGAGTATCCGGAGAAGGCCACTGACCTCTCCTCGCTGGTAATGAAGCTGAAGCGGGCCAACCCCGACGTCCTCATCGCCGGCTCGTACCTGCCTGACTCCGTCCTCCTCACCCGGCAGATGAAGGAAGCCAAGTTCGCCCCGAAGATGATCCAGTTCGGACCGAACGGCCCGGCCCTTCCGGACTTCGCCAAGTCACTGGGCAATGACGCCAACAATCTCCTGGGCGTGTCGCAGTGGGAGCCCAGCGCGTCCTTCCCTGGTTCCGCTGATTTCGTCAAATCCTTCACCGCCAAGTATCCGGGCGAGATGCCGTCGTACTCGGTGGCCGGCGCCTACGCGGCCGGACAGCTCCTCCAGATGGCCATCGAGAAGGCCGGTTCCCTCAAGCAAGACGCGATTACGCAGGCCCTCTACTCGATGGACGTGACCACCATCTTCGGGCGGTTCAAGGTCGATGAGACCGGCGCCCAGGTGGCCCACGCGGCCGTGCTGATCCAAGTTCAGAACGGCCAGAAGAAGGTCGTCTATCCGGCGAACGCCGCGGAGACCGCCCCAGTCCTCCCGTTCCCCGGATGGTCCAAATAACGCCTCCGTGCGGGGAGGTGCCTAGATGAACACTCCCGGCTGGTTCGCAGCGCTTCTACAAGTCATCATCAACGGGCTTCTCGTCGGAGGAGTATACGCACTCTCGGCGGCGGGCCTGAACTTGGTCTTCGGTGTGCTTAAGGTGGCTAATATCGCCCACGGCGACTTCATGATGCTCGGAGCGATGACCGCCTACGCGGTGAGCCTGAAGCTAGGTCTATCCCCGTATGCCGCCATGCTCGTAGCCGCGATCGTCCTGGCCGGGATCGGCGCCTTGACCCAACGGTTCCTGGTGGAAAGGGTCATCCACTCGCCGATGTTCGTGTCGCTGCTCCTACTGTTCGCGGTGTCGATGATCCTGAGGAACGGAGCGTTGCACGTGTGGGGGCCAACCTATGTATCCCTGTCCCACGACTCATCGGTCTGGACGGTTGGCCCCCTTTCCTTCACCAAGCTCAGGGTGGCGGTCTTCGCCCTCGGGCTCGGCCTGACCCTGGCTCTCCTGTGGCTGCTCCAAAAGACCGCTTTCGGCCAGTCCCTGCGGGCGACGGCCCAGCACATGGACCTCGCTGAGGCATGCGGCATCAACGTCCGGCGGGTCCGGATGCAGGCCTTCGCCCTGGGGACGGCCATCGCGGCGATGTCCGGGGCCCTGTTAGTCATGCTCTTCTCGGTCAACCCGTCGATGGGCGAGATCTTCGTCCTGAAGTGCTTCGCCATCGTCGTTGTCGGCGGCCTCGGCAGCTTCTCCGGGGCTTTCGCCGGGGCCATGATTATCGGCGTGGCCGAGACGCTGACCAGCTATTATGCGGCCACTCAGTTATCGGACGTGACCGTCTTCCTGCTGTTCCTGATCGTCCTGGTCTTCCGGCCTTCGGGCGTGTTGGGGGGTAAAGCCACATGAAGAACTCCAAGTTCCTCCGTCTGGCTCCATGGGTCGTGGCCCTCGTCGCCCTGCTGGTCGTGCCGTTCACGGCCAGCGGCTACATCACCGCTCTGTTCCTATCGCTGTTGATGTATGTCACCCTCGCCTATGGCTGGAACATCATCTCCGGGTACACCGGTTACGTCTCCTTCGGTCAGGTCGCCTTCTTCGGCGTGGGCGGGTACACCTGCGCCATCCTGGCCAAGGGTGGAGTCCACTGGCTGGTTGGCTCTCTGGTCGGGGGATTGGTCGCCGGCCTCCTGGCCATCCTGCTGGGCCTGGTGATGCTCCGCCTGAAGGGCGCCTACTTCGCCGTCGGCATGCTGGGCCTGACCCAGCTGTTCGTGGCCCTCGCGGGAGCCCTCAAGCGGGTCACCAATGGCTCGACGGGCATCTTCCTTCCACCGTCCCTGACCTTGGTCCCCGTCTACCTGACCATGCTCGGCTTGGCCCTGGCGGCCATTATCGGAACCATCTTCCTCCACCGATCGGCCTTCGGCCTGCGGCTGATGGCCATTCGCGAGGATGAGGAGGCCGCTGAGTCCCTTGGTATCCACACGACAGTCTATAAGATCATCGCCTTCTCGATCAGTGCGGTTATCGTGGCCATCGCGGGTGGCGTGATGACTTGGTACGTTAGCTTCATAGACCCACAATCGGCCTTCCCGGCATCGCTCAACCTGACGATGGTGATTATGGCCGTTTTCGGCGGACCGGGGACCGTCTGGGGGCCGCTCGTTGGAGCCACCAGCCTCGGGCTTATCGCCGAACTGCTCTGGGCCAGGTACCCCGGGCTGTACCTGGTTATCTACGGGATCATCCTGTTGCTCATCATCCTCTACATCCCGCGGGGAGTGGTGCCTTCCTTGGGCGACTTCCTGAGACGGCGCGGCGAGCCGGTCCGGAAAAGGAGGAGTGGGGCGGTTGCCTGAGCCACTCTTGGTCGTCAAGGACGTCCAGAAACACTTCGGCGGGGTGCACGCCATCCGGGGGTGCAGCTTCCAGGTCGCCGGTAAAAGCATCACCGGCCTGGTCGGCCCGAACGGGTGCGGCAAGACGACCATGTTCAACCTGGTCACTGGCACCTTCCGCCCTGACTCCGGGGCCATCGTTTTCGCCGGCCGCGACGTCGCCGGGCTTCGTCCACACGTCATGGCCCGTCTCGGGGTGGCCCGGACTTTCCAGTTGACGCGGGTCTTCAAGAGTATGTCGATCCTGCAGAACATGCTCACCGTGCCCTCCGAGCAACCGGCCGGGGAGAGAACCCGGTGGGCCGCCGAGGTCCTGGACGCCGTCGGTCTGGCCGGCCAACCCGAGACGACGGCGGGCAACCTCTCCTTCGGCGATCAGAAGCTGCTCGAGTTTGCCCGCATCTTCATGCTCCGCCCGAAGTTGGTCCTGCTGGATGAGATCTTCGCCGGCATCAGCCCGGCTCTGCAAGAACGACAGATGAACGTCATCCGTGACTTCCAAACCCGTTTCGGAGTGACCTTCCTGGTGGTGGACCACACGATGCGGGTGATCATGAACCTGTGCCAGGAAGTGCTGGTCATGAACCAAGGGCAGATCCTGGCCCGGGGCACGCCCGCGGAGGTCAGTCACGACCAGCGGGTCATCGAGGCTTACCTGGGGCACCGGACGACGACAAAGGGAGGCGACAACCGTGGAGCCTGACCGTTTGCTCGTCGTCGAAGGACTGGACGCCGGCTACGGGTTCATCCAAGCCCTGAACCAGGTAAGCCTGCGGGTGGACGCGCGTTCCATCACCGCCCTGGTCGGCCCGAACGGAGCCGGCAAGACGACCCTGCTCAAGGCAATCATGGGCTACGTCGCGCCGACCGCCGGCCGGATTTCATTCTGCGGACAGCCGATAACTTCTTCACCGACCCATAGGACGGTGGGCTGCGGCTTGGGCTACGTCCCGCAAGGGCGGATCGTCTTCCCTCAGATGACCGTCCAGGAGAACCTGGCGATAGGCCTGTACCTGCGCCGCCATGACCGCGCCCTGCGGAGCCGCGCCTTCGACTTGATTTACGCCGTCTTTCCCCGGCTCTACGAGCGCCGGTGGCAGCGTGCGGGGACCTTGAGCGGAGGGGAACAACAGATGCTGGCCATCGGGCGAGCCCTGATGACCGAGCCGAAGCTGGTCCTGGTTGACGAGCCCTCGCTTGGCCTGGCGCCGAACCTGGTCGACCTGGTCTTTGAGACCGTCGCCAAACTCAGAGAGAGCGGGACGGCCTTTCTCCTCGTTGAGCAGAACGCCGTGGCCGCTCTGGAAATCGCCGATTACGCGTACGTGCTTGACCTGGGGCGCATCCATCTCGAGGGCCCGGCCGGCGAGCTGATGCAGAAGGATGAGGTCCGCCAGGTCTACTTAGGACTGTAAATCACGACAGCGAACCCGTTAAGAGGTGACCGCAATGAGTTCAGCGAAGCGTTTGAAGTATTGCGTCAACAACGAGTGGCTCGAATCCAAGACCAGCGAGTACATGCCGGTGACCGATTCCAGCACCGGCCAGGTCATGGCCGAGGCGCCGTGCTGCACGGCCGACGAAGTCAACGCGGCCGTCGCGGCCGCGGCGGCGGCATTTCCGGGCTGGTCGGCCACCCCGGTGGTCAAGCGGGTCCAGCTCATGTTCAAGTTCAGGGGCCTCCTCGAGATCCACCTCGATGAGCTGACCCTGCTCGTCTCGAAGGAGCTGGGCAAGAACCTCGACGAGGCCCGCGGCGACATCCTCAAGGCCATCGAGGTCGTCGAGCTGGCTTGCGCCCTGCCGGTGACGATGCAGGGCGACTCGCTGATGAACGTCTCCGAGGGCTTCGATACGGTCATGTACCGCGAGCCGGTGGGCGTCTTCGCCGGCATCGTCCCGTTCAACTTCCCGGCCATGATTCCGTTCGGGTGGATGATCCCGCTCTGCATCACCACCGGGAACACCTTCGTCCTCAAGGCGGCCAGCCTGACTCCGCAGACGGCGATGCGCGTCCTCGAACTGCTCATCGACGCCGGGATGCCCAAGGGCGTCGTCAACCTGGTCACCGCCCGCCGGACCGAGGCCGAACTGCTCCTCAAGCACCCGGACGTGAAGGGCATCTCCTACGTCGGCTCGACCTCGGTCGGCCGCCACATCTACGCCACCGCGGCCGGGAGCGGCAAGCGGGTCCAGGCCCTCGGCGAGGCCAAGAACCACGGCCTCGTCCTCCGCGACGCCAACCTGGAACAGGCCGCCCGGGTCATCATCAACTCGACCTTCGGCTGCGCCGGGATGCGCTGCATGGCCCTGCCGGCCATCGTCGTCGAGGACGCCGTGGCCGACGAGTTCCTGGAGTACTTCGTGCGCTTCGCCAAGGAGCGCAAGATCGGCTGCGCCTATGACCCCGCCACCGAGCTCGGCCCGGTGGTCTCGGCCGAGCACAAGCAGTCGGTCATCAAGTGGATCGAGAA
>JAJYMC010000049.1 GCA_021787335.1 Bacillota bacterium | reverse complement strand
GTTCTCGCGGGGTCAGGGACGCTACTGCGACATATTGCCTTCCTTTGTGCTCGAAGACGCGGTACAGGGTGTCGTCCACGCAGAGGCTGCGACGCAGGCGCACCCGTGGCGGCCTGCCCAGGGCATGGCGCAAACACCGGCGCAGGAACCGCACCACTTCCTTTTGTTCGGGGATTGGGACGGCGAACTCCGGAACTGGAGCCATGCCTTGCAGGACAAACCCCAAGCGGGCATAGCTCTTCAGTAGCCAGAACGCATAACGCCGCTTTTCACCCGGGTAGCGTCCGAACACCTTGGCTTTCACACGCGAGGAAACGATCCCGGCTTCGACGAACCGGCGCATGGTGTGAACAGCGTCGAAGACAGCTTGGTCCTGCAGGTGGACAGGGACCCCTTCCCGGTAACGGGCCTTCATCTGGTCCCGGAACCGCCGAGGGTGGTCCAGGAAATCCCAAGCGGCGGTGCGGGCAAGGGCGCGCAGGGCTGTGTCCTTCGTTTCAGAGAAAGCGTTCACCATCAGCCCGAGCTCGCGCCACTTGTCCCTGTTAAGGGGTTGCGTCTCGTACCTCGCGGTGCGCTTCACCTGCCGCCAACCTCCTCGGCCGCCTCGCGCAGCGCTTGCAGCACTTGCGCAAGGTCTCCGGCCTTACTCCCTCCCCTTGCCTCTATCTTGATGCTCACCAGCATGTCTTTGGTCTTGGACAATTCAGCCACAAAAGTCAAGAACTATATAAGGTTCCGTGTTCAGATTCTACCCCCTTGCCCCGCTGGACGAGTTCGATCAGCACGCCGAAACTGCTCTTCGGATGGATGAAGGCGACCAGCGCCCCACCGGCCCCGACGCGCGGCGTCTCGTCGATGAGCCGCGCCCCGTGCTCGCGGGCCCGGGCCAGGGCGGCCTCGATGTCGTCGACGCCGATGGCTACGTGCTGCAGCCCCTCGCCCCTCGTCTCGAGGAACTTGCCGACCGCCCCGGTCGGGTCGGTGGGTTCCATCAGTTCCAATCGAGACTCCCCGACCGGGAGCATGGCCGCCTTGACCTTCTGCTCGGCGACGGTCTCGACGTGGTCGACGGCCAGGCCGAGGGTGTCCCGATAGAAGCCGAGGGCCTGGTCGATGGAACGGACGGCGATTCCCAGGTGGTCGATGCGTCGTGGCATGGCGGCCCGCCTCCCCGTTCGGCGGCCGGCCAACGGCCGGTCCAGCCCATAGTCTCACGTCTTATTACTAGCTACTAACAGCTATGGATTCCACATCGCCGGCCGGAATCCCTCTCAGCCGGCGGCCCTCCGGCCGGCGACCTCGCGGCGGATGAACTCGGCCACGGCGGTGGTCGGCGTGCCCGGCCCGAACAGCTCGGCGACACCCGCCCGCTTGAGGTCCGGGACATCCTCGGCCGGGATGATCCCCCCGCCGACGACGATGACGTCCCCCAGCCCCTTGGCCCGCAGGGCCTCGACGACCCGCGGGAAGAGGTGCCGGTGGGCGCCGGACAGGCTGGACAGCCCGACGACGTCGACGTCCTCCTGGAGGGCGGCCTCGGCGATCTGCTCAGGCGTCTGCCTGAGGCCCGTGTAGATGACCTCCATCCCGGCGTCCCGCAGGGCCCGAGCGATGACCTTGGCGCCCCGGTCGTGGCCGTCCAGTCCCGGCTTGGCGACAAGGACCCTGATCTTGGTTTCCTCCGACATCCGGCCTCAACTCCACATAATGTCAGTTATGTCGTCCTCCGCCGAACCCCCGCGGTCGCGGGGCCGGCCGGGACGCTCAAAGCGCGGTCGAACCGCGGTATTCCCCGAAGACCTTCCTCAGGACGTCGCTCACCTCGCCGAGCGTGGCGTAGGCCTTGACGCATTCGTAGATGGCCGGCAGGAGGTTGTCCTTCCCCCTGGCCGTCCGCTCCAGGGCCTGGAGCGACGCCGTCACGGCCGCGCCGTCGCGCCGCGCCTTCAGCCGGGCCAGTCTCTCCGTCTGGCGCGCGGCCACCTCGGGGTCGATCCGCAGGAGCCCGGCCAGCTCCTTCTCCTCCACCTGGAACTTGTTGACCCCGACGATGACCCGATCGCCCGATTCCACCTCGAGTTGGTACCGGTAGGCGCTGTCCTGGATCTCGGCCTGGACATAGCCGCGCTCGATGGCCGCCGGGGCCCCGCCCATGCCGTCGATTTTCTCGATGTACCGGGCGGCTTCCTGCTCGATGCGGTCGGTCAGGCCCTCGATGTAGTATGACCCGCCGAGGGGGTCGATGGTGTCGGCCGCGCCGCTCTCATGGGCGATGAGCTGCTGGGTCCGAAGGGCGATGCGGACGGAGTCCTCGGACGGCAGGGCCAGGGCTTCATCGCGCGAGTTGGTGTGGAGCGACTGCGTCCCGCCGAGGACGGCCGCCAAGGCCTGCCAGGCCACCCGGACGATGTTGTTGTCGGGTTGCTGGGCGGTCAGGGTCACCCCCGCCGTCTGGGTGTGGAAACGGAGCATCCAGGAGCGCGGGTTCTTGGCCTTGAAGCGCTCCTTCATTATCCGCGCCCACAGCCTGCGGGCCGCCCGGAACTTGGCCACCTCTTCGAGGAAGTCGAGGTGCGAGTTGAAGAAGAACGAGAGCCGCGGGCCGAACGAGTCGACGTCGAGCCCGGCGCCGATGGCCGCCTGGACGTAGGCGATGCCGTTGGCGAGGGTGAAGGCGACCTCCTGGACGGCCGTGGCCCCGGCCTCGCGGATGTGGTAGCCGCTGATGCTGATGGTGTTCCACTCCGGCATCTCCTTGGCGCAGTAGGCGAAGATGTCGGTCACCAGGCGCATCGACGGCTTCGGCGGGAAGATGTAGGTGCCGCGGGCCGCGTACTCCTTGAGGATGTCGTTCTGGACGGTCCCATTGAGGGCCTTGCCCGGCACCCCCTGCTTCTCGCCGACCGCCTGGTACATGGCGAGGAGGATGGCCGCCGGGGCGTTGATGGTCATCGAGGTCGAGACCTTGTCCAGCGGGATGCCGGCGAAGAGGGTCTCGAGGTCCTCGAGGGAGTCGATGGCCACGCCGACCTTGCCGACCTCGCCCTCGGCCAATGGGTGGTCCGAGTCGTAGCCGATCTGCGTGGGCAGGTCGAAGGCCACCGAAAGGCCCGTCTGGCCGTGCTCCAGGAGGTACTTGAAGCGGGCGTTGGTCTCCTCGGCCGACCCGAAGCCGGCATACTGGCGCATGGTCCAGAAACGCCCGCGGTACATGGTCGGCTGGACCCCGCGGGTGAACGGGTACTCGCCGGGGAACCCGAGGTCGCCGAGGTAGTCCTCGTCGGCCACGTCCAGCGGCGTATAGAGCCGCTTGATCTCGACCCCCGAGGTCAGCTTGTAGTCCTTCTTCTGCTCGGGGAACCGCTCCAGGGTCTTCTTCACCGGCCCCCCGCTCCACTTGGCCTCGGCTTCTTTCAGGTCGGCCAGGGCCTTGGGGTCGTACAGCTTCTCATCGGCCACGGTCATCCCCTCCCGGATAACATCCGGCCCCGCAGCCGGACGGCGACCGCGGGGCCGGTTCTTCTGCCCTTGTCGGCGGCTCAGTGCAGCCAGCCGCGGACGCGCATGGCCTGCACGACCCGGTTGACAGCGACCATGAAGGCGGCCGACCGCATGTTGACCTTCTGCTTGCTGTGCATCTCGTGGACGGCGTTGAAGGACTCGACCATCATCCGTTCCAGGCGGCTGTTGACCTCTTCCTCGGTCCAGTAGAAGTTCTCAAGGTTCTGGACCCACTCGAAGTAGGACACGGTCACGCCGCCGGCCGAGGCGAGGATGTCGGGGATGACGAAGGTGCCCTTCTTGTAAAGGATCTCGTCGGCCTCGGGAGTCGTCGGGCCGTTGGCCGCCTCGGCGACGATCTTGGCCTTGACGTTGGGGGCGATGGCCGCGGTGATCTGGTTCTCCAGAGCGGCCGGGATGAGGACGTCGACGTCCAGGGTCAAGAGAGCCTCGTTGGAGATGTCCTGAGTGCCCGGGGCGCCCTTGACCGTGCCGTTCTTCTCCTTCCAGGCATAGACGGCCTTGATGTCGAGACCGCTCGGGTCGTAGGCGCCGCCCTTGGAGTCGACGACGGCGACGATGACCGCCCCGAGCTCGCTCATGAGCTGGGCCGCGAAGCTGCCGGCGTTGCCGAAGCCCTCGACCGCCACCTTGGCCCCCTTGATCTGCAGGCCGAGCTTCTTGGCGGCTTCCTTGATGACGAAGACGCAGCCGCGGGCGGTGGCCGTGCTGCGACCAGCCGAGCCGCCGATGATCAGGGGCTTGCCGGTCATCAGGCCGAAGTTGTTGTACTGGCGAATCTTCGAGAACTCGTCGACCATCCAGGCCATGATCTGCGGGTTGGTGTAGACGTCAGGGGCCGGGACGTCCTTCTCAGGCCCGATGACCTGGGCCATCTTGTCGACCCAGCCGCGGCTGAGGCGCTCGATCTCGCCCTGGGAGAGTTCCTTGGGGTTGCACTTGATGGCGCCCTTGCCGCCGCCGTACGGAAGGCCGAGGACGGCGCACTTGAAGGTCATCCACATCGAGAGGGCCTTGACCTCATCGACGTAGACGTCGGGATGGAAACGCAGGCCGCCTTTGGTCGGGCCGATGGCGTCGTTGTGCTGCGACCGCCAGCCCGGGAAGACCCTGACCGTGCCGTCGTCCATGGTCACCGGAATGGCCACTTCCATCACGCGCAGCGGCTGCTTGAGGATCTCATAGGCCGCCGGCTCCAGCTTCAGGGCGTCGCAGGCGTTCCTGACCTGCTGCTGGGCGATGAGAAACGGGTTCGTCGTTTTCTCGGTACTCATGATCCACAGTTCCCCCCATGGTCCATTGTCCTGGTTTGACTACCGGGCTTAGATTTTTTAGATGACATCCGGGCCAAGAGCCTCGCGCGGGCAGCTTCCCCCCGCCTTCCCCCCGCCTCTCCTCCCCCGACACCCCTTTCCGGCTTCGTGAAAATGAGCCCAGGCTCAAGCTCAGACCCGGTGGAGAATCGTCTCGCCGGCGGTGAAACCCTCCTGGAGCGCCCGCCGGTTCAGGTCCTCGGTGCCCCGTGGGACCCGGCTCAACACCGCCCTCTCGATGGCCTCACTCGAGACCACTCCCGTCAGGGCGACCAGCACGCCCAGGGCGACGATGTTGGCCACAATCTCCTTACCCAACTTCTCGCGGGCGATCTTAGTAATGCCCGCGCTGTACACTTGGCCGTCCACTTTCGGCGGCGACTGGACGAAGGTCTCGTCGGTGACCAGGGTCCCTCCCGGCGCCAGCGACGAAGCATACTTGTCGCACGCCTCCTGGGTCAGGGCGAGAAGGATGTCGGGCCGGCGGACTTCGGGGTAGTCGATATCCCCCTCGTCCACGACGACCTCCGACTTAGAGGCCCCGCCCCGCGACTCCGGCCCGTAGGACTGAGTCTGGATGGCGTTCTTACCATCGAAGATGGCCGCCGCCTCGGCGAGGATGATGCCGGCCAGGATGACCCCCTGCCCGCCCTCGCCGGAGAGCCTTATCTCGACACGCGCCATCTCACCGGCCCCCCTTCAGCCGCTCGATGAGCTTGCCGTACTCCTCGCCGTACTCCGGGGCCTCGGCCTCGTAGAGCTTGCCGATGATGAAGCGGTCGGCCATCTCTTCGCGGCTGAGCCCGGTCGCCTTCTCGGCGGTGACGGCGTGGGTACGCTGCCATTCGAGCATGTCTGCCCCGGCCCCCAGCTTGTTCCGGCGGCCGTAGTAGGTCGGGCACTGGCTGACCGCCTCGACCAGGGAGAAGCCCTTGTGCTTGATGGCCTGCTCGATGAGGCCCGAGAGGGTGCGGGCGTAATAGGCCGCCCCGCGGGCGACGAACGTGGCCCCGGCCGCCTTGGCCAGCTCGCACAGGTCGAAGTTGCGCTCCAGGTTGCCGTATGGGGCGGTGGTGGCCAGCTTGGTGGTGGGCGTCATCGGTGAGTACTGCCCGCTGGTCATCCCGTAGATCTCGTTGTTGAAGCAGACCGTGGCGATGTCGATGTTCCGCCGGGCGGCGTGGATGAAGTGGTTGCCGCCGATGGCCGCCAGGTCACCGTCTCCGACCACGGCGACGACCTTCAGTTCAGGCCTGGCCATCTTCAGGCCGGTGGCGAAGGCCAGGGCCCGCCCGTGGGTCGTGTGCAGGGTGTTGAAATCCAGGTAACCCGGGGCTCTGGAGGCGCAGCCGATGCCGGAGACGATGGCCACGCGGTCCTTGTCCAGGCCGAGCCGGTCGATGGCCCGCAGGACGGCCCCGAGGACGATGCCGTGACCGCAGCCGGCGCACCAGATGGTCGGCATGTGTTCGGTGCGGAAATAGGTCTGGAGGTCCGGCATGCTCACGCCTCCTCCCTTATCCGGGCGAGGATCTCGTCCGGGGTGAAGAGTTCGTTGTCGACCCGCGACACGGGCACGACCCGCGCGGCGCCGTGCGCGGCCCGTTCGACCTCGCGGGACATCTGGCCGAGGTTCATCTCCGGGACGATCAGGACCTTGGCCCTGCCGGCCACCTCGCGGACGGCCTCGTCGGCGAACGGCCACAAAGTGATCAGGCGGAGCAGCCCGGCCTTGATGCCCTGGGCGCGGGCGTCCCGGACGGCCCGTAGGGCCGAGCGGGCGGTGCTGCCGTAGGCGACGACCACGACCTCGGCGTCGTCGAGGGCTTCCCGCTCCACCTGGACGATGTCCGCGCGACGGTGCTCGACCTTGGCGTTGATCCGGCGCAGGAGGGCGGCCGACTTCTCCCCGTCGCCCGTGGGGAAGCCATCCTCGCCATGGAAGAGCCCGGTGACATGGTAACGGTACCCGGAACCGAAGTCGGCCATCGGCGGGACGTAGTCGTCGCGGCCTTCGTCGCCAGGAGCCGGCCCATACGGTTTATAGGCGGCCGGCGGGACGGTCGGCCGGGGACGGTCGACCACCTTCAGCTCGGAGGGCTCGGGCAGGACGACCTTCTCGCGCATGTGGGCGACGACCTCGTCGGAGATGAGGATGACCGGCGTCCTCAGGGCTTCGGCCAGGTTGAAGGCCCGGACGGTGAGGTCGAAGGTCTCCCTGACCGACCACGGGCAGAGGACCACGGCCGGATGATCGCCGTGGGTTCCCCAGCGGGCCTGCATCACGTCGCCCTGGGCGGGCGAGGTCGGCTGGCCGCTGCTGGGGCCGACCCGTTGCACATCGACGATGACGCACGGCACCTCGGTGAGGGCCGCGAAGCCGATGTTCTCCTGCTTCAAAGAGAAACCGGGGCCACTGGTGGCGGTCATCGCCTTCAGTCCCCCGAGGGACGCCCCGATGACCGCGGCCATGCTCCCGATTTCGTCTTCCATCTGGATGAACTTGCCGCCGAGCCGCGGCAGGCGTTCGCTCATCAGCTCGGCGATCTCGGTGGACGGGGTGATGGGGTAGCCGGCGTAGAAGCGGCAACCGGCCGTCAGGGCCCCCTCGACACAGGCCTCGTTGCCCTGCATCAGTTGGACCCGCGATTGCTCAGCGCTCACCGGCGTCCCCCCTCTTCTTGGGCCGCTGGCCGACCACCGCGGCGTAGTCCGGGCAGAGGTTCTCACACAGCCCACAATAGGTGCATTCGTCCGGTCGAGCCAGTTTGGGAAGACCGGAAGGGCCGGCTTCGAGGACTTTCACCGGGCAGAACCGGATGCAGATCCCGCATTTCTTACACCACTTGTCGTTGAACGTAACCGGTGGGCGAGCCGTCGTTGCGGCCGTTCCAGGGTCCACGATCGCAGGTCACCTCGGTTGGGATGTGGGGCGCCGACAAAGAAATGGCCTTTGGCCCGTGACCCGGGCCTAAGGCGAGAGACCGCGTCCACGCGGGTTCGCGGGGGTTATTCACCCTCGCATATTATACCTTTCCTACCGGGCGGAGGGCAACCCTCGCTAGTCCCGGGTTTCGTCCTTGGCGTTGTCCTGGGCCGAATCGGCCGCCTTGACCTCGGTCTCGGGCCCCTTGGGCGCCTCTTTACGGACATGGTCGATGCCGGCCCTGGCCACTTCCACCTCGACCTTGTCGGCGATGCGGAGCTTCACGCGGTCGTCCTTGATCTCGGTCAGGGTCCCGTAGAGCCCCCCGATGGTGACCACGCGGTCCCCTTTACGAAGGGCGTTCAACATGCTCTGGCGTTTCTTCTGCTGGGTCTGCTGGGGCCGGAGGATGATGAAGTAGAAGACGACGACCAGGAGGAGCAGGGGCAGCAGGCTCTGAAGTTGGGGTGACATGGTAATCTCCTTTCACTATCGGAGGCATCCATCAGCCAATTCGACACCGGAAGGATTTCACCTTCCTAGAAGTCTTCCCCATGGAGGCTGTAGAATTCCCGGCGGTAGGCGTCGAACCGGCCTTCCCGGATCGACCTGCGGACGCGCTCCATCAACGACAGGAGGAAATGGAGGTTGTGCCACGTCGTCAGGCGGAAGCCGAGGATCTCGTTGGCCTTCAGGAGATGGCGGACATAGGCCCGGGAGTAGTTGCGGCAGACGTAGCAGTCACAGTCCGGGTCCAGCGGGCCGAAGTCCTCGGCGTACGACGCATCCCGGACCGGCACCCGGCCGCGCGCCGTCATTACCGTGCCGTGCCTGGCCAGGCGGGTCGGCAGGACGCAGTCGAAGAGGTCGATGCCCCGGGCCACCCCTTCCAGGAGGGCGTCCGGCGAGCCCACTCCCATCAGATAGCGCGGGCGGTCGGCCGGGAGGAGCGGGACGGTGTGCTCGAGAACCTCGTACATGAGCGGCTTGGGTTCGCCGACCGACAGGCCCCCGATGGCGTAACCGGGAAAACCGATGTCCACGGTGGCCCGGGCGCTCCAGGCCCGCAGGCCGTGGTCGGTGCCCCCTTGGACGATGCCGAAGAGGGCCTGCCGCGCCGCCCTCTCCCCCGCCTCGCCGGGCTGGGCCGTGGCCCGCTCGTGGGCCTCCTTGCAGCGGGCGGCCCACCTGGCGGTCCGTTCCGTCGAAGCCTTGACATACTCGAATTCGTTGGGCAGGGCGACGCACTCGTCGAAGGCCATGATGATGTCGGCGCCCAGAGCTTCCTGGACGGCCGTGGCCTCCTCCGGACCCAGGAAGTGCTCGGAGCCGTCGAGGTGCGACCGGAAGGTGACCCCCGCTTCCTCGATGACCCGCCGGGAGGACAGGCTGAAGACCTGGTAGCCGCCGCTATCCGTGAGGATGGGACGGTCCCAGTTCATGAACCGGTGCAGGCCCCCGGCCCGGCGGACGAGGTCGTGCCCGGGCCGAAGGTACAGGTGGTAGGTGTTGGCCAGGATGATCTCGGCCCCGATGGCTTTGAGCTCCTCGGCGGACATGGCCTTGACCGTGGCCTTGGTGCCGACGGGCATGAAGGCCGGCGTGTGGACCTCTCCGTGGGGCGTCACGAAGACGCCCGTCCTGGCCGAGGTCAGGCGGTCGGAGGCATCGACGGTGAACCTGAAGTCGAAGGGTGGCATGAGTTCAACCCCTCAGATGATGAGCATGGCGTCCCCGAAACTGAAGAACCGGTAGCGCCGCTCGACGGCCTCGTGGTAGGCCCGCATGATGAGGTCGCGCCCGGCGAAGGCCGAGACCAGGACGATGAGGGACGACTTGGGCAGGTGGAAGTTGGTGACCATGGCGTCAACGGCCCTGAAGCGATAGCTCGGGTAGATGTACATGCTGGTCCTGCCCTGGGCCGGGTGGATCCGGCCGTCTTCCCCGGCCACCGTCTCAAGGGTCCGGACGGCGGTGGTTCCGACGGCGATGACCCGCCCCCCGCCCTCCCTGGCTCCGTTGATGAGGCCGGCGGCCGCCTCATCGACGACGTACTCTTCCTCGTGCATCCGGTGCTCTTCGATGTTCTCGGCCCGGATCGGCCGGAAGGTGGCGAGGCCGATGTGGAGGGTCAGGTAGGCCGTGCCGATGCCGGTCGTGCGGCAACGGTCGAGCAACTCCGGCGTGAAATGCAGACCCGCGGTGGGCGCCGCCGCCGAGCCCCGGGCCCTGGCGTAGACCGTCTGGTAACGCTCGTCGTCGGGCAGTTCGCGGGTGATGTACGGCGGCAGGGGCACCCGGCCGAGCCGGTCGAGGACCTCCTCGAAGGCCCCTTCGTACTCGAAGCGGACGATCCGCGCCCCCTCGGGCGCCCGGTCCTCGATGACCACCTGCAGGGCGTCGCCGAAGGAGACCCTGGACCCCGGGCGCAGGCGCCGGCCCGGCCTGACCAGGGCCTCCCAGCGGTCCCGGTCCAAGCGCCGGAGGAGGAAGACCTCGGCCAGGCCGCCGGTGGGCGTGCGACGGCCGATGAGCCTGGCCGGGATGACCCTGGTCTGGTTGAGGACGAGGCAGTCCCCCGGTTTCAGGTACTCCGGCAGGTCGCGGAAGACGCGGTGCTCCAGTTGGCCCGAGGCCCGGTGGACGACCAAGAGCCGCGAGGAGTCCCGCGGCTCGACCGGTTCCTGGGCGATAAGCTCTGGGGGCAGTTCGTAGTCGAAATCCGCTAGACGCACCGCGGCCTACTTCACCTCCAACTTCACACCCTGGTAGTAATATTGGAGGATCTGCTGGTAGCTATACCCTTTTGAGAGGGCCAGGGCGTTGGCGCCGGCCTGGGAGAGACCGAGGCCGTGGCCCCAGCCGTGGCCGTCGACACTGACGGCCGCCGGGACGAGGCGCCGGCTCAGGACCACGGCCGCCCCGGGCTGGGCCTGCCGCCCGTCGGCTCCGAGGGCGACCAGGGAGCCGGTCTTGACCTGGGTCGTCACCCCGCCCGCCCCGAGGGCGACGACCGGGTCGTCGGCTCCCAGCGGGTAGGGCGTGTCCTCCCAGTGCTCAGCCTGGTTGATCAGGGTGTAGAGGGTACTCCGCAGACTGAATAGCCGCCGGAAGTCGTTGGCCTTGATGGTCGTGACGCCGAAACTCCCGACCAGCTTGACGTCGGTGTAGCGGCCGGAGACGCCGCGCGTCCCGGCCGGGCTGACCGAATACAGGCGCCCCTTGGCGTAGCCGGCGTCATTGATGGCCTTCTGCATATCGGTCAGAGGGATCTCGGTGGTCCAGTTGTAGTAGACGTAGTCCTGGTCGAAATCGGGCACGCCGCGCAGATACGGGATGGCCCAGCCGAAGACGATCTCGGCGTTCTCGGTGGACCCGCCCGAGGAGGCGCTGAAGAGGGCATCGATGACCTGGCCGTTGTAGGTCAGGACCTGTCCGGCCGTGGCGTCGACGGCGGCGTTGCCGCGCGGATCCTCCCCGTCGACCCCGCCGTAGACCTGCGAGTCCTGAGTGGCCAGGAGGTCGTACCCCTGGCTCGAGTACTTGCCACCGGTCACCTGATACAGAGCGTAGCTGCGGGCCGCCACCGCCTGGGCTTTGAGGGCCTCCGGGGCCCAACTGGCCGGCATCTCCCGGGGGACCACCCCATAGAGGTAGGCTTCCATGGGCACGTCGTTGATGGCCGTCAGAAGGCCGCCGGCGGTGACGACGACCCTCAGGTCGCCGCGGTAGCTCGGGCCGCCATTTGGCCGCAGGTAGTTCGGGGCCGGCGGTGGCAAGGGCGGCGGCGAGGTGCCGCCAGGCGCCGAGGTGGCGCCCAGGGGCGGCGTCTGGTCGATCGCGCGCAGGCGCAGCGGCCCGTTGAAGAGCCCGATGACGGTCGAGGCGGCGCCGGCTCCCGGCACGGTGGCGACCTTGATCTGCCGCCCCGCCGGCGTGAACTCGAGTTCTCCGGAGGGCATGGTTGCCACGACCTGCTCGTTGGACAAGTCGGTCAGCTCGAACGGGCCGCCGGCACCGGCTTTCACGGAAGGCCGGTCGATGGCCAGACCCACGCGGACCGTCGGGTCGGGGCCGGTCGCGGTCGGGTTGGGGGCCCCACCGGGTGGGCTCTCGGTGCCCGTCCCGCTCTGGGCGAGGACACCGGTCCCGGCCGTGGTCAGGGTGAGGGCGACAATGATGACAGCGATGATGACAGCGACAGACCTTGACAAACGGTTTCCCCTTTCCCTGTCTCGTGGCGCTGGATACCAGCTGGATACCAGCTGGATACCAGATGGTTCGACACCGATAGGCTGGTTTCGACCCGACGCCCGCCGTTCCCTGCCCCAGGGCGCGCAAAGGGCCGCGCCTTCTTCAAGCGTGGCCCTCAAATGACTTCATCAATTAGCATATTGGCCACCGGTCAGGGCCCCTCCGGCGCTGAAAGCGCCCGTCCGTAGGTCTGCTCGCGTTCCCGCTCGAGGCGTTTCACCGGAGCCTTGTCCTTGACCGCGCGCGGTCCTTCAAGCGAAAAAAGGCCAAACGAACGGTCGGGCTCGTTTGGCCTCTTGGTTTCGTAGGCGATCCGTCCTGTCTTCGGCTTGTCCAGAGCCCCGCCCTGTCCGGGGCTGGGAGTCTGGCCGGGGTTCGGGTTCGTCTCACCAGGAGAGCTCGGGCTGGTCGGGCTAGTCCCGCCGGGCATGGGCTGGCCGGTACCGTTGGGCTGCGTCCCGCCCTTGCCCTCGGGCTCACCCTCGTCGCCTTCGTGCTCCTTCTCGGTCTCCTTGCCCTCATTCCCTTTGCCTTCCGAGCCGGTGTTCTTGCCCTCGTTCTCCTTGCCTTCCGAGCCGGTGTTCTTGCCCTCGTTCTCCTTGCCTTCCGAGCCGGTCTTCTTGCCCTCGCCCGTCGTGCCGGCCGGCTCTTCCTGACCGGTGGCGGTCACCGAGCCCTGGCCTTCCGTCTTACCCTTCTCAGCCTTTTCCGCGCCTTCCTTTTCCTCCTCTTCGATGTTCTGCTTGAACTTCTCGCCGAGTTCTTTGTAGTCCGTACGTTCATGGGCCTTCCCGGCGATCTCGCCGACCTGGCCGCCGGCGTTCTTGATGGCTTGGCCGAGGCCCTTCTGGAGGTCCTGGACGGTTATCGGCAGCCCTTCATTCTTGGCCACCAGGTAGATGGCGTACTTCCCAACCGACATGTTGTGGCTCTTGGCTTCCTCACGCGTGGCCTCATCGGTGACGATGGTCTGGACCACGGCACCGACGTTCTGCTGACCGAGGTAAGTCTGCGTCCCGGTCTTCGCCTTCTCGAGGGTCCTGTTCAGGGTGGGCGGCAGGGGCTCTCCCGCCTTGAACGGCACCGCGGCCACGATGACCAGGCTGTTCTTCTCATTGAGGAAGCCGGCCTGGAGGGCCGCCCCGGTCAGGTTCTTCAGGGCTTGCTCAAGCTCAAGCCGGAGGACCTGCGCCTTGGCCAGAACGGTCTGGCCGTCCTGGTTCGTGGCGTCGGCCGTGACCACCCGGCCGCGGGCGTCGACACCGAGGTCGACCCCCGGGTTGATGTCGACGCTAACGTAGGCCAGCGCCGGCAATGGCCGGTTGGCATAGAGGTAAAGGCCGGGAGCCGTCAGGACCAGGGCCAGCACGGCGGCGATGGCCGCCATCCGCAGCCGGGTCCAGGCGAAGGCCGCCCGCCGCGGCGCCCAGGAGGTCCGAGTCCGCGCCTCGGCGGCCCGAACGGCGGCTGAAGCGCCGGCGTCGGCCTCGGTGAAGGCGACCTCTTGACCAATGGCCCAGGATGAAGCCCGTACCGGCACGCCGACGAACCTCCCGCCCCGCGTCAGCAGGACGGCCCGACCATGATCGATTTCGAGGATGACCCCTTTCTCGGCGGTCAACCGACTCGCCTCTTTCTTCGCTGGGCTCACAGGCCCGATTGAGCTGTCGCGCGGCGGGCTTACCACCGAACGTACTCCTTCAGGAAGGGTAGGTCCTCGGTGAGGATGAGGATCAGGGCGATGATGTACTTGCGCTGACGCTCAAGGGTCTTACGGCTGACCCGGACTTCTTCGGACAGGCTCTTGAGGGGCAACTCCCGGCGCTGGCGCAGGTAATCCAGATACTCAGGGTTGCCGGCGACCACCCGGGCGACATCCCGCGCGTTCTGGCGGGCGTCTTCATGGCGCGGGCATGCCTCAGCCAGCTCGCTCAGAGAGACTCCGTAGTCCTTGAGGATCTCCCCGTAACGAACCACTTCTTCTCGTCGCTCCTCGGCCTCCTGGCTGATGGCGTGGGCCCGTACGGCTTGGTCCCGCTCCACCGGATTGAGGACGTTGCCCTCTTCGTCCTCTTCCTCCAGGCTGGTCAGGGGAATCTCCCGCCGCCCCGATTCCTTGCGGTAGTAATCCACCAGGCGGCGCTTGATCACCGTCTCGGAGAAGGCCAGGAACGACAGGCCGCGCGTCCTGTCAAAGGCATCGACGGCTTCGTTCAAAGCGAGCAACGCGATGCTCCCCTCGTCATCCGCGCCGAGCCTGATGTAGTGGCCGCAAACGCCGGCGGCGACTCTGAGGGCGAACGGGGTGAAGCCGCGGATCAGGTCCTCACGGGCCTGTTGGTCTCCGAGCTTTGCCTTATTGACCAGGTTATCTGGATTGGCCTGAGGTCTGATGGGTTTTTCTTTCTTGTCGAAAAGAAAACCCACACTTCCACCCCATTCACGGTACAGGATTTCGAGGCCCGGCCGGCCTTTGTGGGGGCAGGGCCTGGGTGGCCGGTTTCCAGCGGTGCCTTGGCGGCGCCTGAGCCGGGAGCGGTTCCTTCGCCATCACCCACCGGCTACCCGGTCATTCGCCCAGGTAGCGCTCCTTTTCGCTGAAGACACAGCCGCAGTAGTTCTGCCGGTAAAGCCCAAACTGCTTGGCCAGGGCTCGGCCCTCGCGCCAACCCGGCCGGAAGTCCCGGTAGAGGAACTTCACCCCGTGCTTGGCGGCGGCCCGCTCCCCCTCTTCCCGGACGGCCGCGTGGTCCTGGTGCGGGCTGACCAGGAGGGTCGTGGTGAAGGCGTCATAGCCGCGGGCGGCCGCCTCCGCCGCCGCCCCTTCCAGGCGGAACCGGTAGCAGGCCCGGCAGCGGGCCGGCCGGGTCGGGGCTTCGACGGCCGACCGCAGGTAACCGGCCAGGTCATAGTCCCCCGGCGGGAGAAGATAAAGGCCGCTCTGGCCGGCATACTGCCAAAGGGTCGCCAGACGGCGCTGGTACTCCGAGTACGGGTGGATGTTGGGGTTCAGGAAGAACCCGGCGACGTCGAGCCCCTCATCCCGCAGGACCTTGTGCGGGTATGTGGCGCAGGGCCCGCAGCAGATGTGCATAAGAACCGCCAAGCGGTCCCCTCCCCTTCAGAACAGCCGGCTCTGGGGACCGGGCTTATCCGGCTTATCCGGCTTGTCCGGCTTGTCCCGGTCGCCCTCCGCCAGCTCACCCCGTTCACGCTGGCCGTTAGGTGGCGCAATGCCCAGGTACTGGTATCCCGAGCGGGTCACGACCCGTCCCCGGGGGGTCCGCTGGAGGAACCCGATCTGCATCAAATAGGGCTCATAGAAGTCTTCGATGGTTTCGACCTCTTCGCTTAATCCCGCGGCCAGGGTCTCGACCCCGACCGGACCGCCGTCGAACTTCCCGACGATGGCCTCGAGGAGGCCGCGGTCGGTCTTGTCCAGCCCCAGGGGGTCCACGCCGAGGAGGTCGAGGCCCTCGCCGGCCGTCTGCCGGTCGATCGTCCCGTCCCCACGGACCTGGGCGTAGTCGCGGACCCGCTTGAGGACGCGGTTGGCGATCCGGGGGGTGCCCCGCGACCGCCGGGCGATCTCGTGGGCTCCGGCGTCGTCGATGGCGATGCCGAGGATGGACGCCGAGCGACGGACGATGTTCTCGAGTTCCTCGATGGAGTAGTATTCCAGCCGGCTGATGACCCCAAACCGGTCACGCATCGGCCCGGTGAGCATCCCGGCCCGAGTGGTCGCGCCGACCAGGGTGAAGCGCGGCAGGTCGAGGCGCAGGGTGCGGGCGCTGGGGCCCTTGCCGATGATGATGTCCAGGGCGAAGTCCTCCATGGCCGGGTAGAGGACTTCCTCCACCGTCCGGTTCAGGCGGTGGATCTCGTCGATGAAGAGGACGTCCCGGTCGGCCAGGTTGGTCAGGATGGCCGCCAGGTCGCCCGGGCGTTCGATGGCCGGGCCCGAGGTTATCCGGATGCCCACACCCAGCTCATTGGAGATCACGTGGGCCAGGGTCGTCTTGCCGAGACCCGGCGGGCCGTAAAGGAGCACGTGGTCGAGGGGCTCGCCGCGGTCGCGGGCGGCCTGGATGAAGATGGACAGGCGCTCCTTGGCCTCATCCTGGCCGGGGAACTCGCTCATCGACCGGGGCCTCAGGGTCAGGGCCAGCCCGCCGTCCTCCGGACGGGGACGGGGCGTGATGACGCGCTGTTCGTCCTCCACGGTCAGGCCTCCTTACCGCGGGCCATGGCCCGCAAGGCTTTCCGGACCAGTTCCGAGGTGGGCGCCGGGCCTTCGCGGCCCGCTCGCTCCACCGCCTGGCCGGCCTCCAGCCGCCCGTAGCCCAGGGACACCAGAGCCTCGATGGCCTCGACTCGCGGGTCGTCGGCGACGGCGGCGGCCGCCGCGATCTCGGCCGCCGGGCCCTTGCCGAGCCGGGTCCCGACCTTGTCCTTGAGTTCGAGGATGATCCGCTGGGCGGTCTTCTTCCCCACCCCGGGCAGGCTCTTCAGGACCTCTTCGTCCTGGAAGGCCACGGCCCGCAGGAGGTCATCCGGAGAGATCCCGGAGAGGGCCCCCATGGCCACCTTGGGGCCGACGCCGGTCACCGTCAGGAGCAGTTCGAAGGTCTCCAGTTCCTCGCGGGTCAGGAAGCCATAGAGGACGAGGGCATCCTCGCGGACATGCAGGTGAGTGTGGAGAGTCACCGGCCCGCCCGCGCCGGGCAGCCGCGAGCGCGTCGAGCCGGGCACGTAGACCTGGAACCCCACCCCGCCGGTCTCGATCAGGACCCAGTCCTGGCCGACATGGGCCAAGAGGCCGCGCAACAAGGCGATCATCGGTTTCCCCTCCCGGCGCCGGCGCCCGCCAGCTTCCCGCTGTGCAGGGCGCAGATGGCCACGGCCAGAGCGTCGGCGGCGTCATCGGGCCGCGGCGGCTCGGCCAGGCCCAGGATGACCCGGACCATGTTCTGGACCTGCTGCTTGTCGGCCCGCCCGTAGCCCACGACGGCCTGCTTGACGAGCATCGGGTTGAACTCCATGACCGGCAGCCCGGCTTTCTGGGCGGCCAGGAGGACGACGCCGCGGGCCTCACCGACCGACAGGGCGGTGGTCACGTTGCGGTTGAAGAACAGTTCCTCGACGGCCAGACGCTCCGGCCGGTGCCGGGCGATGAGATCGGTGACGCCGTCGAAGAGGTCGGCGAGTCGCTCGGCGCGCGGGCGCCCGGCCGCGGTCCGGAGGCAACCGTATTCCAGGGCCCGCACGTGTTGTCCGTTCTCCTCGACCACGCCGAAGCCCATCAGGGACGTGCCCGGGTCGATGCCCAGGACGATCACGGCCGCTCCACCCCCCCGCGGCGCTTGGCGGTGTTTCGGCCGAATCCCGCCCGGCGCTCCTGTTATCTTCAACGCTGGGACGGGCTTTTCCTTTTCTGGGCGACGCAGCATCATCTGGAAAGACATAGCCGCCGCAAGGATTTGCGGCGGCCGATGAACCGTTTCCCGTATCCACTTCGTCGACGGCGGGGCGGCCGGAGTGCGCCGGCGCTTATTCCCCGAGGCCCTCCAGAAGCTCGGCCACGCCCTCGTCGCCCTCGACGACGACCCCGGCCACGAGCTGCTCGCGGTCGGCCTGCCTGAGGGCCTTCGGGTCGATGGTGAAGAACTCTTTATACATCAGCTTGGGCGGGCGGCCGAGGTAGACGTTGATCCGGTCGTTCTCCAGGCGGACGTAGCGATACCGCTCCATGTCCGGGCACAGCCCGTCGACTGAGCGGGTCAACTGCGCCCGGCCCTTCTCGAAAGACGCGACGGTCCAGTCCGGGTAGAGCTGGCGCAGGCCGTCGAGGCTCAGGCCGAGCATCTCCGGCGGCGGCGAGGCGTTCTCGGTGACCGTATCGCCACACCCGCGGTAGGTCGTCATGTAGATGACCGTCCAGCCCGTGTCGACCAGGATGCGGTCGGACGGCCCGGCCGGCGTGTTCCGCCCGCCCGGGGTGTTCCCCAGCCACTTCGGTAGGTACCTGCCGATGTTGGGCAGCCCGGTGACGAAGGCCAGGCCGACCCCCAGGACGAGGGAGGCCACGAAGACCCCCACGAAAAGCTTCCACGGTAAATGCTTCATGATGCGCTTCCTCCCTGCGGCGGACCCGGGCGGGTCCGTTCCTGGCTATGATTGCCAGAAGGAGGGGCGTTTATGCGTGGGAGCCATGGCACACAAAGGCCGGGGCCTCTTGTCGGCCCCGGCCGTCAGCAGTCGCCGAATCACTTCACGTCCAGGTTGGCGTGGACCCCCTGGACGTCGTCGTGGTCCTCGAGCAGCTCCAGGAGGCGCATGGCCTGCTCGGCCTTGTCGCCGCCGAGTTCGGTGCTGGTCGTCGGGATGTAGGTCAGCTCGGCGTCGGCCACCTTGAGTCCCTGCTTGATGAGGTTGCCGCGGACCTTCTCGAGGCCCTCGGGGGCGGTCAACACGACGTACTGGTCTTCCTCACGCGAGAAGTCCTCGGCCCCGGCGTCGAGGGCCAGCATCATCAGGTCGTCCTCGGACTGCTTGACGTCCTCGACGTTGAGAATGACCTGCCCCTTCCGCTTGAACATCCAGGCGACGCAGCCGGTGGCCCCGAGGCTGCCGCCGTTGCGGTCGAAGATGTGCCTGATCTCGGCGGCCGTGCGATTGCGGTTGTCGGTCATCACCTCGAGGAGGACGGCCACACCAGCCGGCCCGTAGCCCTCGTAGATGACTTCCTCGAAAGCGGCGGAGTCGCCGCCGCCGGTGGCCCGCTCGATGGCCCGCTTGATGTTCTCGGCCGGCATGTTGACCGATTTGGCCTTATCGACGACTATCTTCAGCCGGAAATTGGCGTCCGGGTTGGGGCCGCCCTCTCTGGCGGCGACCATCAGCTCCCTGGCCACCTTGCTGAAGACCTTGCCGCGGGCGGCATCCACCTTGGCCTTCTGCCGCTTCGTGGTCGCCCATTTGGAATGGCCGGACAATGCCTTATCCCCCTAAAAGCTAGCGGATGATTGCCTGCCCCACCATTCTAGCACATGACCGTGGGGCATGGCAAAACCCGTCCCCAGGGAGCCCTGACCCCTAGACCTCGGCGATGGGCGGCAGGCGGCGCTTGTGCTCGCTGCCGGCCATTCGCTTCTTTATCTTGGAGGCCACGGCGGGCTCGGCCTCCCCGGTGAGGAGGAAGCGATCCAGCGTGGCATAGGTCAGACCCATCTCGCCCTCGTCGGTCTGGCCCGGCCAGAGGCCGGCGGTCGGGGCCTTCTCGATGACCCGCGCGGGCACGCCCAGCTCACCGGCGATGGCCCGGACCTCGGCCTTGACCAGGTTCCCGAGGGGCAGGACGTCGACCCCGCCGTCCCCGTACTTGGTGAAGTAGCCCATGGCCAGTTCGCTGCGGTTGCCTGTACCGACGACCAGGTAGCCGCGGCGGTTGGCCTCATAGTAGACGGTGATCATCCGCAGTCGGGCCTTGATGTTGGCCCTGGCCACGGCCTCCGCCGAGCCGCGGGCCGGTTCGGGACCGCCGGCCGCGCCCAGGATCTCCAGGAAGCGGTCGTACACGGGGCCCAGGTCGCGCGTCTCGGTGGCGAGATCGAAGGCCCTGGCGACCAGCTCAGCGTCCTCACGGTCGACCGGCTGGCTGTGGCACGGGAGGATGAGAGCCAGGCAGGCACCGGGGAAGGCCCGCTTGATGAGCCCGGCGACGACGGCCGAGTCGAGGCCGCCGGAGAGGTTGCAGATGCAGCCCTTGGCCCCGGCCTCGGCCACCCGGTCGCGGACCCAGGCGACGAGCCGTTCGACGCGCTCAGCGGGGCCGGCGGCGCCGGCCGGACCGGTTGAAACGGGCGATGGTGCGGTCACGACAGTTCCCCCAATCCTAGCGGAGAGCCTCGTTCATGCTCCCCGATCGGTAACCCTGAAGGTCCATGGTGACGTAGAGGAAACCCAGTTCCTTGAGCCTGGCGACGACCTGCTCCCGGACCTCGAGGAGCCGGCCGAGGTCACGCGCGGGGACCTCGATGCGGGCGATCTCTCCGTGGTTCCGCACGCGGAGCTGGTTGAACCCAAGGCTGCGGAGATGCCGTTCGGCGGCGCCCACCCGCTCCAGTTCGGGCCGGGTGATCCGGGTGCCGTACGGGAAACGGGACGCCAGGCAGGCCAGGGCGGGCTTGTCCCAGTTGGGTAGGCCGCGGGCCCGCGACAGGGCCCGGATGTCGTCCTTGGACAGGCCGGCCTCCAGGAGCGGGCTCCTGACGCCGATCTCCCGGGCGGCCTGGCGGCCGGGGCGGTGGTCGGAGACGTCGTCGGCGTTGGTCCCGTCGAGGACCATCCCCAGCCCCGCCCGCCCGGCGATCTCGGAGAGCTTCCCGAAGAGCTCGCCCTTGCAGTAGTAGCAACGGTTCGACGGGTTGGCGGCGAAGGACTCGTTCTCAAGTTCAGACGTCTCGATGACCTCGAACCTGGCGCCGATCAGCGCGGCCAGCTTCCTGGCTTCCTCGATCTCCTCGGGGAAGTAGGTCTCCGACGACGCGGTCACCGCCAGGACCCGGTCGCCGAGGACCTCGACGGCCTCGGACAGGAGCAGGGTGCTGTCGACCCCTCCCGAGAAGGCCACCACCGCCCCGCCGAGTCCGGCCAGGACCTGATGCAGGCGGGCCTCCTTGGCTCTCTGTTCGGCGCTGGCGGCGCCTTCGGTCCGGTTCAGAAGGCCTTCAGTCCGGTTCAAGATGGTTCCTCCTTGGCATTCGCTGGCTTCGGAGAGCTTCGGCGGCCTCGCCTACTTGAGGGGCGCCCCGTCCTTCTTGACGAGCAGGCGGAAGGTCGGTCCCTCGGGCGTGATCCGCTGGACCTCGTGTCCGGCCCCCTTCAGGCTGCGCGGCACGTCGCGGATGGGCTGGCCGTCGTCGAGGAGCACGAAGAGGCGGCTGCCCGAAGGCACATCCTCGAGGGCGATCATCGTCCGGATGAAGGTGTACGGGCAGAGCTCGCCCCGGAGGTCGAGGACAGGGACCCCGGCGGTGTCATCCGCGGGGACGGGATTCTTCCCGCCGGGCTTCTCCGCGCTGGGGTTCTCCGCGCTGGGGTTCTCCGTGTCGCTGGGCTTGTCCTGCCGCTGACCACAACCGACCGACGTCGTCGCCACCTCCCGACCGGCCTTGCCAATGTCCGCCACCGTCGCCATGGGACCCGCGTCCGGCAAGCTCGGCTCACCGCCCACGGCGGCCAGGCGTTCGTTCAGGCCCGCCAGCCCCGCCCTCTCGGTCGTATCCCAGAGCCGCTCGCCGCGGCGGCCATCCTGGCGGTAGTATTCCATGACCGCCTCGATGGCCTCGAAGGCCCGCTCGGCTGGGATGAACTCGGCCAGGCGCCGCCCGTAGCGCGGGTGCCGGCCGAACTTCCCGCCGACGAAGAGCGATAGACCGGTCCGCGCCGGGAGCCAGGCGTCGCGCGGGCAGACCCGCACGCAGTCGCCGCAACCGAGGCACCGCCTCGCGTCACGGACCGGGAGCTTGTCCTCCATGTCGATGGCCGCTTCGCCGCAGGCCTTGACGCACAGCCCGCAGCCGTTGCACCGTTCGGCGTCCAACCCGGGCTCGACCCGGGCCATCAAGCCGACGTCGTTGAACTGGGGCTTGCTGCAACAGTTCGGACAGCCCGCCAGGCCGATCTTGAACTTGTGTGGGAAGCCGGAGATGGAGAAGAAACGGGTGTCCCAGTCCTTCACCAGCTCCTGCGTGTCGACCAGGCCGTACGGGCAGACGCTGCCCTTGCAGCCGACGATGGCCCGCACGCGCGGCCCGCAGCCGGCCACCGCCAGGTCGGCCGCGACCAGTTCGGCCTTGCAGGCCTCCAGGTCCTCGCGCCGGACCCAGGGGATCTCGATGCCCTGCCGCACGGTCAGGCTGACGTAGCCGCGCCCGTAGCGCTTGGCGATCTCGGCGACCTTGGGAAGCTGTTCGGCCTCCAGATTGCCGGCGACCACGCGGACCCGGACGGCGAAGTACTCTTCCTGCCGCTGCTTTATGAACCCGCCGTCCTTGAGGCGGGCAATGGCTTCATTTCGACCGGACATCGGGGGCCTCCTTCTCGATGGCCAACGGGACCTCGCTCTGATGGCCGCCGACGATCCGATAGGCGCGGCAGACGACGGGCTCACGTTTCAATGAGACGATGAGGTTGAGCGCCTCAGGGTAGGTGGCCAGTTGGATGTCGCGGTGCGAGGGGACCGCGTCGCTGGTCGGGTGGGAATGGTAGACGGCCGTGAACTCCAGGCCGTCCCGCTCCATCTCGGACATCGCCCTGAGCTGGTCATCGGGGTGGATGAGGAAACTCTGCGGGCTGCGCTCGGCGTTCCGCGCCGGGTAGACACGCAGCACCCGGCCGCCCCGTCCGGCCAGGAGGCCGCAGGCCTCGTTCGGTCTTTCGGACCGGCAGTGGGCGATGATCTCACGCATCTGGGCCGCGGTCAGGAGTAAGCCCGCAGAATCGTTCATAGTCGATCAGTTCCTTGATGGTGGGGTTCTTACCGCAGGCGGCGCAGCCGGGATCGGGCCTCAGCCTGACCTCCTCGAAGCGGAGGGTCAGCCCGTCGAAGAGGAGCAGGCGGCCGGACAGGGTCTTCCCCGCCCCGCTCAGCAGCTTGAGGACCTCGAGGGCCTGGATGGTCCCGATGATCCCGGGCACCGGGCCGAGCACTCCGGCCTCCTGGCAGCTGGGGACGGTCCCCGGGGCCGGCGGGTCCGGGTAAAGGCACCGGTAACACGGGCCCGACCCGGGGATGAAGGTGCTGGCCTGGCCGTCGAAGCGGAGGACGCTGCCGTGGACGAACGGGCGGCCGGTCAGGACGCAGGCGTCGTTGATGAGGTAGCGGGTGGCGAAGTTGTCCGTGCCGTCGACGATGACATCGTAGCGCCGGAAGAGGTCCAGGGCGTTGGACGAGTCCAGCCGGCCCTCGTGGGTGACCACTTCGATCTCCGGGTTCAGCTGGCGCAGCTTCTCCGCGGCCGACTCGACCTTGGGCCGGCCGACGTCGGGGGTGAAGTGGAGGATCTGGCGCCCGAGGTTCGACACGTCGACCCGGTCGCCGTCGATGAGGCCGAGCCGGCCGACCCCCGCCGCCGCCAGATAGTAGGCGGCCGGGGCGCCGAGCCCGCCCGTCCCGACCACGAGGGCGCTGCCTTGCGAGATCCTCTTCTGGCCGGAGGGGCCTATCTCTGGAATCAGCATATGCCGAGAGTACCGGCGAATCTGGTCCGGGGTCAGGCCGCCGAATCCGTTCACGGCCTTTCGCTCTGCCATCTGCCTCTCTCCCTTCCCCGCCGGCCGCGCCGGACGGGGCCCTGTTTCGTATCCGCCTAGATACTATCGGCCCCAGGCTGGGCTGTCAACCGGCGCCGCCGGCGATGTGTCGCCGCCGGCGATGGCCGGGATGATGGAGACCTCGTCGCCGTCCTTGAGCGGCGTGCCCAGCCCCCCGGCGAACCGGATGTCCTCCTGGTTGACGTAGATGTTGATGAACCGCCGTAGCTGGCCCTTGTCGTCGAGGACCTTGGCCGCGAAGCCGGGGTGACCGGCCTCGATCGTCTTGACCAGGTCGCCGACGGTGGCCGCGTCGAGATGAAGCTCGGCGGCGTCGCCGGTGTACCGGCGGAGCGGCGCCGGGATGCGCACTTTACAGCTCATGTGGAACCCTCCCATGGTTGAAGCACCCGCTGGCCGCCGGACTCAGGCCGGCGCGACGGCCAGGGCGCGGATTCTCCCCTCGAACTCCTCGAACTTCGGGGCGATGGCCCCGGGCGCCTGCCCGAGCGAACCTTCGACGGCCTCCATCGTCTTCAGGCCGTTCCCGGTGATGTAGACGACGGTGACCTCCTCCGGGTCCAGCCGCCCTTCCCGGGCCAGCTTGGCCAAGGTGGCCACGGTCACGCCGCCGGCCGTCTCGGTGAAGACGCCCTCGGTCCGCGCCAGGAGCCGCATGCCCTGGACGATCTCCTCATCGCTGACGTCGTCGATGTAACCGCCGGCCCGCTTGACCGTGGCGATGGCGTACTCGCCGTCGGCCGGGCTGCCGATGGCCAGCGACTTGGCGATGGTGTTCGGCTTGACCGGGGTGATGACGTCGGCGCCGGATTTGAAGGCCCGGGCGACCGGCGCGCAGCCGGTGGCCTGCGCCCCGAAGACCTTCGGCTCGCGTCCCTGGACGAGTCCCAGGCGGAGCAGTTCGCCGAAGCCTTTGGCGATCTTGGTCAGCACCGAGCCCCCGGCGATGGGCGAGACGTACTGGCCCGGCAGGGTCCAGCCGAGCTGCTCGGCGGTCTCGTAGGCGAGCGTCTTCGAGCCCTCGGAGTAGAACGTCCTCAGGTTGATGTTGACGAAGGCCCATCCGTAGCGGTCGGCGACCTCGCTGGACAACCGGTTGACCTCATCGTACGAGCCGCGGACGGTGATGACGTTGGGCTCGTAGATCATCGTCCCCAGGACCTTGCCCAGCTCCAGGTCGCTTGGGATGAAGATGTAGCACTTCAGCCCGGCCCGGGCGGCGTGGGCGGCCACCGAGTTGGCCAGGTTGCCCGTGGAGGCGCAGGCCACCGTGTCGAAGCCGAACTCGAGGGCCTTCGAGACGGCCACGCTGACGACTCGGTCCTTGAAGGAGTAGGTCGGGTTGACCGCGTCGTTCTTGACATAAAGCCGCTTCAGGCCAAGCTCCTTGCCCAACCGGTCGGCCTTGATCAGCGGCGTGAAGCCGGTGCCGAGGTCGATCACCCGGTCCCCGTCGATGGGCAGGAACGACCGGTAGCGCCACATCGTCGCCGGCCCCGACTCGATGGAGAAACGGCTGATCGCCTGGCGCATGGCGTCGTAGTTGTAGTCTACCTCGAGCGGCCCGAAGCACTCCGGACAGATGCTGACCGGGCTCACCGGGTAGGTCGCCCCGCACTCCCGGCAGCGGAGCCCCCTGACATAGGACACGCGGATTCCCCCTCGTCACCATGGATAGATAAATGAAAAGACCTCTTCACGATGGAAGAGGTCTGAGCCCACGACGAAAAACGCGGCGCTATTGCCCCCTCTCATCTTCCAGGACGCCCGTGGGCGCCCTGTCGGAGTTGGCACCATTTCCCCGCCCGCCGGCCTGATGGAAGCCGGGGACTACGGATGGTTGCCGAGGTTTCATAGGGCCGGTCCCTCCACCTCTCTGGATAAGAGATCTATCCGTCAGCTATTCGGTTATTGGCCCAATACTAGCACGGCTTACCTTGGGAGTCAAGGAGATTCCGGCGAAATTCCGGCCGGTTCTTGCTGAGGTCAGGGGCCCTTCTGCGGGCTCGCCCCGGGCATGACCAGGTTCAAGTACGACTGCGGGACCTGTCCGGCGATGATCGCCTCGGCCAACGGGTTGTAGGCGCTGACGGTGATGTCCGACGTCCACAGCGGGATGGCCATCCGCATCGCCGCTTTCGTGTCCAGATAGAGCACGTGGCGGGTCTGGTTGACGCCGGCCGACTCGAACTTGTCGCCGATGTCGGCCTGGACCCGGCCGGTCAGCCAGATGTGGACCGGGATGCGTGGACCCCAGTTGGCCAGGAGTCGCGAGCCACTGAGGGCGCCAACGGGGATGTAGACGGTGTGGCCATCCACCTGCTTCATGGCCTGGACGATCTTGATGTTGGCCTCGGCCGACAGGCGGTTGATGAGGGCCGTGTTCGGCTGCATCAGGACGATGCGGTCCTGACTGTCACGTTCGATGCGGTAGAGGTCCAGGTATTGCAGGTCGCCGGCCAGGTCGGCCACCACCCGGTTAATCTGCTCGACGGCGATCTGTTGCGCCTCCACCTCGACAAGGGCGTAGATGATCGGGCCGATGGCCCGCTCGACGAAGGTGAAGGCGACGGTGAGGACGAGGACGACCAGGACGCCCACAAGGGCAAAGCCCGCCTTGCGACGGGCCCGTCTCTTCCTCAGGCGCATCTGTGAAGCCCCCCCGGCACCGGATTGGGACGCCCTCCATCATATGCGAGGAGCGCCTTCCGGTGCGAGGGTTCGGCGTGGGCCTTCCGGCCCGCCCTTCGGTTCAGACCGCTCAGACCGCTCAGACCGCTCAGACCGCTCAGACCACGCGCAGCTTGGCGAAGCGCCGCTTACCGACCCGGACGACGACACCATCGGCGGGCAGGGTGCTGGCGTCGAGGGCGAAGTCGCGGCCGGTCACCTTGTCCTCCCCGACCCTGATCCCGCCGCCCTCGACCAACCGCCGGAACTCCCCGGCGCTGGCCACCAACCCGCCGTCCTTGAGGATGCGGGCCAGGTCGTCAAAGGTCAGGCGGCCGCCGGACAGGTCGCCGGTCTTCACGGTCAGCTCGGCCAGGTCTTCCGGCAGTTCCTTCTGGCGGAAGACGCGAACGAACTCCTCCTCGGCGGCCGCGGCGGCATCCGCGCCGTGGTACCGGGCGACCAGCTCCCGGCCGAGCCGCATCTTGGCGTCGCGCGGGTTGAGCCGCCCGGCGGCCATGTCGGCGGCGACCACCTTGACATCGGCGACGGGCACGTCCGTCAGGAGTTCGAAGTACTTGGCGATGAGCGCGTCCGGGATGGACATCGTCTTGCCGTACATCTCCTTGGGCGGCTCGGCGACGCCGATGTAGTTCTTCAGGCTCTTGGACATCTTCTGCACACCGTCGAGCCCCTCGAGGATGGGCATGGTCAAGACGGCCTGCGGTTCGAGGCCATACTCCCGCATGATGTCGCGGGTGAGGACGAAGTTGAAGGTCTGGTCGGTCCCGCCGAGCTCCACGTCGGCCTTCATCGCCACCGAGTCGTGGGCTTGGGCCAAGGGGTAGAGCAGTTCGTGGACGCCGATCGGCAGCCCCTCGTGGAGGCGCTTGGCGAAGTCGTCCCGCTCGAGCATCCGGGCCACGGTGTACTTCGAGGCCAGGCGGATGACGTCGGCGAAGCTGAGCTTCTCGGACCACTCGCTGTTGAAGACGATGCGGGTCTTCGCCGGGTCGAGGAGCCTGAAGATCTGGGTCTCGTAGGTCTTGGCGTTCTCCCGGACCTCCTCGGAGGTCATCTGGCGGCGCGTCTCCGAGCGGCCGCTGGGGTCGCCGATGCGGCCGGTGAAGTCGCCGATGACGAACCAGACCTCATGCCCGAGGTCCTGGAACTGGCGCATCTTGCGGATGACGACGGTGTGCCCCAGGTGGACGTGGGGGGCCGTCGGGTCCGCGCCGAACTTGATCCGCAGGGGCCTACCCTCTTCAAGGGCCTTGCCCAGCTTGGCCCGCAGGTCGGTCTCGGTGATGATCTCGGCCGCGCCCCGGCGGATGATCTCCATCTGGCGCTTGACTTCAGCTTCGACCGCCCGGCTCTTTCCCGGCATGTCTATCCCTCCCGGAACAAATAGGCCTTTCATCCCGTCTTAGGGACGAAAGGCCTTCGTGGTACCACCCTAGTTGACGCGCCCGCCTCGAATTACTTCTAGCAGGGAGTTCGGTCGCGTCGCGACCGCCCCGCGGGCGTCGTCCTCTTGAAGCCGGGTTAACGTCCGGCGGACGTCCGCGCCTACCGGGCCGACTTCGCCGGCGCCGACGCACGGCGAGACGATGGGCCGTTCGGGCGGAACTCGGGAGGGTACGCGACCCGGCCGCCGGACCGTTCGCACCAGCCACGGCCTCTCTTGAGACGGCGTATCGCCCGGTCGCTCTTCTCCCTCATCGTTTGGCGCTATTATACCACACCGGGCCGCGCCGCGGGAAGTGGCGCGGTTCAGCGAGGTCGGGCGCGGTCGGCGCCCTGCCATCCGGCAGGAGAACCCCCGCCGACGTGGAATTAAGGCATGTTACATTGCAGCTTTCCGCCCTCAACCACGCCGTGAACACATCCAACACGTGGAGGGAAGGGATTCCTCTCTTGGATACCTGGGTCAGAAGAAACCGTTCGAAGCGAAAGAAGGGCACCGGCCGCTCGGCCCGGTCCTCGAAGAGCTCCTCGAAAAGCTGGCTCAGCCTGGACCACTGGCGTGAATTCGTCAGCCCCGGCAGCCGTGGAGTGAACGTCTTCCGGGCGACCGCGCTCGTCGCCCTGGTGCTCGTCGTCCTCATCGGGCTTTCCGGGCTCGGCTTCGTCGCCGCAAGCCTGCGGGGCCTGCCCAGCCTGGCCGATATCGGGCCCAACCCGGACCTCTCGACCCTCGTCTACGACGACCAGAACCAGCTCGTCGGGCAGATCCACGGGGTCGAGAACCGCATGCCGGTCAAGCTCAGCGACATCCCCCTGAGCCTACAGGATGCCTTCCTCGCCGGCGAGGACCATCGTTTCTACCAGCACCACGGGATCGACCTGCGGGGCATCATGCGGGCCCTGTGGGTCGACGTCACCGGCGGCGGGATCATCGAAGGGGCCAGCACCATCACCCAACAGTTGGCCAAGACCGCCTTCCTGACCATGGACCGGACCCTCAAGCGCAAGGTTCAGGATGCCATCGTCGCCCTCGAACTCGAGCGGCGCTACACCAAGAAAGAGATCTTGGAGATGTACCTGAACCAGATCAACTTCGGCCGGGGCAACTACGGCGTCCAGGCAGCCGCCCAGAACTACTTCGGGAAGGACGTCGGACAGCTCACCTTGGGCGAGTCGGCCCTCCTGGCCGGCGTCGTCAGGTCGCCCGAGAACTACAACCCGGTGGCCAATCTGAAGACGGCCCTGGCGCGGCGCGACACGATCCTCGACCAGATGGTCGCCTACAAGTACATCGACAAGGCCGCCGCCGACCAGGCCAAGAAAGACAAGATCACCATCGTCAGCAAGAAGTCGACGTCGTACCCGGGCGACTGGTTCGTCGACTACGTCCTGCAGCAACTGCTCAAGAAGTACGGCGAAGAGAAGGTCTACCGCGGCGGGCTGCGCGTCTACACCACCCTGAACCTCAAGACCCAGGTGGCCGCGCAAGAGCGGATGCGGGAGATGCTCAACGCCGACTACCCGATCAAGGAGGGCGGGCCTCCGCAGCCGGACATGGCCGCGGCCTTCATCGACCCGCAGACCGGGTACATCAAGGCCATCATCGGCGGCCGGACCTACGACCGCCGGCTCGGGCTGGACCGCGCGGTGGCCTCCAAGCGGCAGCCGGGTTCGGCGATGAAGCCCTTGGCCGTCTACACCCCGGCCATCGACGCCGGCTACCCGCCGTCCTATGTGGTCGACGACTCGCCGGTGATGTACACCCAGCCCGACGGGTCGCCCTGGTGGCCGCAGAACTTCGACAAGCGCTTCCGCGGCCTGATGACCATCCGCGCGGCCGTCGAGCAGTCGGTCAACGTCGTCGCCGTGAAGATGCTGGAACAGATCGGACCCAAGGTCGGCCTGGAGAACGCCCAAAGGATGGGCATCACCACCCTTCACGACTCGGGCAAGCTCAACGACGTCACCCTGGCCCTGGCCCTCGGCGGCGTGACCGACGGGGTCATCCCGCTGGAGATGGCGTCGGCCTACGGCGTCCTGGCCAACGGCGGCATCCGTGCCGAGCCCATCTCCATCCTCAAGGTCGTCGACCGCAACGGCACCGTCCTCGAGGAGCACCACCCGCAGACCTCGGTCGTCCTCAAGCCCGAGACGGCCTGGATGATGACCAATATCCTTGAAGGGGTCATCAAGAACGGCACCGGCCGCCCGGCGGACATCGGCCGGCCGGCCGCCGGCAAGACCGGGACCACCACCGACCTCGTCGACGCCTGGTTCGTGGGTTATACGCCGAACCTCGCCGGGGCCGTCTGGATGGGCTACGACCAGCCCAAGGCGATGAAGAACGTCTACGGCTCGACCTACCCGGCCCAGGTCTGGAAAGCCGGCATGCTGGCCTACCACGACGGCAAGCCGGTCGAGGACTTCCCCGAGCCCAAGGACCTCGTCCACGCCACCGTCTGCCGCAAGTCCGGCGAGCTGGCCGGACCGTACTGCCCGCCCGAGGACCTCTACGACGAGGTCTTCCTCCCCGGGACCCAGCCCACCCAGACCTGCACCGTGCACGTGCTGGTGAAGATCGATCGCCTATCGGGCAAGCTGGCCACGCCGTACTGCCCGCCGGCCGACGTGGAGACCAAGGTCATGCTGAAGCGGCCCAAGTGGATCCCGTACGTGGACGAGAAGACCGGTCAGGTCTACGTCCCCGAGGACGCCGCGCAGGCCGCGCCGACCGAGTTCTGCGACCTGCACGGGCCGAAGAAGGGGCCGTAAGACGCTCCCCGCCCCCCGCCCGCCTCAGCCGACCCTCTGAAGCGCCCCCGCGGACAACCCATGTTCAGGATGGCAAAGCCCGGACCAACACCAGGTCCGGGCTTGTTTGTGTTTCGGTGCCGGGTTCAGAGAAGGTGACTCAATCAGACGGGGCCAGGCGGGGCTTGGCCCAACTCAGACGAGATACAGGATCTTCGCCTCCGGGAAGAGGGCGGCGATGCGTTCCTCGAAGAAGGACCGCACCTCCTCCATCTCCTCCGCGCGGTAGAGGTACTTGCCGTAACCGAACTGCCCCATCTTCCACCGGCGCCTGGTCTCATCGAGGGGGAGGGTGGTCCCGGGGAAGATGCCCCGGATGGTCTGCTTGGCCTTGGGGGTGAAACGGTGGGTGATGAGCTCGAAGGTGGTCGGCGGCGTCCCGCCGGGCAACCCGGCCTCGCGAAGGGCCGTGGCCAGCTCCTCGAGGAGGTCGCCGTAGTCGGCCCGCCAGTCGCTGTCGAGGATGATCGGGGCGATGAGAAAGCCCACGGGATAGCCGGCCGCGGCCGTCCGGGCCGCCGCCGCGACCCGCCGCTCCAGGTCCGGCACGCGGTGCTCGTGTCGCCGGATGACGGTCCGCGTATTGAGGCTGAACCTGACCTCGGTGTGGCCTTCATGGGGCAGGTCGAGAAGCGGCCCGACCCCGTCGTCCTTGGTGGCGAAACGAAAACGGGCCAGGGCCGTCCGCCCGAAGGCGGTGATGACCTTGGCCAGCGCGCCGGTGAGCGTCTCCAGGGGCAGCGGGTCCGAGGTCGCCGCCCCCTCGAAGACGGTCACCTCTGGCGCCCGCTTCTCCACATAGTCAAGGGCCCGCCCAAGAATCTCGTCCAGGTTCACGTAGACCCGGACGTACGGGCGCGGCCCGAGGGTCGTCATGAGGTAGCAGTACTCGCACATCCCGGGGCAGCTGGTGACCAGCGGCAGTTGATAGTGGGCCGAAGGCTTGCAGCTCTGGAAGGACAGGGTCTTGCGGACCCCGACGACCAGCGTCCGCTTGGCCTCGGCGTAGGCCTTGAAGCCTTTCAGGCTGGGCAGGCCGACCCGATTGTGCGAGCCGATGAGGGTCGGCGCCGGGCCGCGGGCGCTGAAGCGGTCCCATAGCTCCTTGCCGAGCGGGTATTCAAGGGCTCTTTCTTCGATGAAGACCCGGGCCGAGCGCATCACCGGGTTCTATGATGCCCAGCTCATAGAGGACGCACTGATGCACTCGTTTAAAGCGGGTCCTCATCCCCTCCGGGTCCTCGCCGACATAGTGGGCGAAGGCCTGCACGGGCAGCAGGCCGGGAATCTCGTTGCGCACGGCGCCCTTCAGTTCCCGCCCGCCGTCCAGAAAGACGTGGAGGTAGGACTCGACCGGCCTGAACCCTTCGGCTTCGTACCATTTCTGGACCCAGGCGTCATCCCGGGTCCAGGCTTCCAGCCGGGCGATGCCCCGCCCCGCGGCTCTCTTGGTCGCCTCGGTGAGCAGGGCGCCGGCGATGCCCAGCCGCCGATGGTCCGGATGGACCGCCAGGTGCCAGATCATCGCGCCCAGGCCTGGACGAGCAGAACAGACCGTCCCCGGCGCAGTCTCACACTCCAGGTCGATCAGCCCCACGACCGTCCCCTCGCTTTCGGCGACGAGCTCGATGGCGGGGTTGCCGTACCGCTCCTTCTCCCGGAGCACGTTGTCGAAGTAGGCGGTGTCCAGGAAGGCCAGGACGCGGCACCTCAGCCATTGGCCCTCGTCCTCGGGCCGGTATTCGTGGACCAGCGCCGGTTCCGCCCCGCTCTTCGGTCCCACCCCGCTCCCCGCTTCCACCCTACTCCTCCCCGAGCTCGGCCACCGTCACGCCGTCGCCGCCCTCGTGCTGGTCGCCGAAGCGCGTGCCCTTCACCGCCGGGTGGGTCCGGAGGTAGCTGCCGACCGCCTGGCGGAGGGCGCCCGTGCCCTTCCCGTGAATGATGAAGACCTTTTTCAGGCCGGCCAGGGAGGCGTCGTCAAGGTACTTCTCCACCGCGTCCAGGGCCTCGTCGACCGTGTGCCCGCGCAGGTCGAGCTCATTCGAGATGGCCTGGGCCTTGGCCGTGGCCATCTGGCCGACGTTCGAGCGCTCGGCCGCCCTGGCCTCGTCCTCCACGCGGGCGAGGTCATATAGGGGCACCGTCGTCCGGATGACCCCGACCTGGATCTGGACCCGGCCGTCGGAGGGCTCGGCGAGGACCTGACCGCGCTGTCGCAGACTGAAGCAGTGGACCATCTCCCCGGGGCGCAGCCCTTCGGGCCCTCCCCCCTCGCGGACGGGCTCGGCCGGCCCGGCGGTCTTGTCCCGGACCTCCCCCTTGAGCTCGCGGAGCCGCGTCCGGGCGGCCTCGATGGCCTGCAGCCGGGACTTCTCGTCGCCGGCCGAGGCCGCCGCCTTGAGCTGCCGCATGGCCTCATCGGCCTCGCGCTTGACCCGCCCGACGATGTTCGAAGCCTCCTGGCGGGCGCGGTCGAGGACCTCCCGCTCCTTCTGGCGGGTCTCGGCCTCGCGCATCTCCAGGTCCCGGGTCAGCTTGGCAGCGCGCTCCCGGAGGAGCTTCGCGTCCTCGCGTTCCTTCTCCAGCATCACCTTATCGGTCTGCATGTTGACGATGAGGTCCTCGACCCGCAGCTCCTCGCGGGAGATGAACTCGCGGGCCCGGCTGATGATGTCCGGTTCGAGGCCGAGCCGCTGGGCGATCTCGAAGGCGTTGGAGCGGCCGGGGAGCCCGACCATCAGCCGGTAGGTCGGGCACAGGGTCTCGACGTTGAATTCGACCGAGGCGTTGACCACCCGCGGCCGCGTGTAGGCGAAGGCCTTCAGCTCGCTGTAGTGCGTGGTGGCGGCGGTCTTGGCCCCGCGGGCGTGGAGGTGCTCGAGGATGGCCATGCCCAGGGCGGCGCCCTCGGTGGGGTCGGTGCCCGCGCCCAGCTCGTCCAGGAGGACCAGGGACTCGCCGTCGACGTGGCCGAGGATGGTGACGATGTTGGTCATGTGCGAGGAGAAGGTCGACAGGCTCTGCTCGATGCTCTGCTCGTCGCCGATGTCGCAGAAGATGCTGGTGAACACGGCCAGCTCGGTCCCGTCCTTGGCCGGCACATGCAGGCCGGCCTGGGCCATCAGGGTCAACAGGCCGATGGTCTTCAGGGTGACGGTCTTGCCGCCGGTGTTCGGCCCGGTGATGACCATCGTGTCGAAGGCCTTGCCCAACGGCACGTCCACGGGGACGACGTCGCCGCGCAGGAGCGGGTGCCGGCCGTGGAGTATCTCCAGGCGCCCGGTGGCGCTGAGGAAGGGTTCGGTGCCCTCCATAGCCAGGCTGAGCTTGCCCTTGGCGAAGGCGAAATCCAGGCGGGCCATGATGTCAAGGCTGAAGCCGATGGCCTCGGCCTCACCGGCCAGGACCGCCGTGAGGGCGCGGAGGATGCGGATGACCTCGTCGCGCTCCTTCAGTTCGGCCTGGCGGAGGTCGTTGTTCAGCTCGACCACGGCCATCGGCTCGATGAAGAGGGTCGCCCCGCTGGACGACTGGTCGTGGATGACCCCGCCGAACTGGCCGCGGTATTCCTGCTTGATGGGGACCACGTAGCGCTCGCCGCGCATGGTGATGATCGGGTCCTGCAGGTACTTGCCGAACTCGGGCGAGTGGATGATGGACTCGAGCCGGTCGCGGATGCGGTCCTGCACGGTACGCATGGTCCGGCGGACCTTGGCCAGTTCGGGGCTGGCGTCGTCGGCCACCTCGCCCTGCTCGGTGATGACGCGGCGGATCTCCGCGTCGAGCCGGTCGAAGGTCCCGAGGCCGGCGGCCAGTTCCTCGAGGACCGGGGCGACCACGTGGTCGTCGGCGAAGAACCGCTTCAGCCGGCGCGAGGCGCGGATGGTGTCGCCCACGGCCAGGAAGTCGGGTGGGGTCAGGAGCGAGCCGACCGCCGCCTGGCGGAGGTACTGGCGCACGTCATGGAGGCCGCCGAGGGGGACCTCATTGCGGCCGCGGAGAATCTCGCGGGCCTCGGTGGTCTCGGTCTGCCAGCGGCGGACCGTCCCGACATCGTCCGACGGGGCGAGTTCGGCCGCCAGGGCCTTCCCGAGCGAGCAGGAGGCCTGGTCGACCAGGAGGGCGCGGACTTTATCGAATTCAAGGGAGCGGAGGGTCCTGTCTTCGATCATCGGGTGGGTTGAACCCCTCTCGTTTGGATGGAGGCGACGGGCTGGTCCCCGCCGAGGAGGTCCATCAGGGCGGGGGTGACGTCGGTGATGGCGGTGACGCGACCGGCGAACGCCTCGCGGCCAGCGCCGATGGCGATGGTCGGGACAGGGTTGCGGGTGTGCGTCTTGACGCTGAGGTCCTCGACGTTGCCGTGGTCGCTGGAGATGACCGCGAGTGAGTCGCCCAGCGGGTAGTCGGCCAGGAAGGCGCCGAGGAAGGCGTCGATGCGCTCGAGGATCCTGACCGCCTCGGCCAGGTCCTGAGCGTGGCCGGCGAAGTCAGTCAGGAAGTGCTCGAACATGGCCACCTTGTGGTCCCGGGCGATGGCCGCGGCCCGCCGGCCGGCGGTCTCCGGGTCGATGACCGGAACGTCGAAGCCGCGGGCGATGAGCCATTCGTTGGTGACGTCGTGGTAGACCGCCCGACCGGCGAGGAGGTCGTCGACGGTGCGGAGGGCCAGGCCAGCCCCGAGGGCGGTCACCGTCGAGGCCGAGGGCTTGCGGGCGCCGGACTCGACCATGTCCGTGTAGAAGTGGGTGAAGGCGTTGATGAAGGTGGCCGGGTAACCGCGGTCGACCGCCCGGCGCAGGAGACCCTTCTCCTTCAGGACCTGGCGCAGGGCCTCGTTGGGGTAGGCGTTGAGGTGGCGTCCGATGAGGGCCGGGGCGTTGACCCCGGAGAAGAGGGCCGTCTGGCCGGTCGCGCTCTGCGGCAGGCCGGGGACGCCGAGGTTGGCGTCGGTCGGGACGAGGATGGCCTCCGGGGCGCGGATGACCTCCGGCGCGGGCAACACCGGCCGCCGCCCGCCGAGGAGCCGGTCGAAGGTCGGCAGTTTGGCCGCCAGGAACGGGTTGATGCCCGGGTCGGCGGGGCCGATGCCCAGGCCATCGATGAAGAAGAGGAAGACGCGGGAAACGGCGGGGCCGCGGGGCTCGACCGCGCCCTGTCCCCGGCCCCTCAAGCCTTCTTGAGCCAACGGCGCACTTCCTCCCAGGGATGGGCGTTAACCACGTCATCCAGCTCGAGCCAGGCCCGGCGGGCGTTGTGGACCCCGTAGAGCATTTCGTCGAGCCGCCTCGGGTCGTGGGCATCCGTGTTGATGACCATCTTGACCCCGGCCTCCTTGGCCTCGCGGGCGTGCCGGTCCGACAGGTCGAGGCGGTCAGGCGAGGCGTTCATCTCGAGGAACGTCCCGGTGGCCCGGGCGCCGTCGATGACCTTCTCCATGTCGATCTCGTAGGGCTCCCGGCGGCCGATGAGCCGCCCGGTCGGATGGCCGATGGAGTCCACGTTCGGGTTCTTCATCGCTTGACAGACCCGTTCAGTCATCTGCTCGCGGGTCTGGCGGAAGTTGCTGTGCACGGAGGCGGTGACGAAATCCAGTTCCGACAGGACTTCGTCGGGCAGGTCAAGGCGGCCGTCGGGCAGGATGTCGACCTCCGTGGCGGCCAGAAGGCGCAGGCCGCCGGCGGCCCGGGAGTTGCCGGCCTCGGAGTCGTCGGCCTCGGACCCGTCGGCCTCGGACCCGTCGGCCAGGGCCGCGTTGTAGGCGGCGATGTCCTTCATCTGCTGCCGCAGGCGGGTCTCGTCGAGGCCGCGGGCGAAGGCCAGCGACTTGGTGTGGTCGGCGATGGCCAGGTACTCGTAGCCGCGGGCCCGCCCGGCCTCGGCCATGACGGCGATGGTCGCCCGGCCGTCGCTCCAATCGGTGTGATTATGCAGGTCGCCACGGATGTCCTTCTGCTCGATGAGCGCGGGCAGGCGGCCGGCCTCGGCGGCCTCGACCTCCCCGCGGTCCTCGCGCAGCTCGGGCGGAATGTAAGGCAGGCCGAGCCAGCGGTAGAGGTCCTCCTCGCTCTCGACCTTGAGCTTCTCGGCGGCGCCGTCAGGCGGAGCGCTGTCCTCGGCACCGGTCTCGCCGGCCGCACCCCCGCCGGGGTCGCCTGGCACGCGGAAAAGCCCGTATTCATTGATCTTCAGGCCCATCTGCTTGGCCCGCCCGCGCAGGCGGACGTTGTGTTCCTTGGACCCCGTGAAATGGTGCAGAGCGGTGAAATAGTCCTCAGGCGGCAGCACGCGCAGGTCGACGTTGACCCCGCCCACGGCCACGATGCTGGCCTTGGTCTCCCCCGCCCCGGTCACCTTGGTGACCTCGGGCAGGTGGGTGAACTCCTGGATGACCCGGTCCGCCTGGCGCGACGCCGCCACGAGGTCCAGGTCGCCGACGGACTCCTTCCAGCGCCGCAGGCTCCCGGCTACCTCGATCCGCTCCACCTCGGGCAGGACGTTCAACCGCTCGACCATGCTCATCGCCAGGGGCAGGGCGCTCCACATGGGGACGCGCCCCTGCGAGCGCTTCAGCCGCTCGATGCCCTCGAGGATGTTCTGTTGCGTCTTGGGGCCGATCTTCGGCAGGCCCTCCAGCCGTCCGGCCCGGGCCGCCGCCTCCAGTTCGGGCAGGCTCTGGATGTGCAGGTCGTGATAGACGCGGGCGACGGTCTTCGCCCCCACGCCCGGCACCTGCAGCATCTCGAGGAGTCCGGCCGGGAACTCCCGCCGCAGCTCCTCGAGGAACGAGCACGTGCCCGTCTCCAGGCCCTCGCGGATCTTGGCCGCCAGGGCCTCCCCGATGCCGGGGATGTCCTTCAGGCGGTCCTCGGCGGCGACCACGGCGATGTCCTCGGTCAGCTCGGCCACGCTCCGGGCGGCCCGGTTGTAGGCCATTATCTTGAACGAGTCGTCGCCCTTGATGGCCAGCAGGTCGGCGATCTCTTGGAACATGGCGGCGATGGCGGCGTTCTTCACTTGATCACCCCCGTGAGCGGGCGGGTCGAGACGCAGGGCCGAACAACCGGGCCCGAAAGGAAACGGCGGGCGACCTTCGTCTCCCGCCGGCTCCAGTCCGTCAATCGTCTGGCTTGCGGTCCTTTCGTCGCTCCCATTCCTGTTCGTATATCTGGGTCAGGTGCTCGTGCTGCTCCCGCAGCTTGAAAAGGTCGTCGGCGAGCAGCAGGGCAGCCATCACGGCCACCCGGCTCATCGACAGCCGCGGGTGGGCCTCGGAAACCTGGCGCATCTTCCGGTCGACGGCGGCCGCGACCTCTTGGATGTACTCCGGCCGGCCCGCGCCCCTGATGGGGTATTCTTCCCCGAAGATGTTCACCACGACCCTGTTCTGATCGTCGACAGGCTCCCCACTCATGCGGTCGAGGCCTCCTAGGGCAAAGTGAGCGGTCGTTCTATTCTTCGGCCCGGGAATGGGAGAATCCTCCTTGCGTCGGCCCGCGCCCCGCGGCTAGAACAAGCAGGCGACGTCCTCCCGGACCTCGGCCAGGAAATGCTTGGTCCAGGCCAGGCGTTCCTCGATCATCCGCCGCGCGACCGGGGTCAGGTGGAACCGCTTACCGTCGTTCCCCAGTGCCCGCTCGCCGCGCCCGATGACGTCCCTTTCGATGGTCGCCAGGGCGGCCTGCCAGAGGCGGTGGTTGGCGCCGGATAGGAGCAGATGGGCGAAGGCCCCGTTCGGCCCCAGCTTGTCGAGGAGGTCGGCCTCGATGAGGAGCATCGACTCGAGGGGGACCTCGTCAAGGTAGTAGCTGGACGGCTTGTCCGAGGCGTGGTCGTCGATGGTCAGGAAGACCCGGTCGATGAAGTCCGCCGGGAACGGCTCCCCCGTGGAGCTGCGGTGGGAGGTCAGGTAGTCCCGGGCCATCTCGGCCGAGACCCGTCCGTGCTGGTCGTAGGTCGTGCTGAAATGGGAGATGTCGTGGAAGATAGCCGACGTCTGGAGCAGTTCCAGGTCGCCGCCCTCCTCGGCCTGAAGGCGCTCGACGAACCGCCTGACGTGAAGGGTGTGCTGGAAGCGATACTCCGGCGTCGAGAGCGGCCAGAACTCAGCCGCCTGGGGCCGGTCCAGGGTGACGGCGCACTCGAACATCGTCCGTCTGACGTGGTCCGTGAAGACCTGCAGGTCGTCCGTGGTCAGCAAGAGAAGGGCACCTCCTGAGGCATGTCTGGGACCAGTCTGGCCAGGCCCCGGGGGCCAGGCGCCACCGGGCCATCCTTCGATTCCCCGGGACCGGCCGGGATTCCTTCAGGTGAAACGAAGAAGGCGCCGGCGGGGCACACCGGTGCCGCGGTCCGTTTCTAAGCAAAGGGAACTAGAGGTTACTCGTCCACTTGCAGTCGGGGTATCTGTTGCATCCCAAGAAAAGTCCGTTTCTTCCCCGCTTCAGTACCACTGTTCTGCCATGATGGGGGCACTCCAGCTTGAGGTCTTCCACAGCTAACTCTAGGGCCTTCTGCGGAACGTTGACTATGCCTTTGCACTCGGTAGTCCCGAAGTTGATGCACCCGAAGAATGGGCCGTACTTACTGGTTCGCAGTTCCGTCTTTGCGCCGCACTCGGGACATCTCGGAGTCTCCATGTGCCTCGATATGGCCGCCGCGAGCGCCGTTAACCTGGCTTGCTGCTGGGCTTTCCTGTCCTCTCTCGAGATGAGAGCTACGACTCCCGATACCTCAAGAAGGTGTGATACGATTCCCTGTTGAGAGAAGCGGAGCATCTGCTCAGTGGACTTGCTCTGCGACAGGATATTGAGGCTACCAAACCAAGCTATCCTGCCGTCTATGAAGGCCAACTTCTCGTGTAGTTCGCTCCTCCAGATGACTCTAACGCCTATTTCGGATAGCTGAGACGAGAGGGTCGAGTTCTTAAGCTGTCTGGTTAGTAGGATTACTTCAACACCTCTGTCAAGGACATGCCGTATCGTAGGCATGAGATCCGCTAGGCGTTGCTCCCAAATGAATGGGCTGAAGAGCACGACTTGCTTCTGCGCGTTTATAAGGTCTGTCTGGAAAGCTGGGTAGAATGTCGACTCGTTGTAGTGGGCCATTCCTGCCAGGGTCGCATCTGGCATCTGCTTGGCCAGCTTTATCGCCCGAGGGACCGCAGGGTCTCCGTAGTCGCGTAATGCGCCAGACCCTTCGACAATGCGCCCCTTACGACTGACGTACTCCAGGGTGGTACGCAGGGAAGCCTCCCCCGGCAGCTTCTCCGTAAGGTGACCGTAGTGGGCCACGAGGACAAGCTTCCCCTTGGCCCTTGTGCAAGCCACGTTGAGAAGCCTCATCGCCCCCGAACCCCTACCGCCCTTAAGCAGTTTCCCTATGTCAAACGGGGGACTATCAACGAGGTCGAAAATCATTACGCTTCTCTCGTTACCCTGAAACCTGTGAACGGTAGCAACCTCGATGCGATGCCGGTCGAGTCCTTGCTCCTCAACTAGCCGTTGAAGGAGTTTCACTTGGGCTCGGTAGGGGGCCGCTAGGCCCACTTGGTCTGCCCCTCCTAGAAGCGCCTTTTCGGCTAACTTGGTCGCAACCAAGGCGGTATATATGTTGTACCTACTGTAGCCCGGTGACAATCGAGCACACCACGGGTTGACTTCAGAAACATCGCAGAGCACCAAGGGGGCCCCCGGCTCCGGGTCGGATTGGGTAGCGGATTCATAGTCTTCGGGTCTGGCCACATGGTCGAGAGGATTGCCGTCGGCACGATAGACTAGGAGGTTAGCCAACTCCCCGATGTCTGGGTGCATCCTATACTGCTGCCTTAGGACTGAAAGACGTGTATCCTTGATCTCCACCGTGGCGTCTCTGACTATACCGGCTTGCTGGAAGACGTCAGGAATCAGCCATTTGGAGGCATTAGGGTAGGCGGAGGGGTCATCCGCCGTCACTATTGTCCCTAACTGCCTGAAGTCCCCAGTGACAACAACTCGCTTGGTGGCAAGAGCGCTTGCGAACCAAAGGTTAGGGAGGGGTACTGCACTCGCTTCGTCGACGACTACAGTATCGTAGAGCGACTTGTAGAGGTCCTCCAGTAGCACTAGCCTATAGAGCGTCGCTCCTATCGCTTTGGCTTCCCGGATCACCGTCAGGACGATTTCAGCTATCTGTTTGTCAATCCCTGCGACCTGCCTGTCTAGTTCTCCGATGCTCTCATTAAGGCGTCCAATCTGATTCCTTAGTTCAGCGAGAGGTGATATCGGGCCATTTGAGGGTCTATGAGCATTCAACTGCAGGAGTCTCTGGTTCGCCACCTCGAGATTGACGAGCATCTGCACCTTTGCCGATTCCGCCTTAGCTCTCCTCGCCTTGGTGTCGGCAAGCTGACTGCGCCTAACCTCTATCGTCCTCCGGATACGCTCCGGGTATAGACCGTTAAGGAGCCTCTTGATGAAGCTAGCGGCCTCGGCGGCCGTCAATCGCTCCTCCAGGTCCCCTATGATAGATTCAACTGACTGGACGTCTGAGTCGAGCTCCCCTATTGCTCTGGACGATTCCTCGACTTGTGCTTTGAGCTTCTCAATCTCATCTACCTGCTCCTGGATTCCTTCCACCCACCGCGCCTTCGCTTCAAGGTCCCGCCGTTCTCCCAGGAGAGGCTCGCGTTGAGCCACGACGCGGGCCCTCTCTTGCCTAAGTGGCTCACTCTTACGGTCTGAGACCACCTCCAATGTGACGGCTTGTAGGCGGGGATCTCCGAGGGCGGGCTGGCCTATGCGGACAACGGTGCCTTCTAGGATCTGACTTTCGGTCATGGCATCAATAACCTTAAGAAGAGCCGTGTCAACCGCCACGTTCGTGTGGGACGTTACTAGCATCCTCTCCCCGAGCCCTACCAGCTCGCGGGACAGAGCTCCAATGGTCCTGGTCTTTCCCGTTCCAGGTGGTCCCCAGACGAATGTAACCCTTTGGGCTAAGCACTTAGCCACAGCCTGCCTCTGCACTAGGTTTAGGTCGCCGCACCTGTCGGAGACAACTGCCCCGTTTAGCGGCTCATTGCCCACGTATCCGAAGAGCCTCAAGGGCATTACTCGATCCGTCGTGATTCTACCCTCTTTGACCTCTGCGAGACGTGTTTTGAGCATTTCAAGAAGGTAATACGGGGATAAGAGCAGCGCCGCATTGGGTATTCGGGAGCCAAGGTCTTCGGTGACCGCCACCGTGATCTCAAAGCCTGCTATGCTCACAACCTCAACGTCATAGACCGAGTTTCCGACCTTTAGCTGCCCCGGAGTGTCAGAAGGCAGGTTGAGCTCAGAGTCGGCAAGGAAAGTATACAGAACCCGCCCGGCAAGGGACCCTCTCGCCTCACCATCATGTAGTCCCACCTGTTCCGTGCCACCCTTTTCTTTGATGGCACGGATTTCGTCATTCAGAGCCTCAATTAGCTCAGATGTGACGGACGCGAACGTAGTCGCCATGGATGTGCGTATCCACCTCCAACCTGTCCCGGTTTCCTTTCAGCATCCAAGGGTAGGAATCCTCCCCTCCCCATAAGATGCTCCGGCAGTCTACAAGGCATGTTGACTGGGAAGGCAAAGAAAAGCCCAGCCCCATGTGGGTGCTGGGTTGACTAGCGCACTTAATTCCAAGGCCTCCTACTCGCCCCCCGCTAACTCGCTCCACCGCCGGTAGGCCTCGTCCAGCTCGACCATGAGCTGTTCATAGCGGTGCATGGTCTCGCGGACCTGGGCGCCGTCCCGGCGATAGAAGTCCGGGGCGCTGATGGCCTTCTCCAGCGACTCCTTTTCTTTCTCCAGGGCCAGGATGGCCAGTTCGAGGTCCTTCTCCTGGCGGTCGCGGCTTCTGTTCGCGCCGCCGCGGGCCGGGGCCCGATTCCGGGAGCCGGGCGCGGCAGCACCGGCCCGGGCCGACTTCCCTGGGGCCGACCTGCCCGGGGCCGCCGCCTGGGCCGCCCCGCCCAGCGTCGCCTGAGCCTGCCTGATCTTCTCCATCCGGTAGGCCGAGTAGTTGCCGCGGTACTGATGGATCCGGCCGTTCGCGAACTCGAAGACGCGGGTGGCCAACCGGTCGATGAAATAGCGGTCGTGGCTGACGACGATGACCGTCCCCCCGTAGTCCTTGAGGGCCTCTTCGAGGGCCTCCTTGGATTCCAGGTCCAGGTGGTTGGTGGGCTCGTCGAGGAGCAGCGTGTTGGCCTCGCCCATGACCAGCTTGGCCAGATAGAGGCGGCTTCGCTCACCCCCGCTGAGGGTCCCGACGACCTTGTTCACGTCGTCCCCGCGGAAGAGGAAGCGGCCCAGGTAGTTGCGGGCTTCGGCGGGCAGCATGCCGCTGGCGTCCATGATCTCGTCGAGGATGGTCTTCTCGTCGTTGAGGTCGTCGATGTCCTGGGAGAAGTAGCCGACCTCGACCCCGCCCCCGAAGGTGGCCTTGCCCAGGTCCGGCTCGACCAGGCCGAGGGCGATCTTCAGGAGGGTGGTCTTGCCGCAACCGTTCTTGCCGATGAGGCAGACCCGGTCGCCGCGCATCACCGTGGCCTCGACGTCGTGGAAGAGCTCGCGGCCCGGGTAGGCCTTGGCCAGCCCGCGCAGACGGAGGACCTCGCGGCCGCCGGCCTCTCCGGCGCTGAAGTGAAGCCTGAAGGAGACCGGGGTGCGTGGCCGCCCCACCGGTTCGATGCGGGCCAGCCACTTCTCGCGGCTCTTGGCCATGGTCGCGCGGTTGCCAGCCTTGTACTTACGGATGTAGGCTTTGAGGTCGGAGATCTCTTCCTGCTGCCGCCGGAACTCCTCGGCCTGGCGGCGCCGCCGCTCCTCACGCTGGGTCACGTACGAACTGAAGTTGCCGCTGTAAAGGCGGGCGCCGCTGTCATCGAGTTCGATTATCTTCTGGGCCACGGCGTCCAGGAAATAGCGGTCGTGGGAGACGATGAGGATGCACCCCGGGAAGTCGGCCAGGTACTCCTCGAGCCACTCGGCCGCCTGGATGTCCAGGTGGTTGGTGGGCTCGTCGAGGAGCATCACGTCGGGCCGGCCCAGGAGCATGCGGGCCAGGAAGGCCCGGGTCTTCTGGCCGCCCGAGAGGGCCTTCATGGGCAGGGCGCCTTCGTCGGGCGCGAAGCCCAGGCCGCCCAGGGTCGCCTTGACCTCGGCCTCGTAATCGTAGCCGCCGGCCGCCTCGAACTCGTGGGTCAGCCGCGTGTAGCGGGCCATGACCTTCTCCAGGCGGGCCGGATCGGCGGTCACCTCGGGGCTGGCCATCTCCGCCTCGGCCGCACGCAGCTCGGCCTCCTTGGCTCGGAGCGGGTCGAAGACCCGCCCGACCTCGGCCGCCAGCGACCGCTCGGGGTCAAAGGTGGCCTCCTGTTCGAGATAGCCGAGGCGCGTGCCGTGGGCCAGGGTGATCTGGCCGCCGTCCGGCTCCTCCTGGCCCATGATCAGGCGCAGGAGGGTGGTCTTCCCCACCCCGTTCCGGCCGACCAGGCCGACCCGCTCGCCACGGGCGATGGCGAAGCTGACGTTATCGAGGACTCGCTGGGCCCCGTAGTATTTGCTGACATTGTTGATGGTCAGGATGGACATAAGAAAAACCTCCCCGCTCGATGGACCCGGTTCGGCCGGGTCCTTTCATGGGAGGTGGGCCTGCGACGCATGAAGGCCACGGACAGGTGATGTCCGTGGTCTTGTGGCCTGGATACCTGTCGCCCAACTCCCGTGCGATGCAACTGGCTTCCGCGGCAAAAGGGTAGACTGACCCCTTTAGCCTCGAAACCCTTTCTGCATCAGGCACGGACTGGGCGCCATGGTTGGTCTTCCTTTCAGTCGGTCGCCCTTGCGGGCGATGTCAAAGCTCCATTGGCATTCTATCCTGGGGCGGCGCGTCCTGTCAAGCCGTGACGGGCGAGGTGTGTCGTGACGGGCGAGGTGTCGCGACGGGCGAGGCCTTCGGATGGCCCAAGGGCTACCCAGGGTGCCGCGTAGGCTCAGCCGCGCAGCTTGGCCCCGAACTTCTTCTCCAGCGCGGCGAGGATCTTCTCGTGGGCCGCGTTGACCTCGGTGTCGGTGAGGGTCCGGTCGGCCTGGTAGACCAGCGAGTAGGCCAGGCTGACCTGGCCCACGGGCACCGGGGCGCCGGCGTAGCGGTCGAACAGCCGGACCGACCGCAGAAGCTTGCCGCCGGCCGCCGTGATGGCCTCGGCCACCTTTTCGGCCGGGACGTCATCCCCGACGACCAGGGCCAGGTCGCGCTCGACCTGTGGGAACGGCGGCAGCGCCCTGTATGTCCGCGGCTCGGAGAGGGTCACGAACCGTTCGAAGTTCAGCTCCAGGATGAGCGGACGGCCGGGCAGTTCATACGCCTTGGCCACGGCCGGGTGAACCTCGCCGAGCCAACCGATGGGCGTCATGTCGGCATCGCTGCTGACGGCGGGCGCTCCGGCAGCGTTCTTGCCGCCGTTCTCGTTCTTTCCGCTCTCCCCTCCCAGGTCGGCCACGATGGCCGCCTGGCGGGCTGGGTGCAACGTCTCCAGGTTCGACGGGGCGAGGCGCGGGGCCCGCAGGCCCAAGCCGTCGGCCAGCCGCTCCAGGAGGCCCTTCAGGTAGAAGAAGTCGCCCTCCTCCGCCGGACGGTTCCAGGTCTTCGGGGCGAACCGCCCGACCGCGCCGATGCAGAGCATCAAGGGCTCCACGGGCAGCTCGGTCAAGGGCCACTGCTTGGCCCAGTACACCCGGTTGATCTCGAACACGCCGATGTCCGTCTGGCGGCGGTTGGTGTTGTAGGCCATCACCTCGAGCATCTTCGGCACCAGCGAGGACCGCAGGACGCTCTCCTCGACGGTCATCGGGTTGGCGATGGGGATGCCGCCGGGGATGGCCGCCGCTTCAGCCGGCGAAATCGGAAGGGGCGCCGGCCAGCGGGAGGCCCCGTGGGCCTTGGGTGTCTGCCGCGAGTCGGTGAGGATCTCGTTGAGCCCGGCCCCGGCCAGGACGCGTCGCGCGCTGACCCGCCAGTCCTCGAGGACCGGCTGGCCGCCGCTGGTCATCGCCCCCTGCGGCAGGGTCGTGGCTATCTCATCGTAGCCATAGAGCCGGGCGACCTCCTCGACCAGGTCGACCTCCTCGCTCACGTCGGGGCGCCGCGTCGGCACGGTCACGGTGAAGTGTTTCCGGCCGTCGGCCACGCCGTCCGTCTCGAAGCCGAGGCGCTTCAGGTAACGGGCCATGTCGACGGCGGAAAGCCTCGTCCCGAGCAGGCTGTTGACGCGTTCCGGCCGCAGCCGGATGTTCACCGGCAGGAACGGCTTGACTCGGAACTCGGCCACGCCCGGGGCGACCACGCCGGCCTTCATCTCTTCGATGAGCATGGCCGCGCGGTCCACCGCGGGCACGTTGCCGTTGGGGTCGAGGCCCTTCTCGAAGCGCGCCGAGGCCTCGGAGCGAAGGCCGAGGGCCCGCGACGTCCGGCGGATGCCGCTCCCCGTGAAGTAAGCCGACTCGAGGAGGATGTTCCGGGTGGCCCCGGTGACCTCCGAGTTCAGCCCGCCCATCACCCCGGCCAGGCCGAGGACCTTCGCGGGGTCGGTGATGCACAGCATCTCCGGGTCCAGCTCACGCTCGACGCCGTCGAGGGTGACCAGCTTCTCACCGGGCCGCGCCCGCCGCACGATGACCCGGCTGTCGGCCACCTGGTCGTAGTTGAAGGCGTGGAGCGGCTGTCCGTATTCGACCATCACGTAGTTGGTGATGTCGACGATGTTATTGATTGGCCGGATGCCGGCCCGCTGAAGCCGGCGCCGCAGCCAGTCGGGCGAGGGCCCGAGGCGGATGTCGGTGACGACCCGGGCCGCGTAGGCCGGGCACAGGTCCGGGTCCGGGACCTCGATCTTGACCAGGTCGACGGCCCGCTTGACCCCTTCCTGATTGACGTACACGCGCGGCGGCTGATACGGCCGGTCCAGGACGGCGGCGACCTCGCGGGCCACCCCGAGCATGCTCTGGCAGTGCGAGGCGTAGTTGACCGTCAGGTCCAGTTCGAGGACGTGGTCATCGAGGCCCAGGAGCGGCACCACATCCACGCCCAGGGGCGCGTCGGCCCAGAGGATGAGGATGCCCTCGTCCTCGTCATGGCCCTCGCCCTTGATGAGCTCGGTCCAGGCGCACAGCATGCCCTCGGAGGCCACCCCCCGGAGCTTGGAGCGCTCGATCTTGCGCCCGCCCGGCAACCGCGAGCCGTGGACGGCCACCGGGACGCGGCAGCCCACGGTCAGGTTGTCGGCGCCGGTGACGATGGTCAGGGGACGCCCGTCGGCCGCGGCCACGTCGACCGTGGTCACCCAGAGCTTGTCGGCCTGCGGGTGCTTCTCGATGGCCTTGACCTCGCCGACGACCACGCCGCGGACGCCCTGGTCGGCCGGGACGACCTTCTCGACGGTCACCCCGGCCATGGTCAGCCGGCTGGCCAGTTCATCGGGGGCGATATCGCCGACGGGAACCAGTTCGTTGAGCCATTGGTAGGAGACGAGCATCGGCATCGGTTCTTCCTCCCGTCAGAACTGGCGCAGGAAGCGCACGTCGTTGGAGTAAAGGTGCCGGAGGTCCTCGATGCCATACTTGCGCATCGTCATCCGCTCGATCCCGAACCCCCAGGCGAAGCCGGAGACGACCTCGGGGTCGTACCCGCCAGCGGTCAGCACGCGCGGGTGGACCATCCCCGAGCCGCCCAGCTCGATCCAGCCACTGCCCTTGCAAACGCGGCAGCCGGCGCCGTCGCAGACCGGGCACGAGACGTCGGTCTCGGCGCTCGGCTCGGTGAACGGGAAGTAGCTCGGGCGCAGGCGGATGCGGACGCCCTCGCCGAAGAGGCTGCGGGCCATCAGGGTCAGCGTCCCCTTGAGGTCGCCCATGGTAATGCCGCGGTCGACGACGAGCCCCTCGAGCTGGTGGAAGACCGAGCCGTGGGTCGGGTCAGACTCGTCGCGGCGATAGACCCGGCCGATGGTGATGATCCGTACCGGCAGGCGCGGGGTCATCTTCTCCATCGTCCGTATCTGCACCGGCGAGGTCTGCGTGCGCAAGAGGATCTCCGGGTTGATGAAGAAGGAATCCTGCGTGTCGCGGGCCGGGTGGTCCTTGGGGATGTTCAGGGCCTCGAAGTTGTAATAATCCGTCTCGACCTCGGGCCCGTCGACGACCTGGAAGCCCATGTTCGTGAAGATGGCCTTGACCTCTTCGGTGACCTGGGACATCGGGTGCTCGGAGCCCCGCGGCAGCCAGGTCCCGGGCAGGGTCAGGTCGACCTTCTCGGCCCCCAGGCGGGCGTCGAGCTCGGTCGACTCCAGGGCCGCCGCCCGGTCGGTCAGGCGGGCCTCGATGGCGTCGCGCGCCTCGTTGGCGAGCTGGCCGAGGGCCGGCCGCTCGTCGGCCGGGACGGTTCCCATCCCGCGCAGGATGCCCGTCAAGGCGCCCTTCTTCCCGAGGTACCTGACCCTCAGGTCCTGCAGGCCGGCGGCCGTGGCCGTCTCTTCGATGGCCGCCAGGGCCTCGTCCTTCAACCGCTTGAGTTCCTCGCGCATCTCGTTGCCTCCCCGTTGAGCAGCCGAGGTCCCGTGACCCCAGCTTCGGTGAAGAAACCCCGAAAAAAGGAAAGAGCCCCCGTCCCTAGGACGAAAGCCCATGCTTCCGCGAACCACCCGGGTGGATACCGAACGATATCCATTCCCGCTAACGGGGGAAATCCGTCTGAGCCTACCAGGCCGCGCGGCCCTTCAACCCAGAAGCTCGGGGGCGAATTTCGGCCGGGCCAGTCCTGAAGGCGCTTGCAGTCCATGGCGCCTTCTCCCTGAAGGATGGCTGGCGGCGTACTTCTCCCCGTCCTCGCCGGTGACAGCTATTTGACGTCTACGGGGTGAAATCCTGCAGCTTGCCGAGGGATTTAGTCCCGTCCTCCGACCTTGAGCGGGCGGGCTTCAGGGAGTTGGTCTCGGCCACCGAGAGCAATAGCTCAAGGGCCTCGAGGACCCGGTGATCGGCGATGCTATAGTAGACATTCACTTCCTCGCGCCTGGACGCGAGGATGCCCTTGGAACGCAGGAGACCGAGTTGGATGGAGACGTTGGCCTGCCTCATGCGGGTCTTGGCGACAACGTCCGAGACCCGCAGCTCCCGCCCGCCGCTCAACGCGCACAGGATCCTCAACCTGGTGGGGTTGGTCAACGCCTTCACGAGGTCGGCGACCATTCCACAGTCATCCGGCTTCAAGCCAACACCTCCAGACCTGTACATCCCACCGGGTCGACAAGACCCTTGACTAACATTCTACCCGGGTTGAGCCTCCTCGTCTACAGAAAGCTACCGTTCGAGGACCGCCGCCCGGTGCACATGCCCTTCCTCCGCCTCGGGCGGTCAGATGAACAGGTTGACGTTGGCCTCGTCGGCCTCGCCCAGGTAGGTGGCCACCCCGGCATACTCCAGGCCGTCGATCATCTCTTCAGGCTTGAAGCCCATCACGTCCATGGACATGGTGCAGGCCACCATCTTAATGCCCTGCTCCTTGGCGGTGGCGATCAACTCTTCTATCGAGGAGACGTTCTGCTGCTTCATGACCATTTTCATCATCGTCGCGCCCATGCCCCCGAAGTTCATCCTGGACAACCCCAGCCGGCCGGCGCCGCGGGGCATCATCCAGCCGAACATGCCCTGCAGGAAGCTCTTCTTGGCGCTGATCTTCTCCCGCTTGCGCAAGATGTTGAGGCCCCAGAAGGTGAAGAACATGGTCACGTCGTCCCCCATGGCCGCCGCGCCGTTGGCGATGATGAACGCCGCCATGGCCTTATCCAGGTCGCCGCTGAAGACGATGATCGTCTTCTTAGTCTTATCCACCCTATTTCACGTCCTTATGCGGCCCGTAAGCCTGCCGCAAGTAATGGGAGATGTCCTGGAAACGCATGGTTTCACCGGCCGCCTTCTGTAGATTAACGTAGCAGATGGGGCACATCGTCACCCCGTCCGGAGCCGCCCACTTCAACTGCTCCACCCTCCTCTGGGCGTTGGCCAGGGCCTTCCTGGGGTAGAGGGATTCGGCCGGCCCACCGCAGCACCAGGTGAACTTGCCGGCGTCCTCCGGCTCCTTGACCGTCAGCCCGGCCTGGCCGAGGAGTTCCCTGGGCTGGTCGACGACGCCCTCGTACCGGGCGAAGACGCAGGAATCGTGGATGGCCACCTCGCCGGCCAGGTTCCGCGCCGGTTTCAGCCCCCGCTCGGCCAGGACCTCCAGATAGCTCTGCACCTGTAGGTCATAGCCCTCGATCATGGTCGGGTAGACCGAGCGCAGCATGTTGGTGGTGTGCGGGTCGACCGTGATGAGCTTCTTGACCCCGCGCTTCTTCAGAAGGCCGTAGACCTTGCGAGCGTGACGCTCGAGGGCCTCATCCACGCCGAGGTCGTAGATCAGGGCCCCGGAATAGAGCTCCTCCTCATAGAGGTACCCGAAGTCGACCCCCGCCTGTTTCAGCAGACTGGCCACGTTGACCAGGACCTGGTCATAGGCCGCCCGCACCTGGGGCGGAAGGCCGCGCCATGAGGGCCGAGATGTTCACCACTTTGTTCACTTGCCGTCCGAGGCCGACGAAGCCGGCCAGCCAGGAATCCCCGAGCTTCTCCTCGGCCTGGCTCATCTCCTCGATGTACGGGATGAGCTGGAACATCAGCCCGGTGTAGAGCACGGTCTCCCCGCCGCGGGGCAGGTTGAGGCCCCTGGCCCACCTGGTGGCGTTGCGGGCGCTGATGGGCAGGACCGACCCGCGCAGGCGGAGGTTGTCGGCCAGGATGCCGATGGTATCGCCGATAGGTAGTGGCATGGTCTTCGCTCCTTAAAGCCTGAAGACTTGGCGGTTGATGAAGTGCCGCAGAGAGCGCACGTTTTCCGCGATATGCACCCCCGCCGGGCAGTTCACCTCGCACATCTTGCACAGGAGGCAGGAATAGATGGTCTCGGTGTTCTCCTTGACCTGGTCCTCCATCCCCAGGAGGACGTAGCGGAACAGCTTGCGGGGCAAGAGTTCGATGCCCATCGGGCAGACCGCGCCGCAGACCCCGCAGTTCATGCAGGCCGAGGCGTTGAACTCGTGACCGCTTGAGCTCCACGGGGTTGCCTGGCGGACCTGGTCCGCCAGGTCGGGGTTCAAAAGGGCCATCAGGCTCCCTCCCTCGGCACGGCCTGGTACTGATAGTAACCCTCACCGGTGACCTCTTTGATCTCGGCCACGAAGCCATACTTGCGCATCCCCATCACCCAGAAGACGACTTCATGGGCCGGGTAGCCGAGGGCGGCGGCGATCTGAGGGATGGTCCGCGGCCCGGCCGCCAGGACCTTCAGGATCTGGTTGCGCATCAAATGTTCGTCGCGGACGTCCTCGGGTTTGCCAGCGAATAGACGACCCGGGCGCCATCCCGTCGCGCCACCACGACCCCGGCCTGCCGCAGCACCGACAGGTGCTGGGACACGTTGGATTGGTCCACGCGCAACACCGGAACCAGTTCGCAGACACACCGCGGCCCGTTTTCAGCGATGAGGTGAAGAATCTTTAGCCTGGTCGCGTGACCCATCGCCTTGGTCAGCCTAGCTTCCAGGGACAAGAAACGTTCGTTCAAAGTCAAACACCTCGCCTCGCCTTTATTCTAATATCCTAATATAGTGGTGTCAATAGACTCTTGGGCTGTGACCGACCGGCGTATGGCCGTCTGGGGCAACAACCCTTACCCCAATTGAGTTCAGCCTCTAGCGGCAAAGGCGGTGGCCAAGAGCTTGTATGGCCCCAGGCTTGTCACCACGCCGCCCAGGGCGGGACGACCATCAGCCAGCCTTCGCGAACCCCCTCAACCACCGCCCCGGTCTCGGGATAGCGGAAAACGGCCCCCGCGGTCCAGCGCGGGGGCCGTCGGCCGGTTCATCCGTTGCCTCCCTGGGTTCGGAAGTATCGCCTGGAAAAGCCCAGGGATACATTGACCAAAGCCAGCATCACCGGGACCTCGATGAGCGGGCCGATGACCGCGGCGAAGGCCTGGCCGGAGTTCAGACCGAAGACCGCCACGGCCACGGCGATGGCCAGCTCGAAGTTATTGCTGGCCGCCGTGAAAGACAGGCTCGCCGTCTTCGGGTAATCCACCCCGAACCGGTGGCTCAGGAAGAACGAGACCATGAACATGACCACGAAGTAGATGATGAGGGGGACGGCGATCCGGACCACGTCCAGTGGAAGCCCGACGATGTACCGCCCTTTCAGCGAGAACATGACGATGATCGTGAACAGCAGGGCGATCAGGGCCAGGGGGCTGACCTTGGGAACGAAGCGCTTCTCGTACCACTCCTCGCCCTTGAGCGGAGCCAGGATGGTCCGGGTCAAGAAGCCGGCCAGGAACGGGATTCCCAGATAAATCGCCACGCTCTCGGCCACCTGTCCGATGGTCACGTGGACCACGGCGCCCTTGAGGCCCATCCACGCGGGGAGGACCGCTATGAAGACGTAAGCATAGACCGAATAGAAGAAGACCTGGAACAGCGAGTTGAAAGCGACCAGGGCGGCCGCGTACTCGGTGTCCCCCCTGGCCAGGCTGTTCCAAACGATGACCATGGCGATGCAGCGGGCCAGCCCGATGAGGATGAGGCCGACCATGTACTCGGGATACCCGCGGAGGAAGATGATGGCCAGGAGGAACATCAACACCGGCCCGATGAGCCAGTTCTGGACCAACGAAAGGGTGAGAACCTTGCCGTTCTTGAAGACCTTCCCCAGTTCACGGTACCGGACCTTGGTCAGGGGTGGGTACATCATGACGATCAGGCCGACGGCGATGGGGATGGAAGTCGTACCGACGGATAGCCGGTCAAGGAGCGCCGCCACCCCCGGAAAGAGGTAGCCGAGGCCCACCCCCAGGGCCATGGCGAGGAGAATCCAGACGGTCAGGAGTTGATCAAGCAGCGACAGCTTGGCCGCGGTGGTCTTCCCGTTATTCAATTGCGAGGCCCTCCATTCCTTTGGTCTGTCAGGTTCTTGGCGCAGCCGGAAACACGGCCTTAAGGGGCCCCGATTCAGGGGTCCTTTGGGCACGGGTCCCCTTTCGCGAGCTCTTCGGCCAGCCGGAGAGCATTCGCCCGCATCTCCGGGATCTCCTCAAGCTGAGCCGAAAAGAATGCTTCCAATGCTTTGCCGAACTGAGCCAAGCTCTCACGGTTCATCGAGTAATAGGCCCACTGACCCCGACGTCGTTCCTTGACCAGTCCAGCCCGTTTCAGCTTGCCGAGATGGGTGGAGATGGTGGGTTGTGAAAGCCCCATGATGGGAACGATCTGGCAGACACAGAGCTCCTGCCGCTCGACCAGCTTGAGGATCTTGAGCCGGGTCCCGTCGGACATGGCCTTGATCTGCTCCAAAAGGGCTTCCATACGTTGGTCACCAGCCTCCCGCGGTTTGACGGACAATCGACCCTGAAGTCCAAGCGCATCACTCATCTTCCGACCTCTGAAATCATGATCCTGCGTCGGCTTTGCGGCCATCCCCCAGCTCCTCCCCATACAGAATCGCGGCCGCCTCCTTGAGCCGAGGTAGCCCGTTAATCTCCTCGTCCAAGAGCGGCATGACCAACATGGGCACGCCGAACTTCTCTTGGATTCCGCCCAGATACTTCTGTTGAAGCCCGTACCGGCTGTCATACAGCGGGGTCGACCGATGCCCATGGGGAAGGACGAGATTGGCAACCACCAAGCCGGTCTTGATGCCGCTCTGGGAGAGATCCTGGCTCGCCCGAAAGGCTTCAATTATGGGCGTGTATTCCGGATAGACCACGAAGACAAAGGTGGTCTCGGCGGGGTCGCGCAGGGTCTTGATGGCATCGTCAAAGCGGGCCTTCGTTTCCGCGAAGGCCTGCGTCCCGGGCTTCGTTGAGACCATGATCTCAACCTGCCTGTCCCATTCCATCGGCAATTCGAGAAGGCGCAGGGTGTGACCGGTCGGGGCCGTGTCAAAGACCGTCACGTCGTAGTCCGTCAGAGTGGTATACCTGACGAACTTCTCGAAGGCGGCCATCTCCTCGGTGCACGGAGAATTCAACTCCTCCCGCATCGCCTCGAGCATGTCGGCTGAATACTTCCCTCTGGCTTCAGAGAGAATTCGCTCTCGGTATTCCTCCACCGCTTCCTTCTGGTCTACCCGAGCGGCATACAGGCCAGGCTGGCCGACCACGGGGGTCACCTCGGCCCCGATCTCCTGGGCGAAAGACTGGCTGAGGTGCGAGGCTGGGTCGGTCGAGACCAGAAGGGTCCGATACCCAAGCTCAGCCAACCGCACGGCGGTGACGGAAGCGATGGTAGTCTTGCCGGCCCCTCCCTTCCCCGTGAAAAACAGCAGCCTCCGCCCAGTGGGGCCGGGGGTCAGGGCGGCTCGCACGCCCGCCCAGTCGGTCGGAGATCTGGAGCCGGCGTGGTCCGACTCTCCCTTGCCGGAGACCGGCGCTGTGTGGCCGTCCATCCCCGCGGCGGTCCATGGCCCATGCGTCGGAGGCGTTTCGGCCGGACTGCGGTACAGCAGGTCGCCCACTTTGGACAGAATGGCGGTGCCCCGTATTTCCACGGGTAGCAAGGGCATCATCGTCGTCGTCATGGGGAACCGCCGGGCGATATCCTTCAGGTACCTCTGCTGCATCGTCAGGCGCTTGGCGAAGAGAGGGTTATCAGCGGCATCTTGGGGGATGAGCCCATTGACAATCAGCCAGGTCGACTTGACACCGATCGTGGCCAGTTCTTTCATTGCCCTTTCGGCCTCGAAAACGGGCGTCTGCTCGGCCTGAATCACAAAGATGAAGGTGGTCCGGCCCGGATCCCGCAGGAAGCGAATAGCCCGGTCGTACTTGGCCTTGGAGCCTTGAATCGCCTCCACCGGCCCCATGCAGGTCTGCCCACCGTGCTGAGCGCTCTCCTCAATGTGTTTGCTCCAGTCCACCGGCAGTTCAAGCAGTCTGATCGTGTGTCCCGTGGGCGCGGTGTCAAAGATGACCATGTCGTAGGAAGAGTCGTCCATGAAGTCAACGAAGCGGTCGAAGGCGGCGATCTCCGTCGTGCACGGCGAGCGGAACTGCTCTTCAATCACCCGCGTGATCTCCGACGGCATCACCAGGCGCATCGGGCCGACGATTCGTTCCCGGTACTCCTCGGTGGCCCGGTCCGGATCAATCTCCATCGCCCAGAGTCGAGGGGTCCCCCTTATCGGCGCCTCCCGGTGGCCGATTTCCTGACCGAAGACGTCGGCCAGGTTCGAAGCCGGATCGGTGGTCACAATGAGCGTGGCCTTGCCTTCCATGGCCAGGTGAACCGCGGTCGCGCAGGCCATGGACGTCTTGCCGACTCCGCCCTTGCCCGAAAAGAAGATGAACTGCGTCTCTCGTCGTTCGGCGCCGCGTTCCTGGTCAAGTTCGGACATTATCTTCCATTTCCCTCCTTGTTAACGGCATGGATTTCAGGAAGGCCTTGTTCTCAGGCGTCGTGTGTGCTTTGGTCCATTCGAGCGACTTGTGCAACTCAAGCGCCCACTCGGGGGCGGTGAACGGTCTTCATCCACTCGCTCACTCCGAGCTTGGACATGGGGTCCACAAGGCGGTTCAACCATGGCGAAGGCGGCCTCGGCCAGGTCCGAGACGATGGCCGCATCCGAGAGAAGGCGCTGGAACACATCCTGAAGGCCGAGGGCCTTCCAGAGCCGACGGAAAATCCGCGCCGGGCCCCACGCCTTGGCCCACCTGGCTTCCGGGGCGACGCCATCCTTGTTCTTGAAGGTCTTGGTACGGCAGGCATGGTCATGAATGGGACATTTCCCCTACCTTGCCTTTGTTTGTATATGTTCCCTCGAGGCCTGAATGATGAGGAAGGGAGATGTTACGACAGTTTGGCCCCGGAGCTTTTCAGGTCCGGGACCTTGGCCCAGAGCAGCAACGTGGAGCTGAGGACCACGGTGACACAGCCGGCTTCTTGGAAAATGACGGCCATAACGGGCGTCAGGTGTCCAAGCATCGCCAGGGTCAGACCGATAACGTTATAGATTATTGAGAAGAAGATATTGAGCTTGATCCGCCGCAGCACCTTCCGGGACATCTGCACGAATTCGACCAAGCGTGAGAGGTTGCCGTCCATGAGTGTTACATCAGCCGCCTCAATGGCGACGTCTGCGCCGGTCCCCCCCATCACGATGCCGACATCGGCCAGCGCCAGGGCAGGCGCGTCGTTGATCCCGTCACCGACCATGGCGACGATCTTCCCTTTGTTTTTCATCTCTTTGATGGCAGACTCCTTATCCTCCGGCAAGAGCTCGGCCCGGAATTCATCCACGCCGATCTGGGATGCTACGGCTTGCGCAATTTTGGAGTTATCGCCGGTCAACATGGTGGTTTTGCCCACGCCAAGCGACTTCAACGATTCAATTGCACCCACTGTCTCGGCTCTAATTTCGTCCGCGATGGACAGAAGTCCAATGGCTTCGCGGTCTCGTGCGACCAAAATCGCCGTCCTTCCGAGGTCGGATTGGTCCGTCACGGCCTGCTCAATCCAAGCAGGAATGACGATCCCCTGTTCCCTCAGAAAAACATCCCTCCCAACCACGATCTCCTGTCCATTGTGGGAAGACACGATCCCCTTGCCAACCTCGATTCTAAACTCATCGGGGTCCGGCACCTCAAGTGCCCTTTCTTTGGCTATAGCCATTACCGCTTTTGCCAAAGGATGCTCTGAGTACTTTTCAGCGATGGCAGCCAGATTAAGCACTTCGTCTTTCGGCATGCCATCGCCGCTGATGACCTCCAGGACTTTCGGACGGCCCAGGGTGAGGGTACCGGTTTTGTCAACGACCAGGGAGTCAATCCTACCTGCGATTTCGAAGAAAATACCACCCTTGATGAGTACGGCTCGTCGGGCCATGTTCGCAATTCCGGCGGCCATAGCCGAGGGAGTCGCGATGGCGAAGGCGCATGGACATGCCACCAGCAAGATGGCGACAGCTACCTTCACATCACCCGAAATCAGATAGCCGACAATCGCAAGGACGAGGACTGTAGGGAGGAACCACACGGTGAAGCGGTCGGCGACCCCCTGGATGGGCGCTTTGGACTCCTGCGCTTCCTCGACCAAGTGAACGATTCTGGCAAGAGTGGTATCCGCGCCGATCTTGATTGTTCGAATTTCAAGGCGGCCATCCTCATTTAGGGTGCCTGCGAACACCTCGTGGCCCTTAAGCTTTCCCACCGGCATGGATTCACCTGTAATGGGGGCTTGATTGACGGTGGCAGCACCCGCAATAACCACGCCGTCCACCGGGATTCGCTCACCCGGCCGTATGATCACGACATCTCCGTACTGAAGCTCGGCCACGGAAACGGGGACTTCCTCTTCGCCACGTCGCACGTTTGCCATCGGAGGGGTGAGATCGAGCAGGTTGCGGATACTCCGGCGCGTCCTGTCGAGCGTGTAAGACTCCAAAGCCCCGACGACGGCCATGATCAGAATGATCACCGCAGCAGGCAAAAACTCGCCGACGGCTATGGTGACAAAAATCGCCACGGTCACAAAGACGTTGACCGTGATCCTGCGGTGTGCGACATCCCGAAAGCCTGCCAAAAACCGCTGCCATCCGCCAAATAAGGTGGCGACCAGAGCAAGTCCCGCAGCCGGAATTCCCGGACCGACCTGCCAGGGGCCAACGAGAAGCCAAGGCCCGACCTGCCAGCGGCCCAGGAGCCAAGAGGCCAGTGTCAATGCGCCCACTATCACCGGAACAAGCGCAAAGATCAGTATCTGTTGCCAGTTTCGAGAATCATTGGGTCGAACCATCATGCTTCTTCCTTCTCCTTTTCCGGATTCTCCGGCGCATCCTTCCGTTGATTCTCGCTATCTTGATTCTCGACATGGCAACCGCACCCCGGGCCGCAACCGCTGCTAGCCTTGTTCATGGACTCCTTGAGCATGGCCCAAAGTCCCTTTTTGCCTGATTTCACTTCGCTGTTCTTCTTTTCCATGAGCGGTTCCTCCTGTCTACATGTTTTTGAGCTTAGAGACGTTGAATCTCATTCTCTTGCAGGTTTGCGTCTTAGGTGTCCCCAAGCCTTCGCCCTCGGCCTACCGGATCGTAGAACTGGCGGCTCTGGACGAGCCGGAGCATCACCCGTAAGAGCTTCAGAGCTACGGCTATCAGGGCTTGCTTCTTCTGCAACGGGTTCTGGGCTCGACCTAAGAAGTAGCGGTACAATGAGCCGAACACCGGATCCTTGGCGACGGCGGCCAGCGCCGCCTGATACAGCAGGGCCCTGAGGCCGGGCCGGCCACGCTTCGAAATGGTACGCTGCCACCGTTTCTCCCCGGAACCCTGCTCGACCAGGTTCAACTCCGCCAGCTTCTGCACTTGCCGCCAGTCTGAGAAGGCGGTGGGATCCCCGATCTCCCCAAGAAAACCGGCCGCGGTCACCATTCCCACCCCGGGAACGCTGGTGAGGATATCCCTCCACCCGGCGGCCCGTTTACCAGCGAATAGACGACCCGGACGTCGATCAGAATGAACTGCGGGCTTAATGGTTAGCCGGCGGCCTTGCCGCGGTCAACCTGAGACAATCGCTTGCCGGATCTCGTCAAGACTGGGGTAAACACCCTTCTTGATGATCCTGCCGTTCACCACGGTCACCGGCAGGGCGTCAACACCGTCGGATGTCAGGATGGCAACTATGTCCGGGTTGGCCATGAACTTGGCGGGCGTCTGGCTCAGGACGTGACGATGAACGACCACCCGGTCGCCGAACTCTCTTTCGACCGCCAGGAGAGCCTCGTGGATCTTCAGCAGTTCCGGGTCGACGGTGGGACCGCACAGCCCGCCTGGGCAGCACATTGGTGGGTCGTAGAGGTCGACTTCCACCGACGTCGCCGCGGCCGAATCCCCGTTCATTGCGCACCTCCGTGACTCAGCAGGCTTCCGGCTTCCCGGTCCAGTTCGGCGAGGGAAAGGACGCCGGATAGCCTTACCCGATTGTTGACCGTCACCACTGGCAGCGCGAGATTGTGAGCCATGATGACCCCCCAGGCGTCGCGAAAGCTCGCCCCCCGGGGAGACACGAGGTTGACATATTCGACCGTCACGTTGTCACCGTACTTCTGCGCCAACGCCCTGGCGATGGCCGACGTCTGGTCCTGAATCGTTGGACCGCATCCAGCGGTCACTCCTTTCGATCCTCACCCGCAGGGTTTGCCAGGCGCGTCGAAGACCCGAATGACGACGGGCTGTTGACTCACTGCGCATCCCCCTTTCCGCGATTTCTCTCTGTCCCCAGCACGGCACCATGGGCGTCCCCCAGCCACCGCTCCACCTCCCGGCCGAGCTTGGCGTAGGACAGCTCGCCCGCCATCACCACCCGGCCGTCCATCGTGACCACGGGAAGGCTGAGATTTCGCCGGGTGATCTCCTCCCATACGCCGGCCATCCGCTGCCCCCTTTCGGAGAACAGGTCGATGAACGCGACCCGTACCTTGTCCCCGTGCTTACGGGCCAAGGCACGGGCGACTGCCCGCGTCCTCTCCTCAGGTGATTGCCGAGCGTCACACGGCGAGAGATTACCCTTCATTCCGGAATCAAAGACCTGGATCTCAATGGCCTTGCCGTTCGATTCGGCCACCTCCCCCACTGCCCCCAAGGGTTCATCGCCATCCGTCCAGCATATCCGTCAATCGCTATACGCCTATGCATCATATTATGCCTATGGCTTAGGTTGTGTCAAGCCAAATTGACCCCCCTGCCGCAAAGAGTCGAGGGAAGGCGACTTAATCCTGGCCGCTCCGGAGAGCGTCCGCGAAATCGCCCGGGAGCCCGGCCGCCTCGACCGCCCGGGCGGCGGCTTCGACATCGTACGGCACCTCATTGAAACTCACCGACACCCGGTCGGCCAGGCTGAGGACTGCGTACACCGCTGTAGGCCGCCCGTGCTTTGGCTTGCCGACGCTCCCCACGTTCACCAGGTGCTTATTGCCAAACACCCGATGGTACGGAATGTGGGTGTGCCCCACGATGAGGACATCGGCCTCGGCGGCGTCCAGGATTCTCTTGATGGTCGCCTCGGGCCTGTCCTCGTAGAGGTACTCATTCATCCGGCGGGGGCTCCCGTGGACGACAAGAACCCTCCGGCCTTCAAACGATAGGCTGGTCGACAACGGCAAGGATTTCAGGAAGGCCTTGTTCTCGGGCGTCGTGTGTGCTTTGGTCCATTCGAGCGACTTCTGTCCGTTCTCCCTGGCTCGCTCCGTTCGATAAGCGCACCCGCAGTCAGGGCGGTCGTGGCCAACGCCGTCATCGTAATTCCCCGTCACCGTCAGGATGCGTTCCTCCCGGATCAGCTCGATGACCTCGTTCGGAAACGGGCCGTACCCGACCAGATCGCCCGCACAGACCACCCATTCGGGTCTCTCGTGCCTCATGTCGTCCAGCACTGCCCGCAAAGCCGGAAGGTTGCCGTGAACATCAGAGAAAACGACGAGTCTCATGTCCCTTCACCTCCAATACTGATGATCGTTCTCGTCCGGCCCGGTTGCCCAGAGTTAGGTTCGCCCGCAATTAAGTCTTGACTATATTCGTATATAGTTATATATTGATTTTAGCGCCCAACAACTAACACAGGAGGAAAAGTAAAATGACTCTCCCCGCATGGCATAGCATTCCCAGAGAAAACATTGAATGGCATCCAGTAATCGACGTCGAGAAGTGCACCGGTTGCGGGGTCTGCTTCACCAGCTGCGGCAAGAAGGTCTACGGGTTCGATTTCGGGCTCAAGAAGGCAGTGGTCAGTCAACCCCAGGCCTGCATGGTCGGATGCATCACCTGTGCCAATACCTGCCTGTTCGACGCGATAAGCTTCCCGTCCGTGGAAGGCCTGCGCCAATTCATGCGCAAGCAGAAGGTCCTGGTCACCGTGAAGCAAGAGCTCGCGACCATCCGTGTGCAACAGTTGCAAGCCTAGGGTGCTTCCACCCGTTTGGGGCCTGCAGGCCTCCCACCGGCCGGCAGTCTTCTGGACAACCAGAAATCCGGCTCAAAGGGGGCCGATTGGGTCATGAGCGAAAACTCAGTTCAAAGGTACAGGGTGACCATCAACCGCCACGGAGACTTCCAAGGCGAGGCCAAAGCGAGGGAACACAGCCTCATCCTGAGCACGAAGAAAGGTGAGGCGCGCTTCGGCTTCAACGCCGCCGAGACACTGATGGCTGCTCTCGGCGCTTGTTTGATGACCAACCTCACGAGTCTCTCTGAGAAGATGCGTCTCCACGTCGACGACATCCGGATCGTCATTGACGCCGTGCGCTTTGACGACCCGCCTGGCATCGTTGAACTCTCGTACGTCTTGACCCTGGAGAGCCCTGAACCCGAGGACAAGCTACGCCAACTGCATGAGCTCAGCGTCAAGTGGGGGACCGTCACCAACACGTTGCTTCACGGCGTCGAGCCAAAGGGTGTCCTGAAAGTGGAAAGACCGCCCATTTCGCCGCTGGATTTCCCCAAGCCAATGGGTTGCGGAGAGCAGGCCGCCGAGTTAGCGAACGCCATCTACAGGAGGCCCGCCGAAACGGTCGGCGGGCCTCCTCTTGCAGAGCAGGGTATCATGGGTCGATGCCGCCGGTGCGCGGGGGCACCCATGGGCGGGCAATCCGGCCGCCTTACCGCTCGGTCAATAGCTCCATGGCCGGCACGGAAGCAGCCACGACAGTCGTTGCCTTGACAAAACGGGCCAGGAGAATGGCCTCGGCGATCTCGGCTCGGGTGATGCCCTTTCGCAGCGCCGACTTGACATAGGTGGTGGTGCAGGTCTCGGACCCGAGCGCGGCCGAAATGGCGATGCTTGTGAGAAGCTTGTACTTGGCGGGGATCGCGTCCTTGGCGAAAACGAAGTTTTTGTTGGCGGCGTGCTCAAAGACGGCGTCTGGGGCGATCTGGCTGAGAAGTTTCATGGGCTTGGGCTCCTCGCCCAACTCTTCCGCCATCTTGGTGAGAAGCTGTTCAAGATCCATTCTCTTATCCCCTTCCCTTTTTTGCTCCTGGCTTCACCTTGCAGACCGCAAGGGTTGGGCCGAGTTGCAGCGTCTTCAGGCGAGCGGCTTCGGGACCGAAGCCCTCCAACGTCTCGAGCGGACTTTGGAGGAAAGATAGGTAGTCTCCCCAGGCTTCTTTGAGGAGGGCCCGATCAAGAGAATACCTTGTCCAGGTGCCTTCCCTCCCCTCCCGGACGACACCAGCCTCTTTCAGGATTCTGAGGTGCTGGGACACCCGCGATTGTTTCATGTCAAGGACCTCCGCCAGTTCGCAAACGTAGAGGTCCCGGGAACTCAGAAGCTTGATCATCCGTTGGCGGGTGGGTTCTCCCAGAGCTCTGAAGACCTTGACGAAACGCTTCATGGGACCTTCAACTCCCATCTTGCTTAAATCATATTATTATAATATAGTTAAGAAGGCCGAAAGTCAACTCCTCAGACAGGGAGGGAATTAACCTGGAGAGAGACGGCAGGCAGATCCTCACGGTCGACATCGGAGCCGGGACCCAGGACATCTATATCTATGACCCGAAACGCCCCCCGGAGAACAACGTGCAGCTTATCCTGCCCTCCCCCGTCGCCATGGCGGCCGAACGGGCGCGGGAGGCGACCAGGCGCGGCCGAGACATCTTCCTCAGCGGCGGCCTCATGGGCGGCTGGCCGTTGACGGCCGCCTTGAAGGAGCATCTTCGCGCCGGCTTCCGGGTCTATGCCACGCCGCCGGCCGCCCTGACGGTTCACGATGACCTCAGGGTCGTCCAGGGATTGGGGGTCGTCCTCACCGAAGACCCCCCGCGCGACGCGGAGGTCATCGTCTGCCAGGATCTCGATGTCGAGCGCCTCTCGAGCGCCCTCGATCTCTATGGGGTGCCCCTTCCCCGGCGGGTCGCCGTGGCCGTGCATGACCACGGCCAAAGCATCGGGGTCAGCAACCGCGATACCCGCGGCCGGCATTGGCGAGGCTTCATCGAAGGCGGCGGAGACCTGCGCGAGTTGGCCTACTCGAACGACGTTCCCCCGTACTTTACCCGAATGCTGGCCGTTCGTGAGCACGCCCCCGGGGCCCTGCTGATGGACACGGGACCCGCGGCCATCCTGGGGGCCCTTCTCGACCCGCGGGTCGCTGAACGGGCCGACGAGGGTGTCATCGTCCTCAACGTGGGCAACGGCCACACCTTCGGCGCCCTGATCCGAGGCGAGCGCATGTGGGGACTCTTCGAGGAGCATACCGCCTCGCTCACCGCCGACGAACTTGCGGCCTACGTCGTGGAATTCCGCGAGGGACGCCTTTCCCACGAGCGCGTCTATGCCCGCGGCGGGCACGGCTGCTTCTATCACCCCGACTACCGGGCCGATGGGGGCTTCCGCTTCGTCGCCCTGATCGGCCCCAATCGCCGGATCGCGGATGGAGCCGGCTACTATCAGGCCGCCCCTTACGGGGACGTCATGCTCGCCGGCTGCTCCGGGCTTCTGGCGGCCTCCGGGGTTCTCACGGCGCCCTCTCTATGACTGACACCCAGCATGGGGCAACGTGAACTCTGGTGAGGAGGAAGAATCCATGAGCGCAGACCGCATCGGCTTGGTCGCTGACAGCTCCTGCGTGATACCTGATGAAGTGCGGCGAGAACTCAAGGTCGAGGTTGTTCCCCTTGACCTTGAGATTGATGGTCGCAGCTATCGTGACGGAGTGGACCTTGCTCCCGATGAGTTCTACGAGAAGATGGCCACGGCCAAGAGCGTGCCGAGGACGTCACAGCCGGCACCCGGCGCCTTCATCGAGGTTTTCTCCAGAATGGCCCCCGCCGTCGACCGAATTCTCTGCCTGACCCTCAGCAAGGAGCTCAGCGGAACGTTCAACAGCGCCCTGCAGGCGGCGAGAATCTTCAGCGAGGACGCTCCTCCCGGGGCCGCCCGCCCGCCGGTGCAGGTCGTCGACACCCGGGTTGCGGCGGCCGCAGCTGGACTTGTGGTCGCTGAGGTAGCCCGGGCGGTTCGGGCCGGGGCAACCTGGGACCAGGTCCTGTTACGCTCATGCCACGTGGCGGAACGCGCCCGGTTGTTGGTCGTCGTCGACACCCTGGAGTATTTGATCCGTGGCGGCCATGTGCCCAAACTGGCCGGAATGGCGGCGGCGGCCCTCCGGCTGAAGCCAATGGTCGAACTCGTTGAGGGCGAGGCCGTTCCCGCCGGGGTGGCCCTGAGCATCGACCACGCCTTTGATGTCATGCTCCGCCGAATCACCGATGAGCGTGGGGCAACTCAGCAATCCGGTCGTTCCGCCAGGTTACACGTGGCGGTCATGCACGCCGGGGCGGCGGGGCGGGCCAGGCAACTCCTGGCGCTCGTGCGAGACAAGCTGACGCCGGTCGAAAGCTATCTCACCGACTTCACCCCGGCGATGGGCGCACATACGGGCCCGGGATTGGTCGGGGTGGCCTATTTCGTCGATTGAACAAAGAAGAGACCGGGAACGCCGATTGGGGCGGGTAGGCACATGGGCGGGTAGGCACTGGGCGGGTAGGCACTGGGCGGGTAGGCACATGGGCGGGTAGGCACTCTTGACACGAACAGGGGAATATGGTAACCTCTAACTAAACTGACCGGTCAGTCTAACAGCTCTTCCTCGGGGCGCCGGATTGAAGGAAACTGAAGAAGTTTGGAAAGGAGCATGTCATCATGTGGACGAACTGGTTGAACGTGCTTCTGGGTCTCTGGTTAATCGTCGCTCCGTTCCTTATCGGGTACAGCAAAACGTCGGCCGGAGCCCTGTGGAACGACATCATCGTTGGGCTTGCGGTCGGCATTCTTGCGTTCATCGGGACGACATCTCGTAAGGCCTGATTCCACGGCGACCCGGCGTCCAGAGGCCCGGCAGGGAGGAAATCCCTGCCGGGTTTGTCTAATCTACCTACCGCGGAACTTAAGATGCAATTGAGGTGAGAGACTTGTTCAGCGGTGAGGACAAGAAGACAAGAATCTTCCAGGTAGCCTTGGAGTTGTTCGCGGAAAAGGGTTTTGCGAATACCTCCGTTGATGAAATCGTCGATCGCGCCGGAGTCGCCAAGGGCACAATCTACTATCATTTCAAAGGCAAGGATGACCTCTTCCTCATGCTGATGAAGAGCGGCGTGGATTTTCTAAACGAGGCGATCCGGGAAGCAGCCGTCGGTGAGTCAGATCCCATAAGAAGACTTGATACTATTATTGCCACGCAAGTCCGCCTGTTCATCGACCACCCCGATTTCTACAAGGTGCTCATGTCCGAAATCTGGTGGCTGGAAGCCAGACAGCATGAGGACCTGCAGAAGATCCGGAAGTCTTATCTCTCCATCCTGGAAGAGGCCATCCAGGCCGGCCAGACGGCCGGAGCCCTGAGACCGGACATCGACGTGGAAATGGCGGCCCCTGCCTTGTTCGGCTTGATCAGTCACGTCACTCTGCAGGTCGTCCTGGACTCACCGAAGCCCCAGTTTTCACGGGCGCACCGCGCCGTCACCGATGTTTTCCTGGGGGGAATCCTGAAGCCACGAGCTTAAGCCCAAGGGGGGAGGACTATGTCGACCGGGTTGGCCCTGGGGGGCGGCGGTTGGAGAGGTCTGGCGCACATCGGCGTATTGAAGGTCTTTGAGCAGGAGCGCATTCCGGTGGAAGTAATCTCCGGAACCAGTATCGGCAGCCTGATCGGTGCCCTTTGGGCAACGGGCTGGACGGCCGAGGCGATGGAACGTGTGGCCCTCGACTTATCGACGGTGGACCTGTACGAGGGCGCGCTTGGATTCTGGGGCGTCCTTCGCTGGGCCTTGCGAGCGATGCGGGCGCCTGGACGAAGAACGCCACGGTGGATGAGCTTCGCATCCCCTATGCCGCCGTGGCCACGGACCTTACGACTGGCCGGAAAGTCATCCTCACCAGCCGAGCCGTCGCCGAGCGCGTACGGGATTGCGACGGGAAGTGCCAGTTCCTGACGGGGGTCGGGGTTGCCACATCGGTCAGGGCCAGTAGCGCGGTCCCTGGTGTGTTTGAACCGGAGGAGGTTGGGGGCCACATCCTTGTGGACGGGGGCGTTCTTGATAACGTGCCGGCGCACATCGTCCGAAAGATGGGCGCCGACTTCGTGATAGCGGTTGATGTCAGAAAACCGCGGAGCCATGGAACGCCGCCCCGTACCCCTCTGGCGGTTCTGGAGGAGGTAACGGGTCTCATGGTCAACGAGATGAGCGACACTGCCCTCGCGGCTGACGCCGACCTGGTGATCCGCCCAGCCCTGGATGATCCCTCGCCCATGGGCCGGGAGTATGTGGAACGTGCCATCGCTGCTGGCGCAGAGGCAGCGCGGACTGCTCTGGCAGGTCGATGGCGAATGGGCCGATTGCCGGCTTGATCCGTCGGACGGGACGGCCTTGACCTTGTCACTCCAGTAAGAAGGCGAACCACAGACTCAGGTCTGTGGTTCGCCTTCTCCCCGCGCTTAGCGATCTATTGGATTGAGAACCGTTTGTAGAGCAGGTAGGCGGTGATAGATCCGGTGGTCTCAAAGATTTTCCAGAATAACTGGGCCATCAAGACCATTGCCTCACTACCCTTCCGCGCTTTTTGGTTCCGACGAGAATGATTATATCATGCCGCTCTTCGGGCTGGCAAGTTTGGTTATGTCAAATTGCGCTGGCGGACCACCTCGTAGAGCAAGATTGATGCAGCTACGGCAGCATTGAGCGACTCGGTCGGCCCGGGCATGGAAATGGTCGCCTTCCGGTCAACAAGGGATAGCCACTCCTGGGAGACCCCGCCCCCCTCGTTTCCGACGATGATGGCCACCGGGCGGCGCAGGTTGATGGTTGTCAGCCTCTCGCCGCCCTCGGCGATGGCCGCGACCGTGGTCAGCCCGGCCTGCCTGAACGCGTCGGCGACGGCGACGGCCTCACGGCCCCCGGCGGTTGGCATCCTGAAGGCGGCCCCCATGCTCGCCCGGAGCACCTTCGGCTGGTTCAGGGCCGCCGTTCCCTGGCCGACCACGACCCCGCCGGCTCCGAAGGCCGCGGCCGAGCGCAGGATGGTCCCGACGTTGCCGGGGTCCTGGACGCCGTCGAGCACGACGACCAGCGGCGGCCCCCCCGCTCCAGGCCTGGCGGCCAGGTCGGCCGGGGTTGAACGCCCGGCCGCGCCCTCCCGGGCAACGGCGATGACGCCCTGCGGCGTCTCCGTCTCGGCCAACTCGCGGAAGACCGCCGTCGGCACCTCGATCACGTTTACGCCCGCCTGTTCCAGGTCGACGAGGAGGGCGGCCAACCGCCCACCGCGTTCGCCCGCGGCCCCCTCGGCCACCACCGCCGCCTCCAGCGGCACCCGCGCTCTGAGGGCCTCCTCGACCAGGCGGACGCCTTCCACGAGGAAACGGCCGTCCTTCTCCCGGCCGTGGACGCCCTTCAGCTTCATGAGTCCCTTTATGAAGGGGTTCTGTCGGCTCGCCAGGGAACGCATGACCCGGCCTCCTTCGTCGGAGCCTGCTGCGTCGGAGCCTCCCCCGCGGGAGCCTCCTTCAACAAAGAAAGTTGTGCCGGGGGCACAACTTTCCGTTACGTTTCTATGGGTCTCAAGCCCCCAGGGCTTGCTTCGCCCGTTCGACCAGCTGACCGAAGGCGTGGCCGTCGTTGACGGCCAGGTCGGCCAACATCTTGCGGTTGACCTCGACCCCGGCCTTCTTGAGCCCGTTGATCATCCGGCTGTAGGACATCCCGTTGCTCCGCGCCGCGGCGTTGATGCGGGCGATCCAGAGCTTGCGGAAGTCGCCCTTCTTCTTCCGGCGGTGCGCCCGCGCGTAGGACAGCGCGTGCATGACGGCCTCATTGGCCACCCGGTAGAGCTTGGACTTGGTCCCCCGGAAGCCGCGGGCGAGGCGAAGGATCTTCTTGTGGCGCCTCCTGGCGGCTACGCCTCTCTTAATTCTTGCCATGGACTAGACACCTCCTGGAACCTTGGGGCCGCTAAGGACCCCTCAGTGAACCTCGGGGCCGATCAACGGTAAGGCAGAAGCTTGCTGACCCGCTTGCGGTCGGCCGAACTGACCATGCCGTCCTGACGCAGGGAGCGACGCCGCTTGGCGCTCTTGACCTCGAGCTTGTGAGCCTTGTAAGCCCTGGTCCGCTTGACCTTCCCGGACGCGGTGACCTTCATCCGCTTGACGGCGCCCTTGTGCCTCTTCATCTTGGGCATATCCCGACCTCCTGTCTTCTGACCGACGCTTGGACAAATCATGGCGACGTCCCGGGCGCACGGCTAACCACCGGGCCCAAGGTCCGCCGAAAGGGCACGTCTCCAAAGCCCGCCCCGGCTACTCCGCCTGCTGCTGAGCCTGCTTCGGGGCGAGGATCATGATGAGGTGGCGTCCCTCGAGATGGGGGTCCCGCTCGACGATGCACAGATCGGCGCAGTCCTCGACCATCCGCCGTAGGAGGGCCTGCCCGATATCGGCATGGACGATTTCGCGGCCGCGGAACATGATGGTCGCCTTGACCTTGTCCCCCTCGCGGAGGAACTTCTGGGCGCTCCGGAGCCTGACCAGGAAGTCATGCTCCTCGATGTTCGGCCGCATCCGGACTTCCTTCATCTCGAGGACCTTTTGTTTCTTCTTGGTCTCCCGCTCGCGCTTGGCCATCTCGTACTTGAACCTGCCGTAGTCGAGGACTCGGCAGACGGGCGGCTTGGCGCTCGGGGCCACCTCGACTAGATCCAGGTTCTGATCGAAGGCCGTGCGAATGGCCTCCCGAAGCGGCATCACGCCCAGCTTATCGCCGTTGGCGTTGATGACCAGCACCTCACGAGCCCGGATTTCGTCGTTGATCCTTAAGTCTTTGGCGATGACCCTTCACCTCCAGGTTTGATGCGCTCGCCAAAAAGAAAAGCGGGTTCTCTTACAAGAACCCGCTTCTTCCCGCACTGTTTAAGGGCGGTTACAGACGCATTGACCAGACTTGGTCCGCGAACCCTCTGAACAACCGGCCGGGGCCCGGTGCAAGGGGGTGAGAAGCGGGTGCTTCTGCTTTATGGACGAACGGCTATTCGGTTGAAACAGCTAAAGTATAGCATGGAACCGCGTCGCCGACAAGCCTTTCATGCGGTTCGGCCGCGGGCGCCGGCCGCATGACGAGCGGGAACAAGACCGGCCCGATTCGGACCGGCAAGAAAATGAAAGCCCTTTAGGGGGCTTTCATTCTTGGTCACCTGTCTCTTTTAACGAGACGGTTACCGACGGCCGTAGCCGCCACGCCCGCCGCCGCCGCCGCCACCGCTGGTCTCGCGAGGCTTGGCTTCGTTGACGGTCAGGGGCCGGCCCCCGAACATGAAACCGTTCAGGGCGTCGATAGCCGTCTGGGCGCCATCATCCTCAACCTCGACGAACCCGAACCCGCGCGAACGACCGGTTTCACGGTCAGTCACGACACGGGCGGAGACGACCTGGGCATGCTGCGAGAACACGCGGGACAGGTCATCCTCAGTAGCGGACCACGGCAGGTTGCCAACATACAGGGTCTTCGGCACTCTTGGAACACACTCCCTCTGGTACGGATGTGCACTGGGAGTCTCAACGGAACGGTCCCCGGGCAACCGGCCGAATCAACCTTCCCCTAGATGCACGTCAATTATAATCCAAAAAATAGAAAACTTCAACTACCCCCTGGCTGGCCCTTCGTTGGAAGTTTGCGACCGACCCAACCGATGGCCGCCAGATAGAACAGAACGACCGGCAGGAAGAAGTAAATCCACCAGTTCACCTGCGGCCCCTCGAGCCGCAGCGAACCGGTCCGGGTCAGTTCGGCCAGGGCGTAAAGGACGAATCCGATGAGCCCGAGCACGGATCGTTTGGCCCAGTTCTGCGCGACGTAGGTGGTGCCGAACGAGAGCACGACCATGATGGGCAGGATGAGGATGGTCGACTCGCCCAGCCCGGCCAGGTTGACAACGGTCATCACCAGGGTCCAGACGAACATGGTGCCGGCCATGACCGCCGCGCCCCGCAGGGGCGGCGGACCGGCGGGCCGGACGCCTGGGGCCTTGGCGCCCCCGGTTCCGGCCGGGCGCCTCACCCCACGCCCGCGGCCGCGGCGGCGCCGATCGCGGGCCAGCATCTCGCGCCTGGACCGCGCGTCGTGCCGCCGCTGCTCGCGGTTCATGTTGCTCATGTCACACCTTCTCTTCGATTTCCTTCTTGGCTTTTTGCTTGAAGTCCTCGACCTTGATCGGGCCGAGGTCGCCGGCCTCGCGATGGCGAACGGAGACCGTGCCGGCCTCCACTTCCTTGTCCCCGACGACCAGCATGTACGGGACCTTTTCCACCTGGGCCTGACGGATCTTGTAGTTGACCTTCTCGTTCCGCGTGTCGACCTCGGCCCGTAGGCCGGACGCCCGCAGTTCCTCGGTCACCCGGAGGGCGTATTCATGGTGCCGGTCGGTGATCGGCATCAGCCGCGCCTGGACCGGCGCCAGCCACATCGGGAAGGCCCCGGCGTAGTGTTCGATGAGCCCGCCGACGAAGCGCTCCATCGAGCCGAGCACGGTCCGGTGGATCATCACCGGCCGGTGCGGGGCCCCGTCCTCGCCGACGTAATTGATGTCGAAGCGCTCCGGCAGGTTGAAGTCGCACTGGATGGTCGGCCCCTGCCAACCCCGGCCCAGGGCGTCCTTGACCTTGATGTCGATGGCCGGGCCATAGAACTTGGCCTCACCCTCATCGACCTCGTAGGGGATGCCCAGCGACGTCAGGGCCCCGACGAGGGCACCCTCGGCCGCCTGCCATACTTCTTCAGACCCGGCGTATTTCTCCTTGTTCTTCGGGTCGCGGACCGACAACTTGACGTCATACTCCTTGTAGCCGAAGGACTTCATCATGAACCGGGCCAGGTCGATGACCCCCATGATCTCCTGCTGGAGCTGGTCTGGGCGGCAGAAGATGTGGGCATCGTCCTGAGTGAAGCCGCGCACCCGGAGCAGGCCATGGAGGACGCCGGAACGCTCGTAGCGGTAGACCGTCCCCAGCTCGCCCCAGCGCAGGGGCAGGTCACGGTAACTGCGGGTCTGTGACCTGAACATGAGGATGTGGAACGGGCAGTTCATCGGCTTGAGGAGGTACTCGACCTCGTCGATGGGCATCGGCGAGTACATGTTCTCACGGTACCAACCCCAGTGGCCGCTCGTCTTCCAGAGATCGACCTTGGCGATGTGCGGCGAGTAGACGATGTCGTAGCCGCGCTTGCGGTGCTCCTCTCGCCAGAAGTTCTCGACCAGTTCGCGGATGAGGCCGCCCTTGGGGTGCCAGAAGACCAGCCCCGGGCCGGCTTCCTCGTGGATGGAGAAGATGTCGAGCTCCTTGCCGAGGCGCCGGTGGTCGCGCCGCTTGGCCTCCTCCAGCTTGTGGAGGTACTCGTCGAGGTCCTTCTGGGCCTCGAAGGCCGTCCCGTAGATGCGCTGCAGCATCCGGTTATGCTCGTCGCCGCGCCAGTAAGCCCCGGCCGCGCTGAGCAGCTTGACCGCCTTGACGCGGCCCGTCGAGGACAGGTGCGGCCCGGCGCACAGGTCGACGAATCCGTCCTGCCGGTAAAGGGTGATGATCTCCCCCTCCGGCAACTCCTCGGCCAGTTCGACCTTGTAGGGCTCGCCGGCCTTCTTGAAGAGGGCGACGGCCTCCTTCCGGCTGACCTCCGAGCGTTCGAGGGGCAGGTTCTCCTGGATGATCTTCCTCATCTCGGCCTCGATCTTGTCGAGGTCCTCCGGCGTGAACGGCTTCTCGACGTCGAAGTCGTAGTAGAAGCCGTCCTCGATGGCCGGGCCGATGGTCAGCCGGGCCTCCGGGAAGAGGCGCTTGACCGCCTGGGCCAGGACGTGGGCGGCCGTGTGCCGGTACACCGCCTGGCCCTCCGGTGACTCGAAGGTGACCAGTTGCAGCGCGGCGTCACCGTTGATGGGGCGGTTGAGGTCGACCAGCTTGTCGCCGACCTTGGCCGCCAGGGCGTTCTTGGCCAGCTTCTGGCTCAGCGAAGCGGCGATCTCGCCCGGCTTGACCCCCTTCGGGTACTCTCGCTTGGATCCGTCGGGAAACGTGATCTGGATCTGTTCCACGGGTATCCCTCCTTGATCCGGCGCAGTCCCGGGGCGAAGGAAAAACAAAAACCCCTCGTCCCGGCAACAGGGACGAGGGGTCGGTTTCCTCGCGGTTCCACCCTGGTTGGCGGCCACGACCGGCTGAGCCCCGGCCGAGCGACCGCCCACTCGAGAAGGCCTGTATCGCGGCCTCGCGCCCGGCTTAATCGGCCAAGCGGCCTTTCGCCAGGGACTCCGGGGCGGTGTTCGGGCCGCCGGACCTCAACGGGCTCGCACCCTGGCACGAGGCCAGGCCCGTTTCTCTGAGAGGTCTTACTTCCCTACTCTCCCCATCACAGCCTTGGAAAAACTTTATAGATGGATTTTATCCCTTGGCCATGCGGTTTGTCAAGCGGCCGGCGGGCTCAGCGGCCGACGGGCTCAGCGGCCGGCGGTCCTCAGCGGCGCATGAACGGCCAGAGGACGGCGGCCTGGCCGAGGCCGACGACAAGTCCGAAAAGGGCCCCCAGCACCTGCATCCGGCGGAGTTGTGGGCCGACGACGGCGGTCACGAGGTCCTCCATCTCTTCGGGAGTCAGCCCCCTCACCCGTTCCTCGACCAGCTTACCGAGGCCGAGTCCCCCCTCGACCCGTTCCGCCAGCTGTTCCAGGTAGCGGTTGACCAGATGGCCGAGTTCGCGTTCGGCCACCCGTCGGACTAGACCGGCCGCGGCCACGGCGGCCACCGCCGGGACGACCCCGGGGATGATCGCCCGCACCCGCGATTCAAGGGCCACGGTCAGCGAACCGACGATCTCCGCCCGCAGGGCCGGGTCGACCAGGCGGGCGAAGAGGTCCGGCCGGGAGAGCACCCGTTCCTCGACCATCCGTCCGAGGGCCTTGGCCACCGCCTCCTGGTGGCCCGGGATGAGCCCCTGCAGCCGCCAGCCGAAGAGCGGCACGCGCCGGGGCTGAGCCGGCCAGAAGAGGGCCTTGATGCTGACGAAGACCGCCAGGGCGCCGAAGACGGCCCCGAGGACCGGCAAGGCCAGGAGGACCACGGCCTCTATTCGGGTGGTACCGGGGTTTCCAGGATGGCGTGGTTTGCCCCGGTCAGGATGAAGAGACGGCTGCCGTCATCGGAGATCCGCAGACCGATGGGCCCGGTCACGCTCGGTGTCGGACCGACGGCTGATTGCCGCCGGTCGGCCAGGTTCCAGGCCCATAGGGTGGTCTGCCGGCGCGTCCGAGCCAGGAAGTAAAGCCGCCAACCGTGGACCGACGCGACCGCCTCGGGGATGATCAGCCCGTCGCGGTGGCCGAGTGACCGCCAGTCGAGGTCATAGAGGTCGAGCCGCCATGGGTGGCCGCGGCGGATGGTCCAGACCCGGTTCCCTCGCGAGTTGACACCGCCGGTCCTCACCCCGGCGACCTGCGGGCCGCGCGTGACCTTGTCGCTCTCGATGTCCCACAGGGCCAGGCGACCGCTGGCCGTGCCCAGCAGCAAGGTCCCGGTCCCACCGCTGAAGGCGCTCGTGAAGCGCGGCTCGGCGAGGATGGCGAACCCCGCCGGGAAAGGCCGCTCCTCCCATTCGCCGGTGCCCTGACGGACAAAGAGGGCGTCATCGGTGTAGATGAGCAGGCGTCCCGACGCGTCCCAGGCGCCGCCGCGAGCCTTGCCGGTGACCTTCTGCGGGAGATCGTTGAAATCGAGGGTCCTGGACACCGGGTTATAGAGGCAGAGCAACGGCCGGCCTTCCTTGGAGGAGATGATATAGGCCAGAAGGGTCTCATCGACCGACCAGCCGATGATGCCGTCCACCCTGGCCTTGGCGAGGACGAAGGCCGTCCCGTTGCGGACCACGGCCAGCGATCCCTGGCCCGCGCCCGGTTCGACGTAACCGGCGGCGGCAACCTGCTGACGTGAGTTCCAGAGGAACTCGGTCACCACCCCGTTCACTCCCTGCACTTTGACCGGCTCCCAGACCGGGCCTGAGGCCCGCGCGGCGTCGACCCACGTGACGGTGCCCGAGGCGATAGCCACCGAAGCGCCGGCAAGCGGCATGGATATCGCCAGGACGGCGGTCAGGAGGGCCGCCGTGATGAACACGGCGCGGGTCGCCCCACGCCGGCCTTGACTGCGAATGATCATTCTCCGACTCACCTTTCCGAGCGTGGTGGGTGCCTATAGCATTCCCACAAACACCGACCGCTGCCACGCCTGGCATCACCGGGTCGGCGTCGGCGAACAGAAACGCCGCCGGTCGCCCGGCGGCGGTGGGTCCGGTCGATTATTTCCCCTTGGCCTGGACCGGCTTCAACAGCCCGCGCTCCTCGCAGAGGAGACAACCGTAGCAGAACTTGACCCGGTCGCCGAAGACGTTGCGGATGGTCTCCAGGGTCTCATCGGTGTCGCCGGTCTTTCGGGTGTGCACGGTCAGGGTCTTCGGGGCGATCGTTATCAGCGCGCTGACCAGCAGGTCCTCGTAGTTGACCTCGCTCTCGACCATCTCGGCCACGAACTCCTCGAGGTATTCGTTGTTGATCACGTTCTGCTGCGAATCGGCCAGCTTGAACGTACCATCCTGGTTGAGGAAGACGTGGACCAGGTCGAGCTTGGGCTCCTGGGCGTCGACGAAGTACTTGAGCAGCCGGATGAACTCGTCATACTCCCGCTCCAGGAGGAAGTCGTCGACCGCCTGGTCGACCGCCTCCTCGAGCTCGGCCACATACTCGCGCAGCCGGAAGGTCACGAAGCCCTCGACCACCAGTTCCGAGTTGCCCTTCAGGTACTCGAGGAGTTTCTCGAGAATGCGCCCCTTGCGGTTGATCTTGTAGAGGACCTCGGCGTCCTTGCCGCCGGCCTCGCCGGTCAGGCCACGCCGGGCATAGTCGTAGATCGAGTCCTGTTCTTCCTCGGTGAAATAGTAGTAGCCGGTGCGGATGAGCTTGCGGATGAGGTTCCGCTCCCACTCGTTGATGATCACGTCCGAGAGGGCGTTGGCCACATAGTGCTGGAAGGAGGTCAGGGCATCCCGGCGGTTGAGCTTGCGGTGCTCGCCGAGACGGCAATCGAGGAAGTGCAGGTTCCCTCGGTCGTTCTCGCTGACCGACACGCTCAGGCCCTCTTCCTCGAGGAAGCGAAACTCCGAGGAAAGCCGGTCCCGAATCGGCTGGACATCTTCGATGGTCCCGATGGCAAGGACTTCCATGTCGATCGCGCTCCCTTCCGCTGTTCTATTATATGTGCCGCCAACTGGCCGTATACGGTTGCGGGATGGTCCGGTCTTCCATTTTGCGGGCCGCTAAGACGGCCCAATAGCTGCGGTCGGCGGCGCGGGCGGGCTCTTGGGGCCCCGTCGCGCTGGAAAAGCAAGGGTGGCGGCGAGCGAGTCGGCCGTCCGCGTGGTGACGCCGCGCCGTGGTATTTCCTGGGGAAATGAACAAAGCCGCCCACCGTGGGCGGCTTCGTCGTCGATGCGCTGGTGCTTCGTCGTCGATGCGCTGGTGCTTCGTCGTCGATGCGCTGGTGCTTCAGAAATCGGTGATCTGGTCCAGGAGCCCGCGCCGCTTGGCCAGGCGCTCGGCGCCGAAAAAGGCGGCCAGGGACAGGGCCCCGAAGACGGCCGTGCTGATGGCGAGCCAGTTGAGGATGGTCCCGTTGGACAGGCTCACCAGGACCTGGCTGTTGCCGTGCCCGAAGAGGCCCCGCCTCATGCCCTCGTTCCACCAGGTGAACGGGATCCACCTGGCGACGGCCTGAGCCCAGGTCGGCAGGACGTCGATCGGGAAGAGGAATCCGCAGGCGAGGTAGAACACCCCGGCCGCGACTTCGGAGACCGTCGCGGCCTGCCGGGCCATCAGCATCATCCACCCGGACAGGGCCAGGCCGAGCCCGGTGGCGCCGATGAGGCCGAGGCTGAAGGCGGTCAGGAAATACGGCCAGTCGATGACCGACCAGTACAGGCGCAGGCCGAGGAACAGCTTGCCCGCGGTCAGGAGGACGACGACCGACAGGGTCGTCACCAGGAACTTGGCGACCGCCCGGCCGAGCAGGTACCAGTACAGGTGCGACGTGCCGATGTAGACGTACCGTATCATCTGGTAGTGCTCGCGGTCCTCGTGGATGACCCAGGACATGCCGAAGAGGACGCCTCCGAGGTAGGTGAACATGGCGTTGCCCGTGTAGACCTGGGCGAAGAGGTCGGTCCGGGTGTTCATCCGGGTGGCCACGAGGTACATGACGACCAGGATGAGGGCCCCCGAAAGCGGCCGGACGAGGTTGAAGACGGCGAAGGTGAAAGGGTCGGTCCAATTGGACTCGATCTGCCAGCCGAGCCAGGTGGCCGGGGCGAAGGACCGCCAGGCCTCCCGCAGGGGCGCGAGCGGCCCGAACCCTTCTTTCTTCTTGTCGATGGTGGTCTCGCTCATTGCCATTTGAGAGTCAGCCTCCCCTGGCGCTTGGCCAGGTCTTCAAGGTACTTGAGGGCCTTGTAGGCGCCGATCAGGGTCACCGCCCCGGTGACGACCAGCCCGAGGACCTCCCAGCCGACCGGCATGAAGCCGGTGGTCTTGTCATCGAAAACGAGCTGCCGCAGGGCGTCCATCCCCAGAGTCATCGGGATGAAGCAGGCCGTCGCAGCCGTCCAGAAGCCGAGGGCTTTGACCGGGAAGTTGACCCCGGAGAGCAGGAAGACCGGCTCCTGGAGCAGGTTTGAGAGGTTCTGGGCGTCGCGCCCATAGACGAGGTACAGGGAGGCGGCGGTCATGCCGAGGCCGTAGAGGGCGACCAGGGTCAGGAAGAAGATGCCCAGGACGGCCAGCGGGTTGGCGATGCTGAAGTGGACGCCGAAGATGAGCGCGCCCATGGTCACCGTGGCCGCGGCCCGGACGGTCGTCTGGAAGATGCCGCCGAAGGACATCCCGAAGAGGATGGCCATCGGGGAGATGGGCGCCATCATGTACAGTTCGAGGTGGCCCATCTCGCGTTCCCAGTAGAACTGGGCGGCCATCGCCCATAGGACGTTCAGCCAGTATGCGGTCATCAGGGCGCCGAGGATGACGAAACCGTCGTATTCCCGCGGCGCGTTCATCGACCGGTACAGGAGGACGTAGGCGGCGATGCTGAAGAGGGGCATGACGATATCGAGGAAGAGCCAGGACAGCTCACGGTTGACGCCGATGACCCGGACATAGGCCCGGCCCCACGAGGCCCGCAGGTTGTTGCGGAGGGCCTGGGCGACTGTATCAGTGGTTTCCATTCGCGTTTCCGTTCTCATCGAGTTTCCTCCCGACGATGGATAGGAAGACGTCCTCGAGGGTCACTTCCTTCTTGCGGAAGGCCAGGACCTGGGCGCCGCAGTCGGCGACGTAGCCGAGGAGCGGTTGGACGGCCCCATCTTCTTCGATGATCAAAGTGGCTTCGGACTTGCCCGAGGCGGGCTCGGTGGTCACGGATGCCCGGCGCACGCCGCGGATGGCGGTGAGGCCGCCCTCGCTGACCTGGCCGCCGGCCAGCTCGAGTTCGATGGCGCTGTCGCGACCCAGGGAACGCTTCAGATTGGCAGGCGAGTCACAGGCCAGGACCCGACCGCTGTCGATGATGGCGACTCGGTCACACATCTCGTCGGCTTCGGCCATGTAGTGCGTAGTCAGGAGCACGGTGCGGTCCGGCCGGGCCTTGACCCAATCGCGGACGAAGGCGCGGATGGTCCGCGAGACGCCGACATCCAGGCCGAGGGTCGGCTCGTCGAGGAAGAGGACCCGCGGGTCGCTGACGAAGCCGCGGATGAAGTTCATCTTCTGCCGCATACCCGTGGACAGCTTGCTGATTTTCGTGTTGGCCTGATCCTTGAAGCCGATGATCTCCATCAGCTCGTCGATGCGGCGGAGGGCCTCCCGCGAGTCGAGCCCATAGAATTGCGAGAACATCCACAGGGTCTCGCGGACGGTCAACGAGCCATACCCGGAATGCTCACCGCCGGAGACCATGTTGATGAGCTTCTTGACCTGGCCGGGCCGCTCTTGCACGTCATAGCCACAGACCCAGGCCCGACCGGAGGTCGGGTACATCAGGGTCGCGAGGATCTTGATGAGGGTGGTCTTCCCCGCCCCGTTCGGGCCGAGGAGGCCGAAGAGTTCGCCCTCGCCCACCTCGAGGCTGACCCCGTCAAGGGCCACGAAGTCCTGGGGTTTGGCCTTCTCGGCGGCACCGTTGCCGGCGTTCGCGCCGTTGGCGCCGTCCCCGTTCTTGGCGCCCTTCTTCTTCTTGACCTGACTCTTGTCACGGAAGGTTCGCCGAAGGGCCTCGGTGCGGATGGCCCAGACGGTCGTGTCGGTCGTTGACATCTGCTTGTTCCTCCCCTTTCACCGGTCCCAAACAAAAACCCCACGGGTCGCGCGACCCGCGGGGTCCATGCCTGTATAGTCCGTTGTGGACTGCCGGTCAGAAACTGACCGGAGGCAGAAGTGACCCGGGTTCACGTGATCCTGTCAAACGGGCATGGCTGTCCCGTCCGATTGCCAGAAGCGCTGCCTTGGTGCTGCGAAGACGTACGAAGCTGCGGATCACGTGCGTCACCTCCCTCTCCGATTTTTCGGCTTGCCCCCACGGGGGCCGCCACAACGCCTAAATCTTACCACGATGGCCGGACGCCCGTCAAGCGGCGACTTCACCGCGTGTCGACTTCACCGCGGTGATTCACCGCGTGTGACTTCACCGCGCTACTCACCAATCTGCGGCGATTCACCAATCCGGGTCGGCGAGGACCTCCTCGATGGCCGTCGGGTCTTTTTGCTCCAGGGCCACAAGCAGCTTGATCCGCGTCTTCTGGGCGTTGTGATGGCTGAAGGGGATGCCGCGCTTGCGCATGTCCGTCTCGCTGCCGGCGAAGCCGTAGGTCTCGGTGAGGAGCGGCCCCACCGGGACGCGGGTGCACATGACCACCCTCGTCCCCTGCCGCATGGCCTGGTCGATGAAGGGCAGGGCCGTCTGCGGAACGTGTCCGCCGCCGACCGCCTCGAGGACGAGGCCGTCGGGGCGCGCGCCGATGATGGCCTCGAGGAACTCGGGGTCCGGGTCGACGGCCATCTTGACCATGGCCACCTTGTGGGTGATGGCCGTCACGGGCAGGGCCCGCCGCCGGCGCGGGCTCCGGACGAAGACCACCCTCTCCTCGAAGACGCCCCCGATAGGCCCGAAGTCGGGCGAGTGAAAGGTCTCGACGCTCTGGGTGTTCAGCTTCGTGACCTCGGCCGCCGCGTGGATGGTGCCGTTGAGGACGACGAGGGCGCCGCGGTCGACGGCCTCCGGCGAGGCAGCCACCTTCACCGACTGATAGAGGTTGGCCGGGCCGTCGGAACTCAGCAGACCCGCGTGGCGCATGGCCCCGGTGACGACCACCGGCTTGCCCCGGCCGAGGACGAGGTCGAGGAAGTAGGCCGTCTCCTCGATGGTATCGGTGCCGTGGGTGACCACCCCGCCGCTGACGTTGGCGTCGGCGAAGCGTTCGCGGATGCGGCCGAGCAGATCCAGCAGGTTCTCGAACCTGATTGACGGGCCGGGCACGTTGCAGACCTGCTCGTACTCCACGTCGGCGACCCGCTTGAGGGCCGGGACCGCCTTCACGAGGTCGGCCCCGGTCAGGGCCGGCATGGCTCCGCCGCCACCCCCGCCGGCGCTGGGGCCGCTGGGCGTGTTCATGGCGATGGTCCCGCCGGTGGCGAAGAGCACGACGGTTGGCTTGGGCACTAAGTCATCCCTCTTTCCGGTCTGAGCTCTGGGAGATGTTTGCGGCCAGCAACGACAGCAACTCGATGGTCCCGGCCAGCGCGGCGGGGTCAGTCACGAGGCCCCGTTCGTAGAAGTAGACACCGTAGCGTCCGATCTCGAGCCCGGTCAGACCGGCGCGGTCGAACCGGAGGAGCCTCGCCCGGGCGTTGGGATCAAGGATGGCCGGCAAGGCCGCCGGGTCCAGGGCTCGGACCTTGAACCGCCGGTCGAAGGCGTCGTCGCCGGTGGGCGTGTAGCGGAAGCCCGACGGAGCGTCGTCGGCATCGTAGATGGTCAGCCCCTTGAGGTCGGAGCGGAGATGGACGGAGACCCGGGTCGCCTCCATCGTGCCCGGGGGCAGCCCGGCGGAGTAAGCCTGCCTGACCGTGACCAGCTGACCGTGCGCCCGGCCGGCGACAAACGGGTAGCGCCCACCCACCTTAGCGGGCAGCAGGTCGGGCGAGTACATCGCGCCGAGGTCGCGGACCGCCTCGACTCCGGCTTCGTCGCGGGATCGGGCGATGAAGGCCAGCCCCATGTCCCGGGCCAGCGTCTTTAGGGCGGCGGTGTGACGGGCCCGGTCGTTGCCGATGAGGACGACGACGGCGGACACGACTGCCGCGAGAAGCATGACCAGACCCGGTCCGAGCGTCGGCAGGGTCAGAAGGAGCACGACCCCGACGATGATGAGGTCGACGGCCACGAGGAGGATGAGCCGCCTGGCCAGGGTCATCTCTTTGAAGAAACTCAGGAACCGGCCCTCCGCGGGGCTGCCGGGCGGCCTCGGGCGGGGCGGCTTCGCCCTGGTCGTCTGGTACCCGGCGGTGCCGGTCGGCAATTTGTACGGTGTCAACGTTCCGTAAAACGCGGCCTCTTGGCGGGTCAGGTCCCGCGGGAGACGGTCGGTCGCCTGCCGAGCCTGCCGGGGCATGGCGCTGGTCCGGGGCCTGGCGGCATCTGTCTCCGCGTCTTTGGGAAGCGCCGGCCGATCCACCACCCGGTCACCCTTCTGCGGGTTGCGCCCCTGCGTCCAGAGGACCAGGCCGATGACGGGCACCAGCAGCAACAGGGCCACGGCCACCGTGGCCGCCAGGGCCAGGCGATTGTCGGCCGGCGCGAGGGCCAATGCCAGCACGACTGAGAGCGCCAGGGCGGCCCCGAACAGCCAGCCGGAGACGGTCATACGCTTCATGTCAGACATCCCCCTTTGGGTCGGCGGGCGTCCCTGTCGGCTGGGATCCCGATGAGACTTACTACACCAGGGCGGCGTTCTCCTCCCATCATCTTCCTGGTCGCCTGAAGGGAGTGTCGCCACCTCTTACCCGGGGGGATATTGGGCGTTATGGCAGGAGATTGCCTCTATTGGCTGAATATAGACAAGTCAGATGAGTCAGTTTTGGGTTCCTTAGCTTGCTTAAGAGAGGGGGTCTCACCGGAAAACAGCTTCGTCCCATCGGTCTGCTTTCTAGCCCAACGTGAACGGTGAATGAACAGAGGGAGGTGCGAGTTGCGGTTATGCGTAAATACAGATGGCTCGTTCTCCTGGTTGTCAGTCTCCTGTTAGTGTCCACGGCCGTGGCCGGCTGCGGCAAGCCCAAGGTGATCAAGATTGCCAGCGTCAGTCCGCTCTCCGGGGCGCAGTCATCGATGGGTGAAGCGATGAAGCTCGGGGTCCAGATGGCCATCGACGAAAACAAGGATAAGTTCAAGAAACTCGGCTACGACCTGCAGTTCACGCCCCAGGACGACCAGGCCGACCCGAAGGTCGGCGTGTCCGTGGCCGAGAAGCTGATCGCCGACAAGGACATCCTGCTCGTCATCGGCCACCTGAACTCCAGCGTGGCCATTCCCTCGTCGGAGGTCTACGCCAAGGACAACCTGACCATGATCTCCCCGGCCAACACCAACCCCAAGGTGACCGACCGCAACCTGCCCAACGTCAACCGCGTCTGCGGCCGCGACGACTTCCAGGGCCCCTGGGGCGCCCGGTACGCGGTTGAGACCCTGAAGGTGAAGTCGGTCTTCGTCATCCACGACAAGACCACTTACGGCCAGGGTGTGGCCGACGAGTTCCGCAAGAAGGCCGAAGCCCTTGGGGTCAAGGTCCTCGGCTTCGAGGGCATCACCCAGGGCGAGGTCGACTTCAGCGCGGTCCTGAATCAGGTCAAGGTGAAGAAGCCCGACCTCATCTACTTCGGCGGCATGTTCCCCGAGGCGGGCCAGATTCTCAAACAGGCCCGGGAGAAGAAGATCGGCGCCTACTTCATGGGCGCTGACGGCCTCGACGACAAGGGCCTCATCGATATCGCCGGCAAGGACGCCGTCGGCGTGGTCTACTCGACCGCCGCCGGGGACGTCACCAAGAGCGAGGTCGGGAGGAACTTCGCCGCCAACTACAAGGCCAAGTTCGGCAAGGAGGTCGGCGCCTACTCGGCGCAGGCCTATGATTCGGCCAACATCGGTCTTCTGGCCCTCGAAGCGGCGATCAAGGCCAACAACGGCAAGAAGCCGACCCGGGCTCAGGTTTCGACCGAGACCCGCAAGGTCAAGTACACGGGTATCCTCGGTCCGGTCGCCTTCGATAGTAAGGGCGACAACATCAACGCCAAGATCTACATCTTCGAGATCAAAGAAGCCAAGTATCCTGGCACTCTGGCAGCGGAACTGTCCGGGAAGCCATAAACGAGGCGGCGGGCGGCGAGGGGGCCCGTCCCCCTCGCCGCGTCCCCCGGAAAGGACGAACGATCAATGTCGGAATCCCTGGCCATGCTGCCCCAGGTCATCATCGATGGGTTGACCCTCGGCTTCGTCTACGCCCTGGTCGCCCTGGGCTACACGATGGTCTATGGTGTCCTGGAGTTCATCAACTTCGCCCATAGTGAGATCTTCATGGTCGGCGCCTTCGCCGGGACCGAGGCCCTGCTCATCCTGCAGTCGACCGGGGCCCTGGCCGCCCTGCCTCCGTTCGTCTCCCTGGTCATTGCCCTGCTCTTCGGGATGATCGTGGCCGGCCTTCTGGCCGCGGGCATGGAGCGGGTGGCCTACCGGCCCCTGCGAGGCGCGCCCAGGCTTGTCCCCCTGATCTCGGCCATTGGCGTGTCCTTCTTCCTCCAGGATGCCGTCCGGCTCTTCGAAGGTCTGTGGCGCAACGCCTTCTACCTGACCACCCCCGTCCTCTACCGGCAGACGCTGCGTTTCTCCAACGTCGACATCCAGATCAGGACGCTCATCCTGGTCGGGGTGTGCCTCGTCATCATGTTCGGGCTGACGACCTTCGTCAACCGCACCAAGCTGGGGCGGGCCCTCCGGGCCGTGGCCCAGGACCAGGCCACGGCGAGCATCATGGGGGTCAACGTCAACTTCATGATCACCATGACCTTCCTCATCGGCGGCGCCCTGGGCGGGGCCGCCGGGGTGCTGTTCGCCATGCAGTACACACTGATCCACCCCTACGTCGGGTTCATCCTCGGGATCAAGGCCTTCACGGCGGCCGTCTTCGGCGGCATCGGCAACATCCCGGGGGCCATGCTCGGGGGCGTGCTCCTGGGCATGGTCGAGTCGCTCGGTTCGGCCTATCTGGGGATTCTCACCCACGGCGCCTTTGGGGCCGAGTACAAGGACGTCTTCGCCTTCGTCATCCTGATTCTCGTCCTCATCGTCAAACCCAGCGGTCTCCTCGGTGAGACCATCAGTGAAAAGGCCTAGGAGGTGACGGCCATCAAAGCTCTCCTCGGAAAGCTCGGCGGGACGTGGACTAAGATGAACGACAAGCCGTTGGCCGTCGCCGGTCTCATCGCCGCGACGACGTCCCTTGTCGCCCTCGTCCCCCGCTCTGTCATTGCTTTCCTGCTCTTCATCGGCTCGGTCCTGGCGGTCTACTACTCGCGTCTCGAGAACCGGCTCAAACTGGCTATCGGCATCATCACCCTGGGCTTCGTCCTGCCAGGAATCGGCCTCCTCAACCGGTACTACCTCGATGTGGCCATCCAGGTGGGCATCTACATGGCGCTGGCCCTTGGGCTCAACATCGTCGTCGGCTTCGCCGGCCTCCTCGACCTTGGCTACGTGGCCTTCTATGCCACGGGGGCCTATGTCTGGGGCATCTTCGGGTCCGCCCAGGCGGCCAACTTCATCCATGGGGTCAACTTCCCCCTGAGTGGCGACTGGTTCTGGTTGTTCCTCTTCCTGGCCGTGGGGGCGGCCGCCACGGCCGGCATCCTCCTGGGTCTCCCGGTGCTCCGCCTCAAAGGTGACTATCTGGCCATCGTCACCCTCGGGTTCGGGGAGATCATCCGCATCGTCCTCAACAACCTCGACAAGCCCATCAACATCACCAACGGCCCGAACGGCATAACCCCCGTGCGGGCGCCGGCCATCTTCGGGTACAAGCTCGACAAGGGCGTCCACTACTACTTCCTGGTCTTGCTGATCCTGCTGATCATCATCACCATCGCCCGGCGGCTCGAGCACTCGCGCACCGGCCGGGCCTGGGAGGCCATCCGCGAGGACGAGACGGCCGCGGCGGCCATGGGCATCCCGGTCGTCCGGATGAAGTTGCTGGCCTTCGCCATGGGGGCGTCGTTTGCCGGGATCATGGGCGCCGTCTTCGCCTCGAAGCAGACCTTCATCGACCCGTCCAGCTTCTCGTTCATGGAGTCCATCGGCGTCCTGGCCATGGTCATCCTGGGCGGGATGGGCAGCATCCCCGGGGCCCTGATCGGAGCGACCTCCGTCGTCGTCCTGCAGTTGCAGGTCCTGAAGTCGATCTCCGATTGGTTCAGCCAACTGCGCAATACCGGCGTCCTTAACCTGCCGGCCCAGCTGGAGATCGCCAAATACGAGAAGCTCGTCTTCGGGCTGGTCCTCATCATTATGATGATCTATCGACCTACCGGCTTGGTCCCGGCCGAGCGGCGGAAGCATGAGCTCGAGCACGCCCGGGGTGAGGACGCGGTGGCACCCGGCGAGACCGGGGCGACCCCCGGCGCGGGAATCAGTGTTCCGGGAGGTGACGGCGATGGCCTTGCTTGAAGCCCGCCAGGTGATCAAGAAGTTCGGCGGCCTGACCGCCGTCAATGGAATTGATTACACCCTGGAGAAAGGGGTCATCGCCAGCATCATCGGCCCCAACGGGGCAGGGAAGACGACCTTCTTCAACCTGGTCACCGGGATCAACCCGCTAACCTCGGGCGAGCTCATCTTCGACGGGCACAGCCTCAACCGGCGGACCCCCGACCAGATCGCCTACTTCGGCATCCTCCGGACGTTCCAGAACATCCGGCTCTTCGCGTCGATGACGGCCATCGAGAACGTCCTCGTCGGGATGCATACCCGGCTTCTCTCGGGCGTCGGCGACGTCCTCTTCAGCACGCGACGGATGGCCCGCGAGGAGAAGGAGGCCGTCAGGACGGCCCTCGACCTCCTGGCCTACTGCGGGCTCAAGGGGCACGGCGACGAGCAGGCCAGGAACCTGGCCTACGGTGACCAGCGCCGCCTGGAGATCGCCCGGGCCCTGGCCTCGCAGCCGAAGCTGCTTTTACTCGATGAGCCGACGGCCGGGATGAACCCCAAGGAGACCGAGTCGACGACGGCCCTCATCCGCCGGCTACGCGACGAACTCGGCGTCACCATCCTCCTCATCGAACACCACATGCAGGTGGTCATGGGCATCTCCGAGCGGGTCACCGTGCTGGACTACGGGGTCAAGATCGCCGAGGGCACGCCGCAGGAAGTGCAGCGAGACCCGCGGGTCATCGAGGCCTACCTCGGCCGCGGGGCGGCCGGTCAGGGGGTGAGCGCCGGTGGCGGTGCTTGAACTGCGCGATCTGCACACGTACTACGGCGTCATCCACGCGGTCAAGGGCCTCTCGCTGACCGTCGAAAAGGGTGAGATCGTCACCCTCATCGGCTCCAACGGGGCCGGCAAGTCGACGACCCTGAAGGCCATCTCCGGCCTCCTCAAGCCGCGGCAGGGTGAGATTCACCTGGAGGGGCAACGGATCGACGGCCTCGCGCCGCACGTCATCGCCGGGCACCGGGTGGCCCACGTTCCCGAGGGTCGGCGCATCTTCCCGCGTTTGACGGTCCGGGAGAATCTCGAGATGGGGGCGTTCGTCTGCGCGGACCGGCACGAGGTCAACCAGGGGTTGGAACGAGTGACGGCCCTCTTCCCCAGGCTCAAGGAACGGCTGGGCCAGAAGGGCGGGACGCTCTCCGGCGGCGAGCAGCAGATGCTGGCCATGGGCCGGGCCTTGATGATGAACCCGAAGATCCTCCTCCTCGACGAGCCGTCGATGGGGCTCGCGCCCGTCCTCGTCGAGCAGATCTTTGACATCATCCGCCAGCTCAACCTGGCCGGGACGACCATCCTCCTCGTGGAGCAGAACGCCCACCAGGCCCTGCAGGTCGCCGGGCGCGGCTACGTCATCCAGACCGGGAGCATCGTCCTGGCCGACAGCGCCGAGGCTCTGCGACGTAATGAGATGGTCAGGCGGGTGTATCTGGGGGAGAACTGAGCGGGGACGGGCACCGGCGATCGCTTGGCGCGAGGACTCCTGGACCAGAGTATGGAAAATGACCAGGCTTTTCAGCCTGGTCATTGACTATTCCGGGGCCAGCCGGCCCTCAGGGCGCGGCCGGGCCGTCTTGAAAAAGAATACATAAGATGAATCAATTCATGCTTTCGGCCTGAAGGAACATCGACTTCTCGAGACGAATAATGGGCGCAATTCAGCGCCGAAACCACCGCAGACCATTGCCTTTCGCGAAGGGAGAGCTCGGTCATCGACAACCATAAGGCCGTCGCATGGGTCGAAGACATGGCCAGACTGACCAGGCCGGACCAAATCGTCTGGCTTGACGGTTCCTCCGAGGAGAAGGACCGGTTGACACGCCAAGCCCTGAACACCGGAGAGATGATCGAACTCAACCCGGACCTGTCGCCGGGCTGCCTCCTGCACCGCTCCGACGTGAATGACGTGGCCAGGGTGGAAGACCTCACCTTCATCTGCTCAGGGAAGCGGGAGGACGCCGGGCCGACCAACAACTGGATGGCCCCCTCCGAGGCCTATGATCGGCTCGGGCGGATCTTTGACGGATCGATGAAAGGTCGGACGATGTACGTGATCCCGTACCTGATGGGCCCGGAGGGCTCGCCGTTCAGTCGGGTCGGGGTCGAGTTGACCGACAGCCTCTATGTCGCCCTGAGCATGCGGATCATGACCCGCGCCGGCCGGGTGGCCATGGACCGCCTGGCGGTGGATGGATCGGGGGCCCCGGGGACGGCCGCCGGCTTCGTCAGGGGCCTCCACTCCAAGGCCGACCTCGACCCGCGGAAGCGCTTCATCTGCCATTTCCCCGAGGACCAGGCCATCTGGAGCGTCGGCTCGGGCTATGGCGGCAACGCCCTCCTCGGGAAGAAGTGTTTCGCCCTGCGCATCGCCAGCCACCTGGGCCGGCTCGAGGGGTGGATGGCTGAGCACATGCTCCTCATCGGCGTCGAGGCCCCGGACGGCGAGGTCACCTATATCGCCGGGGCCTTCCCGAGCGCCTGCGGCAAGACCAACCTGGCCATGCTCGAAGCGCCTCTGTCTCAACGCGGCTATAGAGTGTGGACCCTGGGCGACGACATCGTCTGGATGCACGTGGGCGAGGACGGGCGCCTCTGGGCGATCAACCCCGAAGCCGGTTTCTTCGGCGTGGCCCCGGGGACGAGCTACCGAACGAACCCCAACGCCATGCGGACGGTCCAGAGGGATACCATCTTCACCAACGTCCTCGAGGCCCCGAACCGGACTGTCTGGTGGGAGGGCATGAGCGACCCGCCCGGGCACGGCGCGGACTGGCGGGGACGACCGTGGACTCCTGGGAACGGCGATAAGGGGGCCCACCCCAACTCACGCTTCACGGTCCCGGCGGCGAACTGCCCGACGCTGTCGCCGCATTGGGACGCTCCTATGGGCGTACCCGTCTCGGCCATCCTCTTCGGTGGGCGACGGGCCAAGGTCGCGCCCTTGGTCTACGAGTCTTTCGATTGGGCGCACGGGGTCTACGTAGGGGCCTCGATGGCCTCGGAGACGACGGCGGCCGCGGCCGGGCAGGTTGGAGTGGTCCGGCGCGACCCCATGGCGATGCTGCCCTTCTGCGGCTACAACATGGGCGACTACTTCGCCCACTGGCTGGAGATGGGGCGTCGTCTCACGCGGCCGCCGAAGGTCTTCCACGTCAACTGGTTCCGGACCGATGACCGCGGCCAGTTCCTCTGGCCGGGCTTCGGCGATAACCTGCGCGTCCTGCGGTGGATCGTTGACCGCTGCCACGGCCGGGCCGGTGCCGTCGAGACGGCGATTGGTTTCCTCCCCACCCTCGGGGACATCGACCTCGACGGCCTGGACCTCTCCGAGGCGACCATTGGGGAGCTACTGCGGATCGACCGCGGGGCGTGGCTGGAGGACCTGCGCGACCAAACGGCGTTTTTCACCCGCTTCGGGGAGAGGCTGCCGCGGGCCATCCTCGAGCGGCTCCAAGGGACCGTGGCTAGGTTGAGTGGCCAGGCCTATCACGGCCCTGCGAGTCCAGCGTAAAGAGCAGCTGAGGGAGCAACTCCTCCCGGACAGCCAATGGCAGAGCCTCCTGTTGGGCAGTAGATTGGCGGTACTCAGCGCCCAGGCGATCTTGGAAAATAAAAACAGCAGGCCCGGAAACTGCTCCGTGCCTGCTGTTTTTACGTTGTGGGCGATACTGGACTTGAACCAGTGACCTCATGCATGTCAAGCATGCTCAGCCCGAAAAGCGGCTTGTGGGCATGTGTAGGCGTTCTTGGGTAATCGCCTAATCTAGCTGGTGTTCAAGGGGTGTCTTCCGGCAGGTCGGCGTCCGTGGGAGTAGGTCTGTTTTGGCGGCAGTCCGGACTCTTCTGCCGTCAAATTGCCGTCAAACCGTATGCAGCTCCCGTATATCCATGCAACGGCCCCGCAACATGCACCCGTCCGTATGTCCATGCGAACAGAAGAAGAAGCTGCGCCGCGAGTCGGGACAAGAATGAAAAAGGCCCGTCCCATCGCTCGGGGCGGGCCTCTGCGTGTGCTTTAATCCTCGTCGGGGAACATGATTGTGATGGCCGGCTCTCCGTGATCTCCTGGGCCGCAGAGTGCCTTGAGGATCACCTTTCGCAGGTCGCCGTCCTCCGTGACCAGCACGGCGTAATGGACTTGCGAGCTGGCGGCCTGTTGGCTTCTGATGGCGACGTGGAGCATCCACAGGACATCCCACAACCGCCCGGTCTCTGTTTCGCCGGTCTGGCGGGCGTCGTCGTCCGGGGTGATGACCTCAGCCCACACACGCTGGGTGACGGCCACCGGGATCTTGAAGCCCGCCTCCTTAGCTGTGGAGGTCACATCCACGAGTACCCCGCCCTCGATGGCCTGGGCCCGCGTGTAGGTGTAGATCACGTCGGCCTTCTCAAACATGGGCGGACTCCTCCTTAACCTCGATGTCGATAGACACCTTTGGCCTGATCATGTCGAGCCGATGACGCAGGGCATGAGCCTCAAGGCGTGTGCCCGCGTCCAGCGTGAAAGAAGCGTACCCCACCGAGGCCATCTGGCGGATGAGGTCCTCCATCTCAGCGACGGTCCCGGTGATCTCCATGTCCACAACTTCGTCCGAAGACTCAAAGCGGACGCGCATACCAAGCACCTCAGCGCGCTTCTTCGCCTGGGCCTGCCGGATCACGGCAGAGGCGACCGTCATGAGATCTTCCGCAAGATTATCCGGAGGCACCCAGAGATGAACCATGGCGAATCGTGTCATCGGTAACTGATGAGAACGCTTGGCATAATCGCGCAAATGACAGCGCCCCTTCGCATTTCAGAAGGGGCGCACCTTGTTCCAACGGTAGCGGGGGCTTTTTGCATCTCCGTGTCTGGCCAATTACTGTTCGTCCACTAAGCCATTGATGTCGGTCTTGATGATGTATGTAGTCCAGTTCTTGTCATAGGCTCCGGCAGCGAAGCCTCCGTCGGCCGTTTCGAGGACGAAGCCTAGCGCATAGTCCTTGTAGGACCTGGACCAAAGGACCTTGCCGGTGCCGTCGATCTTGACCAAGAGCCCGTCCGCTGATGTCTCCGGAAAGGCCCAGTTGTGCACGGCCAGGATGAACCCGCCGTCCTCGGTGGCGTCGAAGTCATAGACCATGGAGTAGTCGCCCGGGCTGTTCGGGACGGGAATCTGGATCACCTTGTTCACAGCCAGGCCGATGGTTAAGGTCACCAGCACTCTTGCTTCCTGATGACCTGCAGGGGAGCCCATTATGGCGTATCCGTCTTGTGTCTGGACCATCTTGGGTGACCACACCTTTTCAACCCCATAGGTGGCCAGATTCACAGTCTTGACCTTCTTGCCTTCCGAATCTAGCTGGATCAGGCCTTTCTTGCAAACAATGGCGTAGCCGTTTGGAAGGGCGATGCCCGACATGCCGCCCCCCTCGTCACGGTAGAAACCCGACCAGGCCTCCTTGTTGTCCTCGTTTAACTTGACCACCATGGCAGAGTCTTCGTCCTTGAAAGGGAGGCCCACCAACAGGTAGCGGCCATCAGGCGCGGCGGTCATCCTGTAGACCCCGTTTGGATAGTGGAACTGCTGATTAGAGTCAAGCTCTCCCCAGGACCGGAAGGAGTACTCCCACGGCCCATACTCGTCAAGAGCCCGCGAATTGCCCAAGACCAATTCGTCGGCCCGAACGATGTTGGCTAAGCGGGAGTATGCGGGGCCGGGGGATGGGTCTGACCAGGCGTCCTTGCCGAGGAGGTTTACGTGAAAGAGCTGGCTGTCGTTTATGGCTACCAAGGAGCCGTCCGGGGCCTGAACCATGTCGGTAATGAATGAGTGGTGCCCCATGGGGGCCACAAACGAAGACAACCAGTCGACGATGACTCCTCGTTGCCGCAAAGTCCTGACTTCCGAGTAGACCGCCGAGTCCAGGCTGACCGGAAGGGGGTTGGCGGCGACGCTGACCTGCTTAAGGTTTGGCAGGTTGGCGTCTACCAGTGGCTGTATGTCCGTCAACTGGTTCCCGTCAAGATTGAGCGCCTGAAGTGATTTCAGGGCCGATATCCCGTCAAGGGAGGCGATCCCTCGGTTGGAGGCGTCCAGTTCGGTGATCTTGGCGACAGCCACCGCCCCAAAAGAGTCGGTCTTGACGCCCAGGTGTTGGGCCACGGCTTGCGCTAGGCCGGGGTCGGAGAATGCCACCCTCGTCCCACATCCTCCCATAGTACCTGTAAGCATGATCAGGACACCGACGGTGAAGGTGGCGATCTTGCGGGTCAAGACAATCTCCCCTTTACTTGAAACACGTGGCGGTTTGCGACCTGGTCTCGTGGAACCTCGCAGCAGACCCCAGAGTACGTTTTCCCCGGAATTCCGGATGTTCCTGCCGAGTGTGGGCGGGTGTGGCACCGGCGTAGAGGAGACCAAGAGATAAGGGCCTTGACGCTCCGCGTTCACGCATCGACAACCTTGCCAGAGTGCCCGCAGGCGAAAACACGGCTGACGAAGGGAAGCCGTATAGTGGACCCAGAAAACTAGACACGAAAACGGCCGGTTTTAAGTTACAATCGGGGTATGAGGAAAAAGCACTCGCCTGAGCTGAAAGCCCAGATCGTACTGGAAATGCTCAGGGAAGAAAAGACGATCACAGAGCTGGCCTCCCAGTACGGGCTTCACCCCAACCAGCTCCACCGGTGGCGGAACCAGGCCTTGAAGAACCTGCCCCAGGTCTTCGCAGACCAGGACAACGTGGGGACCGTGAAGGCCGCGTACGAGAAGAAGATCGAAGAACTCTACACCGAGATTGGACGCCTCACCACGCAGCTAGCGTGGCTCAAAAAAAAAGGTATCCGAACTGACTAGAGCCGAACGCCTGGCGATGCTGGAGTTTGGGGATTCCGCCCTGCCCATCAAAGGGCAGGCAGAGCTTCTGGGCCTCAACCGCTCGGGGCTCTATTACCGGCCCGTGCCGACCTCGCCCGAGGAGCTGGCCCTGAAACGGCGGATCGATGAGGTTTACACGGCCTACCCGTTCTATGGCTCGCGCCGTATCACCGCCCACTTGCGGCGGGAAGGCCTGCTGGTCAATCGCAAGGCCGTGCAGCGGCACATGCAAGAGATGGGGATCGCCGGGATCACGCCCGGCCCCAACCTGAGCCGGCGTAACATGGAGCACCAGGTCTTCCCCTACCTGCTGCGCGGGCTCAGCATCATGACGCCCAATCAAATCTGGGGGATCGATATCACCTACATCCGGCTGGTACGGGGATGGCTGTACCTCGTGGCGATCCTGGACTGGCATTCCCGGTACGTCGTCAGTTGGGAACTGGACCTGTCCCTGGAGGTGCCCTTCGTGCTGGAGGCCATGGGCAGGGCCTTGGGAGGAGCCCGACCGGACATCGTCAACAGCGACCAGGGGAGCCAATTTACCAGCCCCAGCTATATCTCTCTTCTACAGGCCGCCGGTGTCAGGATCAGCATGGATGGCAAGGGGCGGGCCACCGACAACATCTTCACGGAGCGCTTGTGGCGCAGCCTCAAGTACGAAGAGGTCTATCTCCACGAGTACACCAGCCCCCGGCAAGCCCGGGAAGGCATCCGCAGGTATCTGGACTTCTACAACACTGGCCGGCCCCACCAGGCCCTGGGTTACAAGACCCCGGCAGAAGCTCACTTCGGCCGAGAACTGGAAATCCACAGCATGGACTCATTCAGGGCCCAGACCAGACGAGAGGGGGACAAATGTAACTTAACAGGCATCAAAAACGTGTCTTGACAACGGGGTCCACCTTACCGCCCCCAACCGAGAGCGGCTCGCAGTCTGCACCAAAGATATGGCTATCCCTAGCATCATGCATCAATCGCGGACCACCTCAGGGGCCAATGTAGCTCTGTAATTGATATGGTGAAAGCGACTGGACGTGATGCTCGTTTAGTTCTGAATGTAACGCTGTAGTGCTCCCCGCTTCCACTTCGAAATGCACATGGTAGCCGGTGGCGTTGCCCACATTGCCCTGATTGCCGACGTAGTCATATGGAGCTACGTTACTTCCCGGTGACACGGCTTTATAGCTCATGTGCAGATAGGTGTAGGTCTTGGGTTGCTCCGGAGCATTTGCGTCGTAGACGGAAAGCTGACCCGTTTGACCTCCGCTCAGCACAACTCCTCTAAACGTTGCGTAGATGGATGGTGTTGTCCCGATCGCGAAATCGATACCCTCATGAGCACCGTTTTGGCTCTGCGAATATGTGCCATACATGTTAGTGCAATGCAGGTTGGTGTCGGTTGAGCTGTACAGGACCTGCTGGGTCCTAAGAGCTCTGGCTGATTGTATTGACATCCAATAGTCGGTTGTGGCGATGTCGTTAGAAAACCAGTCGTATCCGTATCCCGGAAAATTCAAGTACGTGTAGTAGCCGGGAGGAGGATCCGACTGGATTCCAATGACCGTCTGCGTTCCTAGGCTCATACTGAGATTTGCCTTGTAGTATCCCTCAATGACGCCTTTCAGGGTTTCATCGGACTGAGCGAGAATGGTCTCTGGATCATGAAATTCCTTAAAGAGGTAGAACGTGTCTTCGATCCGGATTCCTCGGTCATTCAGCTTGCGCAGTTGCTCATCGGAGAACCGTTTTGCCAGGTTCCTCTTGTCGGCTTGCGAGCAGTATGCCTCGGACGTTCCATAGGTCCAAGTGCTCATGTCGGTGTTCGAAAGCTCTGGATACAGTTCCTTAAGAATCCTGATACCCTCAGCTGTCAAAGGCCAAGTTGCTTCGATGGCTTTGAACTCAGAATACGTCATTGAGCCAGCGGCCTTGACGCCATGCGTGACCAGGCTATCCAAGAATGCGCCACTCAACTCGGAGATCGGTGTGTTGTTGGTGATTCGCTCGACGTTGATTTTGGGGGTCTGAATGCCCATGGAGGTCGGCATCAAGATGTCGGCAAGCAATATGGTGTTCACATTCTTGCTTCCTGCCTGGAGTTGTGCGAGCGCTTCTGCAACTTCAACTGGCTGATATCGTCGCACTCCTTGGGGGGCAGGTGCAGACCCGGACGCCGCAGCTACTGGGGTCACGAGGCTCAGAGCCACCACGAGCACCAAACAAACGGCAGACCTCATCTTCACCGGGAACACCTCTTTCTCGACAAATTTAGGAATCTGGTTTCTGACCCCATTTTACCCATGTTATGGGAATCTGTCAAGCCCTCCCATTTTTCGCGGCTCGAAAGGTTCCGGGAAACCCATTCTCCCATAAGGGGGTGATTGGTGGAGTACAAGTGAAGGGGGCCGGGGCATCATTCACCCAGCCCCCCGTACAACCACGATAAACCACGTCTGAACGGTCAATGGCAGGGCGAGTACCCGCACTCGGGGCACCTGCTGCACCCGGACTCGGCCACCATCTTGACCATCCTGCCTCTGCCGGCGCACTCGGGGCAGTACCCGTTTCTCTCCGACTCGGTCGTCGGAAGCCGGCAGACCTTCGTAGGCTCGGCGACGGCCAGGGCACCCCTGGGCCCACACTGATCCTCTTTGCCTGGGATCACAAAGCGCTTTCCATGCGGCATGGTTCTGTGGAGCCTCCTTATTCACGCAGCACTATCGCCCACCGAACGGTGGGCAAAGGAAGTGCCCCGGTTCTCCTTCCCGAGGGCCCTGATCTGCTCCCCCAGCTTCCCCTTGAGGAGGGTCTTCAGCTTCTCGGAGTCGGGCACCAGGAGCTTATACGGGTCCTGTCCGGCGCTCTGGAGCAACTCGGCCAGGGCGTTGGTGTCGAAGGACCACGAGACGCGGGGCCAGTTCTTGAACTCCTCCCCACCGACCCTTACCGGACCTCCGGTGTCAACCTGAGCCTTGACGAGTCCTCGGACGGCATCCAAGGCCCTCTCCAGACGGAGCGCGAGAGCCGCGGCGTCCTCCGCCGCCGGCGGGACATCCAGCCCGAGGCATTGGGCCCCGAACGAGCACAGACGGCAGGCCGATCCGGGGGTAGCTGGGAAGCCTGTCGCGGCCGGCAGTTCGAGGGCGGCCTCTATCTGAGAGACCTGGTCGATGGCCCACTCCCTGGCTTCCTCCATGCGCCGCCGGTCAATGACCTCTTCCTCCACGGCCGCCCTCTTGTAGGGAAGGAACCAGAGCCTGGCCGTGACGGCGTCCAGGCCGCGTTCCTCAGCGACGAGCAAGGCGTACAGCGGTAGCTGCGCCTTGTCCGTGGGCCGGTAGCGGGTCCAGCCGCTCTTGAAGTCGGTGATCCTCACGGCCGGCCCCTGTTCGCCAGGAACCTCTTCCTGGAGGTCGATCTTGCCCTGGAACCGGATTCCCGGAGCGATCTCCCTCACCACCTTGCGCTCAGTGAAGAACTGCCCCGAGGGTTTGAAGTGGTCGAGGAAGTTCCGGGCGAGCTGGCCCAGGGTTTCAAGATGCTCTTCAACGGAGAGATGCTTCGCCTTTTCGAGCAGGCGCTTCGCGATGTCCTCCGGGACCTCTCCCGTGTCAAGGGTACCGGAGACGACCTGGTGCAGGATGTCTCCGCGCTCCTGGTCCTCCGTCTGCGGCTGTCTGACGCCCTTGACGTATGGCAGGTAGTACTGCCTCGGGCACCCCGCGAAAGCCTCCAATTGGGTGAAGGAATACGTCCAGTTCTCCCTCACCGGATCACCCCCTTTCGACGCAAGCTGACGTAGGCCTCGCCGTCCCCCAGGATGATGTGGTCCATGAGCGGAATCCCGAGGAGCCGGCCAGCCTCGACGAGCCTTTGTGTCACTGAGATATCCTCCCTTGTCGCCGTCGCGTCGCCGCTCGGGTGGTTGTGGACCACCACAATCGACGCGGCCCTGGCCGCCAGAGCGATGCTGTAGACCTCGCTCGGGGTGACGTAAGCCCTCGTGAGGCCACCGATGGCGGCTACCGTCATGGATGTCGGCCTGCGGTGAGAATCAAGAGCAATGACCAAGAAGGCTTCCCGGTCCATGCCCCCAATCCGCTGCCGAGCAAGATACGCCGCTCCGTTTGCCGTGAGCGTGCTCATGGAAGGAGGGAGCCGGATGGCCCCCTCCTTGACGATCTTGAGCCTGATCAGCGGCACGACCTTGTCTCGCCGCAAGCCCCTCCCCCCTTCGTGATGAGTTTTCGTCCGTCGCCTCTCCCCGATGGTCCCGGGGAAACAGTCTTGACTCCCTCACTTGGCCTGTGATCGCGTCACCGGCCGGGTCTGAATCTCTTCTCATGAACCAAAGGAAGTGAACGGCGGGCCCAAAGAGGGCCCGCTCGTCTTCGTCGTGGAGACCGCCTGTCAGGCGGCCCTTCTGGTGTTCCCCGAATGGAGCCTGCCTTCAGCCGCGAAGCTGTAGTGTTTCGTTTCGCCCACGATGAGCACGTCCTGGACGGAGATGCCGAGGATCTCGCCGCTTTTGACCAGCCGTTCAGCGATTTCGGCATCCTCAGGGCTCGGCGTCGGATCGCCGCTCGGATGGTTATGGGCGACGATTATCCCGTGGGCGTTATGCAGGACGGCGGGCTTGAAGACCTCGCGCGGGTGTATCATGCAGGCATTGAGCGTTCCTACAGCGATGGTGGAGATCCCGATGCTCTTCAGTTTGGTGTCAAGCATGAGAACGACCAGGTGCTCCCGGTCGGCGCCGGCGAGGTGCTTTCGAATCACGTTGGCCGCGCTCGACGGAGACCTGACAGCTCGCTGCTCGACAAGAAGGCTCGCCTCTCGCACAAGCTGGACGCGGTAGACCGGCAGCTCGTACATGGTTTTCCCCCTTTGGCGGGTCTCACCGGGCAGTGCCCGGCGGAACGTCCCCGCTATGCTAGGTTCCCGTTTCAGGCGGCCAGCCTGTCGTCCTCGTAGGTCCGGAGCGGCAGCAGGAGATGCTTTGCTTCCGTGGTCTCAACGAGGATGGGCGCATAGGGAGTGCGGATGCTGAGGGTCAGCTCCTCACCCTTGTGGACCCGGAGGAGGTCAAGGAGATATCTCGCGTTGACGCATAACCGAGCCTTGCCGGAGACGGCGGCCCCCACCCGGACCCGAGCCGTGTACTCATCCCGGCGTTCAACCGAGAAGGTGACGCCCGAAGCGTCGGCCTCGGAGACAGTGAGGAAACATGAGGGATCACCGTGATGAGCCCGTCCACGCAGATGACCGACAGACTGCCTCGTCGCCGGAGGGCTCAAGAGGATTCGGCTCAACTTCAGGAGGCATTCGTCGGCGCTGAGCGTGACCTTGGCTTGGGCCTCGATGGGGTCGTCGAGAATCCTCCTGTAGTTCACGAACTCCGCCCGGATTATGTGAATCCAGAGGGCTTCTCGCCCGTTTCCGATATGGAAGGTCTCTGGTTCTCCGCTCGGCGACTTGGTGATGCCCAAGGTGATGGTTTCATCACCGGGCCGGAACATGGTCAGGGTGTCGGCCCAGACGAGGACCGGGGTCTCCCAAGGGATGGACGTGGGCGCGACCGCGAGCCTGACGCCATCCGTCGTGACCAGCGCGAGTTTTCCATCCCGGCTGTCGAAGTAGACGCCCAGGAGGGCGGGCCGCACCGCGTCCTTGTCGTGATCTGTGGCGTAGAGGATCTTCTTGAGTGCCTTTGAGAACTCGGAGGCCTTAGCGGCGACCATCTCGGAGGGCATCTGCGGGGCGGCCGGGAGGTCAGACGGCGCGAAGTTACTGGCGCCCAGGCTGAGACCGTCGGCGGTCACCTCAATTCGTTCGGCGGTTGCCGACACCGTGATGGTGTCCTTGCCGAACCTGGTCAGGTTGGCGAGCAGGTAGCGGTCGATGTTCACACTGCCTGGCTCGATGGCCTCCACGGCCGCCAGGCGCCGAAGCCAGTAGAATGGCTCGCGGGCGGTGAGGCTCAAGGTGCCGTCGGCGGCCAGTTCCAGGTGGACCGGCAGCGCGTTGTTCTTCAGGGAAAGCCCACGCATGAGCCCCAGGAAAGTCGAACCCGTTGTCCTGAACTTCACAGTTCTCAGTCCTTTCGTGGCCGCCCGTAGGCGGAGATTGCTGTACCCTTCAGATACTGGTGTACCCCTTCTGTTGCAGGGCGCTGATCTTGGCGAAAGCCTCGTCGTAAGTGGCCTTGCGGATCTCCTTGCCTGTCTCATCGACCACCGAGAGGATCTGCTGCGGCTCGCCCCGGTTGAGGGCCCGCATCAGCTCCTGGCGGATGAAGTCGAGGGAGAACCCAAGCTCGAGTGTCTCAATCTTTCTTTTGGGCAAGTTGTCTGCCTCCTTAACTGGTCGTAGTGGGTACGGGCACCCGGCGCGAGCGTGCAGCTTTCCACTCCGTCGTAATGTCGTCCCAGCCGACCGGGGAGCAGCGGAAGGCGCGCCCCGAGGTGACGATGATGTCCCCCACGCACATGCTGTGGAGGACGTTCTCAGTCGCCCCTATACGTTGGAGTTCGTCCAGGAGTCCACCCATGCCGCGCTGGAACTGCTCGAAGATGCCATCGAGACCGTACCTCTGTCAGGGCCGATGGTAAAATCCCCATAACGGCCGAATGAAAAATCCCCACCCCCCGTCGAATTGAGGCACCAAAACCTTAGCCAGGTGGAGG
>JAJYMC010000015.1 GCA_021787335.1 Bacillota bacterium | reverse complement strand
GCAACCACCCTCTCAGCCCCACGGACGCTCATCCTGGTAGCAAGAGAGTCCTTGCGATATTGCTCCCACAGCTCCTCGGGAGCGTTCTTGCGGGGTTTTCGGGGAGAGGGGCAATGAAGCATGTCAATAGGGATGGCTCTGGCCCGCGACGGGCCGGGGCCCTCGGGCAACGCCGCCGCCACCTGGACGAACCGCTGGGCCCAGATGAAGTTGTTGCAGAATGGCGGCCCCAGAGGATCCCGCCGCCAACTCGTGCCGGCAATCTTCCGGCCGCGCTTTCTCAGCAAGGTATCGTCGAGCATGCATACCAAGGGCTCATTGTCCGCCAGCCTGCCGAGGACGGCCCGCCGGGCCGGAGCCAGCAGGGCCTCGGTGTCAAACCGCTCGAGCGCAAAGAGCCGATATGCCGCCGACCAATCGACGAACTGCTGGCCGGTGGCATTGAGCATTCCGCTGATGGTATGGCGCCCGAGAGCCACCAGTGCACCCAAAGCAAGTGATCGGGCCCGCCGCCATGACCGCTCCTGTTTGAAAGCCGGCCGCGTCTGATCCCAAAGAGACTCGAAGGAATCTATCACTCCGATCGCTGTTTTTTTTTGAGGGCCGAAGGCGGAGCGTTGAGTCTGTGCAGGACCAGTTGCTCTTTGTCCTCGATGATCCATTCCACCATCTCACCCCGCTCGAAGTCCATGGCTTGAGCGATTGCTGACGGGAAGTTGATGTACCACTGCTCGCTCTTCTTGCGCCGGATGAGCTGGACCTTAGTCGGGTAGCCCATGGGAAAGCCCCCTTCCTGTGTCTAGTCACATGACTAGTATACCACAAAAAAGGAAGGCGAGGACAACCATCTTCCTCGGCCCAGATGACTGCTTCTTATCTAGTTAAGTGCCAAACACGAGAGGGCCGCCCCCGTTCTTGGGGGCGGCCCTTTGGCTTTGCGTTTAGGAGAAGCTGGGGACGGGTGGGGGCGCGCGCCGGACGTGGCGGGGTTGTTCGAATCCTATATGGCGAACGCCGTCAAGCGCGGACCACGCGGTTTGTGAAGAATACCCAGTGTACCACTTCAGTGTGTGCGGGTCGACGCGGTCGCGGTAGCCGACCAAGGAAATTCCCTTCAAATGGCAATCGAACCTGGCCTTATTGACAGCGGCCCGGTTGGATGGTAAAGTGTCCTTGAACAATACCCCAGGGGGTATGGGACAAAAAGCCCGATGTTATCGACCGCAAACCCCCTTCGGCCTAGGAGGAGCGTCAATGCCAGTCATCGTCGATTACCGCGTCTGTGACAACTCGCCAGCTTGTTCGGCCGTCCGAGTGTGCCCTCGTGGTACCCTCACCTTCAACCACAAGGAAAACCGGGTCGAGGCCGACAACGAGAAGTGCCACTCCTGCGCCGGCCCGTGCGCGCGTGTCTGCCCGGCCGGGGCCATCAAGTGGTACAAGACCATGGATGAGCTCGAGGCGGCCAAGGTGGAGATGGAGTCGAGCACGCTCTCCAAGGATGACCTGCTCGAGCAACGCTATGGCGTCCGCCCGGGCGACCCGCGTGAGCTGGGCCCGAACCTGCACCACGTGGACTGCTCGAACTTCCAGAGCGAGGTCCTCGAGTCCGATATCCCGGTGGTCGTCGACTTCTGGGCCGAATGGTGCGCGCCGTGCCGGATCCTCGCCCCGACCTTCAAGAGCCTGGCCGCCAAGTATGAGGGCAAGGTCAAGTTCGGCAAGCTGGACACCGAGGAGTGCATGGAGGTCCCGGGCGAGTATGTGATCATGAGCATCCCGACCATGCTCTTCTTCCACAAGGGCCAGGTCGTCGACCAGGCCGTCGGCGCCCTGCCGGCCGAGGCCATCCAGCGCAAGCTGGACGCCATCGTCGCCCGCACCAGCAAGGGCGCGAACTGAGGCGAGACCCGCACCGGGAGCGATCCCGCGCGGCGGGGCTCAACGACGCAAAGCTAAGGAGCACATCCACATGCCGGCCAAGGTCATCGATAAGCTATGCACGGGTTGCCGCAGCTGCGAGCGCCATTGCCCGACGGGGGCCATTACCGTCACCGCCGGCGTGGCCAGGGTCGACGCCGCCCTCTGCACCGAGTGTGAGACCTGCGTGGAAAGCTGCATGCAGGGCGCGTTGACGATGGTCGCACGGGCCGACCAGCGGGCGGCGGGTTCAACCGAGGCGGGTTCAACCGAGGCAGGAAATTCGTAAGCCGGGCATGGCAGGAGATTCGTGAGCCGGGCATAATCTGTAGCCGGGGGTGACCTGCATGCCGCTCTTGAAGACCGACGAGGAACTCCGCAAAGCCATGACCGCGGCCAAGACCATCGCTGTCATCGGCCTTTCGCCCGACCCCGAGAAGCCGAGCAATTTCGTGCCGGCCTACCTGCAATCCAAGGGCTACAAGATTATCCCGGTCAACCCGACTGTGGACCAGGTCCTCGGCGAGAAGTCCTATGCCTCGCTGGCCGAGATCCCGGTGAAGATCGACATCGTCGACGTCTTCCGGCGGGCCGAGAAGACCCCGCCCATCGTCGACGAGGCCGCCAAGGTCGGAGCCGGGCTGGTCTGGCTGCAGGAAGGCATCATCAGCGCCGAGGCGGCCGCCCGGGCCGAGGCCCACGGGATGCCCATCGTGATGGACAAGTGCTTGCTGAAGGAGCATAAGCGGCTGATTGGGTGAAGTCCAGGTAGTGCTGAACTCAGCGAGTTCAACCAGATCATACAGGGATTGAAGAAGGCCTTAGGGCTCGTAGACAGCAAACCGTGAACCCCCCGACCAGTGGCTCGGGGGGTTCTTTTACCCTGCGATGAGGCAGCCGCCTACCCGTTCTTCGGCTCCACCAGCACGAAAGCGTTGCCGTAAAGGTCGGCGAACATGGCCTCGACGCCATACGGCCGTGGCTGGGGTTCAGCCAGGATGGTGACTCCCTTGGCCTTCAACTCATCACAGGTCTCGCGGCAGTTCTTGGTGCCGAAGATTATCGGCGGCCTCTTTCCGATCTGCGCCGACAACCGGGCGGCGCCTTCGGGGTCCTGCCAGCCCGCTGGGTTTTGGAGGACGATCTCCGGCCCGCCGCCGCCCTTGGGGCCGGCGGTCAGCCAGCGCGTCCCGGGCCTGAACGAGAGGTCCATGCGCTTTTCGAAGCCCTGCTTCTCGGTGTGGAACCGAAGCGCTTCCTCTTCATCGCGGACATAGATGGTCATCTTCTCGATCGATGTGATCATGAACCCTCCTTGGACTATGGGACGCACCGACCCGATGGCGAACCACCGGACGTTGAACCTCCATGCTGGAATGCCCGCCCGGGGCGCTTTCCTCAGCGGTTCCGCGCCGCCTCCCACGCCGCCTTCTTCTTCACGTACGCCCGCCACGTCACCGCCCGGCGGGCCGGGTCGTCGAGCGGGGCGAGGTCCATCTTGTGGACGACGCTCTCGTACGGCGCGCCCTTGACGAACTCGGGGTCGTCGTAGGCTTCGCGGTTGACCCGTGCCAGGATGGCCAGGTACTCGTCGAGTTCGGCCTTGGAGTAGGACTCGGTCGGTTCGAGGGTGAACGGCTCGGGGACGACCCACGGGTGATGCGAGGTCCAGTAATGGACGCCGAAGTCGGCCATCCGCCGCCCGACGTCCTCGCTGCCGACGCCGGTCTCGCGGGTCATTTCCTCCCACGAGTAGCGGACCTGCTCCAGCCGGCGCTCGCCGGGCGCGTAGGGGGCGCTGGCCCCGCGCAGCTTGAGGATGTTGTGCAGGAGGTAGTTGTTGTTGAGGACGGCGATCTCGGCCACCTCGCGCAGGCCCTCCGCGCCGAGGCTCATCACCCAGGCGTAGGCCCTCAGGATGACGGCCGCGGAGCCGTAGAAGCCGCGGACCTTGCCGATGCTGTCGGGGAGGTCGTGGTTCAGGGAGTAGCGGCCGGTGGCCGGATCGCGGTCGACGAGGGGGACGGGGAGGAAGCGCTCCAGCTCGCGGGTCACGCCGAAGGCGCCGACGGCCGGGCCGCCGCTGCCGTGCGGGGTGGAGAAGGTCTTGTGGAGGTTGAAGAAGCACATGTCGAAGCCGGCCTCACGGGCGCGGGTGACGCCGAGGAGGCCGTTGGCATTGGCCTGGTCGTAGGAGCAGAGCCCGCCGGCGTCGTGGACGAGCCGGGTGAACTCGGCGATGCGCGGGTTGAAGATGCCCGTGTCCTCGGGGTTGGTGATGGCCAGGCCGGCCGTGCGCTCGGACAGCGCGGCCTTCAGGTCCTCGAGGCGGGGCAGGCCGGACTCGTCGGGGTGGAGGGTGATGAGCTTGAACCCGGCCACGGCCGGTGCGGCCGCGTCGGACGGGTGTGAGAAGATGGTCGTGATGATCTCGTCGCGCTGGGCGCCTCGCGAGGCGTGATAGGCGCGGATGACGGCGGCCGCCGCCAGCAGGGCCTGCGACCCGCCGCCGGGCTGGAAGGTGAACCGGTCGAGCCCGGAGATGGCCCGCAGGAAGAGATCCATCTGATTGATGACCTCGAGGATGCCCTGGACGGTCGACTCGTCCTGGAGCGGGTGCAGCTCGGCCATGCCGGGCAGCCGCGCCAGCTCTTCGTTGACCTTCGGGCTGTATTTCATGGTGCAGGTGCCCTGGCCGATGTCGATGTTCAGATCGGCCCCCAGGGTCTGCTGCGATAGCCGCAGGTAGTGGCGGAGCACTTCAGGCTGCGAAAGTTCGGGGAGCCGCGGCGGCTCGCGGCGGCGCATCGCCTCGGGGAGCCGCGAGACCCCGTCGCCGACGGCCTTGGCGATGGCCGGGTCGACCGGTTCGGGTAAGACTGCGCGCGCCCCCGGCGTGTTCAGCTCGAAGATGACCGGCTCGTCCCAACGGGCCTGGTGGAAGCGGCGCGTGTGCTTGCTGTCAGCGTCCACGACGCTTGCCTCCCTTCGCGGAGCGGGGCGCCACGCCGTGTGAGCCCGTCGCGCGCCTCTTCTTGCCCGCCACCGCTTCGCCCACGGCCTCGGCTAACCGGTCGAGGTCTTCCTTCGTATGGACCTCGGTCACGCAGAACAGCGCGCTCTGGCCCAGCTCGGGGAACCGCGCCGACAGGTCCACGCCCCCGAAGATGCCGTGGGCCAGCAGGGCCTGGTTGACCTCGGCCACGGTGCGGCCGGTCCCGTCGAAGTCGACCACGAACTCCTTGAAGAACGGCGCGTCGAGGGCCGGCGCGCGGACCCCGGGCACCGTCCCGAGATGCGCCGCCGCGTACTGGGCGCGCTGCATGATCCCCTGCCCCAGTTCGCGCATCCCCTGGGGGCCCATCAGGGCCAGGTAGACGCCGGCGGTGATGCCCCAGAGGGCGCCCGCCGTGCCGACGAACTCCTTGCCGTGCTCACGGCCGTGGAACGAGGTCCGGTCGAAGTGCACGTCGCCGAAGGCCCGCTCGCCGGGGACGATGGTCTCGGTTAGGCCGAACAGGCGCGACGGGAACTCGGCGACGAAGCGGTCCTCGTCGCGGCTGGCGATGAACCCGGCCAGGCCGCCGCCGAACTGCATGTGCATCCCGAGGGGCTGGATGTCGCCGCAGGCCAGATCCGCGCCGTACTGCGGCGGCGGGGCGACGACCCCGAGGGAGATGGGGTCGACCCCAGCCACGAGCAGCGCCCCGGCCGCGTGGGCCATGGCCGCCACCTCGGCCGTCTGGGTCTCGACGACCCCAAGGTACGACGGGACCTCCAGGTAAACCGCGGCCGTCCGCTTGGACAGCTTGTGCCGCAGGTCCTCGAGGTCCAGGAGGCCGGTGGCCCGCTCCCACCCGACCGTCTCGACCCTCATCGCCCAGCCGTTGTAGTTACGGATGACCGCCAGGCGGTCGGGGCCGGTCGTCGCCGGCACGAGCAGCTCGTCGCGCCCGGTGACGCGGGCCGCCATCCGCAGGGCCGTCGCCGCCGCCTGCGACCAGTCGTAGGTCGGGACGTTGACCACGTCGAAGTCGAGCAGCTCGCCCATCATGCTCTCGTACTCGAAGAGGGCCTGGAACCGCCCCTGGTCCTCGTAAGGCTCGCCGCCGTAAGCGGTGAGGAACTCGCTCCGCTGGTTGACCTCGTCGCAGACGGCCGGGACGTAGTGCTGCCAGCACCCACCGCCGAGGAAGCTCAGGTGGTCATGGCAGTTCTGGTTCTTGGCCAGCAGTCCCTCGACGTGCCGCCGCAGGGCCTGCTCGGACGGCAGGGCCTCGGGGAGGTCCAGGCGCCCCTTGAAGCGCAGGGCCTCGGGGATGGCCGCGTAGAGCTCATCGATAGACGCCGCGCCTATCTCCCGGAGCATCGCTGCCTTCACGTCGGGCACGGAGTTCGGGATGTACGGGTGAGGTCTGGCCTTCTTCTCGGTCATCGTCCGCCCCCCTGGTCGCGAGATGGGGTCCAGGGCAGGTATTTGATGGGGTTGGCACCGATTCCTTCAGGGTGGTGCCAGACCGGATCTAAGGGGCCACGGTTAGTTCCTGATGATTGAAGGAGAACGGTTCCCCGGCTTGAATACCCCGAGCGGCGTGAGAGGAATGCGAACACGGCTAGAAAGCCGGGGAAAAAACCGCCATCACGTCCCACCCTATGGGCCACCAAGACCCGTGGTCAGGGGGTGGCTTAATGCTCTTTGAGGACGAGAGCGGCCGAGGACCGGTCTGGGCCTTTGTGCTAGCCCAACCTAAGGGCCCGGGACAACTATCCGAGCCAGTCAAAAAATGGCGGAGAAGGTTCTATGGGTCCACTCAGAAGGTCCCAAGGCGTCGCGGTTTAGCGGTACCCCAGGAGTACCACGACTCAAAAGCTCCGGCTTCTCAGAGACGATATTTGCTTGCCCTCCTTTCCGAAAGCGACTTCGAACTCCATGCTGTCGTCAAGCTCGGGTACGATCCCAGTTGGGAGTACCCATACGTAGTGGCGGACCTTCTAAAGCTTGCCCGGGCGACCGGCGCCCAGGTCATCGGCCTCGATCGTAAAGACTGCCAGAAGCGGCGGGCTAGAGACCGCGAGGCAATACGCGGATTGACAGGCAACCCGAGGCTCGATATTCAGTGGTTGGATTCCGCTCATTGGAGGGAAATCCAGGCCTGTGACGCGATGGCGGGCTCGATCTTACGGGAATTTCTTGGACTCCCCGATTCCAATTTCGACCTCATAGGGGGTAAGCTTGGGGCGCCTGTCCTCGTTATTCCCACGAGGGGCTACCTTGGGGGATTCACAAGACATCGGTGACGGAAGAGAAAAGCGCCAGGTGGCCTATGCAGCCACGCTGGCGCTTTAAGAACAAGGATGCAGGTTCCAACCACCCCTGGCATATATCGCCTCTTTCAGCGACGCCTTCAGCCAGCTATTGCCCGTCGGTCTCGCCGGCGAGGGTGATTGCCAAACCTGCTTTGAGGAACCCGGCAGATGCCGTGTCCTCGTCTATATGATAACCGACAATCCGCTCCGAGGCAAGGACTTCGGGTGCTCCCATCCTTCATTCAATCGGCAACTGCATCTCGGTCACGTACTCCGCGGGGCTCTTCCCGCTTTCCGGCCCGACCAGGTAGATCTCTCGGGGCGGCCCAACGACACGCCGCTTGTTCTCGTTGACCCAGGCGAAGATCTTGGCGTAGACGGGGGACACGGCGTCGTAGGGTCCGACGTGGACGACGGACGCCACCGTTCTCCCGGGCAGGGTCCGCTCCCCGCGGGCGGTCACCGGGAAGAGTACCTCGACGTCGACGTGCTCGGGATCGAACTCTGTGTCGTAGTAGAGGCTCATCGGCGGGCCGGCCGGCCGGGCCCGCATCTTCCGCGCGGCCTCCGGGAAGAGCTGGTTGATGTCCTTCATCGCGATCGTCCGGCGCACGCCCACCACCTGGACCTCGGGGACCTCCTTGACCACCACTGGCTGATCGGTCATGTCTGGCATCGCTCCTTCTCGCCGCATCTCGGCGACCGTGTTCTGGATGCGGGAGAGGAGGTCCTGGTGGGAGGCGATTTCCATCGAGACGCTCGCGGCCTGCGCGCTCAGGACGGCCTCGAGCCTGGCCGGGTCGGCCAGGGCGCCGCTGCGCATCAGCTCACCGATGGTCTCCAGGCCGACGCCCAGGTCGCGCAGGAAGAGGACCCGCCGCATCAGCTTGATCTGGCCGGGCTCGTAGTACCGGTACTGGTTGTCCGGGCCCACGGCGGCCGGCTGGAACAGGCCGATCTCGTCGTAGTGGCGCAGGGCCTTGGTCGAGACGTTGCAGATCCGCGCGAACTGGCCGACGGTGAACACGCCATCACTCCCTTTGGACCACTCTACCGCTCCAGGACCAGGATACAGGATTGCCCCAGGGGGAAGGTCAAGGGCTATTCGGCCGTTTCTGCGATGAACCGTTCGATTTCCCTGGCATCCTCGAGACAGAAGACATGGGAAGACTTCTCGAACCACCGCAACTCCTTACGGGGGGCGCGGAGCCGCGCGGCGAACCTCTCAACGGGCCGGCCGTCGAGGTGGAAGTCCTGCTTCCCATGCAGGAAGAAGACCGGGACCTCGACCTTCGTGATCGTCTCCAGGTCGATCTTGGCGAAATCCTCGACCAGCCCCTGGGTATACGTGAGCTTGAAGGAGCTGTAGAAGGCGTGAATGATGTCCTTCAACGAGTATTCACTGCTGCGCATGAACAATTTGAACACGGAAAGCATGTCCGCCCGGCTGATGGACTGGTACTTCGTGAGCAGCCCGCGGAAGTCGGTCCACTGCTTGGCCGTCTTTACGTACGGGGGCAGCCCCAGTTCCGCCAGCTTGGAGAGCGTCTTTCTGTCCTTCTTCTGCTCCGCGGCTGCCCGAAGCCATTCATAGCAGAACTGATCGTTGGCCGCCCAGTTCAGAAGCTGTGAAATGCCCACATAGGCATGCAGCTTTTCCGGATACCGCGCCGCCATGCTCAGACCGATGACGGTGCCCCAGGAGTGAGCGGCCAGGAAGATCTTCTCCTGCTTGAACCGCTCCCTCAGGACATCGACAAGCTCGTTGCAGTCTTCGATGAAACGCTCGACCCTGAATGACGCGGCCGGGATCGCCCCGTTGAAGGATTTGCCGGCGCCTCTCTGGTCCCAGAAGACCAGCACAAAGTGCTTAACAAGCTCCCTTGTGGTGATGCAGACCGCATAGTCTTGGCCGCGCGACACAACACCCGGTATCGGCATGCAGGGTCCGCCGTGCACGAATAGCAGCACGGGCTTGGTCGGGTCGACTGCCTGGATCAGGATCGACTGCTTCACTCCACCCAAAACGACCTCGTCCACACGGTCGATTCCCGTACTGCCAATCGTGAAGTCCTTCTTCTTGAAGATATCCAATGTCGTCCTCCTCGCTCATTCGGCCATACCAGGTTGTCTACGAAAAGCACCCCGCCGTGGTTTCCCAGCCCGTCCGCCGGGGCACCCCGGCCCATGCCCGGCTATACGATGGGGCGAAAGAGGAATGCACGCCGTCGGTGGCGGCGAATCGCCCGTCTTTCGAGGCGCCACAGTGGGCGGACAGGTACTTTTTCGCCGGCACGACTTCGTTCTTCGGGGGGTTGGGGTGGAAGACAGGGCGGCCTTTGACGCCGCCCTGGCCCAGAGCCCGCAGGGAGATCTCCTTCAGTGCTACGGCTGGGGCGAGTTGAAACGCAGGTCCGGGTGGATTCCGCTGCGTTGTCTCATCGAGCGCCGGGGCGCTCCGGTCGCCGCCGCGACCATCCTGAAGCGGCGGATCCCGGGCACGCCCTGGTCGTTCTTTTATCTCCCGCGCGGGCCCGCTCTGGACTCCGGCGACCGGGCCACCCTTGCCTTCTTCCGAGATGCCCTGCGTCACCTGGCCCGGCGCCACCGGGCCGCCTTCGCCAAACTTGACCCGGACGTGGCCGACGACGCGGCCGCAGGAGCCGACGCCGACGCGGCCGACCCCAAGGTCCTGCTGAGGCGTTGCGGCTTCACGCCGGTGCCACCTGACGACTCTGTCATCGGTGGGACGCAACCGCGGGCCGTGTGGCGTCTGAACCTCGACAAACCGCTTGATGGGCTGCACGCCGGCCTGGCCAAGGACAACAAGTATTTCCTACGGCGGGCGGAGCGCGAGAAGATCGTTGTCCGTCAGGGCGAGGAGGCCGACCTGGCCATCTTCCACCAACTCTTTGAGGGGACGGGGAAGCGGAAGGGCTTTATCGTCCGCGGCCTCGGCTACTTCGAGGCCATGTGGCGGAACCTCGCGCCGGACGGCCATCTGAAGCTCTTCATCGCCGACTACAAGGGCCCGCCGCTGGCCGCCGTCCTGATCTGGCGGATTATCGCCTGGGCCCATGGCGAAGGCTGCGAATTCTTCGACTTCGGCGGCGTCCCGTGGCAGCGGTCCGCCCCTATGGAGCACTTCAAGGGCAGCTTTGGGCGGGTATCGGCGGGAGCTCATCGGGGAGTATGACTACGTCTTCCGGCCAGCGGTCTACCGCCTGCTGCTGGGCGCCTTGGCCCTTCGCACGCGGGCCCGTCGTGCCAGGCGCAGGGTGCTTCGCGCGGGAAGGGGGCTGCTCGGCGCCGGCAGGCGACTCCTCGTCAAACGGGGGCGTGGTCCGGGACCGACGCCCGAGCCGACGCCCGAAACGGTGCGCGGGCCGGCGCCGAAGCCGGCGCCCGGACCCGGGCAGGACGCGCCGCGCCCCGCGACGAATACAGAACCCGGCCGCAACGACGGCCGGGAGGGGAAGCGGACAAGTGAAGATCGTCGCCATTCAGTCCAGCGCGGGAAAAGAGGGCCTGACCAGCCGGTTGGCCCAGGCGGTCCTGCGCGGCGCGGCCGCGGCCGGCGCCGAGACTGAGCTCATCCACCTGAACCACCACCACATCAAGGTCTGCAAAGCCTGCGCCCGCGGTTGGGGTCAGTGTCGCAAAGGCCAGGACTGTATCCAGAAGGGCGAGGACGACTTCTACGCCATCCACGAGCGGCTCGCGGCCGCCGATGGCATCGTCTTCGCCACGCCGGTCTACTTCTGGGACCTCAGCGAGTCGGCCAAGGTCTTCCTGGACAGGCTCCGTCGCATCGAGTGGCCGCGCAAAGAGAACGCCCCTCTGCGGGGCAAGGCTTTCATTGGCATCGCCGCGGCCGGCGGCTCGGGGACCGGCGCCCCGATGGCCATCAGCAACCTCGAGCGTTACGTGTCATATTTGCAACTGCAGCCCTTGGCCCAGCTGCCGGTCAGCCGCCAGAACCGCGATCTGCAGATGGCCGCGGCCGAGCAGGCCGGGCGGTTCATGGCCGAGCAGATCCAGGCTGGCCTGCCGACCTGGAAAGAGGCGTGGTGAGAGGCTGAGCGGGCACGGCGCCCTCGTCCCGACGCAAGCGGCCCCCCGGAGGTCCAATCATGAAGATAACCGTCAATGGCCAGCGCCGCGACGTTCCCGAGGGTCATACCGTCGAGGAACTCCTCGTCGCCATGGGCTACAGGCCGACGGCTGTCGCCGTGTGGATCGGGAGCCGGCAGGTCTGGCAGCGCGAGTACGAGCTGCTGCAGCTGGCCCCGGGCGACGAGGTCCGCGTCCTGAAGCCGATCGCCGGGGGGTAGGGGGCCGGCGAAGCGGCACCGCCCCGGAACCGGCTGGCCACTAAGCCCCCTTGGGGTTCATCCGCCACTCCTTCGCCCCGTGGAACTTGGCGAAACGGTCCAGTTCCGCATCGATCCGGGCCCGGTCGCGCTTACCCAGGCGCGCGCTGGGCTCGATTTGCAGGATGTTGATGAGGAGCACGCCACTCGCTCGGTCGAGCTTGGGGTCGATCCGCCCGGCCAGCCGGTCGCCGTAGAGGATGGGCATCGTATAGTAGCCATAGCGGCGCTGCTCCGGCTTCTTATAGATCTCCCAGGAGTAGTCGAACTCAAAGAGGTCGGCGACGCGCTCACGGCGCCAGAGGAGGTTGTCGAGCGGGGCGATGAAGCGCACCTCCGGCTCGACCTCCCAGCCCTCGGCCTGGGCGGCCAGCTCGGCCGCCCGCGGAGTGGCATAGTACGGGCGTTTGACGCCCTCGATGGCCAATGGGACGAGCCGCCCGTCCGCCACCCGATCCGCCAGGAGTTCCCTGCGCTTGGCGGCCGTGTGTTTCTGCCAGCCGAAGCGGAAGTCGCCGGCGTCGAAGATACCGTAGGCGTCGGCGTACAGGTCGAGCAGCCAACTGGTGGTCTCGGCGGGGGACCAGCCGGCGTGCGGGGTCGACCACGGACGGGAAGGCCCGGCGGCGGCCTGCCCGCCCTTCGCATCATCGAACACGACCAGACCGCGCTCGTCGCGCCGCAGGGGCGGCTCCAGCCTGCCGATGACCTCTCCGCTGAAAACCCGCTCCGGGAAGTCGTAGAGCCGGTCGTTCCCGTCGCGGCGGCTGACGACCAGGTCGCCGCCCAGCCAGAGCAGGTCGATGGCCCGGCCGCTGGCCTTGCTGGACTCGTCGGGGGCGTTGTAGCCCAGACCCATCAGGCGCGGCCCCTCGTTGCCGACCTCGCGCGGGCTGACCGCCCCGCGGTCGCGGACGTGGGCCATGACCTCGCCGATGCTCTCCGCCAGGCGCTCCCGGTCGGCCAGGCCGTTGGCGGCGATGCGTCGCATCAGCGGCCAAAAGTGGGGGAAGGTGTCGGCGGGGAGGATGCAGCGGGCGTTGGTCAGGTATTCGAAGGCGTCGCCCTTGGCGAAGAGGCCTTCGAGCTGGACCGGGCGGTACCCGCCGACCCGGTTGTACATCACCAGGTGATGGTTGCGCTCGACGACGCTGGTCGGATCGACCTGCACGGAACGAAGGCGCTCCAAGGCTTCGCGCGCGCCGGCCGGGCCCTTGAGACGCCCGCGCCAGGCCTCGACTTCCGCGTCCGAACCCGCGCCCGCCCCGGACGCCGAAAGCAGTCCCTGCAAGGCAAGCAAGGCCCGGGCCGCCGCCCGCCGGCTGACCGCCAGCGGCTCCGCGCCCGGGCTCTTTGTTACCTTCGTGGCCTTCCCAGCCTTCTCCGCTTTCCTGACTCCAGCCGTCTTGCTGATCTTTCCTGCGCTCAAGTCGGCGCCCCCGCTCTCTACGGCCGCCGGCGCGACCCTACGCGCGCACCGGCCGCCTGATGGCTTGCGAATATATGTTCGCCATCGCCCGGGGCTTCTCCTTCAGGGGGCCGTCAGCGTTACGGGCGCGTCGGCTTCAAAGGACCGCCGGCCTCACAAGAACGTCGGCCCGGTCACCCGCAGGGCCTGGGCGATCTCGGCGGCCGACTTGATGACCACCGGGATCAACGACTGTACCCGCTCGTGGGTCATCCGGGTGATCGGCCCCGAGACGCTGATGGCGCAGTAGACGCGGCCGTCCGGGAGGGCGACCGGCGCGCCAAGGCAGCGCGCCCCGGTCTCGAACTCTTCGTCGTCGATGGAGTAGCCCTGGGACTTACACTTCTCGACCTCGGCCAGGAGCCGGTCGCGCGTGGTGACGGTCTTGTCCGTGTAGCGCCCGAGCCCCCCCGCGGCCAGCCGCTTCAGCTCGGCCTCGCTGGCCCCGATCAGGAGGGCCTTGCCGACGGCCGTGGCGTGCAGCGGGATGCCCCGCCCGACCTCGGTGAAGGTCCGCAGGAAATGCGGGCCGGTGACCTGCTCGACGTAGGCGGCCTCGAGGCCGTCCTTGATGGCCAGGTTGGCCGTCTCGCTCGTGCGCTCCATGAGGACCTGGATGAACGGCCGGACCACCTGGCGCAGCGCGGTCAGGTGGGTCACCGAGTTGCCGATCTGGAAGACGCGAATGCCCAGCGCGTACTTGCCGTCGAGCGGGCTCTGGGCAATGAAGCCATGCTGCTGCATGGTCTGCAGGAGCCGGTGGGTTGTCGTCGGGTCGAGGTCGACCAGCTTGGAGATGGCCACCAGGCCGAGCGCCTCTTCGTTCCGGGCCATCGCCTCGAGGATGGCCAGGGCCCGGCTCACCGACCGCACGCCTTCGGTCCCCTTGCGGGCGCCGTCCTCAGTGCGGGCGGTTCTTTCTTTCGCCTTGTCGTTTGCTTTGTTGCTCGCTTTTCCGTTTCGCTTGTCGTCGGTCGGCGTCATTAGCATCACCCTTGGCAGTCAGTTTAGGACAAAACGGCAGTTTTGGCAATAGCGCATGCCACGGAACTGGTCCGTTTGGGCGGCGCGACCGGGACTGGCGGACATAGCTTGTCCGCCGCGCGGCCATTGATTCCGCAGGTATCAAGAGGGGCGTTCCGCCAGATGAAACGACCGCCGTGAGGTTGCCATCAGCATCAAAGGCAAATGAGCGCTTCTGTGCTAATATCAAGTGGTAGCCAGGCGGACCATCGAAACCGCAGCTACCACTCACTTTTGAAGGAGGAAAGCCTGATGGGCCTGGAGAGGTTGTTCGAAGCCAAGTCCGTGGCCGTCGTCGGCGCCTCGGCCACGCCGCTGAAGATCGGCCACACGCTGCTCACGAACCTCATCGAGGGCGGTTTCCAGGGCCGGCTCTATCCGATCAACCCGAAGGAGACCGAGATCCTCGGCCATCGGGCCTATCCGAGCCTCAGCGCCGTGCCGGACGACATCGACCTGGTCGTCATCGCCGTGCCGGCGGCCGTCGTGCCGGCGGTCGTCGAGGAAGCCGTGAATAAGAAGGCCGGCGCGGCCATCATCGTCAGTGGCGGCTTCCGCGAGGCCGGCAACGCCGAGGGCGAGCGCCAGCTGGTCCAGACCGCGCGCGCCGGCGGCCTGCGCGTCGTCGGGCCGAACTGCCAGGGTCTGGCCTATCTGCCGAACCACCTCTGCGCGACCTGGCCGGTGCAGAAGCTCGAAGGCTCCATCGCCGTCGTCTCGCAGAGCGGGACCGTCGCCGCCGCCCTGGCCGATTGGGCGACCGAGGATGGCCTCGGCATCTCGTGCATGCTCGCTCTCGGCAACAAGACCGACGTCGCCGAGACCGAAGCCATCGACTTCCTCGCCGGCGACGGCCGCACGAAGGTCATCGCCGTCTACAGCGAGGGACTCGGCGATGGCCGCAAGTTCATGGACACGCTCCAGCGGGCCACCGCCAAGGTGCCCGTCGTGCTACTCCGCGGCGGCCGGACCCCCATCGGTCACCAGGCCGCGCAGACCCACACCAAGTCTCTCGCCGGCCAGTACGAAGTCTTCGCCAGCCTGGCCGAGGCGGCCGGGGCCACGGTGGTCGACTCCCTCGAGGGCCTCTACGACGCGGCCAAGGCCCACGCCGGCATCCCGCCGGCGGCCGGGAACCGCGTGGCCATCATCACCAGTTCCGGCGGGTCGGGCGTGCTGGCCACCGATGCCGGCGTCGAGGTCGGCCTCGAACTGGCCCACCTGTCCGACGCCACCACCGCCGCCCTCCGCGAGAAACTGCCCCCGCGCTGCTCGGTGCGCAATCCCATCGACCTGACCGGCGACGGCACGACCGAGCAGTACGCGGAGGTCATCCGGACCGCCGCGGCCGACCCCGGTGTCGACGCCTTCCTGGCCATCTTCGGCGACCCCATCCCAGGGGCTGCGGCCGCCATCGCCAAACTGCAGCGGGAATACACAAAACCAATCGTCGTCTGCTTCCTCGGCGGCGGCGAGGTCGAGGCGCAGGAGCGCCGGGCCTTCGCCGAAGCCCGCATTCCAGTCTTCTCCAGTCCTGAAAGGGCCATGCGGGGCCTCGGCCTCGTGGCGGCCGGAAGGAGGAACTAACCATGAAGGATGATCTGCTGCTCTCTCAAAAGCCCGGCACGGAAGCCGTCCTCCTGGGCAATCACGCCATGGCGCGAGGCGCCGTCGAAGCCGGTGTCCACCTCGTCTCGGCCTATCCCGGCACCCCGTCGTCCGAGATCAGCGAGGCCCTCAACGACGCCAGCCTCGCCCAGGGCTTCTACTCTCAGTGGAGCACCAACGAGAAGGTGGCCTTCGACGTGGCCGCCGGCGCGGCCCTCGTCGGGCGGCGCTCCCTCGTGACGATGAAGACGGCCGGCCTCAGCGTGGCCGCCGACACCTTCCTGACTGTCCCCTACGGCGGCGTCAAGGGTGGCTTTGTCATCATCGTCGCCGACGACCCGGACGCGCACTTCTCCTCGACCGAGCACGACATGCGGCCGATGGCCCGCCAGGCCGAGATCCTCTGCCTCGAGCCGGCCGACGGTGGCGAGGCCAAGGAGATGGTCCGCCAGGCCTTCGATATCTCCGAGCGCCTGCAGCTGCCGGTCCTCGTCCGCTCCGTCGCCCGCGTCTCGCACGGCAGCGCCAACGTCACCCTCGGACCCATCGAGAAGCTCGACCGCCAACCGGTCTTCAACAAGCACTACGGGATGTCGTACCGCTGGGATGTCTACGGCACCCCGGGCACCAAGGCCAAGCACGAATGGCTCGTCCGCCAGTTCGAGAAGCTGGAGGCCTACGCCGACGAGTCGCCGTTCAACCAACTGAAGCTGGTCGCCGACGCGCACGTGGGCGGACCGGGTTCGGGCGGCCACGGCTCTGGCGGAGCCCGCCTGGGCATCATCGCCGCTGGTCCCGGCAGCGCTTACGCCTACGAGGCCGTCCAGCACCTCGACCTGGCCGGCCGGGTCAACTGGCTGAAGCTCGGCACGCCGTACCCGCTTCCCCCGAAGAAGCTGGTCGAGTTCCTGAAGTCCTGCGACCGCGTGCTCGTCGTCGAGGAAGGGACGAACTTCGTCGATGGTCTCGTTCGCGAGGCCGCCCAGCGGCTGGGCGTCAAGGTCGAGATCATCGGCAAGGGTGTTGATGCCGCCATGCCTCTCTGGGGCGAGATCAATACCGACATGGTCGTCCGCGCGCTTGCCCCCCTTGCTGGCGCGGATGTAGCGAAGGCCGGAGCCGCCGCCGCCGCCCGCGCGGCCCTCAAGGCCGAGCTCGAGGCGGACCTCTGCCCGCGCTCCTCGACCCTCTGCGCCGGCTGCCCGCACATGGGTTCCTACTGGGGTCTGCGTCTGGCCCTCCAGAAGCAGCCCAAGGACAGCGTCCACATCCTCAACGGCGACATCGGCTGCTACGAGCAGGCCGGCTACGGCCTCTTCGCCGCCAACCTCAACAGCGACCAGGACCATCAGGCCTGGAAGGCCCAGACGGTCTACGAGATGCTCGATACCATCTACGTCATGGGCAGCGCGGTCGGCATGGCCCAGGGCCAGTCGTTGGCCGGGTATGACCGCGGCAAGGTCGTCGCCGTCGCTGGTGACTCCTCGTTCTTCCACGCCGCTCTGCCGGCCGTGGCCAACCTCGCCTGGAACGGCGGCAACGTGGTCTTCATGGTCCTGGACAACCGCTGGACGGCGATGACCGGCCACCAGCCGAGCCCCACCACCGGGCAGGTCGGTAACGGCTCCGAATCCATCAGCCTCGATATCGTCTCGGCCGCCAAGGCCCTCGGCATCAAGAACGTCTACACCGCCGACGCCTACGACGTCAAGTCAGTCCAGAAGGCCGTCGAAGAGGCCTTCGCGGCCCGCGGGGTCGCCGTGATCGTGGTCTCCGGCGAGTGCCGTCTGCAGACGACCCGTCGCGAGCGGCACGTCGTCCGCCCGGTGACCGTCGTCGACCCGGCCAAGTGCAACGGCTGCGGCATCTGCCTGCAGGTCGGTTGCCCGGGCCTGGGCCTCGCCGAGGACGGCAAGAAGGTCGAGATCGACCAGCTCCAGTGCAACAGCTGCGGCCTCTGCATGCAGGCCTGCAACCGGAAGGCCATCCACACCGAGGGAGGCGCGAACTGATGAAGACCACCAACGTCATTGTCGCCGGTGTCGGCGGCCAGGGTTCCATCCTCGCCGCCCACATCCTTGGAAAGGCGGCCATCCGGAAGAAGACGCCCGACGGCAAGCCGCTTCAGGTCCGCATTGGCGAGACATACGGGGCCGCCATGCGCGGCGGCAAGGTGTTCTCGCACGTCCGCTTCGGCGACGCCCGCTCCCCGTTGACCATGGAAGACGCAGCGGAGCTCATCATCGGCCTCGAGCCCCTGGAGGCCCTCCGCGTGGCCATTCCCTACCTCTCGCCCAGCGGCGTCTGCATCGTGAACACGGCCAAGTATGTGCCGGCCGATGTCAAGATGGGCCGGGCCAAGTATCCGGCCATTCCCGAGATCGTCGGCTCCCTCAAGAAGCTGGGCCGCAAGGTCATCGCCTTCGACGCCACCGCGGCCGCCAAGGGACTCGGCAAGCCGCAGGTCATGAGCGTGGTCATGCTCGGCGCCGCCAGCGCCACCGGCATGCTGCCACTGGACGAGAAGAGCCTGATGGCGACCATCGAAGCGGAAGCCCCGAAGGGCACCGCCGAGCTGAACCTGAAGGCCTTCCGCCTCGGCCGCGAGATCGCCGAGGACCTGTCCCGCTCCACCGCCGCCGGCGCTCAGGGCTCGGCCGGTTCCACCGGGGAGGTCGCCTGACATGGCCGCCGCGGAACGGGGCGCGCGGGGAAGCGCGCCCGCGCCGGCCCCGGGGCCCCTGTCGGCCTCACGCAACCTGTCCGAGGCTGACGTCTACGCCCTGCTCGAAGGGGCCGGGATCAAGGTCGCTCCGTACCGGTTGGTGCGCACGGCCGACGAGGCCGTCCGGGCGGCCGAGGAGTTCGGCTACCCGGCCGTCTGCAAGGTCGCTTCCGCCGACCTCATGCACAAGTCCAAGCTGGGCGGGGTCGCCCTCGACCTGCGGTCGGCGGCCCAGGTCCGTGAGGCTTTCGACGGTATCATCGCCCGGGTCGGCCGGGCCGTGCCCGAGGCCAAGATAGACGGCTGCCTCATCTGCGGGCAGGTCCCGCGCGGTCTGGCCGAGGCCATCGTCGGCACGACCCGCGACGCCGAGTTCGGCCGGGTGGTCATGTTCGGCGTCGGCGGTGAGTTCGCCGAGGTCATCAAGGCCGTCGACTTCCGGTCGCACCCCGTCGGCGCCGACGAGGCCGCGGCGATGGCCCGCAAGGTCCAGGGCCGGATGAAGGCCTCCGCCGGCTGGAGCCGTGTCGCCCCGACCGTGCCCGCCGAACTGGTCCGCCGCTTCTCCGAGCTCTTGGCCGGCCATCCCGAAGTCGAGAGCATCGATATAAACCCGGCCGTTCTCTACGAAGACCGTTACATCGTCATCGACGCCAAGGGGACGCTGGCCGCGAACTGAACCGGGCCGGCCCAACCCTCCGGGCGCCGCCCTGTCACCACCCGCAAGCCCTGACTCCTGACACCTCCCTGCCTATAGGGGAAAACCCCGCGAACTCCGCACCGTGCTCGGTAGCGGGGTTTTCCTGTTAGATGGGGCTTTGGCTGACTGTGGATGACCAGCCAGACCGTGGCGAGTTTGCCGGGTACTGTAGGGACGATAAGAGAGTAACGAAAGCAAGGCGCGGATCCCCGACCCTTGAGGTTACACTTTTCGCCGGCAATACGCACGCTGGTGCGCATCGCCGTGCACATCGCCGTACACATCGCCGTGCGCATCGCTGTACGCATCGCTGTACGCATCGCCGTACGTATCATCGTGCGTATCCACATATGCACGCGAATACGCATTGGCATACGCACGCGTATATGCACAGAATCGCGCATTTCCGGTGGATCAACAAAGAAAAGGGACCGGTCGCCACCGGCCCCAAAGCAGAGACGGAGGGTCGCCTCGCGGCTCCTCTCCGTCTCCACTTACAATTATACCGTCTTGGGCCCACATCTTTCAAGACTTGGCAGGCCCGCAGGAAACCGTTATGCTGGTAACGAAGTGTGTTCGGAAGATCATTCCCGGGCGAAGCTCGTCCTGCCCGGGTTGGCGCCGTTTGGGTGTGAGCTGCTTCACACCGGTGGCGACGCCCGCAGGGCATAATGAAGGCGTAGCTACAGAAAGCGAAAGGAGCGCTAATCTTGGAGTTCACCATCGACTGGCTCAGGCGGGCCTTCGAGGCCGACGGTTACATCAGCGACGAGGACATCATCGTCACCGTCTATCTCGCTCTGCGCCTCGGCAAGCCGCTCCTCATCGAAGGGGCGCCGGGCGTCGGCAAGACCGAGATCGCCAAAGTCCTTAGCCGCATCTTCAACACCGAGCTCATCCGCCTCCAGGCCTACGAGGGCCTGGACGAGAACAAGGCGCTCTACGAGTGGAACTACCAGAAGCAGCTCCTCAACATCCAGGCGGTCAAGGAGGACAGCCAGGGGCAGGGCGCCAAGGACGCCAAGGACGCCAAGGACGCCAAGGGCGCGAAGCCGCTCGGCGACCTCTTCTCCGAGGACTACCTCTTGGAGCGCCCACTGCTCAAGGCCATCCGGGCCGAGACCACGCCGGTTCTCCTCATCGACGAGGTCGACAAGTGCGACGAGGAGTTCGAGGCCTTCCTCTTCGAGGTCCTCTCGGACTTCACCGTCTCCGTGCCCGAGCTGGGGACCATCGCCGCCCGGCAGATCCCGATGGTCGTCCTGACCTCCAACAGCGAGCGCGAACTGTCCGACGGGCTCAAGCGCCGCTGTGTCTACCTGCATATCGATTTCCCCAGCGTCGACAAGGAGATCCGGATCATCAACGCCAAGGTCCCGGAGACCGGGCCCAAGCTGTCCGAGGAGATCGCCCGGGCGGTCAACTACATCCGCTTCGGCCTCGAGATAAAGAAGCGGCCGTCCATCGCCGAGACCCTCGACTGGGCCCGCGCCCTGCTGGCCCTCGACGCGGACCGCCTGACCGACAGCCTCGTCGGCAAGACCGCCAACATGCTCCTCAAGAACAAGGAGGACCTCGACGTCCTCGAGGCTGAGCTGGAGGACCGCGGGGTCATGAGCCGAGTCGAGGAACTCGCCAAGAGCGCCGGCGGCCTGGCGGTCGGGCTCAAGCCGGGGACGACCCCGGGCACGATGCCAGGCGGCCGTCCCGCGCCGAACCTGCCCTTCGCGTCGCAGATAGGCGGCGGCCCGATGGCGCACATCACCGCCGCCCAGATCGCGGGCCCGCAGCCGGGACGGGCGCAGCCGCAGCAGGCCCCACCGGGCCTGACCCCGTCCGGCTCACAAAGGCCCAGGCGCGGCGGCTCTCCGATGGTCCCGTCACCGCCCCGCCGGGGTGACCCACGGTGAGCGAGGACCCCGACCGCGAAGCCCCCGACCCGCGCCAGCGCTTCAACCAGGACTACGCCGAGGGCGTCGTCGACGTCCAGGAGCGCGGCGGGGCCGAGGTCCCCAACTACCTCGAGAACAACCTGGTCAAGTTCATCCAGGTCCTGCGGCACCTGGGGATCCGGGTCAGCTCGGCCGAGGCCCTCGAAGGCCTGCAGGCCGTGGAACTCGTCGACATCATGAACCGTTACGAGGTCAAGACGGCCCTCCGCGCCACCCTGGTCAAGGACCTCGACGAGATCCCCATCTTCGACCGCGCCTTCGACCTCTTCTTCGTCCCCGAGGAGAAGAAGACCGAGCGCATCGAGGTCCGCACGCACAAGAAGGCGGCCCGCGCCCAGCAGCTCAAGCAGGCCGAGGACGACCTGAAGTTCCAAGGCGACAAGCTGACCCTGTCCGAGGAGCAGCGCGCCACCTACGCGCGGCTCGGCGACACCCAGAAGCAGAAGCTGAAGGACTTCCTGGCCCAGTCGAGTGGCGGGCACAAGGTCGACAAGTCGTTCCAGCCGATGATCGAGAACATCGTCCGCGGCCACCTCGAACGCTGGCGCCGCCAGATGGAGGCCGAGTTCACCGTCGACGACGAGGATCTCACCGGCGACGAGGAGCTGGACGAGATCATCGAGCAGATCCTCGCCGGGACGGGGGAGGAGAACGACCCCATCCTCTCCGAGGACATGCGGAACATCCCCGACAAGGACATCCCCAAGGTCACCCTGATCATCAAGCGACTGACCAGGCGGCTGGCCACGCGCATCTCGCGGCGCTACCGGATGGCCCGCAAGCGCCAGCGGGTCGACCTCCGCCGGACCATCCGGTCGAGCATCCGTTACGGCGGCGCCCCCTTCGCACTGAAGTACAAGAGCCGGCGGGTGCAGAAGCCGAAGATCCTCCTCATCTGCGACGTCTCCGGTTCGATGGCCCGTTACGCCAGCTTCATCCTGCAGTTCATCTACGGCCTATCAAGCGTCGTCCGTGGCATCGAGAGCTTCATCTTCTCCGAGAACCTCGAGCGGGTCACGCCATACTTCGAGACCAAGCGGCCCTTCGAGGAGACCATGGCCGAGGTCATCAACCACAGCGTCGTCTGGGGCAAGGGGACCGACCTGGTCACCTCGCTGCAGACCTTCCGCCGCCAATACAAGCAGCTCCTATCATCGGACACCATCCTCATCATTGTCAGCGACACCAAGACCCTGGCCGCCAACGAGGCCGCAGGCATCCTGGCCACGATGCGCCGGCGCGTCCGCGACGTCATCTGGCTGAACACCCTGCCGCACAACGAATGGGGCGGCCTCGGCTCGGTCGAGGCCTTCCGCCGGAACTCAGAGATGTTCGAGTGCTACACCCTGGCCCACTTGGAGCGGATCATGCGCCGGCAGATGGCCCGGAGGATGACGGGGTAGCCGCCCGGCAAGTGCCTGGGACGTGATATGGCGAAGTCAAAGGGCTGACCCCATAGAGGATCAGCCCTGTGTATTCCAGTATGAGGGGCGGTCGGCTGACCGCCCCCACCTGTTACTGCGTCGCTAGGTACCCGCGCTCTATGGGCCGACCCAGCCGGCGACCTCAAGCCCTTCGGCCAGAAGCGCTATTTGCCCTTCGCCGATGACCCAAATATAGACACCTTTTGGTGTGGTTCCCGGGCGGCCGTTCGAGCTAAAGCCCAACCGCTTGCCATCTGGGGACCAAGTGAAGCTGCCCGCTGCCGTGTGATTAAAGTCGACCTGTCCCAACTCGGCGCCGTCCCGTGTGACCGCCTCGAGCTTGAGCTGCTCTGCGTCGACGCTTAAGAAGGCCAGGCTCTTGGCGTCGGGCGATCAGCCAATCCAAATTTGCGAAATTTGCCTGATAGGCGCTGAGACGGCCCTCGAAGACTTGCCATTTCGTGACATGAACGTAATTGCATGCTTGGTCGGGTCGGCATAGGCAAGCTGCTGAGCAGTGCTCTCTCCACCCGAGGTTGATTCAGACTTGGCCGATGGCGTCCAGGCGATGGACCAAAGGACTGGCTCGGCCACGGCCTTGGCCCCGGACCCGGTCAGGTCAGCGAGATAGAGGCCGGTGGCGCCGCTCGTCCCCTTGGCCGGGGTAGCCGTGAAAGCCACGGTGCGGCCATCCGGCGACCAGGCCAGCTCGTAGATGTCTCCGTACCCATCAACCAACTTGACCAGGTTCTTGCCGTCTCGGTCGACAACCCAGACGGATTGGTCACCCTGGTAAGCCACGTAGGCGAGCCGTGCCCCGTCCGGCGACCAGGGCCCAGGCCGCATACGTGCCCGGCAGAGCCGTCCCCAAGGCGGCCGCGCCAAGCCCCAAGGCGGCATAGACGACCCAAGTGCAGCGATGACAGTCCCCGCAATTGCCGGACCTGCCAATCACGCAACCTGTACGATCCCATAGTAAATACCGTTAGCTCGTTCAAGTTGATCAGTAGCAACCAGATGAGGAATGAGTATGTAGTCATTGGTGACATTTTCTATTACGCTCCCAATCCCCAATACAAGCAAGGATAAGTAGACTAATCCACTGGGAGCTATTTCGAGTCTGGAAATGAGAAATGGTAACAGCCCAACGACCGATGCCTGCACTCCTAGAGAAAAGATGTCACCAACGCCAGCTTAACTCCCGCCACTTACGGATGTGCCCTGGTCAGATCAGGCACCCGAATACCCTGGTCTTTCACGTTGCTTCATGGGCACGGTCGGGTATGTAAACTTGGCCCTTGAGGTAGCATTCTAGGATCATCCGCGCTGGTTCAAACATGGGTTCGGGGGGGGCATTTGGATCAATCCATTCCCAGCCGAAACATCTGTTAGGCTCGGTCAACCGCGGTTCTCCCTGGACATCACGAGCGACCATACCCAAAATCACATAGTGGCGAGGCGTAAACCCGCTTGCCTTGGACGTGTAGCAATGTTGATTGCGCAGAGCCACGAAATCAAAACGATCGGCGGTTAAGCCTGTTTCTTCCTGTAACTCTCTGCGGGCACACTCCTCAAACGCCTCGTTAAATTCCAGATGGCCGGCCGGCATGGCCCACTCACCCTCGCCAAAGCCGCCCTTCCTTTTGCCCATTAGGATTCTATTATTCCTCATGACCAGTACGTAGACAACTACCCGAATATGCTCCACAATGGCACCACCTTTTCTAAAAAGTTTAGGCAAAGCGACCTCGTGCTGCCTCGCCATCTATAGAGTTGCGGCCGTAGCCATCGAAAAGCGCCGGCAAGCCGTTGCCTAGATAAATGTCCTGAAGGTACAGGGCGACCCGCTTTAAGTCCGCGAATTCCGCCCGAGGATCCTGCGCAAGATCAGCCTTGGGATCACGGTGGAATACGTTGACAACCGGTACTATACCGCGCCGTGCTAGTTGAGAGCAACCTTCCATCAAGGTCTCTGGGGACTCCAGCCCACCCACAAACGCTGAGTAAACCCGCCCGGGGCTAAGGATGCTGACCGCGCGATCTAGCGCTCTTTGTATCTTGTGGTAACCATAGAGCTTGGCCTTACCCGGACAAATTTCCTCAAACCGTCTGGGATCAGGGAAGCTAGCATATAAGAAACGAGCGAATGAAGAGGGCGATTTGCAGAGTGCTTCGCCACGAAGTCATCGTCATCACGCAGCCGCAAATAGAGCTCTTCAAAACTCATCTTGCCAGGGTCTATAGGCTTCATGATCGCATCTGTGCGTCTGTGCGTGATAGGCTTGCGGGAGGGCCTTGGCCCAGTTGGGATCCCACTCTTTGAGAAGTACATTGTCACGGACATCAGTGAATGGGGTCACCACCAGTACGTTCTGTTCCCCAAAAACATAGGCAGCTGTACTACGGGTTTCACCAGACACCATAATGCGTCGGAATCTGGTGCCCGAGACCGAATGACAAATTTCATCAATTTCGGCGGCCAGTTCCCTAGGATTTTTCCAGATCTGTGATAGTACGCGGCTAAACGATTGAACCTTTTCCTCGTCGTATAATTGCGCGAGCAAAGAATACTCCCTAGAAAGAGCTTGCTTTGCCAAAACGTTTGCCACACCACGATCCTCCCCCGTTTTGTTTTGCTCTTCTTGGTTACAGGTGTTTAGTCCTGATATGGCTATATCTGGGACACTTGTAACCAGTTATCATGTTACCATACAACGTCAGCCTGTTCTACTCTGATTGTTCGACATAGTTTGACAACTTCGGTGTTGCTTCATGGGTTCCGGCCCTTGTTGTAGGCAAAGGAGGCAAAGTATGCAGTTCAGGAGACTCGGACGCTCTGGATTACTGATCAGTGAGATTTCGTTGGGAAGTTAGCTGACCTACGGTACAAGTATCAATGAGGAGGAGACCAGGCGTTAGACAGGCCTATGACCTGGGGATCAACCATTTTGACTGTGCGGATATCTATGGTACGGTTCCGGGAATGGCCGAAGAGGCTCTGGGGCAGGCGCTCAAACCCTTCCCGCGCCACAGCTATGTCCTGGCAACAAAGGTGTTCTGGCCCCTCGGTGTCGACCCAAACAATCGTGGCCTTTCGCGGAAACACGTTATTGAGGGCTGTCACGCCAGTCTTAGACGACTGGGGACTGATTATCTTGATCTGTACTACTTCTACCGATTTGACCCGGAGACACCCTTGGAAGAGTCGCTATGCGCGCTAGAAGACCTAATCCGCCAGGGGAAAGTCCTGTATGGCGGATTTTCCGGATGGTCGCCATTGCAGGTCGCCCAGGCCCGGAAAATACATCGATCCAATGGACGTACTCCCCCAGCTGCCGTCCAAGAAGGGTGCTTCAGCTTCCAACGCTGGGAAAACGCCCCTAGAGCCTGCCGAGGGTGACAAGGCCGCACCGCCCGCCAACAACTCTTCCACCAAGGGGAAGTCCGGCGGCGCGTCAATCGAGACGGCAGGTGCCAACGGGGGCAACAGAGGGCCGGCCGCTCAGCCCGGCGCACTTGCGGGTGACCTGGCCCCGTCCAAGCCGGGTGTAACCGGGTCGTCCAAGGCCGAACAGGCGGCGAAGGGATTATCGGAACCGGCCAAGGGTGAACAGGCTTCGAATAGCCCCAACACGTCAGGCGACGCCAAGAAGGCGGGAAACGACGCCAAGGGCAACTCGATCGGTGCCACCCAGACGGGCAAGGGCACTGAAGCGGCAGGCAACAATAGCCTGATGCCAGCTTCCATCAAGGCCGACACGCAGAAGTCTGGTTCCTACCTTCCGCCGGGCGAGATGGAAGGCGATCGGCCGCCTGGTAAGTATGGTAAGGCCGAACAGAGTGCCGCCAACAGCGGAACCGGCGGCTAGGGCGTAAAAACCGGCTCGGGTACGAAGGCCGGTGACTCGTCCAAGTCGAAGGGCAACGGGTCCACCGCAAGCATATCGACTGGGTCCAAGAGCCAAGACAAGAGCGGCATCCAAGGGCCGGGCAAGTCGCAGACGCCTCCCCCAACTCAGAACCCCATTCAAAGCCCACTCGCGTATGGGGGCAGCACCAAGCACTTTGCCGAGTGACGCCTTCTGAGAGAACCTGGGTCCCGGGTGTCGGGGGCTTCGGCCCCCGACACCCGGTCCCTTCAACCCGAACTGGTTATCAGAGGAAATTGAGGGTGGCGTCGAGAACTACAATCGGTGAGGTGAGAGTTATGAGGAGACGGAGACTCATTCCGCTGGCTCTCTGTCTGGTGTGCGTTCTCCTACTGACCTCATGTGCTCCCAGAGAGCTGACCGAGAAGGACCTCAGGCTTGGCCCGCTACGGCTCGGGATGACCGACGCCGAGCTCGAGAAGGTGATGGGCCAGCCGGCGACGACCGAAAAGCGCAAGACTATAGGCTACAACTACCAGTTCAATACAGGTCCCGATTCCATTCTCCGCGTGATGACGGATGATAAAGGTGCCTTCGCAATCACCTTGCTCCGCGTCTCAGAGGGGCTGAAGGGAACCCCCTCGTTGGTTTCGGCTAAAGAGCTGCGCACCCCAAGGGGCATAGCCTTAGGCGTTTCGGAAACCATCGCTCGAAAGAAATACGGCCCTTCAGCCCATGACTACCCGGGCTATTACTACAAGTTGCTCGTCGGGGGCGCACCCGCTGACTGGAGACTCCTTCAGTTCACGGTCGAAAACGGCTTTGTCACGGGCATCCACTTGACCATGAGCAGTATCGGTTGGAACGACGAGGAGCCGGACTAGACTTGCAGAAGGGCTCAAGAGCAGGGGCTAACCCGCTCAGGAGTTAGCCCCTGGTTTGCAGTGAAGGCCATCAGCCCACACCATCCTCATCATTGTCAGCGACACCAAGACCCTGGCCGCCAACGAGGCCGCGGGCATCCTGGCCACGATGCGCCGGCGCGTCCGCGACGTCATCTGGCTGAACACCCTGCCGCACAACGAATGGGGCGGCCTCGGCTCGGTCGAGGCCTTCCGCCGGAACTCAGAGATGTTCGAGTGCT